>NZ_CP027770.1:1859567-2479423 GCF_003012915.1 Staphylococcus felis | reverse complement strand
TGATTGACTTAAACAATCAAAGAGCTATATCAAGCTTACTCTAATATGGAGAGTTTGATCCTGGCTCAGGATGAACGCTGGCGGCGTGCCTAATACATGCAAGTCGAGCGAACTGAAGAGGAGCTTGCTCCTTTGACGTTAGCGGCGGACGGGTGAGTAACACGTGGGTAACCTACCTATAAGACTGGAATAACTCCGGGAAACCGGGGCTAATGCCGGATAATATGTTGAACCGCATGGTTCAACAGTGAAAGACGGTTTTGCTGTCACTTATAGATGGACCCGCGCCGCATTAGCTAGTTGGTGAGGTAACGGCTCACCAAGGCGACGATGCGTAGCCGACCTGAGAGGGTGATCGGCCACACTGGAACTGAGACACGGTCCAGACTCCTACGGGAGGCAGCAGTAGGGAATCTTCCGCAATGGACGAAAGTCTGACGGAGCAACGCCGCGTGAGTGATGAAGGTCTTCGGATCGTAAAGCTCTGTTGTTAGGGAAGAACAAATGTGTAAGTAACTGTGCACATCTTGACGGTACCTAACCAGAAAGCCACGGCTAACTACGTGCCAGCAGCCGCGGTAATACGTAGGTGGCAAGCGTTATCCGGAATTATTGGGCGTAAAGCGCGCGTAGGCGGTTTTTTAAGTCTGATGTGAAAGCCCACGGCTCAACCGTGGAGGGTCATTGGAAACTGGAAAACTTGAGTGCAGAAGAGGAAAGTGGAATTCCATGTGTAGCGGTGAAATGCGCAGAGATATGGAGGAACACCAGTGGCGAAGGCGGCTTTCTGGTCTGCAACTGACGCTGATGTGCGAAAGCGTGGGGATCAAACAGGATTAGATACCCTGGTAGTCCACGCCGTAAACGATGAGTGCTAAGTGTTAGGGGGTTTCCGCCCCTTAGTGCTGCAGCTAACGCATTAAGCACTCCGCCTGGGGAGTACGGTCGCAAGACTGAAACTCAAAGGAATTGACGGGGACCCGCACAAGCGGTGGAGCATGTGGTTTAATTCGAAGCAACGCGAAGAACCTTACCAAATCTTGACATCCTTTGACCGCTCTAGAGATAGAGTTTTCCTCTTCGGAGGACAAAGTGACAGGTGGTGCATGGTTGTCGTCAGCTCGTGTCGTGAGATGTTGGGTTAAGTCCCGCAACGAGCGCAACCCTTAAGCTTAGTTGCCATCATTAAGTTGGGCACTCTAGGCTGACTGCCGGTGACAAACCGGAGGAAGGTGGGGATGACGTCAAATCATCATGCCCCTTATGATTTGGGCTACACACGTGCTACAATGGACAATACAAAGGGCAGCGAAACCGTGAGGTCAAGCCAATCCCATAAAGTTGTTCTCAGTTCGGATTGTAGTCTGCAACTCGACTACATGAAGCTGGAATCGCTAGTAATCGTAGATCAGCATGCTACGGTGAATACGTTCCCGGGTCTTGTACACACCGCCCGTCACACCACGAGAGTTTGTAACACCCGAAGCCGGTGGAGTAACCATTTGGAGCTAGCCGTCGAAGGTGGGACAAATGATTGGGGTGAAGTCGTAACAAGGTAGCCGTATCGGAAGGTGCGGCTGGATCACCTCCTTTCTAAGGATAATATACGGAATATCACCATAGGTGATAGACGGATTAACGTGACATATTGTATTCAGTTTTGAATGCTCATTCATTGAGGATTCAACATTGTACATTGAAAACTAGATAAGTAAGTAATAGATTTTACCAAGCAAAACCGAGTAACAAGCGAAAAGCTTGAAACAAACAATTATCGCTAGTCGTCAACAGACGACTCACATAATTAATAACTGGTGATGATAAGTGTGAAAGCATTGACAAGACAAATGTGATTGCGTCATTGACGTGATGAAAGCGTTTGTCAGTCAGAGAATTTCTTGATGAGTGCAGCGAAGATTACGTTTTGTAAATGAGCAAGCGAAGAAAGAAATGAGATAGAATGCGAGCGCTTATTAGCACGTCTAGATTAAGTTATTAAGGGCGCACGGTGGATGCCTTGGCACTAGAAGCCGATGAAGGACGTTACTAACGACGATATGCTTTGGGGAGCTGTAAGTAAGCTTTGATCCAGAGATTTCCGAATGGGGGAACCCAGCACGAGTTATGTCGTGTTATCCGCATGTGAATACATAGCATGTGAGAAGGTAGACCCGGAGAACTGAAACATCTTAGTACCCGGAGGAAGAGAAAGAAAAATCGATTCCCTGAGTAGCGGCGAGCGAAACGGGAAGAGCCCAAACCAACAAGCTTGCTTGTTGGGGTTGTAGGACACTCTTATGGAGTTACAAAAGAATGAGTTAGACGAATAACCTGGAAAGGTTAATCAGAGAAGGTAATAATCCTGTAGTCGAAAACTGATTCTCTCTTGAGTGGATCCTGAGTACGACGGAGCACGTGAAATTCCGTCGGAATCTGGGAGGACCATCTCCTAAGGCTAAATACTCTCTAGTGACCGATAGTGAACCAGTACCGTGAGGGAAAGGTGAAAAGTACCCCGGAAGGGGAGTGAAAGAGAACTTGAAACCGTGTGCTTACAAGTAGTCAGAGCCCGTTAAGGGGTGATGGCGTGCCTTTTGTAGAATGAACCGGCGAGTTACGATCTGATGCAAGGTTAAGCAGGAAATGTGGAGCCGTAGCGAAAGCGAGTCTGAATAGGGCGAATGAGTATTTGGTCGTAGACCCGAAACCAGGTGATCTACCCTTGGTCAGGTTGAAGTTCAGGTAACACTGAATGGAGGACCGAACCGACTTACGTTGAAAAGTGAGCGGATGAACTGAGGGTAGCGGAGAAATTCCAATCGAACTTGGAGATAGCTGGTTCTCTCCGAAATAGCTTTAGGGCTAGCCTCAAGTGATGATTATTGGAGGTAGAGCACTGTTTGGACGAGGGGCCCCTCTCGGGTTACCGAATTCAGACAAACTCCGAATGCCAAATAATTTAACTTGGGAGTCAGAACGTGGGTGATAAGGTCCATGTTCGAAAGGGAAACAGCCCAGACCACCAGCTAAGGTCCCAAAATATATGTTAAGTGGAAAAGGATGTGGCGTTGCCCAGACAACTAGGATGTTGGCTTAGAAGCAGCCATCATTTAAAGAGTGCGTAATAGCTCACTAGTCGAGTGACACTGCGCCGAAAATGTACCGGGGCTAAACATATTACCGAAGCTGTGGATTGTCCTTTGGACAATGGTAGGAGAGCGTTCTAAGGGCGTTGAAGCATGATCGCAAGGACATGTGGAGCGCTTAGAAGTGAGAATGCCGGTGTGAGTAGCGAAAGACGGGTGAGAATCCCGTCCACCGATTGACTAAGGTTTCCAGAGGAAGGCTCGTCCGCTCTGGGTTAGTCGGGTCCTAAGCTGAGGCCGACAGGCGTAGGCGATGGATAACAGGTTGATATTCCTGTACCACCAACAATCGTTTTAAGCGATGGGGGGACGCAGTAGGATAGGCGAAGCGTGCTGTTGGAGTGCACGTCCAAGCAGTGAGACTGAGTGTTAGGCAAATCCGGCACTCAAAAGGTCAAGCTGTGATGGGGAGAGGAAATTGTTTCCTCGAGTCGTTGATTTCACACTGCCGAGAAAAGCCTCTAGCTAGAAAGTTGGTGCCCGTACCGCAAACCGACACAGGTAGTCAAGATGAGAATTCTAAGGTGAGCGAGCGAACTCTCGTTAAGGAACTCGGCAAAATGACCCCGTAACTTCGGGAGAAGGGGTGCTCTTTAGGGTTCACGCTCTGAAGAGCCGCAGTGAATAGGCCCAAGCGACTGTTTATCAAAAACACAGGTCTCTGCTAAACCGTAAGGTGACGTATAGGGGCTGACGCCTGCCCGGTGCTGGAAGGTTAAGAGGAGTGGTTAGCTTCAGCGAAGCTACGAATCGAAGCCCCAGTAAACGGCGGCCGTAACTATAACGGTCCTAAGGTAGCGAAATTCCTTGTCGGGTAAGTTCCGACCCGCACGAAAGGCGTAACGATTTGGGCACTGTCTCAACGAGAGACTCGGTGAAATCATAGTACCGGTGAAGATGCCGGTTACCCGCGACAGGACGGAAAGACCCCGTGGAGCTTTACTGTAGCCTGATATTGAAATTCGGTACAGTTTGTACAGGATAGGTAGGAGCCATTGAAGCGTGAGCGCTAGCTTACGTGGAGGCATTGGTGGGATACTACCCTAATTGTATTGGATTTCTAACTCGCAGCACTTATCGTGCTGGAAGACAGTGTCAGGCGGGCAGTTTGACTGGGGCGGTCGCCTCCTAAAGTGTAACGGAGGCGCTCAAAGGTTCCCTCAGAATGGTTGGAAATCATTCATAGAGTGTAAAGGCATAAGGGAGCTTGACTGCGAGACCTACAAGTCGAGCAGGGTCGAAAGACGGACTTAGTGATCCGGTGGTTCCGCATGGAAGGGCCATCGCTCAACGGATAAAAGCTACCCCGGGGATAACAGGCTTATCTCCCCCAAGAGTTCACATCGACGGGGAGGTTTGGCACCTCGATGTCGGCTCATCGCATCCTGGGGCTGTAGTCGGTCCCAAGGGTTGGGCTGTTCGCCCATTAAAGCGGTACGCGAGCTGGGTTCAGAACGTCGTGAGACAGTTCGGTCCCTATCCGTCGTGGGCGTAGGAAATTTGAGAGGAGCTGTCCTTAGTACGAGAGGACCGGGATGGACATACCTCTGGTGTACCAGTTGTCGTGCCAACGGCATAGCTGGGTAGCTATGTATGGACGGGATAAGTGCTGAAAGCATCTAAGCATGAAGCCCCCCTCGAGATGAGATTTCCCAACTTCGGTTATAAGATCCCTCAAAGATGATGAGGTAAATAGGTTCGAGGTGGAAGCGTAGCGATACGTGGAGCTGACGAATACTAATCGATCGAAGACTTAATCAAATTCATAACAAGGTTTGCTTGTGAGAAGTTACTTACTATCTAGTTTTGAATGTATAAGCATTCAAATGTTTATCTGGTGCCAATGGCAAAGAGGTCACACCTGTTCCCATGCCGAACACAGAAGTTAAGCTCTTTAGCGCCGATGGTAGTCGGACTTACGTTCCGCAAGAGTAGGACGGTGCCAGGTAAATACATAAGCGTATAGGATGCGATGAGCCGAAAAAACACCTTTTAAAGTTGCAGAAACAGCTTTAAAAGGTGTTTTTCTTTTTGCAATAATACATTGGCGGCCTAGTCCTTTTAACAGTTGTAGAAGTTTCTAAAGTGATTAAAGGCTTTAAATGCACTTCAACTGTTATTATATATTTAATAAGATAATTATACCAAACTATCATTATGTTAAGTGAGACGGATATGGATGATATAAAAGAACCGTAGCTCTTTTCAGATCTACGGATTTTCGCATGTTATAAAATTAATCAGCTCAGTTATTTTAAATTAGCAGTGAATACAACATTTTGTTTTCATTAATATAAATATTTTTAGGGTCAAATTGGCTAACTCGTTTGAGCAGTGCTGTTAAATCTTCATGATTTTGAAGTTGAATCCCGATAATAACAGTACCTGTGTTTTGAGAAGATTTCTTTAGATATTCAAATTTAGTAATATCATCATGTGATCCTAATACGTCATTAACGAATTGTCGTAATGCTCCTGGACGTTGTGGAAAATTTAAAATAAAGTAATGCTTCATTTCTTCAAATAGTAATGAGCGTTCTTCAATTTCTTTCATCCGATTAATATCATTATTGCCACCACTAATGATACATACAACATTTTTGCCTTTGATTTGACTCTTGTATTGCTCTAGTGCACTTACACTCAGTGCGCCTGCTGGTTCAGCAACGATTGCTTGTTTAGAATACATATCAAGAATGGTTGAGCAAACAGCACCTTCGTCGATTTGAAGATAATGATCAAGATATTTTCTACAAATATGAAATGTAATGTCTCCTACACGTGCTACAGAAGCACCATCTACAAATTTATCAATGTTTTGTAAAGTGATGACTTTGTCTTGACTGATAGATTGAAACATACTACTTGCACCTAATGGCTCTACACCAATCAATTTCGTTTGCGGAGAATATTCAGCGAAATATGTGGCAATGCCAGACATCAATCCACCTCCACCTATAGCTCCAAAAAGATAGTCAAACTCAATTTGTTCATTGTTGGCAGCTTCAATGATTTCTTTTGCAATGGTGCCTTGACCAGCAATAGTATTAACATTGTTGAACGGGTCGATAAAGGTCATATCATGTGCATCTGTAAATGCTAGTGCTTCTTTTAAGCAATCATCAAAAGTGTCACCAATGAGTCGAATGTCTACATTTGTTCCACCGAAAAAACGCACTTGATTAATTTTTTGATTTGGGGTTGTCACAGGCATAAAGATAACTGCTTTTAAATTTAATTGTTGAGCTGTAAATGCGACACCCTGTGCGTGATTACCTGCACTTGCACATGTGATTCCCTTATTTTGTTGGGAAGCAGGAAGGACTGAGATTGCATTATATGCACCTCGAAGTTTAAATGAACGGACCCATTGTAGATCCTCTCGCTTCAAATATATGTTACATTCATATTTTTTTGAAAGATAATGATCTTTTTCTAAGGGTGTTGTTTTTACAGTGTTTTGAAGACGTAAAAATGCATCTTCTACATCTTGAGCTGTCACAGTTTGTGTTTCGGCAGCCATCATAGTCACTCCTCATTGTACTTAGTTTTGTAATTCATATTTTTCTATTTCAGTTTCATAGTGTAACGTTAAATCAATATCATCTAATCCGTGTTCTAATTTATATTTCCATGCTTTATCAATGTCAAACGCAATTTGTCGATTAGGTAATTCGATGGTTTGTTTTGGTAAGTCAATTGTGATGAAAGTGTGTTGAATGATATCTTCACGATCTTTTTGTTCTAACTTGATAGGTAAGATGCCATTTTTGGTACAGTTCATATAAAATATATCACTGAAACTTCCAGCAATAACAATATTAATGCCAAAATCTTTAAGTGCCCATGCTGCGTGTTCACGACTGGATCCACACCCAAAGTTATCACCAGTTACGAGTATACTTGCATCAACATATTCAGGTTGATTTAAGATAAAATCTGGATTGGGAGAACCGTCATCTAGGTATCGCCATTCATCAAATAAGAATTGTCCAAAGCCAGTTTTTGTAATCCGTTTTAAATGTGTTTTAGGTATGATTTGATCAGTATCGATATTGTTATGAAACAGGGGGGCGACTTTTCCGTGGTATCTCTTAATAGGTTTAATTTCCATGTATTTCAACCTCATTTCTTACATCAACAAATCGTCCGTGAATCGCAGCTGCTGCGGCCATAGCAGGGGAAACAAGATGGGTTCTTGCGCCTTTACCTTGTCTTCCTTCAAAGTTTCGGTTACTTGTAGATGCGCAATGAACACCATTAGGAACTTGATCAGGATTCATCCCTAAACACATGCTACAACCAGGCTCTCTCCATTCAAATCCTGCCTCTTTAAAAATAATATCCAACCCGAGTGCTTCTGCTTCACGTTTAACTTTGCGTGAACCAGGTACAACGATAGCTGTAATGTTCTCATGGACTTTTTGATTTTTAACATAGTGACTGGCTTCAATAAGATCTGAAAGACGAGCATTTGTGCAAGACCCTAAAAACACATAACCTAAAGGGATATCTCTAGCTGTTTGACCCGGCTTTAAATTCATATATTGGTAAGCTCTTTTGTCATTATCATTTTGAATATGAGGAAAAGGCTTACTAAAGTTAACACCCATTTCTGGACTCGTTCCCCAAGTCACTTGAGGTTCTAAATGGCTAACATTGACTTGGATGATGCGGTCAAAAGTGGCATCGTCATCAGTGTATAATGTTTGCCAAGTTGAAAGATTCTCTTCGAAATTTTGCGCATATCTTTTATTTCTTAAATATTCAAATGTCATTGCGTCAGGTTGGATAAGGCCGTATTTGGCACCCGCTTCAATTGCCATATTACAAATTGTCATTCGCTCTTCCATTGAGAAATTTTGAATGACTTCACCAGTGAATTCTAATGCATAACCCGTACCAAACTTCACACCGTATTGATTGATTAAGTATAATATTATATCTTTGGCGTAAACACCTTTAGGTAAATCACCATTAATCTCGACTTTTAAGTTTTTAGGCTTCGTTTGCCAAATGGTTTGAGTTGCAAAGACATGTTCGACTTCACTCGTGCCAATACCAAAAGCAATAGCACCAAAAGCACCATGTGTCGCTGTATGTGAGTCACCACAAACAATAGTTTTACCTGGTTGTGTAAGTCCTAATTCTGGTCCAACCATATGAACAATCCCTTGCTCATCGCTACCCATATCAAACAATTTGACATTAAATGCATGACAATTTTGTCTTAATGTCTCAATTTGTTTGAGTGCGATTTCATCTTGAATATTAAAAATATCTTGAGTTGGTACGTTATGATCAATTGTGGCAAAAGTTAAGTCCGGACGACGCAATTGACGTTCATTTATACGCAATCCTTCAAATGCTTGAGGCGATGTAACTTCATGAATTAAATGCAAATCAACGTATAATAATTGAGGTTCGCCTTCTTTACCAGTAATGACGTGTTGATTCCAAACTTTATCAAATAAGGTTTGTCCCATTTATGAGGCCTCCTTAATGTACTGATACATTTTTTCAAATATATCCGTGGTATGGTATGATCCGTTCAAATCAGGTGTGACATAATGTTCATCGATGAGTCGATACGTTAATTTTTCAATAAGTTCAGCGGCTTTGTATTGTTGCAAAGATTCTCTCAAACACATCGCAAGTGATAAAATCATTGCAAAAGGATTTGCGTTATTTTGACCTGCAATGTCAGGTGCTGATCCGTGAATCGGCTCGTAAAGATGCGGTCCATTTAAGCTTAAGCTTGCTGATGGTGATAAACCCAGTGTACCTGGCAAAACTGATGCTTCATCACTTAAAATATCGCCGAATAAATTTTCAGTGACAATGACATCGAAGTCTGTTGGGCGTTTGATTAAATGCATAGTGCAGGCATCAACTAATAAATGTTCGACTTCAACATCAGGATAATCCTGTGCTATTTCATTAATTGTTTTTCGCCACAACTGACTTGAAGCGAGTACGTTTTCTTTATCAACTGATGTTAATTTTTTGCGTCTAGATTGTGCAAGTTGAAATCCTATATGTGCTATACGCGTAATTTCTTCTTTTGTATAGTGTAATGAGTCCAAAGCTTCATCTTTTTTCACATATTTGGGTGAACTGAAATACAAACCACCTGTAAGCTCACGAACAATAATGAAATCAGTATTTTGAATCACTTCAGGTTTAATTGGTGAAAAATCAACTGTAGATGGTGTAACGACAGTCGGCCTAATGTTTGCATAAAGTTGTAAGGCTTGTCTCAACTGTAACAACCCTTGTTCTGGACGACAGTTATTATCATGCCATTTAGGCCCACCAACAGCACCTAATAATATAGCATCAGCACGCTGACATGCTTTTAACGTTTCATCAGGTAATGGATTACCAAATGTATCAATAGCGTGTCCACCAAAAGGGCAAGAGGTTATATCCACTAAAAAGTCAAATTTTTCTGACAATAAACGCAATATATTAAGTGTGCCTTCCATAATTTCAGGGCCAATGCCATCTCCAGGTAGTGCGACGATATGATAAGTCATGAACAATCACCTGACCTTTGTCCGAATTGAGGTTTGATAAATTTTGAGGATGCCTCGACGTAAGCCTTGCAAGATGCATATAAAATATCGTGGTCAAATCCTATTCCTACGACTTCAATATGATCTAACTTTAATCGCACATGAACTTCGGCTTGTGCATCTGATCCTTCAGTGACTGCATCAATGCGATAATCAAGCAATTCAGGTTGAATGTCAAATATACGATTAATGGCATTATAGATGGCGAGAATTGAACCAGTTCCAATGCTTGAATCTTGGTATGTCTGATTTTGCTTATCTTTTAAAACAACGACAGCGCTTTGTACGCCATTGGAAACAAATTGAAGTTGTAACGACGCAACTTGAAATTCAGCATGTTGTTCATGTTCTGTACCTTGAATTAATGCATGTATATCACGATCAGTAATGACTTTTTTCTTATCTGCCATGGCTTTGAATAATTTAAAGAGTGCTATTTGATCAGTTTCTGAAATATGATAGCCTAATTTTTTTAGCTTTTCTTGAAATGCATGTTTGCCTGATAGTTTACCTAATGGTAGTTCCGTATTTTTGACTCCAACAAGTTGAGGCGTCATAATTTCATAAGTTTCAGGATGTTTAAGGAAGCCATCTTGATGAATACCAGATTCGTGGCTGAAGGCGTTTTTACCGACAATAGCTTTATTACGCGGTATACGAATACCTGCATATCGCGAAATAATGTCTGAGGTTAGCTTTGTTTTTTCAAATTGAATTTGAGTCTTTGCTTGATAATGATCTTGACGAACATGTAGTCCTAATACAACTTCCTCAAGTGCAGTATTGCCTGCACGTTCGCCAATGCCATTAATAGTACCTTCAATCCGTGTAGCACCATTTTCAATTGCAGCCATACTGTTGGCAACAGCAAGCCCAAGGTCATCGTGACAATGGGCGCTGTATGTAACTTGTTCGGAATGTCTTATTTTTTCTTTGAGTGTTTTAAAGATGAAACCATATTCTTTTGGATACGTATAACCAACAGTATCAGGTATATTGATAATAGTTGCACCTGCATCGACAGCAACTTGTACACATTGAACTAAAAAAGAAAGCGGGGTGCGAGTTGCATCTTCGGGTGAAAATTGCACAATGTCAAATTTGGAGCGTGCGTAAGATACATGTTCTTTTATCGTTCTGAGTACTTCTTTTTCAGTCATTTTGAGCTTATATTTTAAATGAATTGGACTTGTTGCAACAAATACATGTATGGAAGGCGAAACGGCATCTCGAGTTGCTTCATAAGTTGCATCGATATCAGATTTTTTACAACGTGCAAGACCTGTGACAGTTGTCTTTTTTAATGTTCTTGCAATAGCTTGTACAGAATCAAAACTACCTTGACTCGAGGCAGGAAATCCCGCTTCAATGACATCAACACCCCAATCTTCAAGCTGACGGGCAATTGTTAAACGTTCATCAAAAGAAAAGCTTACACCTGGTGTTTGCTCACCGTCTCTAAGTGTCGTATCGAAAATTTGAATATGGCTAGTCATGTCAATCAGTCCTTATCTCCATTATTTTTGAATGCGCTTTGATTTAATAAATGGCATCATGTCTCTTAAATTTTGACCTACTTCAGTTATTTGATGATCTGCTTGCGACTGTCTTAACTGTTTAAATTCTTTAAATCCATTTTGGTTATCTTTTATAAAACGATCACTAAATGTGCCATTTTGAATATCTTTTAGAACAGCTTTCATATTTGCTTTTGTTTCATCTGTGATTACGCGTGGTCCAGAAACATAATCTCCAAATTCAGCCGTATTTGAAATCGAATAACGCATATTTTCAAGTCCGCCTTCATACATTAAATCAACAATGAGTTTCATTTCATGTAAAACTTCAAAATACGCAATCTCAGGTTGATAGCCTTCTTCAACTAAAACTTCAAACCCATTTTGGATTAATCGGGTCACACCACCACAAAGTACGGCTTGTTCACCAAATAAATCAGTCTCTGTTTCTTCTTTATAAGTTGTTTCTAAAACGCCGGCGCGTGTTGCACCAATTCCTTTTGCATAACTCAGTGCTAACTGGCGTGCTTCTCCAGATGCATCTTGGTGTACAGCAAATAAGGCAGGTACTGCAGAGCCTTCAACGAAAGTCCGACGAACAAGATGTCCAGGCCCTTTAGGCGCAACTAAAAATACATCAACATTTTCAGGTGGATTAATCACACCAAAGTGGATATTAAAACCATGTGCAAAGGCTAGTGCATTACCAGCTTTAAGGTTTGGTGCAATTTCATTTGCATAGACGTCACCTTGAATTTCATCAGGTAATAATACCATAATGACATCTGATAATTGAACGGCTTCAGACACAGGATATACTGCAAAACCATCATCTTGTGCTTGATTAAATGAACGTCCTGGACGAATACCAACTACAACGTCATAACCATTGTCTTTTAAGTTTTGAGCATGTGCATGTCCTTGTGAGCCATACCCAACAATTGCAATCTTTTTACCTTGTAATACATCTTTCTCAACTGAATTATCATAATAAACTTTTGCCATATGAAAAACCTCCAAATATTGTTAATTTTGATGTGGTTACTCTATACCTGTCGTCCCTGAGCGAGACATAGAATCAATGTGAAACGGTTTTAAATCTTCTGTTAGACTATCTAAGGTGTATGGGGGACCAGCAGCTTGTAAATAAACGAATGCATCTTCTTCTTTTAAAACTTTTAAAATATCCGTGTAAGGTTCAATAGCATTCTCAAAATCTTTTTGGTTTTCAGGTTTTTTAAGTTTGATAAGTAGAAGTTCGCGATTAAATGTATTTGTATCTGTGATGTCTTTGACTGATAATGTATTAACTTGTTTTTTGAGTTGTTGCACTATAGTCCGTAACATTTGATTATCTGGAACTTCAGCTACAAACGTAATTTCTGTAACACCTCCTTGTAAGGTCTGTCCAGCTGTAATATTGACAATATTAAATTGGCGTCTGACAAAAAGACTCGTAAGGCGATTGAGTGTTCCAGCTTTGTCAAAAACGAGTACTTTAAACGTTCTTCTCATGTAAGCCCCTCCATTTCATGATTTGCTTTTCCACTTGGAACCATTGGTAATACTGGTTCGGTAGGGGAGATACGGATTTCAATAACTGCTGGACCTTCATATTGAAAAGCTTCATCAAGTGTTTTTTCAAGACGTTCAGGTTGATCGATTAAAAAACTTTTCACTCCGTACGCTTCACTCAATTTCATAAAATCAGGCTGGTCATTAAATACTGAATGAGAAAAGCGTTGATTAAAAAATTTATCTTGCCATTGCTTTACCATACCTAATGTTCCATTATTGATAAGGACAACTTTGATGTTCAGATTGAATTCATTCATTAATGCAATTTCTTGATTGGTCATTTGAAATCCACCATCACCGACAAAAGCTACGACAGTGGCATCAGGCTTAGCAAATTTTGCCCCGATGGCAGCAGGAATACCGAATCCCATTGTACCTAATCCGCCACTTGTGATAAGTTGGCCATGCGTTTTGAAAGGGTAAAACTGTGCCACCCACATTTGATGTTGTCCAACGTCTGTCGTAACATATGCGTCTCCGTTTGTAATTTGACCAATATATTCAATAGCACGTTGAGGTTTACTGAAAATATCACCCTCTATTTGCGAATATCGAAATGGATAGTTTTCCTTGTTAGATTGTACATGTGCGACCCAATCATCATGTTTTGTCGCTATATTATTGAAGCGAAGGAGTTGTTCTAATACTTCTTTAGCATCTGCAACAATCCCTAAATCTGTATCGATGACTTTGTTAATCTCTGAAGGATCTATATCGATATGAACGATTTTGGCAAGAGGTGCAAATTCGTCAGGCTTACTTGCCAGTCTATCATCAAACCTAGAACCGAAATTAATAAGCAAATCACATTCGGTAAGCGCCATATTACTTGCGTAAGATCCATGCATGCCACCCATTCCTAAAAATAGGGGATGGTCATAAGGGATAGCACCTAAACCGTGTAAAGTAGTTACAACTGGTATTTGATGTTGTTCAATAAATGATAAAAGTGCTTGGTTAGATTTAGAAAAATTAATGCCTGCACCTGCTAGTACAATGGGTTTTTGAGATGATTTTAAATAGTTTATTAATTGTTGTACCTCATCAACTTGTGGTGTCGTATTCACAGTATATCCAGGCGTGTTAACTGTTGTATCATATATCTCATTTGTTGATAAAACACCCATATCTTTAGGGAAATCAATCACGACTGGCCCTTTACGACCAGAGTTTGCAACGTGAAACGCTTCTTTCACAATTCTAGGAATATCTTTAACGTCATTAACTTGATAATTATGTTTTGTAATTGGTGTTGTCATCGATAAAATGTCTGCCTCCTGGAATGCATCTTTGCCAATACCAGGTGTAGCGACTTGACCAGTAATCACGACTAAAGGTAATGAATCACTATATGCATCCGCAATTCCTGTGATTGCGTTTGTAGCCCCTGGACCACTTGTCACAACGACAACACCAGGTTTGCCACTGACACGTGCATAACCTTCAGCAGCATGGGTGGCACCTTGCTCATGACGATATAAAATATGTGGAATATGTTCGTCATAAAATGAATCATATAAGGGTAATACAGCACCTCCAGGGTATCCAAAAATATATTCAACATCTTCTTCTAAAAAAGACTCTACTAGTAATTCAGCACCCGATTTCATTGATTCCACTACTGATTCTACATAGTCTGATGCGAGCGGTTCTTCTATTTCAAGTTCTTGCAATTTTTCTGATTTTACCATGATGATTCCCTCCTATATTTTTAGATTAAGTGTTCTGGTACTTGCATCACGCCACCGGTATTTGCACTTGTAACGAGAGAGGTATATCGAGCTAAATATCCAGTTTTGACTTTGGCCTTAAAAGGTTTGAGCGTATTTTTACGTTCATCTAATATGATTTGGTCGACATGTAATGTTAAATGACGATTTGTTAAATCAATAGTAATCGTATCACCATCCTCAATTAATCCGATGGGACCGCCAGATGCAGCTTCTGGAGAAATATGACCAACAGCGATACCACGCGTAGCACCAGAGAAGCGGCCATCGGTAATAAGTGCAACATCTTTTCCTAATCCACGGCCTACAATTGAAGAGGTTGGGGCAAGCATCTCTGGCATACCCGGGCCACCTTTAGGACCTTCGTAACGAATCACAACTACATGTCCCGCTCGGACTCGGTGATCATCAATTGCAGCAACTGCTTCATCATGACTGTCGAAACAAATGGCTTCACCAGTAAATGTTTTGATAGATGGATCAACACCCCCCACTTTAATGACAGCGCCATCTGGAGCGATATTACCAAACAGTATGGATAAACCACCTTGTTGATCATAAGGATTATCAAGTGTTCGAATGACTTCATCGTTTAAAATTGACTGATCTTGATTATTTTCTCGTAGCGTTTGGCCAGTTACTGTGATGCGATCCGGATGTAAAACACCTTCTTTTTTCATTAATTCGTTAATGATTGCTGGAACACCGCCTGCATGGTGAACATCTTCCATAGAATAGGATGAACTAGGTGCAATTTTAGATAAATAAGGTGTTTTCTTAGCAATATCATTAATTCTTGACAAGTCATAGTCGATACCCGCTTCATTAGCAATAGCAAGTGTATGCAGCACGGTGTTAGTAGAGCCCCCCATAGCCATATCTAAAGCAAATGCATCATCAATCGCTTCTTTTGTAATAATATCTCTAGGCTTAATATCATTTTTGACATTTTCAACTAATCGTTTAGCTGCTTGTTTAATCATATCTCGTCGCTGATCGCTGATGGCTAATGCTGTCCCATTGTACGGTAAAGCTAAACCTAAAATTTCCATTAGGCAGTTCATAGAATTTGCAGTAAACATACCTGAACATGAGCCACAAGTTGGACAAGCATTCTGTTCCATATCTAGAAACTCTTCTTTTGTCATGGAACCTTCTTTAAAGGCGCCGACTGCTTCAAACATAGATGATAAAGTAAGGGCTTTGCCTTGAGCAGATAATCCAGCTTTCATAGGGCCTCCAGAGCAAAAGATTGCTGGGACATTTGTTCTAACTGCTGCTAACAACATACCAGGAGTAATTTTGTCACAATTAGGAATGTAAAATACGCCGTCAAACCAGTGAGCGTTAATGACTGTTTCAGCAGCATCTGCAATAATTTCTCTACTTGGTAATGAGTAACGCATGCCAATGTGTCCCATCGCAATACCATCATCGACACCAATCGTATTAAACTCAAATGGAATACCGCCAGCTTCACGGATTGCTTCTTTAGCAATGTCTCCGAGTTCTCTTAAATGGACATGTCCAGGGACGATATCGATGTAAGAATTGCATATCGCAATAAATGGCTTATTCATATCAGTAGGTGATTTAATTTGACCAGTCGCGTGTAATAAGCTTCTGGCTGGTGCTTGATGATCTCCTTTTTTTATCATGTCACTTCTCATCAGTGATTCCCCCTTGGCCGTTTATAAAATAAAAAAATACGCCCCAATTTGGATTGGGACGTATTGTAAAGTCCCATTCAACTTGAAATAGGACTTAAGTCTTTAGTCAAAAATCACTAAAGCTCCAGCCCTGAGCGTAATAAAATAATGACATTTAATTGTACAAAGTTAGATTTAGATTGTCTATTCATCATATAACGCTCCTTTCTAAGTTAAATGGATAATAAAATTTTATATTGTGAATTGAATGAATTGTAAGAAAATTTATGTTTTTAATTTACCGTATAACTTAAATGATGTCAACAGCAAATTTGAAATTTCTGAAAATTGAAGCGTATAAGGTACGCTTTATGATTCTATGAAAGGGTGAGTCATAAATTTAAGTTATAGCATCTATTTTTATGAAATGGGTTTGCTATGGTTGACTGACTAAGTCAAATAAAGCAAAATCTGTTACAATAGATAGGAAAAATGATCAGGGAGTAAATGAAATGATTAAGATAAAAAATTTAAAAGATATGCAACAATTTGCAAATCATCTTGTTTCGTTTTTAAAAGCTAAGGATGTCATATTATTAGATGGAAACTTAGGGGCTGGAAAAACGACATTATCACAATTTATCGGTCGTGAACTTGGTGTCAAAAGAACGATAAATTCTCCTACATTTAATATTATAAAATCTTATAAAGGGGACTCGTTAAACTTTCATCATATGGATTGTTATCGTTTAGAGGATTCGGACGAAGATTTAGGGTTTGATGAGTACTTTAATGATAATGCAGTGACTGTTATTGAATGGAGTCAATTTATCGAACCTTTTTTACCTGAAGACTTTTTAAAAATATCAATCGATGTTGTGAATGAAGATGAACGAATGATTAGTCTCAGTGCTCACGGAGAACACTATTTGGCAGTGAAGGAGGCATTAGATCGTGTATAGTTTATGTATTGATACATCCAATCAACCGATATCTGTATCACTTATGAAAGAGGGTTACGTTTTAAACACACATACATCTTCTATTAAACGTAATCATTCTGTGCAATTAATGCCCCTTATCGAATCATTACTAAAAGAGGCTAACATTTTACCCAATGCGTTAACCGATATTATAGTAGCCAAAGGTCCAGGTTCGTACACAGGATTAAGAATTGGTGTCACAACAGCTAAAACATTAGCTTATACACTGAATTTGAATTTATATGGTGTCTCATCATTAAAAGCATTAGCAGCGACAACTGACGAAACAGATTGTTGGATTGTACCTATTATCGATGCACGACGTCACTATGTTTATGCTGGTATATATCAATGGCAAAACGGCGAATTAATTGCAATAATGGAAGATCAATATGTAGCATTGGAGACACTTTTAGAAAAATTGAATCAAGCTTCAAAAGTTGTACTAGTTGGAAGAGATGTACTTCAATTTGATGATTTGTCGCATTTTGACAAAAAATTGAATTTGCCACAAGCAGAAAAAATGGATGCGCTAAAAGGTGAGCCTGTTACAATTCATAGCTTTGTACCAGAGTATTTAAAATTATCGGAGGC
Source organism: Staphylococcus felis (assembly GCF_003012915.1). Taxonomy (NCBI): domain Bacteria; kingdom Bacillati; phylum Bacillota; class Bacilli; order Caryophanales; family Staphylococcaceae; genus Staphylococcus; species Staphylococcus felis. The sequence goes on along the minus strand of NZ_CP027770.1, from coordinate 2,461,648 downwards.
TGAACAAAATTGGTTGAATCAGCAGCAATCCAACAGCAATTAAACATAAGACGTATGAGTGTTGAAGATGTACCCGCTGTAACTGATATTGAACGTGTAAGTTTCATGGGGAGCTCTTGGACAATTGATGCGTTTTATCACGAAATACTTGAAAATAATTTTGCCCATTACTTTATTATGGAATATGAAAATAAAGTGATTGGGTACTGCGGTATATGGATTGTAGTAGATCAAGCGCAAATTACGACTATAGCGATTGAGCCGAATTATCGCGGACTAGGGTTAGGACAACTTATGTTAAAATACGTGATGAATTTTGCTAGTGCTGTTGCAACATTAATGAGTTTAGAAGTACGTGTAGAAAATCATACAGCACAGCATGTATATGAAAAGTTAGGGTTCGAATATGGTGGACGTCGAAAAAATTATTATGGTGATGGAGAGGATGCATTAGTAATGTGGGTGAATTTAAATGAGTAAACAAACATTAATACTTGCGATTGAAACGAGTTGTGATGAAACAAGCGTAAGTGTAGTTGAAAATGGCAAGCATATTTTAAGTAACAGTGTGTTAAGTCAAATTGAAAGTCACAAACGTTTTGGCGGTGTTGTACCTGAAGTTGCAAGCCGTCATCATGTTGAAAATATGACCATTATGATCGACAATGCACTACAGACTGCTGAAAAGACAATGTCAGATATTGATGCCATTGCAGTCACACAAGGGCCGGGTCTTATTGGTGCTTTATTAGTAGGGGTCAATGCAGCAAAAGCATTAGCATTTGCTCATCAAAAACCATTAATTCCAGTACATCATATTGCAGGACATGTGTATGCAAACCAACTTGAACAAGCGTTGAAATTTCCATTAATAGCTTTAATTGTGTCAGGTGGTCATACTGAACTTGTATATATGAAGGATCATTTAAATTTTGAAGTGATTGGAGAAACACGTGATGATGCAGTAGGAGAAGCATATGATAAAGTCGCTCGTACTATTGGATTATCTTATCCTGGAGGGCCCATTATTGATCAGTTGGCAGCAGAAGGTGAAGACTTGTACGCATTTCCGAGAGTATGGCTAGAACCAGATAGCTATGACTTTAGTTTTAGTGGATTGAAAAGTGCAGTGATTAACAAATTGCATAATCTTAATCAAAAAGGTGAAGAAATCGATCCGAAAAATGTGGCCACAAGCTTTCAAAATAGTGTTGTGGAGGTATTGGTCAAAAAAGCGATGCGCGCTTGTGAATCATATGGTGTCAAACAGTTAATTGTTGCAGGCGGTGTCGCAAGTAACAAAGGGTTACGCAAAGCACTTGAAGTAGAGACACAAAAAAGACATATCGAACTTTCTATACCGCAACCGAAACTGTGTACGGATAATGCAGCCATGATAGGTGCAGCGGGTTACTATATTTATCAAAAAGGGATTTTTGGAGATATGACATTGAATGGAAAAAGTAGTATGGATCTTGAAATGTATTCAGTATGAAATAGCATTCATCCAGGTTGATGAAAATCCATTTTGACTTTAAAGAGAGCCTAACAGTTAGCAAAATGACGCTTTAACTTTTGCTAATCTGTTAGGCTCTTTTAAGAAGTCACTCATTGAACATCGATTACCGGTAACATGACTGATTGGAAAAACGTGTTTACAGCAACGGTTGTGCATGTTAAATTTTTATGTCTCGTAATCAGCTAATTTTAATTGTAATGCTTCCCAATTGGATAAGATTTGATCTAGTTGGGCTTCGATTTCAATTCGCTCGTCAGCTAATAATTGTGATTGTTCATAATCATTTAAAATAGTATCATCGACCATTTTTTGGTCTATTGCTTCAATTTGATATTCAAATTGTGAAATTTCAGCTTCTAATGCTTCGATTTGACGTTCAATTTTACGTTTATCTCGGCGTATGGCTTTTTGATCTTGATAGTCTGAGTGTTCGGGTGTTGTTGCTTTGGATTGATGCGTCTTCAATTCAGGTGTTTGGGATTGTTGGTGTGCTACAAGTGCATGCTGCTCTTCTAATTTATCTAAGTAATACTGATAATGCCCTAAATAAGCAGTGCCACCATTATGATCTAAATCAAATATTTTATTGGCAAGTGCTTGAATAAAATAGCGATCATGAGAAACAAAAATAAGAGTCCCTTCAAAATTTAAAAGCGCATGCTCAAGCATCTCTTTAGAATCGATATCAAGATGGTTAGTCGGCTCGTCTAAAATCAGTACATTATTTTCTTCTAACATCAATAAAGCAAGTTGTAGACGTGCCTTTTCGCCACCAGACAAGTCGTGAATAATTTTTTTTGTATCGTCTTGAGTGAACAAAAATCGACCTAGCACAGCTCGAACATCTTTTTCAGGCATATGTTTATATTGATCCCAGACATAATCTAAAATCGTTTTGTTAGAAGAAAATTCAGCTTGCTTTTGATCATAATAGCCGATCTTCAAATTAGCGCCAGGTATGATTTCGCCCGATAGTATTGGTAAGCGTTGAGCTAAAGTTTTAATAAACGTAGATTTACCAATACCATTGGGCCCAATTACAGCGATGTGATCCCCTTTAGTGACTTCTAAATTGATAGGTGATGTAATAGGGGAATCGTAGCCAATCTCAAGCTGACGGATATGGAAAACATCATTTCCCGTATTACGTTGAAAGTCAAACTTTATATCGGCACTTCTTGCATCAAGCATAGGCTTTTCGATACGTTCCATTTTTTCTAACATTTTGCGTCTACTTTTAGCCATTCCACTTGTAGAAGCTCTTGTAATATTTTTGTCGACAAAATTTTCTAGTCGCTTAATCTCAGCTTGTTGACGTTCATACTCTGCAAGGCGCTTTTGAAAGTATTGATCACGTTGTTGAATGAACTTTTCGTAGTTACCGACATAATGCTTCACTTCACCAAGAGAGACATCGTAAATCTGTGTTACTATTTTATCTAGAAAATAACGATCATGTGAGATAATGACAATGGCCCCTTTGAAAAATTTCAAATAATCTTCAAGCCATTGTGTCGTTTCCATATCTAAATGGTTGGTCGGCTCATCTAGTAATAATAAATCAGGTTCACTTAATAACATTTGAGCAAGTGACAATCGGGTTTTTTGTCCACCGCTAAAGTCATTCACCGGTCGTTGGTAGTCTTTTTCAGAGAAGTTAAGCCCATTTAAAACAGTTTTAATCTTACTATCCACTTGATAACCGCCCAACTTCTCAAATTCATTTGAGATATTTTCATAACGTTGGAGGTGTTCTCGATACGCAGTTGTATCGTGCTGATCAACGTGTTGACTTAACCAATCAACTTCGACTTGCATCTTATCTGCTAAAGATTGATGATACACGAATGGTTTTGACATTTCTTCATACACGGTATTTTGCGTGTCTAAAGTCATTTGTTGTGTCAAATAACCGAGGCGTAAATTTTTAATTTTTGAAATATGTCCTTCGTCGTATCCTTCAACACCGGCAATCAGCTTCATTAGTGTTGATTTTCCCGCACCGTTACGACCTACTATGCCGATACGCTCTCCAGTTTTAATTTCAAAATGAACATTCTCAAAAATCGTTTCGCCATCAAAGGATTTTGAGATTTGATTCAATTGCATTAATATCATTAGGCATACTCCTCTCAATATTATATTTTACAATAAATGATTCATCTATAAAATAGTTACTGTTTTATTACTAGTTATATTCGGGTATAATTGTAAGTGTATATACTGTGAAGTTTATCACAAATATCTGAAAATGATTTGGAGGTTTGCAAATGGCGAAAGAGGTAAACAAAATTCCGAGAGCGACATTAAAACGTCTACCGCTATATTATCGTTTTGTTAACACTTTAAAAGCTAAAGGTGAAGATAGAGTCAACTCTAAAGCGATTAGTGAAGGGTTAAATATTGATTCTGCAACAATTCGACGTGATTTTTCGTATTTTGGTGAGTTAGGAAAAAAGGGGTATGGCTATAATATAGATAGTTTATTAGAATTTTTTAAATCTGAATTGAGCGATGCAGATATTATTAAAATCGGTGTCATTGGAGTAGGTCATTTAGGTAAGGCTTTAATTAGTTATAACTTCTCAATTCATGATGATATGACTATTACTGAGGCGTTTGATATTGATCCCAATATTATAGGGAGTCAAATCGGTAATGTCAAAGTTAAATCTATGGAAGAAATTGAAGAAGTTATTCAAAAACACTGTATTGAGGTAATGATACTTACAACACCAGCTGCCGTAGCTCAAGAAGTTACTGATCATTTAGTAAAATCAGGTATTAAAGGAATTCTTAATTTCACACCTAAACGCGTAGTGACACCTAATCATGTTCAGGTTCACCAAATTGATCTAGGTGTTGAATTACAATCATTATTATTCTTTATGAAAAATTATGGAAAGCAACAGTAAACGGGCGATACTAGGTTATAATTATCTGCTCAATAAAAAAGTATATTAAAAGAACGCGAGATATAGGGGCCTTTAGTCAGAATAAAAATTGTCATAACGCATACACTAATGTCGTGAATAAACTTAATCGTTAATGACAAATGATATAAGTTTATGACACTTTAGCCCCGGATAAGTCTCGTTATTTTTATGCAAAAAATCGAGCCATCAATTGGAAAAAGATGACCCGATTTCTGAGGAACATTTAAATATTGGGAAGGGAGTTTTATTATTGGAGTATGGCTCAATTATATTGTATGTACTCATAAATGAGGCTAATATTCCTTAAGTTAAATATATCAGTGCTTAACTGTAGTCATTCTTTCCGATCAAAACGAGTATGAATGCTTTTCTGTAAACCACTCTATACAAAGTTTTTAATCTATTAAGTTTATTATTATCCTTCTATCATAAATAGCTTCTAAAAATTTTATCCTCTTATAATTTTTTGCCACTATTTTAAAGATGCTCAAAAATAGAATTGAAGAACGCCCCATATAATAAACGAATCTTTTATGTTTGAATTAAAAAGTAAATAGTAGCATCCATTTTTAAAATGGCCTTGTCAAAAGGGATAATTTATTCTATAATTCATATAATGTTAATCGGATATAGGAGGGGTTTATTTGATTTGGACAATCATAAGTGGACTAATTGTAGGGGTGTTATTAGGTTTTGTAATGCAACGTACTCGTTTTTGTTTGACAGGCGGATTTAGAGATATGTACGTGCAAAAAAATAATAAAATATTTTACGCACTTTTAATTGCGATTACGATACAAGCTATTGGCATATACGGGCTTAACACTGCAGGCGTTATTCATATTGATAATGGAACATTTCCCATTATTGGTACGATAATCGGTTCTTTTATATTTGGTGTCGGTATAATACTAGCTGGTGGATGCGCTACTGGTACATACTACAGAGCTGGTGAAGGGCTAATTGGCAGTTGGATAGCATTAGCGATGTATGGTTTTTTGGCCGCGGTTTCCAAATATGGCATTTTATTGCCACTAAAAGATCAAATCAATAGTACGACTGTTACCAACGCTGATATGGCATCTTCAACTGGAATCCCCGGTTGGATATGGTTGATTGTACTTATTAGCATTACATTATTTGTCGTCGTTAAAACGCTTCGTAAGCCAAAATCAAACATTGCGATTCCAAAATTAAAGTCGCGTTATACAGGGATACGTCACCTTTTATTTGAAAAGCGTATACATCCATTCGTTGCTGCGATTGCGATTGGTCTCATTGCATTAATCGCATGGCCAATGAGCGAATCTACAGGTAGAGCGGGTGGATTAGGGATAACAACACCATCAGCGAATATTGTTCAATTTCTAACGACAGGAGATGTGTCGGTGTTAGATTGGGGTGTATTTCTAGTTTTAGGTATTTTTGTAGGATCATATATAGCAGCACGAGGATCACGCGAATTTAAATGGAGATTACCTGATAAAAAGACCATTCGTAACAGTGCGTTGGGTGGTGCATGTATGGGATTTGGTGCAGCAGTTGCAGGGGGATGTTCTATTGGTAATGGTCTTGTTGCAACGGCAGCTTTATCTTGGCAAGGCTGGTTAGCATTAGCCTTTATGATATTAGGAACATGGTTTATGAGTTACTTTTTATTTGTTAAACCATTAAAAGCAGCACGTGTGCAATCGGCTCAACGATCTGTAAGTGTATCATAAAAAAAGGAGGATACAATATGATTTATGAATTAGGTACAGTAGGAATGGTATGTCCATTTCCATTAATAGAAGCTCAAAAGAAAATGGAGGAATTAAGCGCTGGAGATGAGCTCAAAATTGATTTTGATTGTACTCAAGCGACTGAATCTATCCCGAATTGGGCAGCAGAACAAAATTATCCCATCAACCATTTTGAACAGCTCGATGATGCATCATGGACGATAACAGTCCAAAAAGTATAATAACTATGACAGGCCTCCTTAAAGCTTAATTTTAAGGAGGTTTTGATTGAATTTTTTGATACGAATGCCACGATAACCAACTATTTCTCTTGATAAGAAAAACGAATGTAGAAGTTAAGGAGCATGACATGAAAGGATGAGAATATGATAAAATAACCATTGAGGTATATTTAACGAAATTCATACGCAAATCAACTTGTGATAAGTATAGGAGGAAATGGTTAATGGAACAATGGAGTCGTGATCAACGGTATCGACCAATAGAATCAATGCCACAGCATGAATTTGAAGCTCTAAAAGAAAAGGTGGGTCTTTCTAAATATCGTCAAAGATTTCACATACAACCGTTGTCAGGGCTTTTAAATCATCCCAATGGTCTCATTTATACAAATGGACAGTATCATATTGCGCATCAATGGTTTCCACTTGGGGCAGTACATGGTTTGAAGTATTGGTATTACTATACAAGTTCAGATCTCGTTGAATATCATAGAGAAGGTATGTTATTAAAGCCTGATTCAGCATATGATAGCCACGGAGTCTATAGTGGGAGTGCTTTTACCTATCAAAATAACCTTTATGTGATGTATACAGGTAATCATCGAACAAAAGACTGGGATCGTCAAAGCAGCCAAATTGTTGCCAAAATGAATAATGGTAAAGTTGAAAAATTAAATCCACCTGCAATTCCTCATCCTCCAAAAGGCTATACGCAAAATTTTGGTTTTCCCAAAGTATTTAAACGAGATGGAAAATTATATGCAATTATAGGTGCTCAAAGAGATGATTTAACTGGTTGTGTAGTCCTCTATGAAGCAGAGCAACCAGAGAGCGAATGGAGATTTGTAGGAGAAATCGAGACAGATTTAGAAAACTTTGGGTCATTTTGGGAATCCCCAGATTTCTTTCAATTGAATGGTAAAGATGTACTATTATTTTGTCCTAGAGCGCTAGATTCAGAGGAAGAGCAATTTCAGAATAAATATTTAAGTGGTTATATCATAGGAGAATTGGACTTTGACACACTCAAATTTTCACACGGTTCATTTCAAACTTTAGATAATGGTTTTGATTTTTATGCGCCTCAGACGTTTGAAGATGAAGTGGGACGACGTGTTTTAATTGGATGGATGGGACTTCCAGATACAGAATATCCCACTGACAATGAAGGTTGGGCACATTGTTTAACTTTACCTAGAACGTTAACGATTGAAAGTGGCATCTTAAAGCAAAAACCACATATGAATTTAAGAAAATTAAGAGAAGAAAAAGAAACGGCGCTTGGCTATGCGAATAAGTTTTTCAAGCAACTGCATCCATACGAAGGGAAGCAATATGAACTTGTTGTCGACATACTCGAAAATGAAGCATCAGCAATTGAATTTCAGTTGAGAGCTTCTAAAAATGAACATACAGTCATCAGATATAATAGTTTAACAAAAGAAATATCACTTGAACGTTTTGATAGTGGTGCATTGCCGATACCTGTCAAAGGTACAGAGAGGAAAGCAACTTTGGAAACTGAATTATATCAACTGCGCATTTTTGTAGATACATCAAGCATCGAAATTTTCTGTAATGAAGGTGAACGTGTCCTTACTTCACGTATTTTTCCAAGTGAAAATGCTAACAAAATTAGAGTGGCGACTGATTCTGGGCAAGTTTATTTAAAAATGTCTAAATACAATATGAAAAGCATAGAATTATAAAAATAGGATTCTCGACAAAATGATAGGAGATCAAAATTGGGAAAACCATTTTGAAAACCACTAGCGATTGTCGAGAATCCTTACTATTTTATATTTTTTTGAGATTACGAACAGAGACATAACAATACTCGTCGTTTTTAAAATAAGCGATGCGTTCTTTAGAGTCAACATGTGAAATATTATGTCGATTTAAAACAAAACTATTGTGACAACGGACGAAGCGGTCATCAAGTTGTGCAAGTTCCTTGAGATTACCATAAAATTCAATTTGACGGTTGTCCAAATGTGCGATTAAACGGTGAGACTTTGGAGAAGACTCGAAAAACATCACTTCATCATAATTGACATAAACAGAACTACTACCGCGCTTTAGCTCTAATGTTTCAATGGTATTGTCTTTTGTTAATAAGTCTAAACGTTTTAATGCAGTTTCTAAACAATCAATAATACGCGTTTGCAATTCGTCAGGATCATCTTTAAAAATAAAGTCAAGTGCGGCTACTTTATAAACAAATGTGAGATATGTTAACTCACTGTGACTTGTTACAAAAATAATATTTCCAACAGGATCATGTTTTCTAATTTCACTACCTAACTTAATACCATTGATATCAGATTCAAGTTGAATATCTAAAAAATAGCAGCCAATGTCTGACATATTTTTAGCAGCTTCTAAAATCTCATATGGATCATTTGTTGCAATTTCAACTTCCATTGGTTTTTCTTCAATCATAATATAATTCTCAATAATTTGTTGCATTCGTTCACGTTGTTTTGGATCATCTTCGCAAATCAGTATTTTCATGTATCATCACTTCCTTACATCTCTTCATTCATAATTTCAAGTTTTTGAATAAAATATTGGTTCTCAATGGTCGTATCAAGCAAAACGTTTTCAGTATTATCGGTAATCTCTTTTAAAGTCGATAACCCTAATCCACGGTTGCCTCCTTTAGTTGAAAAGCCTTCTTTAAACAAAGTATGTAACTTTGGTAAATTTTTAGGTGCTTTATTCATAATGATGATTAAAACAGAGTTATCAGTTTTAATGAAAGCGATTTGAATCATTGGATTTTCAATATTTAGTGAAGCTTCAATAGCATTATCCATTATAATACCTAAAGCACGGCTGAGATCAATCAGTTCCATATTAATTTGTGTAATCTCATCGGCAACTTCAACACTGATTTCGATATGATTTTCTTGAGCTTGTAAGATTTTTGTTGTTATAAGGCCTTTAATCTCACGGACTTTTAATTGATCAATACCATTCAGTTGTAAAGTGTTCATTTCGAAATTACTTTTTAACGGTGTAATATGGTCGCTAAAATATTGTTTAAGTCCTTCTATATCTTCTTCACGTAAATATTCAGACATCGTCGAAAGAATATTAATATAATCATGACGAAACTTACGCATGCGATTATTAATTTTTTCAATTTGAAGTGTATATTTGTAGTAGTCTTCTACTTCTTTTTGACTTCGGCGATAACGTATTTCTCTTGCTACACTAATTGTTACAAGGGTGATGACTGAGATAAATGCAAGGAAATACAACATAACAAGATAAGCAATGCTTAACATATCATCGAGGCTACTTACGGACGTAGGACGATAAAAATAAATCGTGATAAAGAAAACTACAAGTAAACCAAATAAAAATAATAAATAAATTCGATTAACGTATAACCATGATAATTTTAATAAATTCATTAATTTTCTGAACGCAAATGCAATGAGAAAACTAGCAAACATAAAAGCAGCAGCATACAATATTTGAACAATATAATAATTGAGATTAAAAGTTAAAATATACTGATAAAATAATGTAGAAATAAAGTCACATAATATAAGTATTAATACACTAACTACAACACTGATTATACCAATTATTTTCTTTTTTCTAAAAAAAGAATCAAAAAACCAAATATAAGGAAAAATAAACTGGCCTTACCAATAAAAAGGAATAAAATAGTTGAAGGGACTACAATCCCTAGTAATATAGAGAGGTAATCCCTTCGAGTGTATATTGGTCTGTCAATTAGAATGATATTAGTGACTGTAAATAAAACAAATGCTTGAAATAAGCTCAAAACCACAACAATTAAAATTTCCAAATTTTATACACACTCTCTAATATTAGTTGATAATGTTATTTATTTGAGTCAAGTAGCTCTCTAGGGACTTCAGGCTCATCAAAATAAACAGTGCAAGTGTTGATTTTAGCAAAGTTACCAATCACTTGGAAAAGTTTAGTAATTAAAGATAAAACATTCTCTAAAAAATTCATAATTAATGCTCCTCCTTAAAGAAAAATATTGGTAATAACGTTACTGCTTGTAAAATTAAACCGTAACAAATTAATTGTTGATACGGTTGAGGCATAAAAATCGAAATCACAATTAAAGCAACCATCGTAACGATTGATTTCAATTTTAGCCCTTTTTTACGTGATGATTTAATAGGCTGTTTACGAGTAGCTGCAGGAGCGTATCGTATAACAACAATCAATCCTATTATAGTTAAGAATAACATATAACTAAATGTTATGTCATAATAATTAATTAAAAATGGGATAATAACAAAAAAAACAATATTTTGTATATGACATAATAAGGATGACTTCGCATGAGCGCCATGAGAGAAGTACCTTAAAACAAAATAACTAATATGAACTGTAAGTGTGTATAAAAATATATTAAGTAGGAGTGCAAGTCCGTATGTGACGATGCCTTTAAATAAATTAATAGCAACAACTTGCATCCCTAAGCGTACTTTTAAAAATTCAATGTGGTCTAAATGTTGTTTTTCTTTTAACTTAAGAGCAAATTGTTCAATGGCTTGATCAATAATACGCACTATCTGACCTCCTTAATTAAATTATATAGCACAACTTGTTTGAATTAGTTATTTTTGCCTAACTGTCGTATTATTATGCTTAACTGTATACTTATTTTGATTCAAACGTATTTTAACATATTTTTTTAACAGTTAAGTAGAAAAAATGATAAGTTACGCAAAAATTAACAATTTAATAATATGATATGTTCTAATATAAACATAATCACAAGTTAGTGATTAGTCATTTCATTAAATAGTGATTGAAGCAGAATGACTATTTAACCAATGACTTTTAATCTAAGTGAAGTCAGTTTACATCTTAGTATTTTGTATTCTTCGCTCAGTTTACGCATACTAAGGATTTAAACATCTATTTGTCTATGGAAATTACTACAATAATGGAGGAGGTGGCAATTATGGCACAAGATATCATTTCTACAGTTATTGATTTCGTTAAATTAATCGCTGAAACAGTCCAAAAATTCACTAAATAATTACGGTTACATAGTAATTATTGCAATCTTTTCCGTATGTATAAGAAATATCGAACGAAGTTGTTAGTTCCAAAATTAACAAAGCTAGTGTAAACATTATTTAATAATCGGTAAATTCACTAATTTTTTCATAATTAATAACATCCCCAATTATAATAAATAGAATAACTGTAATTAATAAACATTCCCTTAATATAATAAAAGGTAACCAAGCAAGTCTCTCCCAAACTTGCTTGGTTATTTATTTTTTATAAATTTTTATGATTGAAATAACGATAAATGTTTGGACGCATATTTTCAAATACTGGTATCTTTTGTCTTTGTTCTGCAACTTTGCTAATATCAATTTTTGCAGTGATTACAGTTTCATGTTCGTTAGCTTCATCAATTACATCGCCATTTGGACTAATAATCATAGAATGCCCGGCATATTCAGTTTTGCCATCATGACCACAACTATTAGTTGCGACAACATATGCATCGTTTTCAATTGCACGAGCTTGTAAAAGAGAGCGCCAATGGGACAAACGTGTAATAGGCCATTGGGCAACATAAAAAAGTATTTCAGCACCTGTTGCAGATGGATAACGACTTAATTCTGGAAAACGTAAATCGTAACATATGATTTGTGTACCTTGAATACCATCGCTTAATGTGAAAGTGTATGGAACCTTTTGCCCGGCATCTAAATAACGAGGTTCATCAAGCATTGGGACAAGGTGGATTTTATCATACTCATAAATTTTATATCCTTGACGATTAACTGCAAAAGCAGTGTTATATAATCCTGTCTTTTTTTGATTTGATACAGATCCAGCAATAATATCAACATCATATGTTTTAGCTAAATTCTTTATAAATGGATAGGAATCTTTTAGGTTTACATCGGCAAGTTGATAGAGTCTATCTAATGCATAACCATTATTCCACATTTCTGGTAGAACAACGAGATCAATGGAGTCATCAACATATTGCTCAAATAAATACCGTATTTTTTCTTTGTTTTTTGAAGCATTAGCGGGTTCGATTTCAATTTGGAAAAGCTGTATATACATAAAGGCACCCCCGAAATCATTTGGTTTGTTAATGTTAAGTCTACTAGAGTTTAAACAAATATACAAAGTGAACATATATCATGTTAAATTGATATGAAAAAACAAAAAAGTTTAATTAAAATGTATATTAAAAGTAATTAAAGTAATATAGTTTTAGTGTTATAATCAATTGGGATTAACAAATAATGCTATTTTCTGTCGAAAGCATTATACGTCTTTGATATCAACTTTGGTTGAACAATTAAAGCTTTCTGGAGGTGAAAAGATGTCGTTTACTAAATTCAAACTAGCAATCAGCATATCTACTTTAATAGTCGGCAGTACAATGCTCGGTTCTAATACCAATCAAACGGATTTAGCATATGCCGTTGAAAATTCAAACAATGTATCAAATCAAGATATTACATATAAAGTTGGGATGAAGGAAGAACCAAGTACTGAACAAGAAAGCAGTGAAGAAAAACCAACAGAAGAGCCAAGCACTGAACAAGAAAGCAGCGAAGAAAAACCGACAGAAGAGCCAAGTACTGAGCAAGGAAGCAGTGAAGAAAGACCGACAGAAGAACCAAGTACTGAGCAAGGAAGCAGTGAAGAAAGACCGACAGAAGAACCAAGCACTGAACAAGAAAGCAGTGAAGAAAAACCGACAGAAGAGCCAAGCACTGAACAAGAAAGCAGTGAAGAAAAACCGACAGAAGAGCCAAGCACTGAACAAGAAAGTAGCGAAGAAAAACCAACAGAAGAGCCAAGCACTGAACAAGAAAGTAGCGAAGAAAAACCAACAGAAGAGCCAAGTACTGAACAAGAAAGCAGTGAAGGGAACGTAACGAACCCTCCTCAAGGGAACCATGGCACAAATCTGCCTCAGTCATCTGAAGGCGCTTTAAATCATAATCAAACTGAGCCTAACATGTCTGAAAAAACAAATCGATTTAATCAATACTTTAATGCTTTAGATAATAATTTTAAATATAATCCATTATTTATGGAAAGACTTCAAAATTTAGAAGCATCAGGATTTTTAAATGATCAAGAATTTCAAAATATTGATAAAAAGATGCCATTTCAAGATAATCGGTTTTTAAATCAACTTCAACAGGATTCGGAATATTTTAGATTTCAGTATTTTAATCCGCTGAATTCAGATTCATATTACAAAAATTTAGACAAACAAGTTTTAGCATTAATGAATGGTGAAGCAGGCGCCATGCCAGGACTCAAAACGCCTGCTAATCGACCAATAGCGGGTAAAGCACAAGATAAAGTCGAAACAATTGAACAAAATGGTGAAAATATGGGAGCAGGACAACACCATCAGGATAAGCATCACTCAAATCGACATTTGAATACTTTCAAAGAAGTATGTTTTATTATAATATGTGTATTAATTGCTTTTTTAGTCGCGTTTTTGATATGGCGTAAAAGATAAAGATATAAGTTAAGGAGAGTTTAGGACATCGGCAATCGTCTGTCCTAGTCTCTCCTTTTTTCTAAAATAAATGAAGTATAATTACTTGTGTTTGTTCTAACATACGTTCAAAAACTTGCTCAGGTATAAGTAACTGAACGAGTGTGACTAATCCGTTTTGAGCGATATGAATCCCAATAGCGACACTTAATCGCTTGGTATAAATATAGAATGCAGAAAAGATAATGCCCATAGCGAAGTAGACTAAAAAGTGCGTAAAATCCATATGAGCTAATGCAAATAATATTGAGCTCACGATTCCAGCGATTAAAAATTTAACAATAGGTTTAGCTTGAATGGCATTGTACAATTCACCAAAAATGACTTTTCTAAATACATACTCCTCTAAAATAGGACCAACAATCGCTATTAGAATGATAAATAGTGGCATTTCACGTGCTATTTTCATAAGTGCTAATGTGTTTTGACTTGCTGGGTCAATGCCAAAAAGAAGTGTAGAAATTGCATTAATGATGAGTTGCGCTATGAATACAACACCTAAACCTGCAAGCACCCAAGGCACAATATAACGTTTTGGCTCTTTAGGTGTAAGTTCAAACTGCATTGGATTTTTAATCTGGGTTTGAAATAATAAAATTAAAATTGCAGCAACAATAAAACTGAATAGCTGAAGGTTAATACTTTGTTTCATTAAGTCAGTCGTATTTTCAGTTGAAAGTAATCCCATTGCTTGGGCTATTGTTGGTAAAAATTGTGCTAAACCATAAATTACTATCGTAAGTACTGATACATAAATCCGCTTCATAAGTGACCTCCTTAGAAAATAATTGTATCGAATTTGAGTTGACCTCACAAATGATAGCATTTTACTTGATATTTTGACCAACTTTGATTAATATAGACAATGTATTAGCACTTACATATTTAGAGTGCTAAATTTGGTTATCACAAGGAGGCATTATCATGCTTAAACCATTAGGAAGCCGTATTGTTGTCGAAAGAAAAGAGCAAGAACAAACTACTAAAAGTGGTATTGTATTAACAGATACTGCAAAAGAGAAATCAAATGAAGGTGTCGTTGTTGCGGTAGGACCGGGACGCACTTTAGATAATGGTCAACGTCTAGAAATAGAAGTAAACGTTGGAGATAGAGTTGTATATGATCAATATGCAGGAATTGAAATAAAACGCGATGATACGAAATATCTTGTTTTAAATGAAGAAGAAGTATTAGCTATTATTGAAGAATAATGATGTAATCAAATTAAAATGACGGAGGTATAAGTCAATATGGCAAAAGAATTAAAATTCTCTGAAGACGCACGTCAAGCGATGTTACGTGGTGTAGATAAATTAGCAAATGCTGTTAAGGTGACAATAGGTCCAAAAGGGCGAAACGTTGTATTAGATAAAGAATTTACTGCACCGTTAATTACCAATGATGGTGTGACAATCGCAAAAGAAATTGAACTCGAAGATCCATATGAAAATATGGGGGCTAAATTAGTTCAAGAAGTTGCGAACAAAACGAATGAAATTGCTGGTGATGGTACAACTACTGCGACAGTATTAGCACAAGCAATGATTCAAGAAGGTTTGAAAAATGTAACTAGTGGTGCAAATCCAGTAGGTATTAGACAAGGAATTGATAAAGCTGTCGGTGTAGCGATTGAAGCATTGCATGATATTTCACAAAAAGTAGAAAATAAAGAAGAAATTGCTCAAGTAGGTTCTATTTCTGCAGCAGATGAAGAGGTAGGACGTTATATTTCAGAAGCGATGGAAAAAGTGGGCAACGATGGTGTCATTTCGATTGAAGAATCAAGTGGTTTCAACACAGAATTAGATGTTGTTGAAGGGATGCAATTTGACCGTGGATATCAATCACCATATATGGTAACAGATTCAGATAAAATGACTGCAGAACTTGAAAATCCATATATTTTAATTACGGACAAAAAAATTAGTTCATTCCAAGATATCTTGCCGTTACTTGAACAAATCGTTCAATCTAATCGTCCAATTTTAATTGTTGCTGATGAAGTTGAAGGAGACGCATTAACAAACTTAGTTCTAAACCGTATGCGTGGCACATTCACTGCAGTAGCTGTCAAAGCACCAGGTTTTGGTGATCGTCGTAAAGCGATGTTAGAAGACTTAGCGATTTTAACAGGTGCGCAAGTGATTACTGACGATTTAGGGCTTGAATTAAAAGAAGCTTCAATTGAGATGTTAGGTACAGCAACAAAGGTTGAAGTGACTAAAGATAACACAACAGTTGTTGATGGTAATGGAGATCCAACAAATATTGATGCAAGAGTGAATCAATTAAAAGCTCAAATTGAAGAAACGGATTCTGACTTTGATCGTGAAAAATTACAAGAAAGACTTGCTAAATTGGCTGGCGGTGTCGCAGTTATTAAAGTGGGTGCAGCATCAGAAACTGAATTAAAAGAGCGTAAGTTACGTATTGAAGATGCTTTAAACTCAACACGAGCTGCTGTTGAAGAAGGTATTGTAGCAGGTGGTGGTACAGCATTAATGAACATTTTCCACAAAGTGTCTAGCATTGAAGCTGTAGGAGACGAAGCAACAGGTGTGAATATCGTACTTAAAGCATTACAAGCACCCGTACGTCAAATTGCAGAAAATGCTGGATTAGAAGGTTCAGTCATTGTAGAACGTATGAAAAATGCTGAGCCAGGTGTAGGTTATAATGCTGCAACAGATGAATGGGTTAATATGTTAGAAGCTGGTATTGTTGACCCAACAAAAGTAACACGTTCAGCATTACAACATGCTGCAAGTGTAGCCGCAATGTTCTTGACTACAGAAGCGGTTGTAGCCAACATTCCAGACGAATCGTCTAATAATGACATGCCACAAATGGGCGGCGGAATGCCAGGTATGATGTAAAAGAGCTTATAAATATCGATTTGACAGCATTTTATAGCTTGCAATGACATAAAAATTCAAAAAATGTCGTTTGGTTCAGCTGAATCAAACGAACATTTAAAATAATTCTTTTGAGGCGTTTTCCATTAGTTGACTAAACTTTTGGAAAGCGTCTTTTTTGTAAGAAATTGTAATTTTAGCGTAGATGTTCATAGTAGTGTTAATATCTTTGTGGCGTAATCGTTCCTGTATCTCTTTGATATGAACACCAGCTTCAATAAGTAAAGCACAATGTGTGTCTGAATGAGTGAGTGGAGATGTTTTTATTGATATTAGTTTTCTTGATAATACTTTGTATCCATGCAGACAATTTCTTTATTACATGTGGATAGCCATTGGTGTCAGTAAATACAAAACCATTATCTACATATAATTCATTTTCCATTTGTCTTGTACATTCACTTTATAATCATTTAGTAGCGTGATTATTTTTGGACCAACAGAAATCTTGCCTATTGATGAATCAGTTATAGGTGTAAGTATTTGATACTTTTTCTTATTATTATTCGGATTGTAATACGTTTTTGTAATGCTAATTGTATTATTCTCAAAATTAATATCAGACCACTTCAATGCTATTAATTCCCCAGCACGTAATCCTATATATGCAAGGGTAGAAAAAACTTCAAAACGATTTTTCGGTAGTGATTATTTTTATGTCATTTTAAGAAATTCAATCAATTCATCTTTTTCGAGAAATTTTTTGTATCTCGATTTCTTCTAATTCCTCAACGTTATGTTTCTTTTTAGGACGCTTGATTCATTCACTAGTTAACACTTTTATTAATTTTGTATCATAAGCATACTTAAATACGATATTAGTTGATGCCAGAATACTATCGAAATTACGCTGTCATATCATCTACAAAGTGCTATTATAGAAGAATCTATACAAGTAGATTATAAAATTGATTTAACATATGCAGATGAAGAAGACATAGCTGGGTTTTTAATAATAATTCAACTGGTGAGGAACATGAATTTGATACAAGATTGGCTGAAGCTTATGCTGCGCCTTTAGTAGTAGTGGCAGTAATGGCTGCAAAATACGGTATTCAATGGGCTATTAAAAAGTACGGTAAAAGGTAGTGAATAACACTATAAAATCAAATACGCATAAAGTAGCGAAGGGAATAAATTCTAGACTTCTAACTGGCAAAGGAGTAAATATTGGAAATTGTTGGATAAAAGTGGTATAAGAAAAGCTACTTTAACTAAAGTTGGAAAATATTTTGTAAATAGGAAGATTGATAAATATGGGTAATATTATAAATTGTATGAAAGTAAGTGATTTAAATTTTTCTGAAGTTGAAAATGCTGTTCATTTAGATTTAAGTGAGGGCGAATATCCTTTTTTAGATGATGGCAAAAGCTTTAACAAAGGTTATTTTGCAAGGATTCATAATAATGCAATTCAAATTTTACAAGATTTGTTTCAAAAAAGTAATACTATTGATATAGTGCTTGTGTATTATTTATATGGAGACTCATTTAAAAAAACTCGGTTCAAAGAAAAGTTTAGTTATTTCAATAATAACGAAATACCAGATTTTAAAAAATATATTAACGATGAAGGCATCCAGTGTTATGCATTATCTTATAAAAATAAGAAATTGAAGGATTTAAATTATAAAAAATTAGTGAGAGCAATTTGCAATCAAGATTTTAAAAGTTTATTCCCGACAATTAACCAAAAAGATAATTACTTAGATATATATTTAATGGATAATAAAAGAGGCATATTATATGAATCGTCTACACTTAGTTGGACAAATTCTATGAGAATAGATATTGTTAAATTAAGAAAGTAGGCGATTTTTATGACAAGAGAAAGAAGAACTTTTAGTCCTGAATTTAAATTACAAATGGTAAAGCTTTATGAAAATGGTAAGCCTAGAAATGAAATTGCTCGTGAATATGATTTAACACCTTCGGCGTTAGGGAAATGGATTAAGCAACATCAAAATACTGGTTCATTTAACCATCAAGATAACTTAACTAATGAAGAAAAAGAACTAAGAAAATTGCGTAAAGAAAATCAACAATTGAAAATGGAAAATGATATTTCAAAGCAAGCAGCGCTGATCATGGGACGAAAATAGATGTCATTCGAAAGAATGCCAATAAATATTCAGTATCAGCAATGTGCAAAGTCCTGCAAATCTCTAGAAGTAGTTACTATTACGAAATTAACAAATCACCCAACGTTGAAAAAGATGATCGAGATAAGGAAATTAGCGATAAAATTATCGAGATTTTCAATTCTAATCGCAAATGTTTTGGAACAAGAAGGATTAAAAATGAACTTATCAAAAATGGTTTAAATGTCTCAAGACGACGTATAGGACGCATTATGAAAGCAAATAAATTAGTATCTTCTTATACGACATCGAAGTATAAATCATTTCCTTCTCGCTCAAGTGAACGCGAAATCAATAATGAATTAAATCAAAGTTTCAATAGAAAAGAACCATTGGAAGTTCTTGTCAGTGATTTGACATATGTAAAAGTGGCTGGAAAATGGCATTACATATGTTTATTTATTGATCTTTTTAACCGTGAGATTGTTGGGCATAGCGCAGGCTCAAAGAAAGATAGCACGCTTGTATCCAAGGCACTTAGTAGCATTAGACACGATTTAAGAGACGTACAAATGTTTCACACTGACAGAGGAAAAGAGTTTGATAATCACATGATTGATGATGTACTAGATACCTTTGGTATCAAAAGATCTTTAAGCATGAAAGGATGTCCATATGACAACGCAGTAGCTGAAAGTACATTTAAAGCGTTAAAAACTGAATTCATTAAACAGTATGATTTTAAATCTATTAATCACTTAAAACTCGAATTGTTTGATTATGTTAATTGGTATAACAACATTCGACCTCATAGTGCATTAAATTATCTGACGCCGAAAGCGTACAAAGATAGTTTCTATAAAAACTGTCTAGAAATCTGTTGACATACCAATATCACTTGTATGATGATAGAGGATTGTGGCTATATTTTGTAAATAAGCAGTCTTATATAAAGTATTCCCGAAAATACAGCAACCTCTTGTTTGATGTGAGCAATGAAATTGATTAAAGTTTAGAACCGTTATGACAACAGAAGAGTGGAGGATATTATTGGAGTCTTGAAATGATGATTTTAGAGGTCTTACACACTTTATTGTCCCAAAATTTGCTAATGAAACAACGAAAGGTTTAGCTACTACTTATCAAGAGCCGAAAACAAAAGAGAAGTCATTTAAGACGATACCTAAAAATCTTAATTGGTCTAACACAGCGTATTTTAAAGCAAAAACAGATGACGCAGGTGTTACAATTTGTAAAGCGAATCATAATCAACATTATGTATAAAACGGACGAAACATATAAACCTGGAACTGTATTTTATGTATTTGAGATCGTTGATAGTTGGTGTCGTGTATATTCAGACACAAATAACGGTTGGGTATGGCGAAAACGTTTGATTATTGATGAGGTGTTTTAATAGTTAAGGGCGGTCATTACGATTGTCCTGTTTTTTGTGTTTAAATATAATGTGAATTAGATAATATAGAGCAGGAACTGTATTGTCAATAAAGCAATTGGAATAAAAGCAATATTATGATATGTTTTTCTCGGTAATGTTTTTATTTGGGAGTAAATTAAAAACAAAGGAGTTTTTATTTTGAAACTAAAAAAAACTTTTGGAACATTAGTAGTGAGTGCCGTTTTATTATCAACGATCAGTCCATTAGTAGATGCTAAAGAGAATGAGGTTTCTAAAACAACAGTTAATAGAAATCCTCAAGTACAATATGTAACGGTAGATGGAGTGAAAATAAATAGAAATCCTGATTTGCCAGTGAATCCCGAGGCTCAAAATCGAATTGGAGCTACAAAGGTTGTTAAGACTGCTATTAAGTTAATTATTAACAATAGAGGTAAGGCAGTTGCAGTGGTAGAAAAAGTAGGTGGCAAAAAAGCAGCTAATGCTTTTAATAAAGCTTATAGTCCTTTAGTAAAAGAGTTAAAGCCTATGTTAAAATGGAGTGAAGTCCCTGCTAATGCAGTGAGAGATGCTGCTATTAGAGCGGGTCGTGAAGCAGGTTTATCAAAGTCTAAAGCTCATACTTTAGGGGTGACTTTAAAAGAAGCTATATCTTGGCTGTTTTAATATATTAAGGAGGTTATTATGTTAAAAGAAAAAGAAAGTTTTAGATTACTTTACCAAGCTATACGAGAGCTTTCAGATAAAATTGGAGATAATCAGCTAGAAACTAATTCTGTTAGTTTATTATTATTAGATTTTGATTTTGAACATGAAGTATTTGATAATTTGTATTTAGCGATTTTAAAATATTTAAATACAGTAAGTATAGAGGATATAAGTCAAAGTGAACTTTTGGATTTAATAGAAAATACGATTCCAGAAGATCGAGAGATTAATACGTTTGTAAAAAATAAAATTATAATTGGCTTTGCTAATAATTATTTTCCTGAATTACAAGTATTAGCAGATAATATAAAGTCAGATATGGGAAGTTTAATAAGTCAACAATCCGATTTCTAAACAGTATTTAAGGTTAACCGTTGCGACGGTTGCTTTTTTACCCGCCACACCTCATTGTAGTGAACCCAAAAAGGTGAACTTTTTATCAAGCTACTTTCATTAAAGCAAGATTTCTGTATTCTACAGGAGTCTTGCTTTTTAATTGACTAAAAGTAAACCATGCGCTATGCGTATGGTTCCGGAAAGGTTCTACCGTTATATTAAAAGGCTCTCAGTCAAATTGGACTGGTCGCATTAAATTAAGGCGTTATGCAATAATGGATTGCTTAACGCCTTTTTCGTTGTGTGATCATAAAGTCTTGAACATTAATGCCTCTTTTAATACAACATAAATCAGTAAAATTGAGTTAGTAAAACATATTTTATAACTTAGAGGTGTGAATAAATATAGCAAATTTGATTGATTCCTAAGCCGAGACTTCTGAGGCATCTTGCCGTAACCGAAAATCCATTTTAAGATTGGGTAAGTTCAATCTTAAAATGAGTTGAGGTAAGGCGCCTAGAAAAGCGAGGCTTTATGGAACAATCAAATAAATGAAATTATTTATACACCAGTCCGATTTACTATAGAACCTATTAAAATAGGCATCTCAACATGCTAGAATAATATTTGGTCAGCCAACCAATATTAATTGCATGAAGAGATGCCACAATGTCTAACGACATAAATAGTGGTATGTCAACAGATTTCTAGACAGTTTTTATAGAAACTATCTTTGTACGCTTTCGGCGTCAGATAATTTAATGCACTATGAGGTCGAATGTTGTTATACCAATTAACATAATCAAACAATTCGAGTTTTAAGTGATTAATAGATTTAAAATCATACTGTTTAATGAATTCAGTTTTTAACGCTTTAAATGTACTTTCAGCTACTGCGTTGTCATATGGACATCCTTTCATGCTTAAAGATCTTTTGATACCAAAGGTATCTAGTACATCATCAATCATGTGATTATCAAACTCTTTTCCTCTGTCAGTGTGAAACATTTGTACGTCTCTTAAATCGTGTCTAATGCTACTAAGTGCCTTGGATACAAGCGTGCTATCTTTCTTTGAGCCTGCGCTATGCCCAACAATCTCACGGTTAAAAAGATCAATAAATAAACATATGTAATGCCATTTTCCAGCCACTTTTACATATGTCAAATCACTGACAAGAACTTCCAATGGTTCTTTTCTATTGAAACTTTGATTTAATTCATTATTGATTTCGCGTTCACTTGAGCGAGAAGGAAATGATTTATACTTCGATGTCGTATAAGAAGATACTAATTTATTTGCTTTCATAATGCGTCCTATACGTCGTCTTGAGACATTTAAACCATTTTTGATAAGTTCATTTTTAATCCTTCTTGTTCCAAAACATTTGCGATTAGAATTGAAAATCTCGATAATTTTATCGCTAATTTCCTTATCTCGATCATCTTTTTCAACGTTGGGTGATTTGTTAATTTCGTAATAGTAACTACTTCTAGAGATTTGCAGGACTTTGCACATTGCTGATACTGAATATTTATTGGCATTCTTTCGAATGACATCTATTTTCGTCCCATGATCAGCGCTGCTTGCTTTAAAATATCATTTTCCATTTTCAATTGTTGATTTTCTTTACGTAATTTTCTTAGTTCTTTTTCTTCATTAGTTAAGTTATCTTGATGGTTAAATGAACCAGTATTTTGATGTTGCTTAATCCATTTCCCTAACGCCGAAGGTGTTAAATCATATTCACGAGCAATTTCATTTCTAGGCTTACCATTTTCATAAAGCTTTACCATTTGTAATTTAAATTCAGGACTAAAAGTTCTTCTTTCTCTTGTCATAAAAATCGCCTACTTTCTTAATTTAACAATATCTATTCTCATAGAATTTGTCCAACTAAGTGTAGACGATTCACAGGTTAGCACATAAAAAATAGAATTGTAAGTATTATATAGTTTTTGTACCTAAATATAGAAGACAAACAATATACGAAAATTAAAAATAGGTGTGGCTATATATAAGTCAAAAGTTGAGGATGGAATATACGGAATAATAATGTGATACATTTTTGGTCATTGATGACATGGAAAATTGTATAGAATGAACATATTCATAAAATATACTAAATCCTAAACGTTATACTTTGATATCATACTATTTTAAAAGCTTATTTGGGAAAAGCCTTTGAATTTTGGGACTGGATTTTTGGTCCAGCCCCTTTATTTTTACTTCGATTTCGACTTGCCAGAATCATGTTCAATGTTGGGGATAATAATCTTTTACTAATTACTTAACTGGATTTTCATACCATTTTATAAGGAAATGATACAAAACGTCTGTAAATTGTTGTAAATCACTTACTTTAATTTTTTCATTCGTTCCGTGAGCTTCATTTAGTTCACCTGGTCCATAAAGGATAGTTGGAATACCATAGTATGCAGTCCAACCACCATCAGTTACAGTAGTACTTATTTCGGTTTTTATTTTGGAATGATGTACTATTTCATGACATTGACTTAATAAATCAAAACCAGGATGATCTACAGGGATAGTAAAGCTTGGGAAAATTTCGCCTTGATCCTCAATCATTGATACGCCACCCCAACTAAATTGTAATGGATGGTCACGCAACCAAAGATCACTTGCTGCAACACGATTAAGGTAATCCTCGATTTCATGAATAATATCTTTATCATTTTCATTTGGAAGATAATGAACAGTTATCCATAGTTTGCATTGATCCGCTATAAATGCAGGGTGTCGACCACCTTCAATCACTGCAGGGTTAATGGTATTTGCACCTGCCGGCATGTTTGGATAGGATTTTGTCACAGCCCAATGACGCTCTAACTCTTGTAAGGCTTGAATGATTTTCACCATTTTTTCAATCGCACTTGCTCCGTGACGGCCGCCACCCGCATGAATCATATGACTTCTAGCGCCATCATGAATGGTTTCTTCACTTTGCACTGTAATCCACCCTGTAATGACTCCACCTTGTCCCATAGCAATTGATTCGCTCGTATCTAGCACAAGTGCTAAATCTGCTTGAGGTGAATGTTCACATGCTACTTTAGTCCCAGCTTCACCCACTTCTTCACCTACAACAGACTGAACAATAATATCTCCTTTAGGCTGTTTGTTATGATGATATAAACGTTCTAGATTATACAATAAACTCGACATGCCACCCTTCATATCGGCAACGCCACGTCCAATTAGATAATCCCCATCTTGTGTAAGTTCAAAAGGATTTGAATTCCAGTATTGATCGTTTTCAACTTCGGCAACATCAACATGCCCATTTAAAATAAGTTTTGGTGCTGTGGGATCTTCACCTTTTAATGTACCTACTATAATGGCGTCATTTTCATAGAAGGGGATGGTTTGAACATCAAAATTTAAAGCTTCTAACCAAGATTTTATAATCATTTGTAATGGTAATGTGTTACGTGCGGGTGGGCTTTCTGTATTATATGATATAAGGGTCTTTAAAATGTCAAAATGACGCTCATTAAGCATGTTGAACTCCCTCCATTTTTAATAATGCTTTTTTACGATGTAAGCCACTGTTAAATCCACCTAACTGGCCATCTTTTCTTAATACACGATGACAAGGTACGATGATTGATAAAGGGTTTTGACCTATAGCAGTTGAAACGGCACGTACACTTTTAGGTTTTTGAATGTGTTGTGCAATTTGGCTATATGTTGTACCTGTTCCAAAAGGAAGTTGATATAAAGCATGCCAAACTTGATGTTGAAAAGGCGTCCCTATAGTGAAATGGACGGGTGTTTTAAAAGATTTGACATCTCCATGGAAATATCCCTCTAATTCAAATGCGAGTTTGTCTATAATGGGATGAAAGGAAACTTGTTTCAAGTCTGCTTGTTTAGACAATTGACTGATGACTGTTTGATAATGATTTGAGTCAGTAAAGGACAACTGGATTAATGCATGATTATTGACGACTGCTGTCATTTGTCCAATAGGGGTATTAATATGTTTATAATAATAAATCATCATGAGCACTCCTTTAAGATAACTGAGGTAAAAACCCATCAATACTGATATTTACATTTTCTTTTCCAAATTCTTTTTCCATTAACTGAACAACATATCGATAGGCATCTCGTTGATACCAATTGTCTGCATTTAACAATTGATAGTTTTTTTCAATGTTTAAAGATGCTGTTCTTTTGCCGTTAGAGCCATCACCCATAAAATAATCGTCTATTGTGACACGTTCTGTATAAGGTTTAATGACACGAGCAAACTGATCAGTGCAAGGCAAAATCGGTGCAATTGCAATTTGAGTAGGGATACCGTGTTGACGTAATTTTTGTAATGCAATCAAACGTGATTTGATGCTTGGTGCATGTGGTGTAAAAGTGCGAATGACATCTTCTCTATCAGTTTCAATCGTCATACTGACAATAAAACGACCTGGATAGTTTTTTAATATATCTATATCGCGTTGAATTAATGGCCCACGAGTTTGTATGAATACATAATCTGGTGGTTCTTGACTTAACACTTTAAGTAAATGCCGGGTGATTTGTTGATGTTTTTCAATAGGTTGATAGGGATCTGTAGATGAAGACATAAAGACTGTGACAGGGCCTTTTCGTTTTTCGCGTTGTAACTCTTTAAGAAACTGATTATCTAAATCTTCTTTAATCGTTACCCATTCGCCCCATGTTTTTCCTGAAAAGATAGAAATAGGGGATTTTCTGACATAACAGTATTCACATGCAAACTGACAACCCATATATGGATTCAACGTATGGGTATATTGACTTAAAAAACCAGATGCTTTGGTTAAAAATTGTTTCGGTCTTCGTGTTTCAATCTCCATTGGTTCACCTTCATTATGAAAGATAATTGATAAAGTGATATTATCTGTACTTTTTTGCAAAGCTATTGCCTATCGATTTCCAAAAATTTTATTAAATCTCAAGTCTAGTATATTTCAATGAAAAGCCCCCTGTTTACATAGTGAAATAGGGGGCTCATATTGCTGATGGACTATCATTCATTTCTGATAATGTCATATATTATGATGCTTGTAATGTTTGAATAGCTTGCGCGATTGCATTAAATACGTGTTCAATTTCGTCTTTTTCAATACAACTAAATGCCACACGAATGTCTGTATCATTAAGCGCAATTACGCCGATTGAATGTTTTTCAATTAAGTGAACACGTAATGTCTCGGCATTAACGCCTTTTACTTTTAATGCCATGAAATAACCAGAATTAAAGTCATAAGGCTGCCACAATGATTGATATTGCGTTTTATAGACAATTTCTTTTGTTACTTTATATCTTGATTCGAGTGTGTCAATATTCGCTTGAATTTCTTTGTCAAAGGATTCTGGATGTTCTAACACATATTTTATGGCAGATTGCGAAGGTGTAGGACCACTTGAAATATTGCTACGAATAAGGCCTTTAACTTTAGCTTCAAGTATGTTTTTTGTCGTATCATCTTTCAGTCCGAATGTTAAAAATCCTACCCGGAAGCCCCAAGCAAAGAATTCTTTTGTTGCGCCATCTAAACGTATCGGTAAAACATGCTCATTTTGCAGATTAGTTAATGCTGTAAAAATAGATTGTGTATAAACATCTTCATAGAACAATCCATAATAAGCATCATCGACAATGGCTACAACATTTACACCGCGACGACCTAGTTCATTTATTGCTTCAACGATTTTTTGTACTTCGTCTTTAGTAGGAGTATAGCCTGTTGGGTTGTTCGGGTAATTAAGGATTAAAACTACTTTTTCCTGATCAATTTGTTGCAAGGCTTCAATCAATCCATCAGTTGTATAGTGTCCGTCTTCATCAAAAACTGGGTACGTTTCAATATGAGCTTGGTGACGTACGCCGTATACTAATCGATAGTTGCCCCAGTTGTGATTCGGTAATAACAATGTGTCATTGGGATTCACAACTAAGTCGCCGACAAGTGATAATCCATGAGTTAAAGCATTCGTAACGATAGGTTTGCTCATTAACGCTTTAGATAATTCTGGGTTTTCTTTTAACATTTTATTTTGCCATAATTCACGTAGTGCTTCTAGACCTTGTGGTGGTGCATAAGCAAAAAGTTCATCTGGTTCTAAATGGTTAAACATGTCATTTAAAGATGAGGCAAACATTTTGCCATCTTTGTTTGTTGCCATACCAATAGTTGCGTTATATTCAGTAGATTTGGCCTCGGCAGATTGCGTTAATATACCTTTAGGATAGTACATGCTTTTACCTAAGTCAGAAAGCATGTCCAATACATTTGGGTTAGTTTCATTCAATTGTTCGTTTAAATTCAATGCTAAAGGGTTCATAGTTTAGCCTCTTTTCTAAAAAACTTAATATAGTTATATCATACCTTGAATAAGAAGAAAGTTAAAGAATGTATACAAATTTAAGGAAAAAAATAGAACAAAAATAGAACACATGTTCGCTAAAATGTGATAAGATATGAATAGTTACCGATTTCCTACTTAAATTGATAAATAGATTATGAAAAAGCGTTATGTAGGAGGTGCGATATGATGTCATGGAGCGAATTTGTAATGACTTTAATTTCGGGGAGTATATTAATTGTTTTTAGATGTTGGATTGAAACCAAATGGAAAACGTATCAACATAAAAAAGAAGATAAACAAGACAATGATTCGACAAAATAAAGTGATTTTATTGTCTATTCTTATGGCTTTTTGGTAATTGTTGTGACAAATTTGATTTGATATACTTTTTTTGACGAGGTGAGAGATAAAATGAAACATTTAACTAAAATCTTTGTTATGATTGCGCTTGTTATATTTGTCATAGGGATAGTTTTGCAATCAATGGGGGAAGAAACGTCAGCAATTAAATTATTTTTTGCAACGATACTGTTTATGATTTGTGCTTTTATTAGTCGACATAATGATCGTAAGAAGCAACGTTAACTGAAAAATAGTTAATTATCACGAATTTAAATAAAGTATTATAAAGAAAGATGTTCACTTATGACATGAAATTGAGAGATGAGAGTCCTATGATCAAACTCATTTCTGAATGCCTGTTTTGTCAGATAAGTGGCTCTTTTTTTACGCAAAATATATATATAGTGTATATACAATTCCATCTGTTCACAAGAAAGACTAATTGAAACTGAGTCGAATGGATATAGAATATAGGTGGGTTTTTAAAAGATTATCAAAAGATTTTACTTTGAGGGGTTTACAAATAAGTATATATTGTATATATTTGGTATATACAGTTAGTAAGGGAGGATGACCGTGAAAATATTATTAAAAGGCAACAGTGAGTCTCCAATTTATGAACAAATTAAACAACAGATTAAAGAACAAATTCTGACAGGTGCTTTACTAGCTGGGGCACATTTACCGTCAATGCGTGAGCTTGCTAAAAATTTAGGTGTTAGTGTGATCACGACCAAACGTGCATATGAAGACTTAGAAAAAGATGGCTATCTGATATCTATAAGAGGTAAAGGGACCTTTGTTAAAGCACAAGATACATCCATATTAAAAGAGAAGCAGTTTATCGTGATTGAGTCACTTGCTCAAAGCCTGGCAAAAGAAGCTAAAACAATCGGAATGCCACTAGCTGAATTACAAGAAATCGTAGCGATGATTTATGAGGAGGAGTTGTAATGGGAGAATTCGCAATTGAAGTTAAAGATATTCGTTATAAACAGAAGTCATTCGAGTTAGACCGTATCAATTTTAATGTGCCGAAAGGATATGTGACAGGATTTATAGGTGCAAATGGAGCAGGTAAAACAACATTGATTCGTCTTATTATGGATTTAATTCAGCCAACGTCAGGAGATATCCAAATTTTAGATGGTTCTATGAAGGATGACGGTATAGCTATTAAAGACAAAATTGGATTTGTATATTCCGAATTGTATCTAAATGAAAAATGGACTATCAAGAAGGTCGAAAAGTTAATCTCGCCATTTTACAGTCGTTGGGATCATCAATTATTTTTAAGTTTTCTAGAACGGTTTAAGTTAAATTATAAGGACAAAATTCAAAACCTTTCAACGGGGATGAAAATGAAATTATCATTAGCCATCGCATTTAGTCATCATGCAGAATTATTTATTTTTGATGAGCCAACAGCAGGATTAGACCCTGTAGTGAGACATGAAGTGTTAGAGATTATACAAGAGTTATTAATAGATGAAAATAAATCAGTGCTATTTTCAACACATATTATTTCTGATTTAGAGCAAATTGCTGATTATATCATTCACTTAAAAGGTGGCAAAATTGTATTTCAAGAATCTAAAGAAGCGTTGCTCGATACGCATCGACTTGTTAGAGGAGATGTAAAAGATCTTGATTCAGAATTAGAAGGTCTGCTCCTTTACAAAAAAGTTTCTGGTGACACTTTTTCTGGTGTTACAAAACATGCTAGTGTCTTTAGTGAATTATTTGGAAACCAGATAACTATTTCCAAAATGACAATTGAAGACATCATGGTAGCGTATGAAAAAGGGAAGGTAACTCAAAGTGAAACAACTCTTAAAGCGTAACCACATTTTTGACTTAATGTATATCATGATTGGGTTTATGGGTATCGTATTACTTATTTATTTATGGATACGTCCAATGCTCTTTAATAATATAGACGATTTATTTGTGCTTTTGATTCTTCTCCTGGGGTTTTCGCCTATATATATTCAAGAGGGATTCAATAGAAATAAAATGTATATCTATATGAGAAGTTTGCCTGTTTCAACCAAATTGTTATATCAATCATTACATATGTATGTTTTAAAGATATGTATCATACAAATTGTTCTATTTACGATAGTCAATTTGTTCTTTCAATTTGAGAACCGTTTAACAATTATAGTCATTTTAATCAGTTATACGTTATTGAATTGTGTCGTTTGTATTCGTGTTTTGTTTGAAGAAAAATCGAATGTTACTTGGATGTATATGAAATTTTTCTTCATATTCATTTTATATATTAACTATATATTTTTCCCATTCTTTGAACGTACGAATGAAAATCAGTTTCCGTTAAAGATCTACATGATGTTTTTTATTGTCTTGATCAGTTACTTAACTAAGATATGCATGAGTCAAAAAAGAATTCAAAATAATCATCTTAAAATTTAAATAAACGATGAACTAAAAGAGGGGCATAGAACATGTTACAATTAATAAAGCGGAATCTGTATTTTAGAAGATGGACTTTAATACTTTATTTTATGATATTATTACTGTGGCCATTCCATTATTTAGCCAATCAAGATGATGTGATAGGGCTCTCATTTGTTTATTTATTTATTAATGTTATTGCTGTCATTGATAGTGCACATGCGTATCGGTTATTTCGCAGATTGGGACACAATCAGGCATATTTATTTCATCACAGTTTGCCGGTGTCCAAAATGCAACTGCTTAATGCGCATTATGTAACCGTAATGATGTTAACAGCCTTTGGTGCGCTGCTGATTTGGTCATATGGAATAAGGGAGAGTATGATCGATTTTAATGGCATCACCTTTAGTACGATGTGGTTATTCATTAGTGCTAATTTATTAACATTTATAGTGGGATTTCCAAGTTGTAGTGAAAAAATGAATGATAAGATACCGATTATAGGTTACATTTTTCTGATGCTATTTCTAATACCATTTGTCATTTGTATTATTTTGGTTACGATTGGTATGGTCAAATTTGATAACCCATTGTATTTTGCACCATTAGACGTGGGCATTTGGTATTTTATATTAGCAATCATACTAGCTTTAATTTCGTATTTATATCAGATTTTTAGCATTATCAAACGATAGGAGGTCTTTTAAAGTGGAATTAAAGCATATTACGAAACGATATGGACAGAATACTGTAATAGATAATATCGATTTTTCATTTAACGATAGCAAAATTGTCGGCTTAATTGGTAAAAATGGTGTTGGTAAGACAACTTTAATGAAAATGATGAATGGCAACATTATTAATTATTCAGGTGATGTTCAAGTGGCTAAAGAAGACCATATTGGTTACTTAATTGAACATCCCAAATTATACGATAATAAATCAGGACTGTATAACTTAAAACTATTTGCTCAAGTATTAGGAAAAGGCTTTGATAAAGAGTATACCGATAATATTATCCGAGCGTTTGGTATGGAGACGTATATTAAGAAAAAAGTTAAAAAGTATTCGATGGGGATGAAACAGAAACTGGCAATTGCTGTTTCATTAATGAATAAACCTAAATACTTAATACTTGATGAGCCAACAAATGGTATGGATCCAGATGGTTCGATAGATGTTTTGAAAACCATTGAAAACCTTGTGAAAGAGTTAGATATGAAAATACTAATCTCCAGTCATAAATTAGAAGATATTGAGCTTATCTGTGATAGAGCGGTCTTTTTAAGAGATGGCCACTTTGTTCAAGATGTAAATATGGGGGAAGGTCAAGTATCTGATCAAACCATCATTACTGTCGACGCTTCCGATTATAAAGTTGCCCTAGACTATCTCACTGATCAATTTAAAGTCATTCAATCTCAAAAAGAAGTTGGCGAAATTATCATAAGTGCACAACAAAATTATCAATCCGTGTTAAAGGGATTATCTGATATTCAAATTTATCCTCAGTATATTGAGACAAGGAAAGCATCATTGCGAGATACGTATTTCAATATTAACCAAAGAGGTGAAGCATAATGAATAGCCTACAATTATTAAAATATGACATGATAAGCATTTTTAGAAGTCCTTTAACTTATATTGCAGTGATATTAGGTATTTTACCTATTGGTGTTACTGTAGGGATTATGGTCGCTAATCATAGAGATGTAGATGTCTATACGATGTTTAATGTGGCAAAATGGTTTTTTTCATTAATTGGTTTACTTTTTGTCATTAAAACCATCACTCGTGATAGTGGGCAAGGGACGATTCAATTGTATTTGAACAACATACGGAGTCGCATAGGATATTTTATTACAAAGTTTCTTTCGATTATTTGTATCGCACTTTTAACAGCGTTTATTGTTTTAGCTGTTACGTATGTCATTCAGTGGACAACAAGTGGGACAGACTTAGATGTAGAGAATATAGGTGAGCTCATAGTATTCTATTTAATTTTGTTTCTAGTGTATGGTTTATTATTATTTTTGATTAATTTATTCGTTCAAAAGCCATCATTAGTTTTCACTTTAGGTATATTGTTACTTTTAATTTTGCCTGTTGTGAAACCTTTTATACCGCTTATTCCAGAAATTGGTGATAACATTCAAAAATCATTGAAATATATACCAATTAGTTATTTAAGTGATAAAACATTAGAAGGTGGATTAACATTTACAAATTGGCAATGGTTTATTAATATTGCATCGATTGTTGTTTTAACTATTGTAAACCTCTTTTCAATCACTAAGAAAGATATTTAATATATGAAACCGAAGCATTAAATTGTGACGTGTCTCTAATTGTTGAGAAATAATTTCAACTTTTAAGAGGGCAGAACAAGAGTGCTTCGGTTTTTTATATTTTTAAAGAGGATACAAGTGAAATTAAAAAGAAAACGTTTACAAAAGCGAGTATTTATTTTAGAATACTTGTATACAAGTTGAGGTGAATACATGGATTATCCAAAGGAATGGCAAGTTCATTTGTCAAAAGGAGAGCGTATTGCTGCTGTACTACGACTTAATATCATTAATGGCGAAATGGATCAGCATCGACTGATTACTGAAAATCAAATTGCAGATCGATTCAAAGTGAGTCGTTCTCCTGTGAGAGATGCTTTTAAAATTTTAAGCCAAGAACGTTTAATACGATTAGAAAGAATGGGAGCAGAGATTATCCCTTTCAATGAAGAAAAAAGGCAAGAGTTATCAGATATCCGATTAATGATTGAAGCATTTGCTTTTACAAAAATAGTTGAGCGAAATGATATTGATATGATTATAAAAAATATGCTTCAATCTTTAGAAATAATGCGTGTAAGTGTTCAATTTGAAGATGCAACACGTTTTGCGACAGAAGACCTCAGATTTCATGAGGTGATGGTTGAAGCATGTGAACATAGTTATCTTATGCATATTTGGCAACAGATGAAACCGATAATGCTTTGCTTAATTTATATTAGTATGAAAGAACGAATGGAGACAAACCGATCCGATTTTGAACGGATTCTTGATAATCATCAACAATTTATTGAAGCTATAAAAGCTAAAGATAGACATCAAATGTATGAAGCATTTAAAGCTAACTTTAATGACATCAACAACAATATTGGTGCATTTTGGTCATAATTTTGAAAGGAGATAAAATGATGAAGTATATGATTGGTGTTGATATCGGCACAACGAGCACTAAAGCTGTATTGTATAACGAGGAAGGGAATATGATAGACCAGTCACTGATTGAATATCCTTTACTTACACCAACAGTGGACATTTCAGAAGAAGACCCCGATAAGATTTGTCATGCGGTTCAATCGACCATTAGAAATGTCGTCTTAGCTCAAAATCTTGAAGCGAAACACATTAAGTTTGTTGCCTTCAGTGCACAAATGCACAGTCTCGTCGTCATGAATCATAATCATCAACGACTAACCCACAGCATCACGTGGGCGGATAATCGTGCTCAAGCAGTTGTCGAAAAATTAAAACACACTGATCAAAACATCGCAATTTATCAAAAGACTGGTACACCTATTCATGCGATGTCACCATTAAGTAAAATGATGTGGCTCAAAGAAGAAGAAACAGAGTTATTTCAAAAGGCAGCTCAATTTGTAGATATTAAGTCTTATATTTTATATCAGTTAACGGGACAGTGGGTCATGGATTGGTCAATAGCATCAGCGACTGGTCTCATGAATTTGAAAACGAAAAAGTGGGATCAAGATATATTAAGACTATTAGAACTGGATGAATCACAGTTACCTCAACTCGTACCCACAACAACTCGACTGGAATTTAAAGATCAGCAAGTTGCAGAATCACTAGGACTGTCGAAAAATGTACCAATTGTAGTGGGAGCGAGTGACGGCGTTTTATCAAATTTAGGTGTGAACCGATTTAGAAAAGGTGAGGTTGCGCTTACCATTGGAACATCTGGTGCAATTCGTACGGTAGTTGATAAGCCTCTAATTGATCCTGAAGGTCGTACATTTTGTTATGTATTAGATGAAACACACTATGTCATTGGTGGTCCAGTTAATAATGGGGCAGTCGTTTTAAGATGGTTAAGAGATGAACTTTTAGCTGATGAAGTTGAAGTTGCAAAGCGTCTAGGGATTGATAGTTATCATTTAATATCTAAAATAGCTGAAAGGGTTGAACCAGGGGCAAAAGGGTTGCTGTTTCATCCTTATCTAACAGGTGAGCGTGCGCCATTATGGACATCTGATGCGAGAGGTTCATTTATTGGATTGACATTAGCACATCGTAAAGAGCATATGATACGTGCAGTCTTAGAGGGGGTTGTGTTTAATTTATATAGTGTATTTATGGCGTTAAGTGAAATCATAGGAGGTACGCCTTACAAAATTAGCGCAACTGGCGGATTTTCAAAGAGTGCCGTTTGGCGTCAAATAGTTTCTGATGTCTTTAATTGCCATGTTGATATTCCAACTCATAATGAGAGCTCTTGTTTAGGAGCATGTATTATCGGTTTAAAAGCAATGGGTGAAATCGAAAATTATGACATTGTTGAAAAATGGATAACATCAACGCATGTGCACAGTCCAAACTTAGCTTATCACGAAGTTTATCAACAATTGATGCCTATTTTTAATGATATCTCATTATCATTATCTGAAACTTATCGAAATCTTGCACAGTTTCAACGAAAAAATAATTTAAAGTAAAAGAGGGAAGCGTATGTTTGAAGCGTTATGGCCATTATTCAGTGTTGTGATTGGTATTGTATTTTTATTAATATTGATCATTTATTTAAAATTGAATACATTTATCTCATTGATTTTAACTGCAATATGTACTGGTATCTTACTAGGTATGCCATTAGATAAAATTATTGGCACGATTGAAACAGGCATGGGAAATACATTAGGACATATCGCACTGATTTTTGGTTTAGGTGCAATGTTAGGAAAACTTTTAGCAGATGGTGGTGGTGCAACTCAAATTGCAGACACACTCATTGATCGATTTGGTAGGCGCTACGTTCAATGGGCGATGGTCATTGCGTCATTTATTGTCGGAATAGCATTATTCTTTGAAGTGGGATTAGTTTTGTTGATTCCTCTAGTATTTACAATTGCTAAACGAATGCAAATGTCGCAGCTTAAAATTGGATTGCCTATGGTAACAGCATTATCTGTAACACATGGTTTTTTACCACCTCACCCTGGTCCTGTTGTTATCGCGCAATCTTTAAATGCTGACATAGGTCAAGTGTTGTTATATGGTTTTATTGTAGCTATTCCTGTCACAATTATTGCAGGACCATTATTTGTCAAAATCGCACCCCATTTATCAGGGACTGCATTTCACAAAGAAGGTAATATCTCTTCTTTAGGTGCTACAAAAACGTTTCAAAAGTCAGAGTTACCAAGTTTTAGATTAAGTGTCTTCACAGCTTTATTACCAGTTATATTAATGTTAGTTGCAACAATATGGCAGTTGGTTACGGGGCATCAAAAAGAAGCGACTGATTTTATTGAGCGTATTGTTTATTTTATAGGTACAGCTGGAACTGCTATGCTCATTGCGGTGCTATTTGCAATTTATAGTATGGGGTTACATTTAAATAGAAGTATGTCTGATATTATGGAAAGTGTGACAAAAGCGATTACGCCAATTGGCATGATGCTACTCATAATCGGAGGTGGCGGTGCTTTTAAACAAGTACTTATCGATGGTGGGGTTGGTAAAACAGTCGAACATTTCTTCGTCGGGTCTGAATTATCGCCATTATTTCTTGCGTGGCTTGTCGCAGCGGTATTACGCTTAGCTTTGGGATCTGCAACAGTTGCAGCTATTTCGACAACAGGTATAGTTTTGCCGTTACTGCAAACGAGTGATGTTAATACGGCACTTGTAGTATTAGCTATCGGAGCGGGAAGTGTTTTTTGCTCTCACGTTAACGACGCAGGATTTTGGATGTTTAAAGAATACTTTGGATTATCGGTTAAAGAAACCTTTTTAACTTGGTCTATGGTTGAAACGATTATTTCTGTGAGTGGACTCATTTTTGTTTATATTCTTAGTTTAATCGTTTAGAGTATGAATAGACGTTATCGCATCAAACAAACATTCATCTACATAGCTTATCAATAATCATCAGTAAAGCATAGCTATAAAGCAATCTAACAGCAAAGATTACTTTATAGCTATTTTATATAGAAGCTGTTGTTTAGCTTAATACGTAAAATTGAAGTGCTAAGATGTGAGGCGATTAAGGATAGAATGATAAACATAAAGCCAAAATTGTGAATCAGTTAAATAACGATTGCGAATCATTTGATGCACTTCTTTCTGCTTATCATCAAATAGCGGATCCTTCTTATCAGGAAGATGTTTAGAGCGAATATCGTCTACAAAATTCTGGACTTCTTTTGCGCGAGGACCCCAAACCGCTTTTTGCTCAAATTGATCATTCAAAAATACGAAAATAGGAATGGAACGAGATTTGCCATTCGTTAAATATTGATCAATAAGATTTGTATCCTCATCTCTGTAAAATACACGTACCTCTAAATCACATTGTTCTGCA
Organism: Staphylococcus felis; assembly: GCF_003012915.1. Taxonomy (NCBI): domain Bacteria; kingdom Bacillati; phylum Bacillota; class Bacilli; order Caryophanales; family Staphylococcaceae; genus Staphylococcus; species Staphylococcus felis. Next base: position 2,424,457 of record NZ_CP027770.1, on the reverse strand, counting down.
ATATGCTTTAAAACAGGAATGTTCATCATGGCATCCCCGCACCAGTCTTCACTAATCACAAGTACATATTTATAATTTTTTTGTTTGATTTTTTCGAGTTGAGGTTCATTTTGAGGAGCGACAAACCGTTGATCAATTTCTTTAATGCCTGCTTGATTGGATGTCATATCGTCAATATATTGAGATAATGGTTTAGATTGCTCATAATATGTTTTTAAATTTACCATAATCATCCCTCCTATTTTATTTAGATTATAACAGTTCTTCAATGTGAAGAAAATTAAAAAGATTACGACAAATTAAGAATATAACAATTAAAATACAATTCGTTGTTTCATATTCAAATCTTTATGAAGAATCTATATAATTTATATTATTAAGAAAGGTTATTTTAAGGGGTAAGGGGGGAAAGTATTGGATAAAATAACATATTTAAATGAGTTAGAACATCGCCTTAAGAAGTTGCCAAGTTATCGTATTGACGAAGTGATGACTAAATATGAACAGTATTTTTATGAAGAAGGCGAAAACGGTAAAACAGATAAAGAAATTGTTAAAATGCTTGATAGTCCTAAGAAGGTCGCTAAACAAAGTTATGCAGCATATGCGGTTAAAAATGCAGAAAAAAAGCCTGATTTCGTGCATATTGCAAGAGCTTTAGTAGCAACAATTGGTATGAGCATCATTACGTTGTTCATTATTATGATTCCATTATTTTTTGTCAGCTTGTTTGTGTTAGCAGGTGCATTTATATCGATAGGTATGATTTTAGCACCAGCTATTGTATTGATATCAACGATGTGGGTTGGCGTACAATACTTTTCTTTAAGTAACTTTATTTTTAGTATGTCTTTTTTAGGTTTGGGTATTGTTTTCATTGTTATTATTACTAAAATAGTACTTGTCATTCGATATGCTATCATACGTTATTTAACATGGAATATTAATTTTATTAAAAAAGGAACAGTGAAAGAATGAAAAAATTATTTCTGTTCGGTTTAAGCCTTTTTATCGTTACTTTTATTTTAGGCATGGTCACATGGTTTGGATTTGAAAAAAATAATAATAAAGTCAAAACAATTGAAAAGCAATATGATATAAACAAAATAAATAGACTTATTGTTAATAGCGATACAGCTGATATTAAAGTGACGAAAGGCAATACATTTAAGCTTGTCTACAAAGGAAAAAACAAACTAAATATATCGAATGTGGATCAGACATTACAAATTGCTGAAATGTCTGCAACTTCTAAAAAAATGGTCGATGTCAATCCTTTTGCCAATCATCATGGTACTTTAAAAATTGAAATTCCATCTACTAAACTCAAAGAATTAAAGTTAACTTCGAATGTATCTAACATTGAAGTGAATCATATTAATAGTGTTAATGCCACATTATGGAATGAAAAGCATGGTGAAATAAATATTGATGATAGTCAGTTTAAAAGCACGCAAATAAGCGGATATGAAACCTTTGTTAAAGCGAATAATAGTTCTTTAACAGATAGTGAAGTTAATATAGAAAAAGGCGCCATCGATATTAATAGCACACAAGTAAACAATAGTGTATTTAAAGTGGTTGAAGGTATGATTAACCTAAAAAACATGCCAGCAGAGTGCGTCTTAAAAGCTTCAATCAAAAATGGAGATATATTATTGCACTATAAAGCTCAACCTCATAATATGATGCTCAAATTGAATCCTGAGAATGGTCGCTCTATCATTAAAAATAAAAACATTCAAAATGGCAAAAATGGGGACGGACGTCATAAAATCGAATTGTATACTACAAATGGTGACATTAAAGTTGAATAGAACTTTTGAATCACAATGGAATGAAAAAGGCTGAGACATAAATATCTCAGTAATCGAAAAACTTCGAGATTTTCGTATAAATTCGCGAAAAATCTCGAAATTTTTCTTTTAATGATCTTTATATATAAGGTACTCGTTAATTTAGTTTTATGATGATGAATTAAATGATACGAAAGTGTCTTATTTATTAAAGTATAATAGTGAATGATTATATGTATAAGCGACGTATTGGTGACGAGGCTCCTGAGGGAATAGGACTAGATGAAGACGACAGCTGAGGCTGTACCTCGAAAAGTGAAGGCATATCATAAAAAAGAATCGCTAAGACGTACTTTGATTAAAAATCATCTTAGCGCTATTTATTTTGGGATTGATCTCCCAGCCTGCTTTATGTTTCATGTTAATATATGACAATGAAAATAAGGATTAATGTGATGCGAAGCTAATTGAAGTATCGATATAACCCGAAAATTGTGAGTGTTCTAATGGTGCGCCTAATAACCAATCTTTAAAATGGATACGAATAGGGTCTTGATTTTCACCTAATGCTATCCAAGCTGTCAGAGTATGAGCATCATACATAGATGTGTGGATGGTACCACTCCAACTTTTAAATAATTTACTGTAAATCTGATAACTAGGGTCATTAAAAAGCTTAAAAACGTCAGAACGATTGAGTGTTTTATTAGCAAGTGATGATTCTAAATGTTCTAAACGTGTTTTCGATTCTTGGGTATAATTTCTATTTTCATGCGTAAGCAGTTTAAAATGATTCGTACAAGTTGTATCATATCGAACCTTAGTACCTCGAGGTGTTACTTCAACAATAGCGTGATTGTTTGATTTATCTTTTAAAATATAGCTAAATGAACTTCTGTGAGGCACAGTTTGTAAAAATTGTATCGCTTCTGCAACATCTTTGCATAATTCTAATACAAGACGGCCAATCATATAACAAACAAAGCCATTTGCAGGTTTTTTTCGATGCATAAAATTATAAGCCATCACTAAACCATGTTCATTCATACCATCCATCCGCCCTGTCGTTCGAGACATTGGTCCAATTTGTGCATACCCTCCGTCATTTGGTTGGAACAGTTGATAACGACCATCATAAGTAGCAGGATGATAGTCATAATTACGTACGAGATAATTATCACCTACATACACAGTGCATCCGCTGTCTGGCAAATCAGTAAAGCGGTAATGCGCAAAATTAAGAATAGCTTGACGAGTGGGGATGTTTAGTACCTCTTGTATCCCTCGTATTTCTTCCCATATGGATGGAGCAAATTGTTGAAATATGGTGTGTGTCTCAGAAATGTCGATATCGAATCGAGGTATACGCTTTTTCCATTCGCGTGCTCTATTTTTAAGCATTTGAGTTTGTTGTAGCCATTTTCCGACAGTCACGCCGTAATCATAATGGTTACCTCTAAAGGTAAGTATATCTGAAGTAACGTATTGCATTGTATGAACGCTTCCTTTCTGACATCACTTTAAAATAATTTGTTACGATGTTGTAACCTTTCGTTAATGGTAAACAATCATAAAGCTCATTATAATAATAACTACTAAGGTAGGGTTGTTTTATGATAAAGGAGTGGTAAATGTGTGGATTAATACACTTATCAAAACAAAACAATGGTTATATCGTAACTTTATGAACTAATTGCTGTGTTTTTAAAAGAAATTGCCATTACAGAAAAAAGGATTGCTACGGCATAAGGTTTTACTTAAAATGTCGTAGCAATCCTTTTATTCTGTAATATCTTTAACATTTGGTGTGATATAAATAGTCTTGATTTGATGATTTTCATTAACACCGTTATTTTTAAATGTCATCGTAATGAGTGTTTTTTTAGTTTTAAAATAATCAGGATTCTCATATGAGTAGGTGTAAAATATAATCATATTTTGATCATTGAGTGTAGCTCTATGAATAATTTCAAAATTCCATTGCAAACGTTCGTTAGTTTGAACTTGTTGCATACGTTTTTTTAACATTGATAACAATGTAGATTTATTTAATTGTTGTGCTTCGCCTAAATCATTAAAATAGTAAATGACGACGTTATCATCTAACATGTTCTCTATCGTTTTGATATCATGGTTTTTCCAAGAATTTAATAAAGATATGTATGGCATAAAACATACCTCTTTCGTTATTTTGATAATATAAATGTTATCATACTTAACACAATAATTGTATAGTTGTCATGTTAGAAAATGATTATTTAGGGTATATATTTAATGCTATATTAGTTCTATGATATGATACTAATAAAGAAATATTGATTTTAGAGGTGAAATGTTTATGTGTAATTTTATTAAAGGATTTTTTAAATTTGTATTCAGCTTCATACTGATCGTTAGCTTATTATTAGGTGTTGGTGCTGCTGTTTTAGCATATGTTTTCAAAAAAGATTTTGAAGACATTGAAAATAAAACTAAAGAAATCGTTGCTGATATTGAATCGAATAATTAATTTGAATGGGTTGAGACAAGTGCAGTGTCTCAACCCTAAATTTTTAGATGAATTAAAAGTTGGTTGGATTAATTTGATTTTTATGGACATTTGTGATGCTTTAAAATCTAAAATAAAGGTGATTATACGTGTATTTAGATGAAAATATTTTAGTATCCTATCAATTTAGTTCAGGCATAACACATCAACTGAATCAATTGAATCAACAAATCGACAATCAACATTTAAATGATCGATTATCTATTGAGATGATTCGTGATTTCATGGATAAACATGATGAAGCAAGACATATTATGATTGGTGCAAGCAGCGATCAATTAATGATTGAGAGTGCTAGCTATTTTAAAAATCAACTTGAACAGTACTTAAATCATAAAGGGAATGAACCATTTACTGTAAAAATGGTAGTTTGGAAGGAATACAGTAAAAATATGCAAAAGTTTGAACGTGCTTTTGTGGATAATGACCCTGATTTATGGATTGTTTTTTCAAAGCCTTTGAGTTTTAGTCGCTTATTAAAACGCCTATATAGAAATCCGAAATATCAACCTGAAAACACATTTTGTATGAGTAATTTTTGTTCACATCATTTAATGCAATTAATAGGATATAAATATTTTGAAGGGATGAAAGGCATTTCACCAATTGGATTTCAATGGCAAGTGACACAAGGTGATATTGAACTTAAGTCTTCATAGAATGTGGTATTTATTTTAATTTGTTAAAATAGGTTTATCAATAGGTTGGAGGTATTAAATATAATGACAAAAGGATTTATTGGTTCTTATACTAAAAAAGATGGGAAGGGGATTTATCAATTCAATTTAGATGAAGATAAAGGCGTTATCGAAACGTTAGAGACGGGATATGAGATTAATGCTTCTACATATCTAGCACAGTATGAGGATATGTTAATTGCAATTACCAAAAATGATGAACGTGCTGGTTTAGCTACATTTAAAATAAATGATGAAGGTGTTCTTGAAAAAACTGGAGAAGCTTTAGAGTCTTTTAAAGGGTCTGGATGTTACGTTTCAGTATCGCCAGATGGTCAGTACGTATTTGAAGCGGTATATGGAGATGGTATTGCGCGTATTTACGAATTAGATGCGCAAAATCATCAGATTAAAAAGCTCATTAAAGAAGTGTATCATGAGTATGATCATGGTCCAAATGTAGATAGACAAGAACAATCGCATGTTCATTATATGGATGTAACACCCGAACAAAAGTACGTTGTCGCTGTTGATTTAGGAGCAGATTTATTAGTCACTTATCATTATGGTAAAAAAGGGTTAGAAGTTGCACACCGTACATCGTTAGAGCCAGGCGATGGTCCTAGACATATTGAATATCACCAAAATGGTCAATATGCATACGTTGTAAATGAACTTTCCAACACAGTAGTTGTAATGGCCTATGAAGATGGACGATTCAATGCGATTGAAAGACATTTAACAATACCTGAAGATTTTTTACATCCTACAAAGTTAGCTGCTGTACATTTATCAAAAGATCAAAAATATTTATATATAAGTAATCGTGGCCATGATAGTATTGCCATATTTAAGGTATTAGATAATGGGCGTCATTTAGAACTTGTGGATATAGTATCAACACAAGGGGAATTTCCACGGGACTTCAATATTAGTGAATCGGATCGATATTTAGTCGTTGCGCATCAAGAGGGGGATTCAAGAGTGTCAGTTTTTGAACGTGATATCGAAAATGGCACACTGACGTTAAGAGACCAATCACAAGTTGCACCTGAAGGCGTGTGCGTTCAATTTATAAAATAAATGATAAAGAACAGGCTGGGACGTAATATCTCGAAGTTTTCTTATAATGAGATAATTCATTCAATGATACGAAAGTGACTTTTTTAAAGGATTTTAATGTAAAATGACATGTATATCACGTCGTATTGTTGGCGAGACGCCTGAGGAATAGGATGAGCATCGAGACCGGGGCTCGACCCATCCCCTAAGGAAATGCGAGCCAAATAATACGAATGATTGATAAAATAAAAGCATAGAGGTGATTCAATCATGAATCATCTCTACGCTATATTTTGGGATTCTTATACTAATGTTTAAATATTTGTTTGATATATTTAAGTTTTCCTTTATAGGGTGGGAATAAGAGTGCCGATTCAAGCTTTGTCGTTTTAAAAATATACGGCTTCTCATGTGTAAAAGTATCAAACGAATATCTTCCATGATAACGACCTATACCGGACTGTCCAACACCACCAAAAGGCAAATGAGGGTTTGCGAGTTGGAGGATAGTGTCATTAATTGCACCACTACCGAATGACAATTCATTTATAACACGATTTGATACATTTTCGTCTTCGCTAAACAAATATAAAGATAATGGTTTGGGTTGACTGTGAATATAATCGATGGCCTCATCTAGTTGTTGATAAGACATAATAGGTAATAAAGGTCCAAAAATTTCATCTTGCATAATCAAGTCTGTAGATTTGACACAATCGATAATAGTAGGTGCGATGTATCGAGTTTGTGGGTCAGTTTGCCCACCATGTACTATTTGAGATTTATGATTAAGTAAAAGGTTTTCTAACCGTTTAAAATGTTTAGTATTTACAATTCTTCCTAAATCCTCGCTCATTTGAGGATTCTTCCCATAAAATTCGATAATTGTATTTTGAAGAGATTTAATAAAATCTTCGCGTACACTTTCATCAATTAAAATATAGTCTGGAGCGACGCAAGTTTGCCCAGCATTTAAAAATTTTCCAAAACAAATACGTTCACTTGCGACTTTTAAATTTGCAGTTTTATCAATAATGGTAGGAGATTTTCCGCCTAACTCTAAAGTCACAGGAGTTAGATGTTTTGACGCTGCTTCATATACAATCTGGCCCACTCTTTGACTTCCTGTAAAGAAAATATGATCAAATGGCAAAGCAAGTAAAGATTGTAAGACTTCTGCATCACCTTGTACTACTGAAATATAATGGCTAGGAAACGTGTTATGAATCATTTTTTCAATGACGTCACTCACGTGTGGTGTGAGTTCAGAAGGTTTAAGTATGGCAGTGTTTCCAGCAGCAATTGCACCAATTAAAGGTTCAAAAATGAGTTGAAATGGATAATTAAAGGGTCCTACTATTAAAACGGTGCCTAAAGGTTCTTTAATCATAAAGCTTTTAGCAGGAAATAAGAAAAAAGGGGTATCAACAGCTTTCTTTTTAGCCCACTTTGATACTTTTTGTCTAGCTTGTTTAATGCTGTGAAGCACAAAGCCGATTTCTGTTGCATATGCTTCAACATCACTTTTTCCAAGATCTTGATTTAAAGCGTCTATCAACTCAGCTTGATGTTGTTTGATTGTTTTGGCTAGTAGTTTTAGTTGCTTTTTACGAAATTTGATTGATTTCGTTTCTTGAGATTTGAAGTATGTTTGAGATTGATTAAACAATGTTTGGTATTCGTTCATTCTGGATTTCCTTTCTATCATTAATGAAAAGCGAGACGATTGTCCAAAAATAACTAGCTTGAATCAATCAGTCTCGCTCAAATATGAACTGACAGGGTAAAAACATCAATTCACATTATGAAAAGGTATCCTACTTATAGATTAAAGTCCGTTCTACTTAGCTCTTAACGATGCTAATTCTGGATTTTTTTCAAATTGTTTATAAACATACGAACAAGTAGGGATAATTTTTAAATTTTCGTTTTGTGCTTTTTCTATAACTTTATCAAATAACTGTTTCGCGATGCCTTCACCTCTTAAAGAGGGGTCTACAAACGTGTGATTAACATCTATCGTATTCACATCGCGGTACGTAAAAGTGATTTCTGCAATTGGCTGATTTGCATTATCTCCAATATAAAAATGATTTGAACCTTCATGAATGTTACGTGTCATGATTATCACTTCCTTTAAATTTAAGGGTTTTGAATTATGAAAGGACTTCAGTGATTGGTGGAACGATTTGCTTTTTACGTGAAACGACATTTGGTAAGAAAGCAGTGTTGTTTTCTAATGTTGTATTAAAAGCTTGCCCGATTTTATCTTTATCTGAACCAGCGACTAAGATTTTAGAATCACTGTTTAAAATGTCAGTAATGACAAGGACAAATGTGTCATAACCTTCTTCTGCGATTGCTTTGTTCATTTCATTTTCTAATGCGTCTTGACGAGCAATAACTTCATCGATGTCCACTGTGTTAACTTGTGCGATTCGAACTGTATGCTCACCCATATTAAATGATTTAGCGTCAGTTTCTAATAGTTGTTTTTCTGATTTGTTAGTTGTTGAAGCGCCTGCTTTTAGCATTGCTAGACCATACTCTTCTACGTCAACACCCGCAATTTCAGCTAAAGCTTTAGCCGCTTTAACATCTTGTTCAGTACATGTTGGGGATTTGAATAAAAGACTGTCTGAAATAATTGCAGACAACATTAAACCGGCAATATGCTTTTTGATTTCGTAATTACGTTCATTGTACATTTTAAATAAAATAGTAGCTGTACAACCAACTGGTTCAGAACGATAATAGAGTGGCCCAGCTGTTTCAAAGTTAGCGATACGGTGGTGATCGATAACATGTTTAATTGTTGCATTTTCAATAGTATCAGCACTTTGTTGGAATTCGTTATGATCGACTAGAATTACGGTTTGGTTTGATAAATCATCTGTTAATAGCTCAGGTTTTTCGACTTTGAAATAATCTAACGCATATTGCGTTTCAGGTCCTACTTCACCTAAACGGAAGGCTTTTGCTTCCTTGTTTCCATGTAATTGTTCGAAATCAGCCATGATGATAGCTGATGATATTGCATCTGTATCTGGATTTTTATGACCGAAAATATATGTTGACATTATAAAATCTCCTTATTTTTAAAGTTATACTGAATTCTATTTTATCACGTCTTTTGAGGTTTATTCTACCTCTGCGCCTAATGTATTTTTAAAATGTGTGAGTGCCCACTCATGACCGGTTAAATCAAAAGAGGCGACCCCGTTTTTAGGTATGATTAATTGATAATCTAAATTATATGCACTTGTTGCTGTGTGAAGTACACAAATATCAGTACATACCCCTAAAATTTCAAGGGTATCAATTTGTCTTTCACGTAACAGACTATCTAAAGGTGTACCAAAAAAAGAATCGAAGCGTCTTTTATCTAAAAAGAAAATATGTGATTTATGTTTAATTTCTTCATACTTCTTTCCAACTTCTCCGTATAAATCGCGACCTTTACTATGCTCGATATTATGTGGTGGGAAAGTTTTAGACTCTGGATGATATGGATCATTTTCAAAGTGTAAATCCATCATAAAAAATATAGGACTATTCGCTTCGTCATATGATTGAATTCGATTGAGTATAAATGGCTCTATAGCTTGAGCAGGTTCTCCACATGTGAGCTTTCCATCAGTTGCTACGAAATCATATGAATAGTCGACGATAATTAAAGCTTTTTTGACCATAATTGTCCTCCTAAAAATATGGAATTAAGTAGTTTAATGCAATATTATTAATAGTATAACCTAAAATAGGGAGGTTTCTACATTTAAATGATGAAATTATGGAATTTATTAATACAAGTTAAAGACGTGATTTGGGATACGTTAAAAATTCAACACGCATTGAATAAAGGAAAGCGTGAGCCTATATCCATCTATATCCCTAAAGGCACTTATTACATTGGAAAAGCATTAAAAATATATGAAGGTACTACACTAATTTTAGATAAAGAAGCCATCTTTCTTAGGAAAAGTAGAGATGCATTAATCAAAAATGGATCGAGTTTAAAAAAATATTATAGGTATAGTGGGAATGGCCACATTAAAATTAAGGGTGGCACATTTGATATGAATGGGAACGACTACCCTTACAATAATACGGCAATGTGTTTGGGTCACGCGCAACATATCGAGATTGATTCGGTTACGATCAAAAATGTGGTGGGAGGTCATGGAATTGATGCATGTGGTTTAAATCATGTTCATATTCATCACTGTCAGTTTTTAGGTTTTTACGATATCAATGGTGACCGATCGTTTTCAGAAGCAATTCAGCTCGATTTATTCGTGAAAGGCGCTTTTCCAAAGTTCGGCGCTAATGATGGAACAATCACTAAAAATATTTTAATTGAACATTGCTACTTTGGAAGTTCAAACGAAGGGAAAATGCATGCATGGAATCGTGCGATAGGGTCACATGCAAGTCGTCTTGATGCCTTTTATGAAAACGTTGTTATCCAACATAATGTTTTTGAAAATACCAAAGACTATGCATTAACACCTCTAAAGGGAATAAATATGATGATATATGATAATGTATTTATCAATTGCGCTGGAGGGATACGCTATTTAGGTGTGTATAAAGGGAAAAATATGCATAGTCTAGATGGCCAAAAATCGGGGAAACAAGGTGGTCAAGTATTAGATGTATTAAATAATACATTTGTAAACTGTCGTAAACTTAATACAATACACATACGAAGTCATAAACAAGCACCGCATCAAAATGTAAGCATCATCAACAATTCATTTTTAAAAGAATGTAATGCGATTCAGTTAACTGCTATTAGGGGACTCACTGTTGTGCAGAATAACTTGTTACCACCTCTACAGATGTTACACGTCAAAGACCAACAAATTGCTTTAAATGAGTGACAATTCAATATATAAATCAAAAGAGATGAGTGTAGCTAACCATTAATTGGGTTGACTAGACTCATCTCTTATTACACATATCAATCAATAAAAATTTAGCTATTAGTTAAAGCGACCGAGAAGTGTTGTTTGAAAATCTAAAGTATCAAGAATGGTACAAACTTTTTGTAAGGTGTGGTCATCTATAGACTCAGCTTGTACAAAAAATCGATATCTTCCTAATTTTGTTTTGAGCGGTCGAGAGGCGACCCATTTTAAATTAATATCAAATAAATAGAAGGTATTAAGGATACTAGCCAATATCCCAGGTTTATCATATGTAGGCGTGATAATCATTAAACATTCTTTACCAGTTAGTTGTGTAATGTTTGTATTGTTCTTTAAAACTAGAAACCGAGTCATATTATTAGGTGAATCTTCTATATGCGTTTCTAATGCTTTATAACCGTACAATTCACCACTTCCTAGAGGTGCGATAGCCGCGGAATGCCTATTAATATAGGATAACGCAGCAATCGTACTTGTTGTGTTGGTGATATTGAAATGATGACGACGTATAAATTGTTGAGCCTGGCTAATTGCGGGGTCAATAGAATAAACATGAGTAATATGATCTACTGTTTGTGAATGTTCTCCGTAAAGAGCTAATTGAACTTTTAACGTGACTTCATCGATGACACATAATTTTTGATGCACAAGTGTGTCAGCAACGATGTTAATTGTGCCCTCAATCGCATTTTCAATCGGAACAATTGCTAAAGCATCCTCTTTATGATTTAATGCCATAATGACTTCATATAGACTTTCTTTAGATACAAGTTTCAAATTTTTGGTATATTGTGACTGTTGAATATAGTTTTGAGCAGCTAAATATGAGAAAGTGCCTTTTGGGCCGAGATAATACAAATGCATGGGCATCCTCCTAACAGTTTTTTATCATTTTACACTATGTTAATGAAATGGACACCCTGAATGTGATTGTTCTTTGTAAAAAAAGTTAGGTTCACGAATGGTATTGTCATAACCATGATGGTAATTAGGTGTTAGACTTGGTGATAAAGGTGGTGCAAGCCATGACCACTTTCCAGTAACCGAACGATTGTTGATTCGCTCATTTTTTTCAAATTGTTCAAATTGTTTAGATGCTGTTAAGTGATCGACAATGGAAACACCCGCATTTTTGAATGATTGATAGACTGCAGCATTAATCTCAACTAAAACCCGATCTTTATTAAAAGTGCTATTCTTAAGGTTATGAAATCCCATCGCTTCTGCAAACTGTGGAAGAAAGTTATACCGATACGTATCTGTAAAGTTACGTACTGCAATTTCATTGACCATATACCATCCATTAAATGGCACAGTAGGGTATGTAATGCCTCCAATTTTTAAATCCATATTCGAAATGATGGGAACCGCATACCATTTGTAGCCAAGTTTCTCAACATTTGGATAATGTGCATGTGTAATGTCAACCTCTTTTATGAGGTCTTTAGGATATTCGTAAAACTTCACTTGATGATTTGGCAATTGATAAATCAGTGGTAATACGTCAAAATGAGTCCCTTCACCGCGCCAGCCTAAATGCTCAGCAAGTTGTGTGATTTCACGTTCTGACGGATCACCAGCGTGTTCATATCCCGCATACCGTATGAGTTGATGATTAAAAATTTTAGGTCCTTGCGCTTCAGACTGAGCATATATTGTAATATAAGGTTTAATACGTCCATTGTTTGTTGCATATGATAAATGGTGATTTATCGATTCAATAAACTCATTTTCTTCTTTGATATGTCTTGCATCATTAATTGCTAAACGCTCCCAAAATAAGCGACCTATACATTTATTTGAATTGCGCCAAGCCATTTTGGCACCGTATGTGAGTTCTTCTGTAGTGTGGTAATATGTGCCAGTTGATTCAATTTCTTCTTTGATGACTTTAAGTCTATTTTGGACTTCATGAGTTGGTTTTCCGAGTTCTCCATACATTTGTTCGATAAATAGTCGAGCCTTAGTAAACATTTTTTCACCTCCAATATATTATATGCAATTTTGCATAAACATAGTAATCAAAAAATTAATTGTCATATTTTTGTTGGAGTTATTTTGATAATTAATTTCAACAGAAGTCATTGGATAAATATGATACTATGAATATAACTATAATGCCTAGCTTAATTAAAGGAGAAGAATATGTACCAGTATAATGATGATAGTTTAATGTTGCACAATGATTTATATCAAATCAATATGGCTGAGTCTTATTGGTTTGACAACATTCATGAACGTAAAGCGATATTTGACTTGTATTTTAGAAATATGCCTTTTGGAAGTGGTTATGCTGTTTTTAATGGTTTGCGAAGAGTGATAGATTTTATTCAAAATCTTCACTTTTCTGAATCAGATATTGAGTATTTGCGGTCAATTGGTTATCAAGAGGATTTTTTATCCTATTTAGCCCAATTAAAGTTCACAGGGAATATCCGATCAATGCAAGAAGGTGAATTATGCTTTAATAACGAACCGTTAATTCGTGTTGAAGCGCCGTTAATTCAAGCTCAACTGATTGAAACAGCCTTACTTAACATCGTTAATTTTCAAACATTAATCGCAACGAAAGCGAGTTTAATCAAACAAGTGGCAGTAAATGACACAATCATGGAGTTTGGAACACGTCGTGCACACGAGTTAGATGCGGCTGTTTGGGGCGCACGGGCAGCAATTATTGGTGGCTTTGATTCAACAAGTAATGTGCGCGCTGGTAAATTGTTTGATATTCCAGTGTCCGGAACACATGCACATGCCTTTGTTCAAACATACGGAGATGAATATACTGCGTTCAAAAAATATGCTGAAAGACACCAAAACTGTGTCTTTTTAGTTGATACATTCCACACATTAAAGTCAGGTGTGCCAAATGCTATACGAGTGGCAAAAGAATTAGGAGATAAAATCAACTTTATTGGTATTCGTTTAGATTCAGGTGATATTGCTTATTTATCGAAAGCAGCACGTAAAATGTTAGACGAAGCGGGATTTAAAGACGCGAAAATTATTGCATCAAATGATTTAGACGAACAAACGATTACAAGCCTAAAAGCACAAGGAGCTACTGTCGATGCATGGGGTGTAGGGACGAAATTGATTACAGCTTACCAACAGCCTGCTTTAGGTGCAGTGTATAAGCTAGTGGCAGTAGAAGATGAATCAGGACAACTCATTGATCGAATCAAATTATCCAATAATGCTGAAAAAGTAACAACACCAGGGAAGAAGAAAGTATATCGTATTATTAACACTAAAACAAACAAATCTGAAGGGGACTATATTGCTCTAGATCACGAAGAGCCAGAACTTGAAGAAAAGCTTAAAATGTTCCATCCGATTCATACCTATAAAATGAAATGGATCAAGCATTTCAAAGCTGTTGATCTTCATCGCGATATTTTCGTCAATGGTGAGCTTGTATATGACCTCCCATCTGAAATAGAAGCTAAACATTATCTTCAAAGTAATTTAGGGCTTTTATGGGAGGAAAACAAACGTTATTTAAATCCAGAAGAATATCCAGTAGATTTAAGTACAGCTTGTTGGGAAAATAAACATAAGCGCATATTTGAAGTCGCAGAAAAGATTAAAGAGATGGAGGAAGACCATGACTGACTTACAATCTATAATTGTAAACGAAATGAAAGTACAGCCTCATATTAATAGTGAAACGACAATTAATGAAATTAAAAACTTCATTAAAAATTATGTAAAAAGCCACCGTTTCATTAAGACGTTAGTCCTAGGTATTTCTGGAGGACAAGACTCAACATTAGCTGGAAAAATCGCCCAATTAGCAGTAAATGAACTCAATGAATCAGAGAGTGAGCGGTATGAATTTATCGCAGTGAAGTTACCTTATGGTGTTCAAAAAGATGCAAATGAAGTAGATGATGCAATTCAATTCATTAACCCAGACCGTGTTGTGACAGTAAATATCAAAGCAGCTGTTGATCAAAGTGTTCAATCGCTTAAAGAGGCTGGTATTGAACTTACTGATTTTCAAAAAGGGAATGAAAAAGCAAGAGAACGTATGAAAGTACAATACTCAATTGCTTCCAACACGAGTGGTATTGTCATTGGTACAGATCACTCAGCAGAAAATGTTACGGGCTTTTTTACTAAATATGGAGATGGTGCAGCAGATATTGCGCCACTATTTGGACTTAATAAAAGACAAGGACGTCAATTATTAAAAAGTTTAGGTGCAAGTCCACACCTTTATGAAAAAACACCAACTGCAGATCTTGAAGATTTAAAACCGCAGCTCCCTGATGAAGAAGCATTAGGTGTCTCCTATCAAGCAATTGATGACTACCTTGAAGGGAAGCATGTGGATGCAAAAGATGCAGAGGTCATTGAATCACATTATGTGAGAAATGCACATAAGCGAGAATTAGCATATACACGCTTTACGTGGCCAAAGTAAGAAATTATAATAATGTAGGGACAAAAGTATTTGTGTTTTGAAGGAAGGGGCTCAAAATTTTGACGCGACCGCTTAACACAAGCTAGATTGAATAAGAAATGAGGTTGCCTATGAGTTTTATTAATGATAACCCTTGGATGATGCTTATTGCGATATTTATGATTAACGTAGCTTATGTCACTGCTTTGACGATGCGTGTCATTCTAACACTGAAAGGTTATCGATATGTCGCGGCTGTCGTCAGTTTTGTAGAAGTTTTAGTATATGTTATTGGATTAGGAATGGTGATGTCTAGTTTAGATCAATTTTTAAACATCATTGCGTATGCGTTAGGTTTTTCAGTAGGTATTATAGTAGGTATGAGAATTGAGGAGAAACTTGCGTTAGGGTACTCGGTTGTGAATGTGACAACAGCTGACTATGAATTGGATTTGCCAAGGCAGTTACGTGACTTAGGATATGGTGTCACACACTTTGGTGCACATGGGCGTGATGGCGACCGATTAGTGATGCAAATTCTTACACCAAGACGTTATGAATTAAAGCTAATGGATACGATTAAGCAGTTAGATCCCAAAGCGTTTGTTATAGCGTATGAGCCACGGACCATTCATGGCGGATTTTGGGTTAAAGGTGTACGTAGTAAGAAAGTAAAGGCGTATGATACTGATGAAATTTAAAGTTGAAGATCATGAATCCATCCAAGAATGTTTAGAGCGTATGAAATCACAAGGTTATATGCCTGTGAGACGCTACGAAAAGCCCATCTTTAAAGAAGATGAGCATGGACATGTTGAAGTGTTAAAGCAAGAAATTATCTTTACTGGTCAAAAAATAAAAGAGTAGCATCTTTATTTAGATATTGTAGATAAAGTATTTAATGATAAGAGTTTGGAACATAAACCCCGAAATAATAGCGTAGAGATGGTTCATGATTGAATCATCTCTACGCTATTCCTTTATCAATCATTCGTATTGTTTGGATCGCATTTCCTAGGGAATAGGTCGAGCCCCGGTCTCGAAGCTCAACCTATTCCCTCAGAAGTCTCGCCTACGATACTACGTCATATACATGTGATTTTATATTAAAATACTTTTTAAAAAAGACACTTTCGTAGCATTTAAATATAAAAAAATTCGAGATATTTATGTCCCAGCCTGTTTTATGCAATGCGATTGACTTAAAAATATAAAAGTTGAGTGTTTTGAATGCATCAGATTGAGAGTATAAGCGTATATTAACGAATATTCAATCTATATAATTCGTGAAAAGGGTGTAGAACCGTCTTTATAATTAAAAAATATAGAAAAAAACTACTTGAACACGAATGTTAAATCTGGTTGAATAAGAAATGTATATCTTTTAAGTCTTTGCTATAATAAAATTAACTATAAATGTTAGGAGTTTGTAAATAATGATTGAACGTTATTCAAGAGCAGAAATGTCAAATATTTGGACAGATCAAAATCGTTATGAAGCATGGTTAGAGGTCGAAATTCTAGCAAGTGAAGCTTGGAGCGAACTAGGTTATATCCCTAAAGAAGATGTTGAAAAGATTAGAAAGCATGCACGCGTTGATGTAAATCGAGCTAAAGAAATCGAACAAGAAACGCGCCATGACGTCGTAGCATTTACGCGTCAAGTTTCAGAAACACTAGGTGATGAACGTAAATGGGTACATTATGGTTTAACTTCTACAGATGTCGTTGATACGGCGCTAAGTTTTCAAATTAAACAAGCCAACGATATCATTGAAAAGGATTTAGAGCGTTTTATAGAAGTTTTAGCTGCAAAAGCTAAAAAGTATAAAACAACATTGATGATGGGAAGAACACATGGTGTGCATGCAGAACCAACAACTTTTGGTTTGAAAATGGCACTTTGGTATGCGGAGATGAAGCGTAATTTAGAGCGTTTTAAACGTGTGCGTGAAGAAATTGAAGTAGGAAAAATGAGTGGAGCAGTTGGTACATTCGCTAATATTCCACCTGAGATTGAATCATATGTATGCAAGCATTTAGGAATCGGGACTGCACCGATCTCGACACAAACATTACAACGTGATCGCCATGCATATTATATTGCTACAATGAGTTTAATAGCGACATCTCTTGAAAAATTTGCCGTAGAAGTTAGAAATTTACAAAAAACTGAAACACGTGAAGTAGAAGAAGCGTTTGCAAAAGGTCAAAAAGGGTCATCTGCTATGCCTCATAAACGTAATCCAATTGGTTCTGAAAACATCACAGGTATTGCTCGCGTTATTCGTGGTTATATTACAACAGCATATGAAAATGTAGCGCTATGGCATGAGAGAGATATTTCTCACTCATCGGCAGAACGTATTATGTTACCAGACGTGACGATTGCATTAGATTATGCCCTAAATCGTTTTACAAATATCATTGATCGCTTGACAGTCTATGAAGAGAACATGACTGAGAATATGAATAAGACATTTGGTTTAATTTATTCGCAACGTGTATTGCTCGCATTAATCGATAAAGGTATGGTTCGTGAAGAAGCTTATGATACTGTGCAACCTAAAGCAATGGAATCATGGCAAACAAAAACGCCATTTAGAGAACTTGTTGAAGCCGATTCAAAAATTACTGACCAATTATCTAAAGAAGAATTAGATGCATGTTTTGACCCTAGACATCACCTTAATCAAGTTGATACAATATTTAAAAGGGTGGGGTTAGAATAACTTTACTACACTTTAATCTATTAATTCGTTAAAATAATAATAGATTAATCAATTAGGGGTTGTTTGCATGCAAATTGAAAAATTACGAGGACAAGCATTAGATGAATTATTTGATGCAATTTTAACATTAGAAACAAGAGAAGAATGTTATCAATTTTTTGATGATTTATGTACTGTGAATGAGATTCAGTCGCTTTCACAACGATTGCAAGTCGCTAAAATGATCAAACAAGGGTATACTTATGCCACAATTGAACAAGAATCAGGTGCATCGACAGCAACCATTTCTCGAGTTAAACGATCGCTCCAATGGGGAAATGATGCATATACAATGATACTTGAGCGTATGAATATCGAAACAAAAGATTGATATAGTCATTTTTGCATTTCATCAATTTTTATGGGACGTATGATTATATTTATCATAGTTTCAAGCTTTCATTATTTTGCCCCAAAATAAGATGAAGGTCAAACTGATATACAAATAAGGAGTCTGATATATATCAGTAATCGAAAAACTTCGAGGTTTTCGTACGAATTCACGAAAAATCTCGAAGTTTTTCCTTTAATGATATGTTTAGTCGCACCACGATGGTGTTTGAATACCTTCTTAGGTATTGATTTAACGGTATCATTATAAGGCAGCCAAAGGGAAGTTTCTGTAGTGTTAATTAGTCATGTTATAATTTTTATACATAAGGCAACTCGTTAATTTAGTTTTTATGATGATGAATTAAATGATACGAAAGTGTCTTATTTTTTAAGTATAATAGTGAATGATTACATGCATAAACGAAGTATTGATGACGAGACTCCCGTGAGAACAGGACTAGCCGAATAGTACAAGGTGAGGTTGTCCACTCAGAAAGCGAAGGAATATCATACAAAGTTTTATCATAAAAAGAAGCACTAAGACGTATTTTTATTAAAAATCAACTTAGTGCTATTTAATTTGGGATTTATGCCCTAGACTTTTTTTATGAAAGCGAAAGTCGATTAAAACAAAGAAAGAATGGATTTTAGATTGGCGCAGTGAAAAGAAATTGCTTGTAACTTTGACTCTAAAAATAGTTTTCGTTAGGACGCTTTGTAAACTGCATGAAAAGTGATTAAATAAACGTGTAAAGTCTTTGTGAACTTTAGATATCAGTATATAAAAGTGCTATAATATGAGGTATGAAATTTTTAAAGGAGCGTAAAGCGATGTATGATATTAAAAGCTGGCGACACGTTTTTAAGCTAGATCCTGCAAAGGAAATATCAGATGAAGATTTAGATAAAATATGTATGTCTCATACTGATGCTATTATGATTGGTGGTACGGATAATGTAACAGAAGATAATGTGCTTAATTTAATGAGTCGAGTACGGCGATATCCTCTTCCACTTACATTAGAAATCTCAAATATAGAGAGTACGATGCCAGGTTTTGATTTTTATTTTGTACCAACTGTTTTGAACAGTAATGATACAGAATTTCATAATGGTATGCTTCATCGTGCGTTAAAAGAGTATGGACATATGATTAATTTTGATGAATTTATATTTGAAGGATACATCGTTATGAATCCAGATAGTAAAGTCAGTCAACATACGCAAGCGAATACAAAACTTGATGTTGATGATGTGATAGCATATAGTCAAATGGCAAATGCATTTTATAGATTGCCTGTCCTATACTTAGAATACAGTGGCACTTTTGGTGATTTAGATATTATCAAAGCGGCGAAATCAGAGTTAACTGAGACCCAACTTTTTTACGGCGGGGGCATCGATAGTTTAGAACGTGCGCAACAAGTTTCAGAAATTGCTGACACTATCATTGTTGGCAATATTATTTATGATGATATCAAAAAAGCGATTAAAACGACTAAAATAAAGGAGAGAACATAATGAATTCACTTGTGCAACATATGAACGCTGAACAAAGTGAAGCGGTACGAACAACTGAAGGGCCACTTTTAATTATGGCGGGAGCAGGTTCAGGGAAAACGCGTGTTTTAACACACCGTATCGCATATCTATTAGATGAAAAAGGTGTTTCTCCTTATAACATCTTAGCCATCACATTTACAAATAAGGCAGCCAAAGAGATGAAAGAACGTGTTCAAGTGCTTGTAGGGGAAGAAGCAGAAGTGATTTGGATGTCTACATTCCATTCGATGTGTGTACGCATTTTAAGACGAGATGTTGATCGTATAGGTATTGAACGTAATTTCACTATTATTGATCCCACAGATCAAAAATCAGTGATTAAAGATATTTTAAAGAGAGAAAATATAGATCCTAAAAAGTATGAGCCAAGAATGTTTATTGCGGCTATCAGTCAGTTGAAAAATGAACTCAAAACACCTCAAATTGCGCTAGGAGAAGCTAAGGATTTTTATACACAAATGGTAGCCAAAGTATACGAAGGGTATCAAAATCAGTTATTACGAAATCAAGCATTAGATTTCGATGATTTGATTATGACGACAATTAAATTGTTTGAGCGTGTTCCGGAAGTCTTAGATTATTATCAAAACAAATTTCAATATATTCATGTTGATGAGTATCAAGATACCAATAAAGCACAATATACATTGGTTAATTTAATTGCGAAAAAGTTCAAAAACTTATGTGTTGTAGGTGACTCAGATCAATCAATATACGGTTGGCGTGGAGCCGATATTCAAAATATTTTATCATTTGAAGAAGACTATCCTTCAGCGAAAACAATTTATTTAGAACAAAATTATCGCTCAACTAAAACAATTTTAACTGCTGCGAATGAAGTCATACGACATAACACAGAGCGCAAGCCTAAAGGACTATGGACTGCAAATCAACAAGGTGAAAATATTCATTATTATGAAGCGTTTAGTGAACGTGATGAAACAGAATTTGTTGTAAAAGAAATCATGAAACAGCAACAAAAAGGTAAGAAATATAAGGACATGGCAGTGCTTTATCGCACCAATGCGCAGTCACGTGTGCTTGAGGAGACATTTTTGAAATCTAATATTCCATATGTCATGGTTGGCGGCCAAAAGTTCTATGATCGAAAAGAAATCAAAGATGTATTAAGTTATCTGAGACTTGTTGCGAATAGTGCCGATGATATCAGTTTACAACGTATTATTAATGTACCTAAGCGTGGTATTGGCCCGTCATCAGTTGAAAAAATTTCAAATTATGCTAATGCACATCAAATGAGTATGTTTGATGCACTAGCTGAAGTCGACTTTATTGGGTTGTCCAAAAAAGTGACACAAGCTGCAGCCGATTTTTATACATTAATGAGCCATTTAATGAAAGAACAAGAATTTTTAGAAATAACGGATATTGTTAATGAAGTGCTAGATAAATCAGGGTACCGTGAAATGTTATCGCGTGAACAAACAATTGAAGCTCGAAGTCGCCTTGAGAATATCGATGAGTTTATGTCAGTTCCACATGATTACGAAGAAAATACACCGCTTGAAGAGCAATCTCTGATTAACTTTTTAACAGATTTGTCACTAGTGGCGGATGTTGACGAGGCTAACTTAGAAGATGGCGTTACGCTGATGACGATGCACTCTGCTAAAGGTTTAGAGTTTCCTGTGGTATTCATCATTGGTATGGAAGAGTCGATTTTCCCACATATCCGCGCGATTAAAGCGGATGATGATCATGAAATGGAAGAAGAACGTCGTATTAGTTATGTTGCGATTACACGAGCAGAAGAGGTCTTATACTTGACTCACGCTTCTTCACGAACGCTTTTTGGGCGCTCACAATCTAATCCTCGCTCAAGATTTCTAAACGAAATACCAGCAGATTTATTAGAATCACAATCTAATCAACGAATGGGAAGTATGGGAAGTCAACGTAAACCTGTTAAAAGAGACTTTAGTAAGCGAATGACGAATTCAAAATCGCTACAATCCTCTACTGATTGGCGAGTAGGCGATAAAGTGATTCATAAAGCATGGGGAGAAGGCATGGTCTCTAACGTTAATGATAAAAATGGATCAATAGAGTTAGATATTATCTTTAAAAGCGAAGGGCCTAAACGTTTGCTCGCACAATTTGCGCCTATTGAAAAAAAGGGGGATTCATAAATGGGTGAACTTCAATCAAGAGTACAAACATTGCATCGATTGTTACATCAATATAACTACGAATATCATGTTCAAGATAACCCGTCAGTACCAGACAGTGAATATGATCAATTGTTACACGAACTTATTGAGATTGAGCAAAATCATCCAGAATTCAAAACAGCAGACTCTCCTACAGTGAGGATAGGTGGACAAGCACAATCTTCTTTTGAGAAAAAAAGACATGACACACCGATGTTAAGTCTTTCAAATGCTTTCAGCGAAGAAGATTTACGCCGCTTTGATCAACGTATACGCGATGTAGTAGGACAAGTTGAATATATGTGTGAACTTAAAATTGATGGGTTAGCTGTATCGTTAAAGTATGTGGATGGTAAATTTGTACAAGGTTTAACGCGTGGAGATGGGACAATTGGTGAAGATATTACTGAAAACTTAAAAACAATACAGGCAATTCCGCTTACATTAAAAGAATCCATTTCATTTGAAGTACGTGGAGAAGCCTATATGCCAAGGCAATCATTCTTAAAGTTAAATGAACAGAAAGAAAAAAATGAAGAACAACCCTTTGCCAATCCGAGAAATGCAGCTGCTGGGTCACTACGTCAACTTGATTCAAAACTAGCTGCATCAAGAAAGTTAGATATTTTTATTTATAGCATCAATGATTTCACTGAACTTGATGCAACATCGCAAAGTGAAGCGTTGGATAAGTTAGACCAACTTGGTTTTAAAACGAATCAAGAACGTTCAAAAGCTGGATCGATTAACGATGTGATTGACTATATTGAATATTGGACTGAAAAACGAGAAAGTTTAGTGTATGATATCGATGGTATTGTCATTAAAGTGAATCAAATTGAATTACAAGAAGAAATGGGATTTACTCAAAAATCACCAAGATGGGCCATAGCATACAAATTCCCAGCAGAAGAAGTGGTATCTCAATTACATGATATTGAATTGAGCATTGGAAGAACTGGAGTCGTTACCCCAACCGCAATTTTAGAACCTGTCCGTGTAGCAGGAACAACTGTATCCCGTGCATCACTTCATAATGAAGACTTAATTCATGAAAAAGATATACGTATAGGCGATCATGTAGTTATTAAAAAAGCTGGCGATATCATACCTGAAGTTGTACGTGTCATATTAGATAGACGTCCAGACGATGCTAAGACGTATCACATGCCAACACATTGCCCAAGTTGTGAACATGAGCTTGTCCGTATAGAAGGAGAAGTCGCTTTAAGGTGTATAAATCCTAAGTGTCAAGCACAACTTGTAGAAGGATTAATTCATTTTGTATCAAGACAGGCAATGAATATAGATGGATTAGGGACGAAGATTATCGAGCAATTGTATCATAATCATTTGATTAAAGATGTGGCAGATATCTTTTATTTAACAAAGGAAGATTTATTACCGCTTGAACGTATGGGTGAGAAAAAGGCTCAAAATATCATCAACGCTATAGAAAAGTCAAAAGCTCAATCACTTGAGCATTTATTATTTGGATTAGGTATACGTCATTTAGGAGTTAAAGCAAGTCGTGTTTTAGCTGAAGAGTATGAAACTATGGATCAATTATTCGAAGTGACTAAAGCACAACTTATTGAGATTCATGATATTGGTGAAAAACTAGCACAATCTTTAATCACATATTTAGAAAATGAGGATATACAATCACTAATTAAAAAACTTCAACAACAAAATGTAAATATGACCTTTAAAGGACAAAAATTGTCTAACGTGGAAGGGCACCCAGAATTGAGTGGAAAAACGATTGTTTTAACAGGAAAACTTAAACAAATGACTCGTTCGGAAGCTACAAATTGGTTGAAACTTCAAGGTGCAAAAGTAACGAGTAGTGTAACAAAATCCACTGACCTAGTCATTGCAGGAGAAGATGCTGGATCAAAATTGACTAAAGCAAAATCTTTTGGCACAACAATTTGGAATGAACAAGAACTTATCAAAAAACAAAACGAAATTAATTAAGTAAGGGGTTTAGCGATGAAAAAAAAGATTATCACAATCTTAGGTTTATCCCTCGTTTTAACAGCTTGTGCACCAAAATCAGACTCACAACCTGAAGATGCAGACCAAAGCGGTCAAGGCTCAGATAAAGTAAAAGAAATAGCCACTGATAGAGCAGTACAAGGAGAAGATTATCGTACAATACTACCATTTAAAGAAAGCCAAGCGAGAGGACTCGTACAAGAAAATATGGCTAATAGTTACAATGGTGAAGATTTTGAAGATGGGTTATTAGAGATTAGCAAGCGTGTTTATCCAACAGATGACTATTTGTATCAAGATGGTCAATACTTAGATAAAGATACGATTAGAGCTTATCTAAAACCTAAATATACAAAAAAAGAGCTTGACGGAATGAGTGATGAGGAAAAAGAAGATCGTAACGCTACTGAAAATTTAGGATTGAACCCATCAACAAATGGAGAAAAAGATGAAGAAAAAATAGCTAAAAAATCTCCAGCTGTATTATCAAATATTTTAGAACAAGATTTTTATGATAACTCAGATACAAAAGGAAACAAAATAAAAGGGATGACTATTGGTTTAGCCATGAATAGTGTATATTACTATCAAAAAGAAAAGTATGGTGAAACATATAGTCAAAACCTAGATGCTCAAAAAGTAGAAGAACAAGGGAAAGAAATGGCAGAAGAAATCTTAACACGTTTAAGAGCACATAAGGACTTAAAAGACATTCCGATCACATTTGCAATCTATATTCAATCGGGACAAGATGATATTACACCGGGTCATTTCGTAAGTTATGCTTCGTCTGAGGAGCGAGAAGCAAATTTAGATGATTGGCATAAGATTAAAGAAAAAACAGTATTGCTACCTTCAAGTGAAGCAGCAGAGTATAGCGATCATTTAAATAATAATTTTCAAAACTTCAACGATAGCTTACAATCTTATTTTTCTAATTTCACTCAAGCTGTGGGCAAAGTCACATTTACGAACAAAAAGGCGAGTCATTTAGTAGTTGACTTACCGATTGATTATTATGGTAAAGCGGAATTAATAGGGATTACACAGTATGTTACGCAACTGTCTGAAAAAGAATTTAAAGAGATGGATTCATATGAAATTCATATTAAAGATGGTAGTCAGGCAAGAGCATTGATTGTGAAAAAAGAAGACGACAAGTCACCACAAATTCATATATATAACAATTAACTTCAGTTTGTAGAATATCTAAAAATGAGCCTAGGACATCAATCCCAAAATAATAGCGTAGAGATGATTGAATCACCTCTACGCTTTTCTGTTATCAATCATTCGTATTGTTTGGCTCGCATTTCCTAGGGGATGGGTCGAGCCTTGGTCTCGACGCTCATCCTATTCCCTCAGGAGTCTCGCCAACAATACGACGTGATATACATGTAATTTACATTAAAATACTTTTAAAAAAGACACTTTCGTATCATTGAATGAATCACCTCATTATAAGAAAACTTCGAGATTTTTCGTAAATTCTTACGAAAACCTCGAAGCATTTCGATTACTGAGATGTTTATATTCCAGACTCATTTTTAATGATTAACGTTTTATTTCTTTGCGTCTGCTAATTGTTGTTCTACTTGTTTAAATTCATCTAATACAAAAGAGCCTGGTTTTTGTGTGAATAATGATACGACAATTGTAACGATTAAGCTTACAATAAAGCCAGGTACAATTTCGTATAGATTAAAGAAATCATTGACATCACCTAATGGCAAGATTAAGACAATCCATAATATAACTGTCAATGCTCCTGCTATCATACCGCTAATAGCACCAGTTCGTGTTAGTCCTTTCCAATATAAAGATAAAATAACAAGTGGACCAAATGAGGCACCGAAACCAGCCCACGCATTACCAACTAAATTTAAAATTGTATCATTTGGAGTCCAAGCAATGAGTATTGCTACAAGGGCTACCACTACAACTGATATACGACCGACAAGTACGAATTCTTTTTCGTGTTTTGACGTATTAGCTTGTGACCCCCGAATAAGCTTATAAAAATCTTCAGTCAGAGAACTTGATGTCACAAGTAATTGTGAAGAGATTGTACTCATAATTGCAGCTAAAATGGCTGCTAATAAGAAGCCACCAACTAATGGGTGAAATAGGACTTGTCCCATTAAAATAAATAAGGTTTCTGGATCTTTAATCACAACGCCTTGTGCTGGTACAAATGCAATGCCTAACAAACCTACTAAAACAGCGCCTAATAGACCAACTGCCATCCAGCTAATTCCAATACGTCTAGTGAATGGAAAGAGCTTAATTGAACGAATGGACATAAAACGAACTAAAATATGAGGTTGGCCAAAGTAACCTAATCCCCAAGCGAGAAACGAAATAATTCCAATCACTGTTGTGCCTTTAAAGAGGTCAAGGTTAGTGGGTTTCATTTCTGCTATTGTTCCAAAAGTATCTAAACCATTCAGCTTAAGCATTGTCACAATAGGCACCATAATCATAGCAATTAACATAATAACCCCTTGGAAGAAATCTGTAATTGAAACAGCTAAATAGCCACCAAAAAAAGTATACAAAATAACAATAGCGGCAATAACAATTAAACCGATTCGATAATCTAGACCGAATGCACTCTGAAATAATTTTCCGCCTGAAACAAGACCTGAATGCGTATATAGGGTAAAAAAGACAACAATAATTAATCCTGAAACAATTTTTATAATATTTGATTGATCGTTT
The DNA here is from genome assembly GCF_003012915.1 of Staphylococcus felis. Lineage (NCBI taxonomy): Bacteria > Bacillati > Bacillota > Bacilli > Caryophanales > Staphylococcaceae > Staphylococcus > Staphylococcus felis. Next base: position 2,397,475 of record NZ_CP027770.1, on the reverse strand, counting down.
AAGCGATTTTTAAAAAAGTCAGGCAACGTGATAGCATCACCTGCTAATTCGGTATGCACACGCAAACGAGGTGCCACGACAAGATAGTTAATATAAGCACCAATTGTTAGACCGATAGCTAACCATAGTGCTGATAATCCAGTTGAGTAGACCTCACCCGGCAACCCCATAATCATCCATCCGCTCATATCAGATGCCCCTGCAGAAAGTGCAGTAACCCATGGCCCGATATTACGTCCACCTAACATATATTCGCTTAGGTTACTTGTAGCTTGTTTATAGCCATAGTATCCTATTCCGAGTAGTATAATGAAATAAGCAACAATCATAATGTAAGTTTGCCAATCAGGATTGACTTGGCTAGATAGTGTAGCTCCGTATATAAACAAATAAAATCCCCCCTATTTAGAGTGCTTAAATTCATTATACAGAATTGTCAAATAAAAAAAAGAAGTTTTTTAACGGCAATTCACATTTCAGACATAATTTAGTAGTTAAAAGGGAGTTACAATTAAGAAGCTAATCATAACAAGGTACAATCAAAACGTTTATCGTTTTGTTGAAGAAAAAGTTGGAATAAGCTAAGTGGCTATAGTCTTTAATTGACTTTATTATGAGTGGAGTGTCGAAAAGGTTTAGATTTTTACTATGAAATTTGATACAATTTATAGATAAAAGACTAATTTTAAGGGAGGCTTTGTTGTAATGGCTGAAATTACACACGAACAAGTCGAATATATTGCTAATCTTGCTCGCTTAAATGTAACTGAAGAAGAATCAAAATCATTGCAAGGCACGTTAGCTGGTATACTGGATTTTTGTCATCAAATTGACAATGTTGACACAGAAAATGTTAAACCTACGAATCACGTATTGGATTTACAAAATGTATTGCGTGATGATGTGGCAGTTGCAGGACTACCACAAGAAAAAGCATTAACAAATGCGAAAGAGGTAGAAGCAGGTCAATTTAAAGTGCCAGCAGTCATGAATGAGGAGGACGCATAAAGATGAGCATCCGTTATGAATCAATTGAAAATCTACAAAAAATGATAAAAAATAATGAAATTAAACCTTCAGAAATTGTAAAAGATATTTATAATGCTATTGAAGAAACGGATCCAACTATTCAATCATTTCTCGCATTAGATAAAGACAATGCAATCAAAAAAGCAGAAGCGCTTGATGCATTACAAGAGAAAGGTCAGATTGAAGGAAAATTATTCGGGATTCCTATGGGGATTAAAGATAACATTATTACAGAAGGTTTAGAAACAACATGTGCAAGTAAAATGCTAGAAGGCTTTGTACCTATTTATGAATCAACTGTAATGAAAAAATTACATGCTGAAAATGGTATTCTTATTGGTAAAGTAAACTTAGATGAGTTTGCAATGGGTGGTTCTACTGAAACATCTTACTTTAAGAAAACAGTTAACCCATTTGATCACAAGGCTGTACCAGGTGGATCATCAGGTGGTTCAGCAGCAGCAGTGGCTGCAGGTCTCGTGCCATTTACATTAGGTACTGATACGGGTGGTTCGATTCGTCAACCGGCAGCGTATTGTGGCGTAGTTGGATTAAAACCTACATATGGACGTGTTTCTCGTTTTGGATTAGTTGCGTTTGCATCTTCTTTAGATCAGATTGGTCCTATTACACGTAATGTAAAAGACAATGCACTTGTTCTTGAAGCTATTTCTGGTGAAGATGAAATGGACTCAACTAGTGCACCAGGTGTTGCAACAGACTTCACTTCAGAAATTGGAAACGATATTCAAGGTATGAAAATTGCCTTACCTAAAGAATATATTGGTGAGGGTGTCGACGAAGAAGTGAAATCAGCTGTATTAGAAGCGGCTGAAACTTTAAAAACTCTAGGAGCAACAGTTGAAGAAGTGAGTCTCCCGCGTACATCAGCTGGTATTCCGTCATATTATGTTATTGCGTCAGCAGAAGCGTCTTCAAACTTAGCGCGTTTTGATGGGATTCGTTATGGTTACCATTCTAAAGATGCAAAATCGCTTGAAGAATTATATAAAATGTCACGTAGCGAAGGATTTGGAGACGAAGTTAAACGCCGTATTTTCTTAGGAACATATGTATTGAGTTCGGGTTACTTTGATGCCTACTATAAAAAAGCGCAAAAAGTTCGTACGTTAATCAAAAATGATTTTGAGAAAGTTTTTGAAGACTATGATGTTATTATTGGACCAACGACACCGACTGTAGCATTTGATCTTGGAAGTGAGATTAATGATCCATTAACAATGTATGCCAATGATTTGTTAACAACACCTGTTAACTTAGCAGGTTTACCTGGTATCTCATTGCCATGTGGTTTGGCAGAAAACAAACGTCCAATAGGGCTTCAACTTATCGGTAAACCATTTGATGAAAAGACATTATATCGCGTAGCATATCAATACGAAACAAAGTTCAACCTACACGATCAATATCAAAACTTATAAGGAGTGGCAATCCATGCATTTTGAAACAATAATAGGGCTTGAAGTCCACGTTGAATTGAAAACAGATTCTAAAATGTTTTCAAATGCACCTGTTGGATATGGTGCAGAACCTAATACAAACACAAGCGTAATCGATTTAGCTTATCCAGGTGTCTTACCTACTGTTAATAGACGCGCAGTAGATTGGTCTATGCGTGCTGCTATGGCGCTTAATATGGATATTGCAACAGAGTCTAAATTTGATCGAAAAAATTATTTTTATCCAGATAATCCAAAAGCATACCAAATTTCACAATTAGACCAACCTATTGGTGAACACGGTCATATTGATATTGAAGTGAACGGTGAAACAAAACGCATCGGCATTACACGTCTTCATATGGAAGAAGATGCTGGTAAATCTACGCACAAAAATGGTTATTCATTAGTGGACTTAAATCGTCAAGGGACGCCATTAGTTGAAATCGTTTCAGAACCTGATATTCGCTCACCAGAAGAAGCTTATGCTTATTTAGAAAAATTAAAAGCAATTATTCAATATACTGGTGTATCGGATTGTAAGATGGAAGAAGGTTCTTTACGTTGTGATGCCAATGTTTCATTACGTCCTTATGGCCAAAAAGAATTTGGAACTAAAGCAGAACTTAAAAACTTAAACTCATTTAATAACGTTCGAAAAGGACTTGAATATGAAGTTAAAAGACAAGAAGAAGAGTTATTAAATGGTGGAGAGATTCTACAAGAAACACGTCGTTTTGATGAGGCAACAGGTAAGACTATCTTAATGCGTGTGAAAGAAGCTTCAGATGATTATCGTTACTTCCCTGAGCCGGACATCGTACCTTTATACATTGATGAAGCATGGAAAGAACGCGTACGTCAAACGATTCCAGAATTACCTGACGCACGAAAAGCAAAATATGTATCTGAATATGGTTTGCCTGAATATGATGCACACGTTTTAACTTTAACAAAAGAAATGTCTGATTTCTTTGAAGGTGCTGTAAAAGAAGGTGCAGATATTAAATTAACATCTAACTGGTTAATGGGTGGCGTTAATGAATATTTGAATAAAAACCAAATCGAATTGAAAGATACAGCATTAACACCTGAAAACTTAGCAGGAATGATTAAACTGATTGAAGATGGAACAATGAGCAGTAAAATTGCTAAAAAAGTATTCCCAGAACTTGCTCAAAATGGTGGGAATGCACAACAAATTATGAAAGATAAAGGTTTAGTTCAAATTTCTGATAAAGGTGCAGTCCTAAAATTCGTCCAAGAAGCGATTGAAAATAATCCGCAATCTGTTGAAGACTATCAAAATGGTAAAGGCAAAGCGATGGGCTTCTTAGTTGGACAAATTATGAAACTTTCAAAAGGACAAGCAAACCCACAACTTGCTAATCAATTATTAAAAGAAGAACTTGATAAGTTATAAAAACTCAATGAAATATATAGTATTTACAACAAATTGAGTGAATGTAAGGTGAGACGGTATAATCTTGATTTAGTCTAGGTTTTTGTCTCACCTTATTTATTTTAAAAGTCATTTTTATGGGCGATATCGAAATGGCATATGCACATACTTATAGCGCTTTATAACCCAAATACTATCTTAAAAACTTAAGTGTTATGACTTTCAATGAAGAAGAGGTTTGCTATAATATGAGTTGTGAGTACATTAAAATTGAGGGATATGAATGAGAAAACGCGCAAGAATTATTTATAATCCAACGTCAGGAAAAGAACTATTTAAACGCGCTTTGCCTGACGTATTAGCTCAAATGGAACAAGCAGGTTATGAAACGAGTGCTTATGCTACACAAAGGATAGGAGATGCAACAGAAGAAGCGGCACGAGTCATTAATCAAAATTTTGACTTGCTCATAGTTGCAGGCGGTGATGGTACACTCAATGAAGTGATTAATGGAATTGCCGAAAAGCCTAACCGTCCAAAGATAGGTCTCATTCCAATGGGGACAGTTAATGATTTTGGACGAGCACTTCATTTGCCGACTGATATATTTGAAGCAGTTAAAGTGATTTTAACTGGAAAGACAGTTGAAGTTGACATCGGTAAAATGAATAGTCGATATTTCATCAATCTTGCAGGTGGCGGTAAAATTACTGAAGTTTCATATGAAGCTCCAAGTAAATTGAAATCAATAGTTGGACCTTTTGCATACTATATCAAAGGTTTTGAGATGTTACCTCAAATGAACGCAGTTAATGTAAGGATTGAATATGATGGTGAGATTTTTGAGAGGGACATTATGTTGTTCTTACTAGGGCTAACCAATTCAATGGCTGGGTTTGAAAAGTTAGTTCCCGATGCAAAACTTGATGACGGCATGTTTTCATTATTGATTGTCGAAAAAGCAAATATTGCTGAATTAGGACATATTATGACGTTAGCGTCTAGAGGTGAGCATGTCAACCATCCTAAAGTCCATTATTATAAAGCTCAAGCGATTAACATTTCATCATTCAGTGATATGCCTTTAAATGTGGATGGAGAATATGGCGGTCAATTACCTGCTAATTTTTTTAACTTAAAGAGGCATATTGAGGTATTTTCACCTTCACAAGAAGATAATGATATGTTATTGATTGATGAACCACAGCAGTCTGAATAATAACTTAAGCGAGCGCAAATCAAGAATAGAGCAGAGACTAGAACGTCGATAAGTACAAAAAGACAACATCTTCGCGCTATTCCAACGACTCGCTTTTTTGTTTTGTTTTAAAACGCATAATATGAATTGTGGGGAGTATTTTATGTCAGTAGTTGAAAAGAACAATGTATATGAAGGGCGCGTTGTTGATTTTACTCATGAGGGCCACGGAGTGATCAAAATGGAGCGATATCCCATTTTTGTACCTCGAGTGTTAGTGAATGAATGGGTGTCTTTTAAAATTATAAAAGTTAAAAAGAACTTTGCAATTGGACGGCTGGTTGAAGTTAAAGAGAGAAGCGCATCTCGCGTTGAACCACCATGTCAGTATTTTTACAAATGCGGAGGCTGTCAGTTGCAGCATATATCTTATGAAACGCAACTGGATATGAAAAGAGAACAAGTCATCAATTTATTTGAGCGAAAAGGAAAATTTAGTAATATAAAAATTAAAGATACAGTCGGTATGCAAAATCCATGGACATACCGAAATAAATCACAAATACCTGTAGGCATCGACAAAGAAGGAAAAGTGAAGATGGGTTTTTATCGTCAGAGAAGTCACGATATTATCGATATTGATGAATGTCTGATTCAATATGATGAACAAGATGCAATCATGGGATTTTTAAAGCAGACGATTCAGAAGTATCATATTAAACCTTATCAAGAGGAAAAGCACAAGGGGTTATTGCGTCATGTTGTGATTAGAAAAGGACATTTTACTAATGAAGTAATGGTTATTTTCGTACTTAATGGGACAAAACTCCCTCATCAAGAAGCATTAATACAGGACTTAATCACTCAATTTCCTCATATTACAAGTATTAAAATCAATATCAATACAGAAAAATCAAATGTCATTATGGGAAAAACTTCACACACATTATATGGAAAAGAGGTAATCATTGATTATTTAAATGATGTCACTTTCGAAATTAGCGATTTATCATTTTATCAAATTAATGTGACACAAACACAAAAGCTATATACTATTGCCAAAAATTACGCTCAATTGACAGGAGAGGAAATTGTTCTCGATACGTATTGCGGTATAGGGACAATTGGACTAATGATGGCACCATATGCTAAACATGTTTATGGTGTTGAAGTCGTAAAAGAAGCGATTGAAGATGCTAAACGAAACGCTTTAAATAATCAAATGGCCAATACAACATTTGAAGTAGGAGCAGCGGAAGATGTTATGTTACGTTGGAAAGAAGAAGGTATCAAACCGGATGTGGTTACAGTCGATCCACCTCGAAAAGGGTGTGATGAGACATTTATTCAGACGCTACTAGAACTTGAACCAGAACGGATTGTCTATATTTCATGTAATCCAAGTACGCAATTGAGAGATGTACAACTTCTTTCGGACAAATATGTCATCAAGGAAATTACACCGGTAGATATGTTTCCTCAAACAACGCATGTCGAAACGGTCGCTTTATTAACCAAAAAGTAAGTGATGCTGGAAGGAAATATAATTACCGTATAGTATGATGTTAAAGAACTGCTTTGATAAGTGAGTAGTTCTTTATTTATGTAATCAGAAACAATGTGGAAATTGAATTTGATGAGTTAAAGACACTTTCTTTAAAGTTTGAGTGTTAGTATGATGTAAAGGAGAAGGAGTGAATACTGATGACGCCACGCCGTATTATTCATATCGATATGGATTACTTTTTTGCACAAGTTGAGGTTCGGAATAATCCTAAGTTAAAAGGAAAACCAGTCATAGTTGGTGGGAAAGCAAGTGGGCGTGGTGTTGTCTCGACTGCTTCGTATGAAGCTCGTGAGTATGGTGTACATTCAGCAATGCCAATGGCTCGAGCACATCAATTGTGCCCAGATGGATACTATATTACGCCTCATTTTGAGTTGTATAGAGAAGTGTCTCATCAAATTATGGCCATTTTCAAAAGTTATACTGATTTAGTTGAACCATTATCACTTGATGAAGCTTATCTGGATATCACTGAACTTGTAAGACCTGATCTTTCAGCCTCACAGATTGCACAATTTATAAGAAGAGATATATTTGAAAAAACACAGCTCACTGCAAGTGCTGGCGTGTCTTATAATAAGTTTTTAGCAAAGCTTGCCAGTGGAATGAATAAGCCGAATGGGCTAACAGTTATTAATTATTCAAATGCACATGATATTTTAATGAAATTAGATATTGGTGATTTTCCGGGAGTGGGTAAAGCATCAAAAATTAAAATGCACAAGCATCACATTTATACTGGGCAAGATTTATATAATCAAACAGAACGAACATTAGTCCACTTATTCGGTAAAAAAGGACACCATTTATATCAACGTGTGAGAGGGCACGATAATCGAGTTGTTCAATCAGAAAGAACACGAAAAAGTGTAGGTGCAGAGCGCACATTTTCAATTGATACAAACGATGATGATGAAATACTTAGGAAAATTGAAGAATTATCACATAAAATCTCTGAACGACTTGAACAGTTGGGACAAGTGGGACAAACGGTAACCGTTAAAATCAAAACAGATGCGTTTGAAAATTTTTCAAAGCAGCGAAGTTTAATAACGCCTGTACGAGAAAGTCAGGAAATTTATCAAATTGCTTATGAGTTATACTATGAACTTAAAGACCCGAATGTGCCAATTCGTTTGATTGGTATATCCATTGGAAGCCTGCAAGATCGTTTCTTTCGTAATATGACAATATATGATTTTCTATAGTACATCTTTGTCTTGTAATTGTTTGCCATATATTTTTAATACATCATTCAGGCTTGGATAATGTTGTAATAGACGATACGTAATCATGGCACATGCTTTGGCATCATTTAAGGCATCGTGATGTCCTTTGAAATCCAAATTATAGAAGTTCATCATATGATTTAATCCATACCGCGGTGCATCAACAGTTCGTCGAGAGAGTTGATAAGAACAAAAGTACGAAATATCTGGCGTTTGAAAGTGAGCAGCTTTAAGGCTTGCATGAAGGACTGACATATCAAATGCAGCATTGTGTGCAACAACTGGAAGCTGCTCCATAAATTGTAACATATAGGGAAACACTTTATTAAAAGTAGGAGCAGTGACAACATCAGCAGGTTGTATACCATGAACAGCAATATTTCGATTTGAAAAATAATCATTTGGATTGACCAATGTATAAAATGTTTCTGTTAACTCATGATTAACCACCTTGACCATTCCTACAGAACAAATACTTGTACGCTTATAATTAGCTGTTTCGAAGTCAATCGCAATAAAACTGTCTGTCACTATAATCTTCCTTTCATTATGATAGATATGTCAACATTATAAGCAAAACAGATTGGAATGTGAAACAATATATTTGAAAAGTAAGCACCAGAAACTGAGTTAAATCGAGGAGCGAAAGAGGTATTTAGATACAATTGATATAAAAGGGGAGAAACAAGATAAAGTCCCCCCAATCAATATGAATATGAAGTTTTAATTTTCAGGTGTGAATGTGCGTTGAGCTAAATCTTTTTCGTAAAGGTATAACGCATTAGAATCATCACCGATACGTTTTAAGTAATCAATATGTGTTTCGAACATTGATTCTTCTTCAACTTGTTCATCTAAAAACCAATTTAAAAATGAAACGGTAGCATAATCTTTTTGACGATTTGCAATTTCTGATAAATCATAGAAACGTTTTGTGACGTTGCGTTCTTGCTTTAATCCATCTTCAAATGTTTCTAAAATTGAGCTAAAATCAACTTTAGGTGCATCTAAATCAGAGAAAACAGCTTTTTCTCCGCGGTCGTTAATATAGGCATATATTTTTTGACCATGAAAACGTTCTTCTTTAGCTTGCTGGATGTAAAAGTTTGCAAAACCGTCATATGAACAATAGTCACAGTAAGCAGCCATAGCCATATAAGCATGAGCAGCATAAAACTCATAATTCATTTGATCGTTTAAAGCATCTAGTAGTTCTTTATCAAGCATGTGTAATTCCTCCATAAATGTATAATATAATTTGTATTCTCCTTGCATTTTACCCGTAATGACGGTAAATATGCAATCAAAATTTGAATTGTCTTTTATTTTAGTTTTTGAAATGTGGTCGACCATGTTATAATATTGAGATGAAATTAGAGGAGTGTATGGAATGAGACAATGGACAGCAACCCAGATGGCTAAATTAGCTAGGAAAGCGAGTCGTGCAGTTGGCAAAAAAGGGACAGACTTACCAGGCCAAGTTGCACGAAAAATTGATAATCGTATTTTAAGAAAGTTAGCAGCAAAAGTGGATGAAGTCGTTTTTATTAGTGGGACAAACGGCAAAACAACGACATCGAACTTAATTGGCCATACACTAAAAGCGAATCATATCGACATTATTCACAATAATGAAGGTGCCAATATGGCTGCGGGAATAACGTCAGCGTTTATCGTGCAAACAACCCCTCAAACTAAAATGGCTGTCATCGAGATTGATGAAGGGTCTATTCCTCGTGTCTTAAATGAAATGACACCTACAAAGATGGTATTTACCAATTTCTTTAGAGATCAAATGGATCGCTTTGGTGAAATAGATATTATGGTTAATCGCATTATTTCAGCGATTGAAGATAAAGGAATACAGCTTATTTTAAATGCAGATGATCCGTTTGTAAGTCGACTTAAAATAGCAAGTTCTCGAATCACATATTATGGTATGCAAAAAAATGCCTATTCCTTTGAGCAATCAACTATGAATGAGAGCCGATATTGTCCGAATTGTGGAAGATTACTCAATTACTCATATATACATTATAATCAACTCGGTCATTATCAGTGTGAATGTGGATTTAATAGACATACACCAGATTATGAAATTTCAACTTTTACGATTAATCCATTTATTCAGTTAACTATAAATAGTCATACATTTGATATGAAAATTGCAGGGGATTTTAATGCGTATAATGCGTTAGCTGCATATGCGACATTACGAGAACTTGGTTTAAATGATGAGTCTATTCGAAAAGGATTTGAAAGTTATACGTCTAATAATGGTCGTATGCAATATTTTGAAGGTCAAAAACATAAAGCATTGATTAATTTAGCTAAAAATCCTGCTGGAATGAATGCAACAATGGCAATGGGCGAAAAATTAAAAGAAAAAAAGGTTTACGTATTGAGTTTAAATGATTTTGCTGCTGATGGGCGTGATACATCATGGATTTACGATGCTGATTTTGAAAAGTTAAGCAATCAAGATATTGAGGCGATTATAGTAACTGGAAGCCGTGCTGAAGAGCTTCAACTTAGACTCAAATTAGCTGAGGTAAATGTGCCTATTATAATTGAAAAGGACATTTATAAAGCGACGGCATTCGCAATGAATTATCATGCATTTATTGTGGCTATTCCAAATTACACCTCTTTAACACCAATGCTTGATCAATTAGAGCGTTTATTCAAGGAGGAACAATAACGATGTATGAGTTGACGGTTTATCATTTTATGCCAGACAAATTGAATCTGTATAGCGATATTGGTAATATTATGGCCCTTAAATTTCGTGCAAAACAACGAAATATTAAGTTAAATGTTGTTGATATTAACGAAACTGAAAATATTGACTTATCAAAAGCTGATATTTTCTTTATTGGTGGTGGTAGTGATCGTGAACAGGCGTTAGCGACACAAGCCTTACTTAAAATCAAAAAACAATTAAAAGATGCGATAGAAGATGGATTGCCAGGTTTAACAGTCTGTGGCGGTTATCAATTTTTAGGTGAGAAATATATTACGCCAGATGGTCAAGAATTAGAAGGACTGCATATATTAGATTTTTATACTGAATCTAAAGAAGATCGACTGACAGGAGATATCGTTATCGAAAGCGAGAAGTTTGGAACGATAGTCGGTTTTGAAAACCATGGTGGTCGCACATATCATCACTACGATACATTAGGTAATGTGAAATATGGCTATGGTAATAATGATACGGAGCAAAAAGAAGGAATTCACTACAAAAATTTATTAGGTACGTATTTACATGGGCCGGTCTTGCCGAAAAATCATGAGTTGACAGACTATCTTTTAGAAGCAGCAGCCAAACGTAAAGGTATCCCATTTGAACCACAGAAATTAGATAATACAGTAGAAGAAGCAGCGAAACAAGTACTTGTGAATCGAGCACTAAATCAAAAAGCCTAATCATAGGAATGATCATAAAAGTCGACACACCTCAACATCATACAAGGTGCGCCGACTTTTATGACATAATGTTATTAAATTATTTAACACGATAGCGTAAGGATAGAATACGGTAAATTAATAGAATTTCGTATATTGTATGGCTCTTCACTTGATTGGTATCGAATTCATTAAGCCCTTTTACGGAATTTTTAAGTGTTGATGCCGCTTTTCGTTCAGGCTTAAATGTGCCACAATTGATGATTTGATCAATGCGTTGAGAGATTACTATGATGGCTTGTTTTTCTTTGTCATTAAATAACATCATCGCATCATCAGGCAAATATATAATGTTAGATAAATGTGTGATGAGTAGGCGGTTTTCATGAGCTCGGTTTGTCAATTTTCTTAATCTTAACCATTCTTCGCTACGCCTTTTGCTTTTATGAAACTTAAGCTCGTCTCGTTGGAATCCGAGTAACTCTTCTATTCGACTATTCCATAAATGAAGTTGTTCAACAGAGTCGTCGCTTTTTTTTGATTTAAATTGTCCTATCATAAGTTCTTTCATACGACAGTCAAATAAATGATAAATGTGTCTTTCAGTTTTATCAATTAATGATTCGATTTGGTCGTAGTATTTTGGTGGTAATATGATAAAATTAACGAGTCCTGCTGTTCCTAGGCCAATAATTGCTGTTAAGAGTCTCGAAAAAAAGTTATAAGCATAATTATGATCAATATCTGGAATCATAGCTAGAGCAGTTAATGTTGCGACTGATATACCTACATGTAAATTAAATTGTATACATAAAATGATTGTGATAGTTGCCGTTAAACCATATGTCCAAGGCGATTCATCGCCAAATAAATATGTACAAACAACAGCTATAAACGCTCCCATAACCGTAGCTGGTAGCCTTTTGTAACCTTTTCGAATAGATGCTTTTACAGTCGGTTCAATGGTTACAACTGCAGAAAGTATTGCAAAAATAGGATTTAAATCTAACATTAAGCAAAATAAAGCCGTTAAAAAAGTAGCTAATCCTGTTTTTATCGTGCGAGCCCCTATCAGGTGTTTAAAGTGTTTGACCTTCATATCCATTTCTCCCGTTACATACTAACATCTCTAGTATATCAAAAAAATTTTGTTATAATAAGTAGAGTATAAAATAAGATAAAGGAAAGGGATACTATGATTGTAAAATCTGAAGAAGACGTAAAAGCTTTAAAAGAAATTGGTAGAATATGTGCACAAATTCGTGATGAGATGAAAGCAGCAACAAAGCCTGGCATTACAACTAAGGAATTAGATCAGATTGCTAAAAAAAGATTTGAAGAAACAGGTGCGCTTTCCGCTCCAATTCACGATGAAAACTTTCCTGGTCAAACATGCATTAGTGTCAATGAAGAAGTGGCACATGGCATTCCAAGTAAGCGTGTAATTAAAGAAGGAGATCTTGTTAATATAGATGTCTCTGCATTGAAAAATGGTTATTATGCAGATACAGGCATATCTTTTGTAGTTGGAGAAACAAATGAAGAGATTAAACAAAAGGTATGTGATGTAGCATTAGAAGCTTTCGAAGCAGCTATGAAAAAAATTAAGCCAGGTGCGAAATTAAGCCAAATTGGTAAGGCGGTACATGCGACGGCTCGAAAAAATGATTTAAAAGTCATTAAAAATTTAACAGGTCACGGCGTAGGTCAATCGTTACATGAAGCACCTGCACATATTATGAATTATTATGACCCACAAGAAAAAACTTTACTTAAAGAGGGCATGGTCTTAGCAGTAGAGCCATTTATTTCATCAAATGCCACATTCGTAACAGAAGGCAAAAATGAATGGGCTTTTGAAACAAGAGATAAAAGCTATGTTGCACAAATTGAACATACCATTATTGTTACAAAGGATGGTCCAATGCTTACAACTCAAATCGATGAAGAAGTATAATCGGACTTAAGTCTTAATACAAAATGGTCCCGAAGCCTATTTTTTGGCTATCGGGGCCATTTTATAATGGAATTAACATTGAGGTGATTCTATTATGGTACAATTATTAAAGACTTTGATTGAAAAATATGTTCATAAACTGTATTATCAAATTTTCAATCATTATTTGGAAAAACTAGATGTACAGTTGTGTAATATTAACCAAGCTATTCGTTACATTCAAATTAAAAAGCAACAGTTACAGTTGATAATTGACAAGCAAACAGTTGAATTAGAAAATAAATATATCGAAATCATGGAAGAATATCAAATTAAGACAGCGCAAAACATTTATTGTATAGGTATTAATCAAATTAAAGAAGAATTAAATGAAATTGAAAATGAGTATGCGCAACTTGAAACATATGCATTACGTTTAAATGAAGATAAGGCTGACACAAAAGAACAATGTCATGTTTTACAAGCACTGATTAACGCATGCTAGAAAGGTGGATATATGACTCAAAAGTATATTTCAACCGAGTTATTGATTATCTTTACTGCACTAATGATAATTGCAAATTTTTATTATATATTTTTTGAGAAAATAGGCTTTTTATTTGTTTTATTACTCGGTAGTATTTTAATGTATGTTGGTTACATTTATTTTCATAAAGTGCGAGGATTATTATGTTTTTGGATAGGGACATTAATGATTCTATTTACGTTGCTTTCTAACAAATATACACTTGTTATATTATTTGTGTTCATTATTTTTGTAAGTATTCGTTATATAATGTATAAAAGAAAGCCGTTAGAAGTATTAGGAACTGAAGAAGTGCAAGAATCAAATGCATTTGTAAAGCAACGTTGGTTTGGAGAACAAAAAACGCCTGTATATGTATATAAGTGGGAAGATTTACAAATTCAACACGCTATTGGTGATGTTGTTGTCGATATGACAAAAGCAGCCAATTTAAAATATGAAAATACAATTGTTGTACGACATATAGTTGGAAAAGTACAAGTAATTGTACCACTCAATTATAATGTAAAATTGAACGTGGCTGCATTTTATGGCAAGGTTAACCTTAACCAACAAGTTTGCAAAATTGAAAACAATCATTTGCAACTCAAATCAGAACAAAAGGCCGATCGTTATACTGTCAATATATTTGTATCAACATTTATAGGTGATGTTGAGGTGATTTATCGATGAATCACTATGTCAGAACGATTGGATCAATGCTCATACTAGTTTACAGTATGTTTACAGCTTTCTTTTTTATCGATAAAGTTTTTGTGAATATCATATTTTTTCAAGGTATGTTTTACACTCAAATCTTCGGTATTCCTGTATTTTTATTTCTTAACTTAATTGTCATTTTTTTGTGTATTATTGTGGGTAGTGTAATAGCGTATAAGATTAATCAACAAAATGATTGGTTACAACAACAGATTGAGCGTGCATTTGAAGGTGAAACAGTCGGTGTTAACGATCAGCAACTAGAGCTGTATAATGAAACATTAGAGATTTACCGTTCATTGGTACCGCTCAATCAAGAATTACATAAAATGCGAATTAAAACTCAAAATTTGACAAATGAATCTTATAACTTAAATGATATAAAAGTAAAAAAAATAATTGAAGATGAACGTCAACGGTTAGCTAGAGAGCTTCACGATAGCGTTTCGCAGCAATTGTTTGCAGCTAGTATGATGTTATCAGCTATTAAAGAAACAAACTTAAATCCACCACTTGATCAACAGATACCAACACTTGAAAAAATGATTCAAGACTCACAACTTGAAATGAGAGCATTATTATTACACCTACGTCCAATAGGTTTGAAGGATAAATCATTAGGTGAAGGCATACGATCGTTAGTGACTGAATTACAAAAGAAAGTACCTATGAAAGTTATACAAGAAATTGATGAGTTTGATGTTCCAAAGGGTATAGAAGATCACTTATTTAGAATCACACAAGAGGCAATCTCCAATACGTTACGTCATGCTAAGGGTGAACAAGTGACGGTTGAATTGTTAAAAAGAGAAGACTATTTATTATTGCGTATTCAAGATGATGGTATCGGCTTTAATGTGGACGATAAAATTGAACAAAGTTATGGTTTGAAAAATATGCGTGAAAGAGCAATTGAAATTGGTGCAACTTTTCATATCGTCTCTTTGCCTGATGCAGGAACACGTATCGAGGTTAAAGCACCATTAGAAAAGGAGGAAAGTCATGACAATTAGAGTATTATTTGTAGATGATCATGAAATGGTTCGTATTGGGATATCAAGTTACTTATCAACTCAACCTGATATAGAAGTAGTTGGTGAAGGGGAGTCGGGCAAAGATGCTATCGAAAAAGCAAAACTGTTAAAGCCTGATTTGATCTTAATGGATTTAGTGATGACTGACATGGATGGTGTCGAGGCAACGACTTATATTAAAAAGGAAATGCCGCAGATTAAAGTAGTCATGCTAACAAGCTATATAGAGGATAAAGAGGTGTATCGCGCGCTTGATGCGGGTGTTGATAGTTATATCCTAAAAACGACAAGTGCAAGTGATATTGCGTCAGCTATTCGTAAAACGAGTCAAGGTGAATCTGTTTTTGAAGCGGAAGTCCTTGTTAAAATGAGAAATCGTATGAAACAAAGAGCTGAATTGTATGAATTGTTAACTGAAAGAGAAATGGAAATATTATTATTAATTGCCAAGGGATATTCTAATCAGGAGATAGCAAGTGCATCACATATTACCATAAAGACCGTTAAAACACATGTTAGTAATATATTGAGTAAGTTGGAAGTACAAGACCGTACTCAAGCAGTCATTTACGCATTTCAGCACGGATTAATCGAATAAAATACAAAAGAAGGTGCGTATCCAAAAGTAGGGTGTTTGCTGCAGTCTACTTTTAAATGCGCACCTTATTCTTAAAAAGTGTTCATTTAAGAATTAAGTTTTTGATAGCCATCGTGAACGAGCTCTAATGCACCTGTGTGCGGGTCGATGACGAGACCGTGAACAGGCACTTTACTGTCAAACAAAGGATGAGCATAAATCATGTCAATATTTTGACGTACATTATCATAAACGTCATCAAATCCTTTTAAAAATTGAGGGACATCGATGCCTGAATGTTGCAGTATATCGAAAACTTTTTCATCAACACCGCGTGATTTCATCGTTTCCATGACTTGAGCTTCATCAATATTCCCCATACCACAATCTTTATGGCCCATAATAATAATTTCTTCGGCACCTAGTGCGTAAATACCTACGAGTAAGCTACGCATCGTCGAACCATAAGGATGACTAATCGTTGCACCAGCATTTTTTACTACTTTTAAATCGCCATTGTTGAACCCTAAAGCTTTGGTTGATAAATCTTGTAAACGTGTATCCATACATGTTAAAAGAACTGCTTTTTTGGATGGTGTTTTACTTGTTGTATAAGCTTCGTATTCTTTATTTTGAACGAATTCTTTATTAAACGATAGAATGTTTTCTAATAATGACATTATCGTGGCCTCCCAAAATGCATAATTAAATTATGAGTCTTTTGTCGTTTTAATATTTTTGGATAATCCATCATTTTCACGCTCGGTCGTTTTGGCTTGTTGAGTGCTAGGATTATCTTCATCAGTTTTATAATTATTATAAGACTCAGCTAAATCTTCTGAATCTTCCTCTTCTAATTTATCATAAACTTTTTCTTCAGGTGTTTTACCTTTAACGACTTTTCGTTGATGTACGATAGCGTTGATTTCTGCCCCAATAATTAATATAAATCCAGTGATATATAACCAAAGCATTAAGACGATAACGCCTCCGATACTACCATACGTTTTAGAGTAGTTTGCAAAGTTAGAAACGTAAAAACCAAATCCAATAGTCCCTAAAATCCAAACAACTGTCGTGAAAAGTGCGCCAGGAATAACGGATTTCATTTTAATTTTGACGTTTGGTGCAACAGTATATAGAAGTACAAATACTATAAATATTACAATAATAGGTAATGCTGTACGAACAATACTAAAGACCCAACGTATCTCATCATCTAATCCAAGTGGCCCAAATAAGAGGTTTCCAATTTGTTCACCGAATGTAAATAAAACCATTGTTAGCGGTAATGTAATACCGATTAAGATTGTAAAGAAAATAGATAATGCTTTTGAAGTGAAAAAATTGCGACTATCTTCAACATCATAGGCAACGTTAAATGAGTTCATTAAAGCTGTCATTCCATTTGACGCAGTCCATAATGCAAGAATCAAACCGATAGACAATAGACCACCGCTAGCATTGCCCATTACATCTTTAATAATACTTGTAATAATTGAGGATGCATCGGCTGGTGCATTACTTTCGATTTGGCTAATAATGGCTTGTGTATCTAATTTGAATAATGGAACTAATGATAATATAAAAATAAGCATTGGGAAAAGTGATAACATAAAGTAATATGCTAATTGTGCTGCAAGACCTGATGCATCATCTTTACCAATCCTATAGATTAAATAACTAAAAAAATTAGGCCTATCTGTGTATTTTACAGGTTTATTGATACGGGATACGAAGAAGGTTTGATTATCTTTCGGCGCATCTTTAGATTGAAAAGGCTGTGGTTTAACGTAGTTTCGATCCTTTTCTATCTCTCCTGTTCCGTCCCCTTTACGATCGGGATGATTCCCTGTCTCATCATCTGTGTGATTTGTTACTTTATCTTTTAATTTATCTTTAAGACTTTCTGATGCGTCTTTTTTTTCTGACATATGTAAACCTCCTAGTGATAGATATTAAAAAAGCAATCTCGATTTGAGATTGAGACTAAACTGTTAGAATTTAAACAAAAGCAAGCGATATACAAAAGTGTTGTTCAAATGTGTCGGCTCGATTGGTAATGTCAAATTCTAATTTAGGGAAAGGAAACTAATCTGAATTGGTTTCCTTTTCACATCAACAAGGCTGACAAGGTGTCAAGACAGCTTGAATTAAGCATGCTTAAACCCCGGCCAGCTATATGTCTTAAAAATTAGTTATAACAAAGAAATGTGACAAATTGATTTAATTTATCCCTATAATATTAGTTTGGTATCTCAATCTCATTGAAATTGCCTTAAAACCTTAATTCAAATTAAAGACCAATTTGCTTGTTATTTTTACGTTCAACGAAAGTCTCTTTTGCGTTACGTAAAGAGCGCTCAAGCTCAGGATTGTTACGACGAATTTCATCGATTGTATTTTTCCAATACATAATTTCATCAGTCAGTTTTGAAAGCTTAGAAGGCTGATTGGAATGTTGCTTTGCTTTGATATTGTTTTTTGATTCTTTAAGAGAGCGACGCGTATTTTTGTCAATAAGTGTAATAGCGCCACCTACTAAAGCTCCAATTACAATTCCCGGTACTAATTTGTTTTGCATATTAATGCGACCCCTTTCTCGTGTCTTCGATGATAAAATCTATTAAGTTATCACATGATGATTGTATCATGTCATAGACACCTTCAAAATTATTTGTGTAATAAGGATCTGGGACATCCGTTTCATCCATATTACTAAAATCAAGTAGTTTAAATATCTTACCATTAGTATTTGGGTTGATATATCTTATATTATCCACATTACTTTGGTCCATTGCAATAATGTAATCAAAATCATCATTTTCGGTGAATAATTCGCTAATCATCCCATCAAATGAAATACCATGTGTGTTTAATATTTTTTGCGTTCCCTCATGTGGTGGCTCACCTAGGTTCCACCGACCTGTACCACGAGAGTAAACATCAATGTCTGAAATTTTGCGATCTTCTAAACGCTGACGCATAATCGCTTCAGCCATAGGAGAACGACAAATATTTCCTAGACATACAAATGCAACTGTTGTCATGTCTTTTACCTCCATGTCGTAGAGTATATGCCCATTTTAGCCCTTTTTAAAACAATTCTAAAGCAATTTTGATGAAAATTTTTCAAAAACTTGAAAGACTCTGTTAGAATACTTGATATGAAAGGGTGATAATTTTGGCATCACATAGTATAGAACATATGATATTAGAAATTCGAGACCGACTCAATTTAGTCAATAAAGGTCTTATAGATCCTGAAAACTTTAGTGAATCAAATCAAGAAGAAATTGAAGATATTTATGCATTTGTAATGTCTAAATCAAATTTTACACCTAGTGAAATGTCAGGCATTACGGAAGCACTCGGACAAATTCGTAAGTCATAAAAGGGAGGGGATCTTAAATGACAACTCAAGAAAAATTACGTAAATATGCTGAATTATTAGTTAAAGTTGGACTAAACGTTCAAAAAGGTCAACCTGTATTTATACGATCATCAGTCGATGCGATTGAATTGACAAGATTAATTGTAAAAGAAGCATATAAAAGGGGAGCTTCTGATGTTCGTGTTAAATATGAAGATGCTATCTTAAAGCGTTATGCTTTTGAGTACGAAGCGGCATCTCATTTTGAAAGTCATATCAAATCATATGATGTAGATGAGCGCATGGATTATGCGAAGCGAGGCGCATCTAATCTTGCATTAATTACAGAAGATCCAAACTTATTAAATGGCATTGACTCTGATAAATTAAGAGCGGCACAATTTGCAAGAGGTCAGGCGTTCAAACCATACATGGTGCAATCACAAAAGAACGCATTTCCATGGGTTGTTGCATGCTATCCTTCTAGTGAATGGGCGAAACGTGTTTACCCTGAACTCGATGAAAAGGCTGCATTTGATCGCTTTTTAGAAGATATTTTCGCTATTGTACGTGTGAATAGTGAAGACACCATTAAAGATTGGGAAATACATACGCAGCAACTGAAAGAGAAAACTGATTTGTTGAATCGAAAAGCCTATCAGTCATTACACTACATTGCAAAAGGTACTGATTTGACAATAGGACTGCCACAAAATCATATATGGGAACATCCAATTAGTTATACACCAAAGGGCCAGTCGTTTGTGGCTAATATTCCTACTGAAGAAGTTTTTACAGCACCACATGCACATCGAGTCAATGGATATGTTACAAATACTTTGCCACTAAGTTATAATGGTACAATTATCGATGGATTTACTTTAACATTTAAAGATGGCAAAGTAGTTGATTATACAGCAAAACAAGGAGAGGAAGTACTCAAATCTCTCCTAGAAACAGATGAAGGTGCTAAACGATTAGGCGAAGTGGCACTCGTTCCTGATGATTCTCCAATTTCAAATCGCAATACGATTTTTTATAATACGTTATTTGATGAAAATGCATCGTGCCATCTTGCATTAGGAGCTGCCTATTCGTTTAATATTAAAGGTGGTACTGATATGTCAGATGAAGAACGATTCAAGCATGGATTAAATGATTCGCTCACACATGTTGATTTTATGATCGGTAGTTCTGATTTAACGATTTACGGTGAGACTTCTGACGGTACGAAAGAACTTATTTTCGAAAATGGGAATTGGGCTAACATTAAAGAATAGAGGAAGAGTGAAAATGACAAAATTAACGAAAAAGTCTATGAAAGACGCTAAGACATTCAAATCAAGACAAGTCTTTCCACAAGATACCAATCACTTAGGAACATTGTTTGGTGGTACGATGATGGCTAATATTGATGAGATTGCGGCTATTTGTGCTAAAAAGCATGCTGGAGCAACTGTTGTTACAGCTTCAACAGACTCAGTAGACTTTTTAAAGCCTATTAAAAATGGCGATATTTTGACTTATGTAGCAATGGTGTCATACGCAGGCAAATCTTCTATGGAAGTGTGCATACAAATATTAATAGAAGATATTTATAATAACGATCGTCATTTAGCAGGTTTAAGTTTCTTGACGTTCGTGGCACTAAATGAAGAAGGTAAACCAACAGCAGTCCCAGAAGTTTACCCAGAAACTGAAGAAGAAAAATGGTTTCATGATACTGCAGAAGTTCGAGTTAAAAGAAGAAAAGAACGACGAGAAGAAAGTAAAAAAACGATAGACTTTTTGTCAAATATCAAAAATGAAGATTAAGTATAAAACAGTCTGAGACATCAATCCCAAAATATAGCGTAGAGATGATTCATGGTTGAATCACCCCTACGCTTTTCCTTTATCAATCATTTGTATTGTTTGGCTCGCATTTCCTAGGGGGATGGGTCGAGCCCCGGTCTCGACGCTCATCCTATTCCCTCAGGAGTCTCGCCAACAATACGACGTTATACATGTAATTTTACATTGAAATCCTTTAAAAAAGACACTTCGTATCATTGAATGAATCATCTCATTATAAGAAAACTTCGAGATATTTATGTCCCAATATGTTTATATACTTTTACTCGACCACTAAGTTGATATCTTATTCTACATTAAAACTTGATGGTATTTTTCGTGCATGAGTTGTTCCTGAACTTTAAAGTTTTTATCAGGATAATACATATTTTTAACTAATAAATTAGGGCCTAAACATCTGAATTTAGGACAGTGACAATTAATTGACTGCGATAATGAGCTGTTTAGCCATTGATTAAAAACATCAGTCAACTTGTCACTTTGAATATTTGAAATCGTCCCCGTTTCATCTCCAAAGTCTGTAACAATAACATCTCCAGTAAAAACATTTACATTTAATCGACTTCGACCATCAGGATCATTTCGTAGCGTGACATTTGGAGCAGATTGAAGCTTAGAAAGTAATTGTTGATCATATTCATCGCCAATACATGGGAAAATAGGAAGCGTTCCAAACAGCATCCACGTATTAGGATCTCGTCGATCTAACAATGAATCAATTGTAGATTTAATCTCTCTTAATGATAGTACTTCAAGTTGACTTGCAAAGTCTGCAGGATACATTGGATGAATTTCATGACGGCTACATTTCATATCATAAACCACTTCATGATGAATTTTTTCGAGATGAGGCTGGGTACTTTTGTTCAGCATGGTCTCTGCTGATACAAACATCCCTTGTTCACTTAAGTGATTTGCATTTGTAATCATCTGTTCATATAATTGCATTTTCGCTTTTAGTGGAGGCTGCTTTTGCATTGCACCAAATCCAATATTAGCGAATGTATCACGCGTTCCCCAGTTATGAGAAATATGCATCACATCAATATACTCTGCAATATCTAAATAACGATCAAGAGGTAACGTTAAATTTGAGTTCATTTGAACATAGATACCTCTTTGGTAAGCGTATTTAATCAGGGGTTTCACGACTTCACGTATGGATTTTTTTGAAAACATCGGTTCGCCGCCAGTAATTGAAATAGTTCTTAATGTCGGTATTTCATCTAATCGTTGAAGAATGAGCTTCATTGGTAAAGTATTTGGGTCTTTAGTTTGCAAAGTATAACCGACAGCACAATGACTACAACGCATATTACATAAGTTTGTTGTCGTAAATTCAACGTTACTTAATGTCAAATGGCCATGTTTGTCAATATCTAAATATGCCTCCCAAGGGTCGTTTTGGATAGAAATGGGTGATTTTCGTAAGTGTGACATTAATAAAAACTCCTCATTTTGATAGTGTATATAATTTGATATTATAGTTGAGGAATATCAAAATCATGTTAATATAACTATGACAATGTAATTATAAAGGAGATTCTCAAAGTATGAAAGAGCCACAAACAATGAAACAAGTTAAAGAAAGATTATCGCAGTTTTTAGAAGATATTGATCATGTCAATCCTAATGATGTTGATGTGGCAGAAATTGATGAATGGATTAAACTGTTAGATCAACTTGAGGAAAAAGTAAGTCAATTTCGTAAGTAATGATATCAGTATCTAAATTTAATAAACAAAAATGTTTAAAACACCTACTTCTTGGCTATAGTAATGACTAGATGAATTAATAAATAAGAAAGGTGATTATAAATGGCAAAAAAAGTTGCAGTATTATTAGCAGATGAATTTGAAGATATCGAATTAACAAGTCCTAAAGAGGCAATCGAAAATGCAGGACACGAAACAGTGATTATTGGTAATACTGCTAATAATGAAGTAGTAGGTAAACATGGTGAAAAAGTCACTGTAGATGTTAGTATTGCAGACGCAAAACCTGAAGATTACGATGCTTTACTATTACCTGGCGGATTTTCACCTGACCATTTAAGAGGGGACGAAGAAGGTCGTTACGGTACATTTGCAAAACATTATTTAAAAGAAGATTTACCAGTATTTGCAATCTGCCACGGACCACAAGTGTTAATTGATACGGATGACTTAGGAGGTCGTACGTTAACAGCTGTATTAAATGTACGCAAAGATTTATCAAATGCGGGTGCAAAAGTGGTTGACGAATCAGTAGTGGTTGACCGTAATTTGGTAACAAGCCGTGTTCCAGATGATTTAGATGATTTCAATAGAGAAATTAGCAAGCAATTAAACGGCTAATTATAGAAGCAATTAAATAATAGCGATAATATCGCAAAAAAGAGGGTAGGTTATGATTAAGGATAACCTACCCTCTTTTGTATTTGAATACAATACTAACAGTCATGATTTAATTAATAAATAACCGTATCTTAATCGAAATAAATGACTATCGTTTTTGAGCGATTTTATAAAGTAAAGGCCGTATCGGTTTAATAAAATCGCCTACATATTCTTCAATGTGAGCATTAAAGCCTTTTTTAAATTGTTGTACACCGTAATCTTCAGCAGTATCAGAAAAATCGCCTGTAACACCATAAAAGTTATAGCGATCGATACCTTTTTCTTTCGCAAATTGTATCATTTCCCACTGCAGACGATATGCGCCCATAAACATATTATATTTAGGGTTTGATCCGCTTGATAAATAATATACTTCCCACGAATTATAGATAAATACTGCAGCTGCTAAATCAAGTATTCGACCATCAGTGTGATATAAAGATTCAACCTCGTCATATTTTCGTCGTGTACTTGATATTTGCTGTTCAAGTTGCATTAATTTCGTTTTATTTTTCTTAGAATTTGGATTTTCTGAAAGCGTTTGTTGCACTTGAGTATAGTTAGATTCAAGATCTGTTATTTTATGCCGAAGTTTTTCTAAATATGACTCGAGATCTATATAAGCCAGTTTAAGCATAATTTGGTCTTTGTAGATTGTTTGTAAACGTTTAAAATATTCTAAATCTCTAAATTTAAAATGATGCTTTTCTTCAGCCATTTGATTGAGTTTGAAAAAACGTTCAGTTTCATCAATTGAGAGCGTTTTGATTTTAACATCCATTTCATAAGTCTTTTTAATATTCCTGCGTGTTTGATAGTCCATTTCTTTTAAAAGTTGATTTTCGCTTTTATCTTTTAAATTCAAAACAGATAACCATCTGATTTGACTGATTTGAGAATAACCGATATCAAAGCCTTGATGGCGATATCCTAATTGTTCAAGTGTGTGCATCCATGCTTGATTATGATTAGAAGTTATGATCTCACCATCTGTGCGATGGACGCGTGATAGGATATAAGGGTCTACTCTAACATATAATCCTTTGTGTCGTTTTAGATAATGAGTAAGTGCATTAAAAAAGAAGTGTACAAGCTGTGTATTTTGATAGTCCATCATGGGGCCACGCTGCGTATAAAAATATTTGAAGAACTTGAGTGCACGTGCTTCTGTAAGTAAACAAGCAGCTATAACGTTATTATTTTCATCCTTCACTCCAACGAGATGAGCATTTTTTTCAGATAGATAGAGTTTATCAGATTGTGTATAATGACTAAAATGATGGTCTGCAAATGCTTGGAATTCATCTAAAGACAGTTGTGTAAATTTCATTATAATGCTCCTTAAATTAAAAATATACTAACTGTATCTTATTGTACCTTACTTTAAGGCGCAATACATTAATAAGTTGAATATTAGAAAAGAAAAATGATATGAAAAGGTACATTATTGTAAAATGACTTTAATCTATATCAGACTCTATCGTGGAATTTCAATGCACCAAAAAAACTGCCCACACAGTGAAAAGCTGTGTCGACAGTATATGATAAAAAATGGTTGAAGTTTCTAAAGTCATTTATGGACTATACGCAATAAGTGTTAGAAAAAGCGTTTAATAGCTGTTGAAATTGATGGCATTTCGTCAAATACAAACTTACCTTCTTCAGTTAAGCTACGATATGCCCATTTAGCATAATTTTTAGCTTCTTCTGGTACAATTTTACCTGGAAGTGGTGCTGCATTACGGTCAACATACACATTAACAATAGTTGGTTTATGCTGTTGAACAGCAGTTTGAACAATCGCGTCTACATCTTCAGGATCTTTAAGTGTTAGACCGACACCACCACAAATTTCAGCAAATTTAGCAAAGTCCATATCACTGAAATCAATGCCATATTCAAGTTCCCCAGCTGCTTGTTGTTCATATTTGATAAATGATAATTCTTCATTGTTCAATACGAAAAGTACCATAGGCAAGTTGTATTGAACAGCTGTTGCAAAATCTTGCATTACCATTTCGAATGCACCGTCGCCAGTAATACCAATGACTTGGCGGCCTGGGAAAGCAAAACGTGATGCAATAGCTGTTGGTAATGCGCACCCCATTGTACCTAGCCAACTTGAAATAATAAATTTATTCTCTACGCCAAGTTTTAAATAACGTGTTGACCAAACTGTAGATGTTCCTACATCAGCTGCAATAACAGTATCTTTATGAATCACTTTATTAATGGCATCCATTAAACGTTCTGGACGAATAGGTTTAGATTCTTTTTTCATGTCTTCTTTCATCCATGTATCCCATGTTTCTTTGTGATCAAGCATTTCATTTAAAAATGGACGATCAGATACAGGGTCGATCGCTTCAGTCAGTGATTGTAAAGCAATTTGGCTATCGCCAACGATAGGTGCATCAATGTTAAATCGATGACCAATAGCTTTAAAGTCTTTATCAATTTGAATAGCTGGGATATCTTTTTTAGGCAGATAGTCTACATAAGGATAGTTTGTTCCAGCTAAAATGAGTAAATCTGCATTTTGCATTGCTTGATATGATGGCTTTGTACCAATTTTACCGATGTTACCTAAGTTGTATGGATGGTCATCGGCAACTGTTGTTTTAGCTGGTAATGTAACCATTGTTGGTACTTTACCTTTTTCGATAAATGCCTTGACTTCATCTTTAGCATGCTCAGCACCTTTACCAACTAAAATGACTGGCTTTTTACTTTGGTTAAATAATCGAGCAGCATCTTCAATAGATTGCTGAGAAGGTGCTTGAGGGGAAGCGATGGTTTGATTGACTTCTTTAGGGAAGTTGTCGTCAATTTTTTGTCCGAGAATATTGTTAGGTAAAGTTAAAACAGCAACACCACTTTCTTGATATGCTGTACGAATCGCTTCATCAACAATATCAAATATTCTAGGTGCATCCGCGTCAGTTAATTGATAATTGTACACCGCGACATCTTCAAATAGTTTAGGCAAATCAATCTCTTGGAAAGCTTTCGTTCCAAGTTTATCGCTATCTGCTTGTCCTGATAAAACAAGTTGTGGCACATTGTCCATTTTTGCATCATACATCCCGTTAAGAAGATGTACAGCACCAGGGCCACCAATAGCTAAAGAAACACCAATTTTACCTGTTAATTTTGTATATGCTGCAGCGGCTAGACTTGCAACTTCTTCATGACGAACATGTACAAACTTAATGCTATCTTCTGCTGCTTTAAGTCCATCTACTACAGCATCAATTGAGTCACCTGGGATACCATATACATGGTCAATACCCCATGCTTCTAGTGCTCGAATGACACCCATATTTGCTTTTACTTTTGCCATAACTTCATTCTTCCTTTCCTTTTTTTAGTACACTAAAAATTATACTTACCTTATACATTATACCCAAGTCTGCTGTTTATAATTAGAAATTTGCTTAATTGCTATACATTTAGCCTTATGCGGATAAAGAAAAACGGGACTCATGCTAGGGACTGATTTTTACTATAACATATAGATTTATCGACATGTAATTGGTAAACTCACAGTACTAAGTTAAATTAATGAGAAAGTAGGTCAACATATCATGAAAAGATCCGACCGAACACATCACTATACTGAACCAGTGAATGAACCGCATTATAATACGTATTATAGACCAGTGGGTCAACCACCGAAAAAACAAAAACCAAAGCGTATTTTTAGAACGGTTATTTTAAGTATAATCATACTATTATTAATCTTTACTGGAATCATGTATGTGTTGTCTGAAAAAGCAGATGTGAGTCAGTTAGCAACAATTGAGCAAAAGGAAAGTTACGTTTCATCGAACGCAATGCCTAACTACACTGTAGGGGCGTTTATTGCAGTAGAAGATAAGCGATTTTATAAACACAATGGTGTTGATTATAAAGGGAGTTTAAGAGCTATTTTTTCATCTGTAAGGGATCGGGAAAATTTACAAGGTGGAAGTACCATAACACAACAATTGGTCAAAAATTTTTATTATGATAACCAGCAGACGATTACGAGAAAATTAAAAGAAATATTTGTAGCAAAACGAGTTGAAAAAGAATATGACAAGGAACATATTTTGAGTTATTATTTAAATAACATTTTTTATGGTAATCATAACTATACGATTGAGTCCGCTGCTGATTATTATTTCGGTACAACGGTTGATACGACTAGCTCCAATCTACCACAGATTACTGTTTTACAAAGTGCAATATTAGCAAGTAAAGTGAATGCACCATCAGCTTATGATGTTAACAATATGTCGCCATCATTTATTAATCGAACAAAAATGACGCTCGAAAAAATGAAACAACAAAACTATATCTCTGAATCTCAATATATAGAAGCATTACAACAACTTGGAGCATAGAGCGTATTTATGGCATAATGAATATATATAGTAAGACTGGAAGTGCACAATGGGACCTTCCAGTTTTTCTTATGAGAAGGGATGATATTTTGCCAAACATTACTAAAATAGAAGTTCAAAAGAATCATACTGAACGTTTTAATATTTATATAGATGAACAGTTTGCAATGGGAATCTCAATAGATACACTCGTCCATTTTAATTTGAAAAAGGGAGACTGTATTGACAAAAGTAAGATACAAGAAATTGAACTGAAAGAGTATGAACAACACGCAATTAATGAAGCAATTCAATTTTTATCGTATCGCAAACGTTCAGGTCATGAAATAGAACATCATCTTGAGCAAAAAGGATATGCCTCTACAGTGATTTCTTCTGCTTTGCATTATTGTGATAAACATCAACTCATTGACGATAATGATTATGCTGAAAGCCTTAAAAATACGATGATTCATACAACTGATAAAGGTCCTGAAATATATAGACAAAAACTAGTTAAAGCTGGAATAGACAAACAAATCATTGAAAAAGCCGTTCAGTCATATGTAGTAGAACAGCCTTTTCAACATGTTGTGAAAGTGGCACGAAAAATTGCAAATCAAAAAAAGGGACCGGCTGTAAAAGTTAAACAAAAAGTCTATCAAGCACTTCTTCAAAAGGGCTATCATTTTGAAACCATTGAATCTGTAATACAAGAACTTGATTTTAATCAAAATCCAGAGTTTGTGGATAATTTATTGCAACGAGATTTAGAGAAAGTCTATAATAAATACCAGAAGAAGTTTGATGGATTTCAGTTAATACAAAAAACGACAGATGCATTGCTTAGAAAAGGCTATGCGTTTGATGATATTAAACGAAAATTAGCAGAAAGTGGTATTGAGGATGAATAAGAAACGTTTAAGTGAGATGGAACGACACGAAATTTTGCATGAGATACAAACTTATAAAGAAAAAATGCGTAAAGCTGAGATGAACGGTATTATGAATGAATACGACGTTTATCAAAATAAAGTCGTGATTGCAGAAAGTTACTTAGTTGATTTGTCTGCAATTGAACTTGGCAAAAGTTATCAATTACAAGATGGCACTCATGATCGTTTTCAAGTAGAACGATTGAAAGGTGTGTTTGCTTGGGGATATCGCTCAAGTCAGAGGGCAACAGAAGAGGGAATACCCGTGTCATTATTAAAAATATAAGGGGGATAGTCAAATGGGCAGTGCTATCGTATTAAAGATGATTAATGTTACTCATTATTATCGAAATCAAAAAAAACAAAATGTCCTTAAACCTTTTAGCTATCAACCTGAGGATATCGAATTAAACAATATCACTTTGCATATTTATCAAGGAGAAGCACTTGGTATCATAGGAGAGCCAGAGTCGTCAAAGTCATTAGTCGGTGAGATTTTGGCTGGGACTGTTCAACCTGACAAGGGGCGTGTTGTACGGTTAGGCTCGTTATTTTATGCTAATATGAACCAAAAAACAGTTGAGCACATTAAAGTGATCGACTATATTAATGATGTAATGCAGTTATATACATATGATGTGCCTGAACATAAAGCGATTCAAATTTTAAAGTATGCCCATTTAGATGGATATGAAAAGAGTACGATAAATCAGTTAACCGATACGCAATATGCACATCTTTTATTTAGTCTCGCTCGCTCATCCCAAGCAGATATCGTGATATTAAGTCATATTTTAAGTTATTTGGACGATTCATTTTTTGAAAAAGCTAAGATAATGGCGTCTGAATACGTTAATCAAGCTTTAACATGGATTGCAATTGATAACCATGTTGAACGGATTGAAGCGGTAAGTAATTATGTCGCTTGGATATCGCATGGTCAATTAAGAAAAGAAGGTTATGTCAAACATGTCATACCTGCTTTTACCGTACATGAAAAAGATCGTGCTACACTGAAAACTGAAGAAGAGAAAGCGCAATTTGATGAAGATTGGAAGAGAAATCGTTCAAAAATGCCTGAATTGACGTACAACTTTAAACGGATTGAGCGATATCACCATGCGCAACCTCCTGCATTTTTAACGCGTATTTGGACATTAACGGCAGTATTTATTACAGGTATGTTGATTTTTGGTATATTAATCTTTAATAATATTGGAAAAATTGAACCGAGTCAAAATACAGCGAATACACTTGCTCAACAATCAAAGGATCCGTATATTGATAAGTTAGCATATGGTATTGTAACGAACCACAATGCAAAGGTAAGCGCATCACACGCATCATACAAAGATATCAATGTTCCAAAGTATAGCTTTTTAACAATCACTGGTGAGAATAAGACACGTTACCAAGTAAGTCTAAACGATAAAAGTTACACAGTACGAAAAGAAGACTTAAATTATTTCGATCCAGCTGCATTGTATCAAACAGTTGACCGCAGTGAATTGGAACCTTATTTAAATAATAACTATATGAGCTCTATTGATTACTTTAATGGAGAATTACAGCATAAACATTCTGATGTTAATGAAAAGCTAGTGCCTAAGAAGAAAAATCGATTTGTAGAGACGATTATTGAACAACCCATTGCTATGATTTTTGATGATCAAAATAAGCTTAAAGGCTATACATTTCCAATAAACAATAAAGAAAAATTAAAAGATAAATTTAATATTGAAGAAAATTATTGGATTGTAAAAACAGAGCGTGGATACTTTATTGCGGATATGAAACAATCTCAATGGTTGTACATAGAATTGTAGGTGAGCAAATTGATAGAACGAATGATAAACTTTTTCAAAAGTATACCCGAATTAATTCGACATAGCATCTATCGATTAAGGATGCAAAAAAAATGGATCATTTTGACATTTAGTATTGGTATTGCATTGATTCTATTATGTGTACTGATGTTTAAAATCATGGGAACACTTGATGTAAAACAAGCAGCGATTGAGTACAGACTTGTTGGGCTTTTTACATTTGCAATGATTTGGATTGCGATATATATTAACTATCGCTTTTATCCTAGAGATTTTTATGTGACCCGTCATTATAATGTAAGTCCATTTTTATATCATTTAATATCGAGCGCTGTTTATAGTGTGATTTTACTTTTATTGATGTTTACTTTCTCATTGTTAAAACCTGTCAATACTGATACTTCGATATGGGGCGTGTTGTATTACAGTTTGATGAGTTTTGTTTTTATACTTACATTTTCATTTTTACTCGGAATGGTGTATGTATTGTATTCAAAACTACATCGTTTATATGTGCTCGTAACAATTTTGCTCTTTTTACTCGCGCCAATAGTGTATATTCCAAATGTTTCCAATACAATTCTGACACATATTTTGATGATGAATCCAGTTTATTATTTAGTTAATGGGATGCAACAGTCTGTTATTGTTGGGCATGATGCATTAAATCACATGAGTTATCATTTTTATTTTTATAGTTTTATGGGACTTATGGTGGTGTTTTGTTTTGCATTGAAAGACTATGTATCACAACTTCGTCCGAATGAGCATGGTGTCCACCATAAAGATAATCAATAGGACGTATGATTAACTTATTAAAAAAGCTAGAAGTAAAACAAATAGGTTTATTTGCCTATTGCTCAACTTCTAGCTTTTTGTAATTTCAAATTAATGCGCATACAATTTTTTCATCAGCTTATCTTCGCTAAACACCCATCCTGTATATGAATGTAAGACTTTCATCTCTTCATCAAGATGAACGATCGCAACAAATTGATAATGCCCATTTTTTAAATATCTTAAATCGATAAATCTTAATTCAGTTAACTCATTGCTGTCGTGTCGAATATGCCAACGATAAATGGATGAGAAATTTAAAAATGCACGGACATTCGGGTCATTTTTCGCATATCTCATAATATCTTCATTTGGATAAGGTTGCCGCTTTACTTTATCACTAAAAACAATATTACGACCAAAACTACGTCCAACATAATCATATTCTTCAGTTTGAATAGCGATACGCCACTGCATAAAACGAATAGTGGGGGCTACAAAAACTTTGATAGGTTTCCCAAGATGCTGAACTTGATTTAAAGCTTGTTTTTTCAACCAATTACGCATTTGGAAACGTAGGATGTAATACAAAATAAGTATACATGTTAATGGTAGAAAAACAATATATGGATGAATGCCTAATGACCACACGGCAATGCCGATTAATAAAAGCAAAAAGATAATGGGATCAAATGTGTTAATCACACTCAGTTGAATCCATTTATTAGAGATGGGGCGTAACGCTTGGGTTCCATATGAATTGAATATATCTACAAAAACATGTAAAAAAACAGCCAATTGTGCCCAAATCCATATATGAAAAGGATTGACGGATTGGAAGAAAACATAAGTTAATAATGTAATTAAGAGAGGCCAAAACAAAGTAAAAGGTATTGAATGTGTAATGCCTCGATGATTAGTGATATATGTTGCATTATTTTTTAATTTTAGTACAGTATCAATATCGGGAATCAATGAACCTGCAATTAAAACAGTTGCACTTGCTGTCATGTTTTGTGAGAGCGCTGGGTCAGTCGTAGCTAATGCAGTGAGACCCACGCCTATTGCGATATGTGTAGCTGTGTCCATATTACTCACTCTTTTCAAAAAATACTTAAATTCATTATAAGCTAAAATGGATATGAACAAAATGATTTAGCTATTATGCAAGGAGATTTAGAATGTTTAAACAAGAAGCTTTTAAAGAAAATTTAATTGATTGGTTTGATGAAAATCAACGTCAGATGCCGTGGAGAGAAACATCGGACCCTTATGCGATTTGGGTAAGCGAAGTCATGCTTCAACAAACACAAGTTGATACGGTAAGAGATTATTATAAGCGTTTTATGGATCGATTTCCTCATATTATGTCATTGGCAGAGGCACAAGAAGATGAAGTGCTCAAATATTGGGAAGGCTTAGGCTATTACAGTCGAGCGCGAAATTTTCATATTGCTGCGAAAGAGGTTGTGAATCATTACGGCGGTGTCATTCCAAAAGACCCACAACAATTTAAAGCGCTCAAAGGTGTCGGTCCATATACACAAGCGGCTGTTTTAAGTATTGCATTTGATACACCACTTCCTACTGTTGACGGTAATGTATTTCGGGTATGGTCTAGATTAAATAATGACCGGCTTGATACTGCACTACCACAAACCCGAAAAACTTACGAACTACAACTCAAACCGTATGTCAAGATGCATTCAGGAACGTTTAATCAAGCGATGATGGAATTAGGTGCATTGATTTGTACACCTAAAGCCCCCCTTTGTTTATTCTGTCCAGTACAAGTTCATTGTGAGGCATATCATGAAGGTACGGTTTTAGAGCTACCAGTCAAAACTAAAAAAATGAAAAAAGCATCGTTAGATATGGATGTTTATATTATACAAGGTGATAGTGGAGACTACTTAATTGAAAAACGCCAAGAACGACTATTAAATGGGATGTGGCAGTTTCCATTATTTAATAAGAGTGACGGCATCGATACAGTAAAAAAAAGATTAGGTAATTCCTTTAAAATAGAGCGTGAAAATATATACCGACTTAAGCATCAATTTACACATATGACTTGGAATTTAAAAGTGCATATTGCGACGTTATCCAACGATGATCTAAAGCAGTTGCCAAATCAATATCGTTTGATGTCACTTGATGAAAAACAAGCATTGACGTTTCCGGTGCCTATGACAAAGATATTCAATGCTATTCAATAAGCGTTATAATTAAGTGTTGTAAAGTAGTATGCTATAATAATCAGGTGAAAATATAAAAGGTGGTGTGACAAGTGGTTAAATCGTGCATTCCTAAAGAAGGACAGTCGATTAAAATTCAGTCCTATAAGCATGACGGAAATATTCATCGTGTTTGGTCTGAAACGTTAATATTAAAAGGTACTGAAGACGTGATTATTGGAGGCAATGATCATACACTCGTCACTGAAAGCGATGGACGTACGTGGATAACACGCGAGCCTGCAATTGTGTATTTTCATTCACAATATTGGTTTAATGTCATCTGTATGTTTCGCGAAGATGGTGTTTATTATTATTGTAACTTGTCTTCACCATTTGCTTGTGATGAAGAAGCATTAAAGTATATTGACTATGATTTGGATATCAAAGTATATCCGAACGGGAAGTATCATTTATTAGATGAAGATGAATATGTACAACATATGAATCAAATGAACTATCCTAAAGACATAGATTTAATTTTAAGAAGAAGTGTAGATATCCTTCAACAGTGGATAGAGCAAAAAAAGGGACCATTTGCACCAGATTTCATCAAAGTATGGCGCGATCGCTTCCATAAACTAAGAACTAAATAATTTATTTTGGCATATAAACTGTGCAATGAGATGCCAATATTTCACAACTAGATAGGGCTACTAAGAGCGGAACCATGAATTCAAACAAAAATGTTTTGATTTCAGTTCCGCTCTGTATTTTGGTGTTTAACGATTGTCGATGTATGACTGGGGGATTATAAGAACATGATTAAACGTTACCTAGAATTTGTTAAACCATATAAATGGTTGATTTTTGGAACAATTATTGTAGGTATCCTTAAATTTGGTATACCACTACTCATACCATTATTAATCAAATACGTTATCGATGATGTGATTAATAATGGTGCGATGAGTATTAACGATAAAATGAATCATCTACTGATAGCAATGTTGATTGCTGCATTTATTTTTGTGATTTTGCGTCCACCTATTGAATTCTTACGTCAATACATGGCGCAGTGGACAAGTAATCAAATTTTATATGATATACGAAAAAAGTTATATCACCACCTGCAAGCATTAAGTTCAAGGTTTTATGCAAATAATAAAGCTGGAGAAATTATTTCACGTGTCATCAATGATGTTGAGCAAACGAAGGATTTTATAATGACAGGGCTCATGAATATATGGCTAGACTGTATCACCATTATCATTGCGCTGTCGGTTATGCTTTTTTTAGATGTACAATTAACAGTTGCTGCAATTATAATTTTGCCGTTTTATATTTTGACAGTATATTTCTTTTTTGGAAGATTAAGAGCCATTACACGACAACGTTCACAAAAATTAGCCGAAACACAAGGCTTTTTGCATGAACGGGTCAATGGTATGTTAGTTATTAAAAGTTTTGCGATTGAAGATAATGAAGCCCGAAACTTTGATATCCGTAACAGAAACTTTCTTAATAAGGCGTTTAAACATACGCGTTGGAATGCATATTCATTTTCAGCGATAAACACGGTAACCGACATTGGACCACTCATTGTAATCGGATATGGTGCATCCTTAGCAATTAATGGTTCTATTACAGTTGGGACACTCGCTGCTTTTGTAAGTTACTTAGAGCAGTTGTACGGACCACTAAGACGGTTAGTCTCCTCATTTACAACGTTAACGCAAAGTTTTGCATCTATGGATCGTGTTTTTCAGTTGTTTGATGAGCCATACGATATTAAAAATATCGAAGGTGCTCAACCTATAAATATTAAAAATGGGAATATTCAGTTCCGTGATGTATCATTCCGCTACAATAAGGAAGAAAAAGATGTATTACAACATATTAATCTTAAAGTAAATCATGGTGAAACTGTTGCCTTTGTCGGGATGAGTGGTGGAGGAAAGTCAACTTTAATTAGTCTCATTCCACGTTTTTATGATGTAACTCAAGGCGCTATTACAATCGATGGTCACAACATCAAATCATTTGAAACCTCTAGTTTACGCCGTCAAATTGGTATGGTTCAACAGGACAATATCTTATTTTCAGATACTGTTAAAGAGAATATTTTGCTAGGACGACCTGATGCAACATTTGAAGAAGTAATGGAAGCTGCGAAAATGGCAAACGCACACGATTTTATTATGAATTTACCAAACGGGTATGATACAGAAGTTGGAGAAAGAGGCGTTAAATTATCGGGTGGTCAAAAACAGCGACTGTCAATAGCGCGAATTTTCCTAAATAATCCACCTATACTGATATTAGACGAAGCTACCAGTGCGCTTGATTTAGAAAGTGAGGCAATTATACAAGAAGCATTAGAGACATTAAGTCATGATCGAACAACTTTAATAGTGGCACATCGACTTTCAACTATTACACATGCAGATAAAATTATTGTAGTTGAAAATGGTAATATCGTTGAAGAGGGGAATCACGAATCACTCATGCGTCAAAAGGGTGCATATCATAGACTCTATAATATTCAAAAGTTGAATTAATATCATTGAAGTGAGTTAATGAATGATTGGAAAGTTATAGCAATGTAAGGTGATGTCACCTTAGTTTGAAAGCCGCTTTCACATTCTAGCTCACTTCTATTTTTGTGTATTAAAAGTTTGGCAGAAGCTATTAAGAGATATACTATTAGAGATAAGAAGTCAAAAGGGGGGATAGGGATGCAATTTTTAACAGTATTACAATTGTTTGTGAACATACTCATAGTAAGTGCGATTTTGATACTATTAGTCACAGTGATTACATTTTTAATTTTCGACAAAAGGCAAAAGCAACACAGTGTTTTAAGGAATTATCCAGTTTTAGCGAGAATACGTTATTTTTTAGAGCATATCGGTCCAGAACTGCGTCAATATTTATTTTTAAATGATAATGAAGATAAACCATTTACACGAGATCAGTATCGTCATATTGTCATAGCTGGTAAATATAATAGTCGTTCTGATAGTTTTGGGACTGAGAAAAATTACGAAGAAGGCTTTTTGATTAATAATACAATGTTTCCTGTTCAAAAACGTGATTTACATATAGATAATCAACAATTGATTTCAACGTTTATATACAAAATTAAACAAGAAAGTTTATTCAATAGAAAAGAATCATTAATAAAAAAAGAAATCGAGCCTTTTATGTTAAAAGAAGAGCATTACGTTAAAATTGGAGAAGACATCAGATATCCATACTATGCTAAGCGTCTGGTTGGCCAGTCTGGAATGAGTTATGGTTCATTAGGGCGTAACGCAATTACCGCATTATCTAAAGGACTTGGTAGAGCTGGAACTTGGATGAACACGGGAGAAGGTGGATTATCACCGCATCATCTTGCTGGAGAGGCTGATATTATTTTTCAAATCGGTCCGGGTTTATTTGGTGTTCGTAATCTTGAAGGTCATTTTAGTGAAGCCCTATTTATGGAAAAAGCGCGGAATGAACGCATTAAAGCGTTTGAGATTAAATTAGCGCAAGGTGCCAAGACGAGAGGGGGACATATCGAAGGTCACAAAGTCACAGAAGAAGTCGCTAAAATGCGAAATGTCACACCTTATCAAACAATTGACTCACCGAATCGTTTTGAATTTATTAATAATGCCGAAGATTTATTATTGTGGATTGATTCATTACGTCAATTGAGTCAAAAACCAGTCGGATTTAAAATAGTAGTTGGTCAAAAATCAGATATTCACAAATTAGTTGAAACGATGAAAACATTAAATGTATATCCAGATTTTATTACTGTTGATGGAGGAGAAGGTGGCACCGGAGCTTCATTTCAAGAATTGCAAGATGGTGTAGGTTTGCCATTGTTTACGGCATTACCGATTGTCGACGGTATTTTAAAGCAGCATGGCATTCGCCAACGTATCAAAATTTTTGCATCAGGTAAGTTAGTGACGCCAGATAAAATTGCAATAGCACTTGCATTAGGAGCAGACTTAGTCAATGTTGCACGAGCTATGATGATTAGCGTCGGATGCATAATGAGTCGTCAATGCCATAAAAACACATGTCCAGTAGGCGTAGCGACAACAGATCCTAAAAAAGAAAAAGCATTAGTGATTGAGGAAAAACAATATCGGGTCACAAACTATATCACGAGTCTTCATGAAGGTTTGTTTAATATTGCCAGTGCAGTGGGGGTGAATAGTCCAACTGAAATTGGGCCTGAGCATGTAACGCTAAAACAGAAACATGGGCACATTCAATCTGTACGACAATATCAACTTAATTTGATTGAATAAATATAGAAACAAGATGGGACATAAATATCTCGAAGTTTTCTTATAATGAGATAATTCATTCAATGATACGAAAATGTCTTTTTTAAAGTATTTTGATGTAAAATTACATGTATATCACGTAGTGTTGTTGGCGAGACTCCTGAGGGAATAGGATGAGCGTCGAGACTGCGGCTCGACCCATCCCCCTAGGAAATGCGAGCCAATCAATACGAATGATTGATAAAGAAAAAGCGTAGAGGTGATTCAATCATTGAACCATCTCTACGCTATTATTTTGGGATTGATGACCCATACTCTTAATACTTTAAGTTAACATAAGTCGCAAATTCAGAGTATCAATTTAACTAAATTATAAATCAAAATCTTCTTCAATAATTTCTATGTCTGGATCGGTAGAGTGATATTTGAAGTAACTGAGTCTTAAACGATTAAGATGTTCTAAATTATAACGGTATTCTTCTAATGATGAAATAATATGCATGACATTCGCATAAGATGTTTCATTTTCATCGTGTTGGTGTGCAAGTTCTTCTTTGAAAGCAATAAGAATATCTTTTTTTAAAGGATTAACAATCGTGTGAGTTTCTTCATTATTATAAAACTTTGCTTTTTTAGTAATACTAATTAAAATTTGTTCATGAAATTGCACTAGTTCGTCCACTTCGAGCTTTAATTGTAATATAAATGCATCGCTCATATTAATCATACTGTTATGGTATCGATTCATCCGCCTTAAAACATCATATGCATCTCGTGTTGATAAAACAATCTCTTTAAATAGGATTTTTTTTCGTGTTTGAGCGAAAACTTGTTTTTTTGTTAATGTCCGTTCTTCTTTATAAAATTCAAGCAACTGTTCTAGCTTCACAATACGCTGTCTTAAATTTTCCAAGTCATTTTTGACATAATTAAACTCGGTTGCATCATTTAAAACAAGATTGAACCATTTGAAAATATCAGTTGAGATATTGAGTGAGTTATAATAAATTTTTGTTTCAAATTTGGGTGGCAAGAACGTCAAATTAACGATAAAGGAACTGAGTACACCAATCATCACTAGTGAAAATCGATAAAAAGCTGAAATGTAAAATGAACCGTCATGTTGTCCCATGATGACTAGTGCTGTCACTGTTGCAAGTGTAGCAACATGAGCAATATTCATTTTAAATAATAAGGCAATCAGTAGTATGACAGTTGCCCCCATAATGAGAATATGATTGCCGAATACTGTAACCATGGCAACAGCAAGTAATGCCCCAATTACATTACCTTGAAACTGATCAACAATCGTTTTAAATGTTCTATAAACACTCGGCTGCATGGCAACAACAGCAGCGATTCCGGCGACTGTGACCATACCTGCATCAATAGGTAGCAATGAAGCAATCGAAACAGCGAGAATAATAGCAATCCCTGTTTTTAATATACGTGCACCTAACTTCAAATATTTGCACTCCTTCTTATGTCATCATTTGTATTTATGTGAAAAAATGGTTTAAACAAAGTTATACACCGTTATATCGAAATTTTCAAGTTGATTAAAGTTGGCTAAATGCATAATCTGCTGCTTTAATGGTTTTTTCAATATCTTTTTCAGTATGTTCTGTTGTTAAAAACCAAGCTTCATATTTTGAAGGTGCCAAGTTAATCCCTTGATTGAGCATGAGTTTAAAGAATCGAGCAAACATGTCTCCATCTGATGCATCAGCTTGTTCGTAGTGTGTGACATGAACGTCAGTAAAGTAAACCGTTAATGCACCGTAAACACGATTAATAGTTGCTTTAATGTTATATTTTTCGATAGATTTTAATAAACCTTCTTCTAACATTTGACCTAAGCGGTTTAATTCCTCATATACACCTTCTTGTTCTAAAACTTCTAATAATGCAATTCCTGCTTTCATAGACAAGGGATTTCCAGCCATCGTTCCAGCTTGATAGGCAGGGCCTAATGGAGCCACTTGTTCCATAATATCTTGTCGACCACCGTATCCTCCAATTGGTAAACCACCGCCTACAATTTTACCAAAAGCAGTTAAGTCTGGATAAACACCTAGTAAATCTTGAGCTCCACCGTAATGGAAACGAAATGCTGTAATAACCTCATCATATATGACTAAACCGCCATACTCATGTGTAATTGTGTTAACTGCTTCTAAAAAACCTTCTTTAGGTTCAACCATCCCGAAATTACCGACTATTGGTTCGACTAGAACACCAGCAACGTCATCACCCCAATGTTTCATGGCTTCTTTGAACGAATCAATATCATTAAATGGAACAGTGATGACTTCCTGAGCAACACTTTTAGGAACGCCAGCAGAGTCAGGAGAACCTAATTGTGAAGGGCCACTACCAGCTGCAACTAATACCAAGTCAGAGTGTCCGTGATAACAGCCAGCAAATTTGATGATTTTATTACGTCCTGTATAAGCTCTTGCAACACGAATCGTTGTCATCACAGCTTCTGTTCCTGAATTGACAAAACGCATTTTTTCAAGTGATGGTATAGCAGCTCTTAATTTTTGAGCAAATTGAATTTCTAACTCTGTAGGTGTTCCATAAAGTACACCGAGAGAGGCTTGTGCTTGAATAGCTTTTGTAATATGTGGGTGAGCATGTCCTGTAATGATTGGCCCATAGGCTTGTAAATAATCAATATACTGATTGCCATCGACATCATAAAGGTACGCACCTTGCCCGTATTTCATGACAACTGGAGCACCTCCACCAACTGCTTTATATGAGCGTGAAGGAGAATTGACACCTCCAAGTATATATTCATTTGATAATTGTTGAAGCTTTTCGCTTTCTGAAAAATTCATCGTGTATCAACCTCTTTTAATTTTATATTGTCATTATATATCGTATCATAAAATAAAAAGTTATTAGCGAATGAAGAAAGGAAGAGATATGATGTTAAAAAAAGGAGATCAATTTCCAGAATTTGAATTAGAAAACCAAAATGGTGAAAAAATAACGAAAGCATCATTAAAAGGACGAAAAGCTGTGATTTATTTTTATCCGAGAGACAATACACCCACTTGTACGACAGAAGCATGTGATTTTAGAGATAACATATCCTATTTTAATCAGCTCAATACAACTGTCCTCGGGGTGAGTGGCGATACTAAACGAAAGCATCAAAATTTTACTCAAAAGCATAATTTAAACTTTGATTTATTAGTAGATGAAGATTACCAATTATCAGATACTGTAGGAGTTTATCAAGAAAAGAAAACATTTGGCAAAACGTCAATGGGGATTGTCCGTACGACATTTGTTATTGATGAAGAGGGTTATGTTATTGATGTTATTGAAAAAGTAAAGGTTAAAGAGCAAATGTCTCAATTAAAAGAAATACTAGAGGGGTGACTTAATTGTTAGTGGTAAGTTTAATGCGTTTAGGTGATCAAGAAGAACGGTTAAGAAAACAATTTCCAGATGTAGCATTTGAATTTTATAAACACCCGTCAGTCCTATCGAGAGAAGTACAAGAAAAAATGGATGTTTTGATATCATATCATGCAGAAGTAGATGAAGAATTTATTGAATCTTCTCCAAATCTCAAATGGATTGCATGGTATGCTACAGGTGTTAACACACTACCATTTAAGTTGATTAATCAAAAAGGGATTCAAGTAACAAATGCTAAAGGGGTTCATGCCCAACAACTGAGTGAGTTTTTATTTGCATTCATATTGGATGATTATAAACAACTCAAAGAAGTGTATAAAGAACAAGAACAACAGGTTTACAATTCGAAGCGCACTACACAATCTATTGAAAATCAGGTTATCTTATTTTTAGGAACAGGTGTGATAGCGAAAAGAGCTGCTCAAGTAGCCAAGGTGTTTGGTATGAAAACAATTGGAATTAATACGTCTGGCCGAAAAGTCGAACAATTTGATCAAACCTTTTTGTTGCGTGAGCGTGCAACGATATATCAAGAAGCGGATATCATCGTAAACCTTTTGCCAGAAACGAAGGAAACATATCACTTATTAACAAGTGAAGATTTTAAAGCGATGAATGCTCATACATTATTTATTAATATAGGTAGAGGAACGATTACACAAGAAGATACTATTGTAAGTGCGTTAAAAAATAAATGGATTAGAAAAGCATACTTAGATGTATTTGAAAAAGAACCATTGAATGATAACTCAGAACTTTACGATATAGATAATGTATATTTAACGAGTCACATCACTGGTAATGGAGAAAATAATAAAAGTAAAGCAACAGATATTTTTATTAATAATCTCAAAAGTTTTCTCAATAAAAAGCCTTTAATTGAGAATTTGGTTGATATCAATAAAGGATACTAAGTTAAACATTGACATTTTGAGAACTTAAGCATTATATTATTATTAAGTAAGAATTATTATTAATTAGAAAGACGGGTGAAATATATGGCTGCAGAAATAGAATCGCATGAACATATGCTGAGTGATTCCATCAATACTTTGCGCCAAGCAGGTGTGCGTATTACGCCTCAAAGGCAAGCGATTTTAAGTTTCTTAATCAAATCGGACACACATCCAACTGCTGATGAAATATACCAATCATTATCACCTGATTTCCCTAATATAAGTGTGGCAACGATATACAATAATCTTAAGGTTTTCAAAAATACAGGTATTGTTAAAGAACTTAGTTATGGAGATGCATCTAGCCGATTTGATTTTGATACACAAAATCACTATCACGTCATTTGTGAAAGTTGCGGTAAAATAGTGGATTTTCATTATCCTTTACTACATGAAGTGGAAAAATTAGCACAGCACGTTACAGATTTTGAAGTATCACACCACCGCATGGAAATATACGGCATCTGTCAAGAATGTAAAGAAACTCATGATAAATAATCAATAAGATTAGAGTCTGGGACATCAATCCCAAAATAATAGCGTAGAGATGGTTCATGATTGAATCACCTCTATGCTTTTCTTTTATCAATCATTCGCATTGTTTGGCTCGCATTTCCTAGGGGATGGGTCGAGCCAACAATACTATGTGATATACATGTAATTTTACATTAAAATCCTTTAAAAAAGTCACTTTCGTATCATTGAATGAATTATCTCATTATAAGAAAACTTCGGGATATTTATGTCCTAGCCTTTTTTTAATGAGAAAAGTAGCTATTAAAAAATGTGTATCTTGAGTTATAAACGATGGAACTATTCAGGTTCTATATAATATAGGGGGGAGTTTGTTTAATCAGTTAAGCTTTA
Organism: Staphylococcus felis; assembly: GCF_003012915.1. Classification (NCBI taxonomy): domain Bacteria; kingdom Bacillati; phylum Bacillota; class Bacilli; order Caryophanales; family Staphylococcaceae; genus Staphylococcus; species Staphylococcus felis. The sequence continues at coordinate 2,354,146 of NZ_CP027770.1, read as the reverse complement.
AAAACGAGTATTAAGAGAGTTAAGAACAAGTAAAGAGATTCATTGACATACTTTTTAACTATAAATGTGTTTCTTTTCTTTAATGAAGTAATTTTTATACAAAAAAACGATTGATTATATATTGACGATAGTAAAATGAGTTGATAAGATATAAAAGTCGCTGAGACAAGAAGTGATGAATGTTAATCGCAAATGATTATTTTTAAATTAGTTTTAAAAGTGTAAAATTAACTCTTGAAAGTTTTGTTTCAACATTATAAGATATTTAATGTTGAAATGAACAACACATTTGCAAAACATCAAGAAAGTTACTAAATCAAAAAGATTTAAAAACTTCTTGACAGAAGTTTTTAAATGAAGTATAATGATTACTTGTAACGGCAAAAAATGAACATTGAAAACTGAATGACAATATGTCAACGTTAATTCCGATAAAACACAGTACTAACGTACTGATAGAGTGATTGACTTAAACAATCAAAGAGCTATATCAAGCATACTCTAATATGGAGAGTTTGATCCTGGCTCAGGATGAACGCTGGCGGCGTGCCTAATACATGCAAGTCGAGCGAACTGAAGAGGAGCTTGCTCCTTTGACGTTAGCGGCGGACGGGTGAGTAACACGTGGGTAACCTACCTATAAGACTGGAATAACTCCGGGAAACCGGGGCTAATGCCGGATAATATGTTGAACCGCATGGTTCAACAGTGAAAGACGGTTTTGCTGTCACTTATAGATGGACCCGCGCCGCATTAGCTAGTTGGTGAGGTAACGGCTCACCAAGGCGACGATGCGTAGCCGACCTGAGAGGGTGATCGGCCACACTGGAACTGAGACACGGTCCAGACTCCTACGGGAGGCAGCAGTAGGGAATCTTCCGCAATGGACGAAAGTCTGACGGAGCAACGCCGCGTGAGTGATGAAGGTCTTCGGATCGTAAAGCTCTGTTGTTAGGGAAGAACAAATGTGTAAGTAACTGTGCACATCTTGACGGTACCTAACCAGAAAGCCACGGCTAACTACGTGCCAGCAGCCGCGGTAATACGTAGGTGGCAAGCGTTATCCGGAATTATTGGGCGTAAAGCGCGCGTAGGCGGTTTTTTAAGTCTGATGTGAAAGCCCACGGCTCAACCGTGGAGGGTCATTGGAAACTGGAAAACTTGAGTGCAGAAGAGGAAAGTGGAATTCCATGTGTAGCGGTGAAATGCGCAGAGATATGGAGGAACACCAGTGGCGAAGGCGGCTTTCTGGTCTGCAACTGACGCTGATGTGCGAAAGCGTGGGGATCAAACAGGATTAGATACCCTGGTAGTCCACGCCGTAAACGATGAGTGCTAAGTGTTAGGGGGTTTCCGCCCCTTAGTGCTGCAGCTAACGCATTAAGCACTCCGCCTGGGGAGTACGGTCGCAAGACTGAAACTCAAAGGAATTGACGGGGACCCGCACAAGCGGTGGAGCATGTGGTTTAATTCGAAGCAACGCGAAGAACCTTACCAAATCTTGACATCCTTTGACCGCTCTAGAGATAGAGTTTTCCTCTTCGGAGGACAAAGTGACAGGTGGTGCATGGTTGTCGTCAGCTCGTGTCGTGAGATGTTGGGTTAAGTCCCGCAACGAGCGCAACCCTTAAGCTTAGTTGCCATCATTAAGTTGGGCACTCTAGGCTGACTGCCGGTGACAAACCGGAGGAAGGTGGGGATGACGTCAAATCATCATGCCCCTTATGATTTGGGCTACACACGTGCTACAATGGACAATACAAAGGGCAGCGAAACCGCGAGGTCAAGCCAATCCCATAAAGTTGTTCTCAGTTCGGATTGTAGTCTGCAACTCGACTACATGAAGCTGGAATCGCTAGTAATCGTAGATCAGCATGCTACGGTGAATACGTTCCCGGGTCTTGTACACACCGCCCGTCACACCACGAGAGTTTGTAACACCCGAAGCCGGTGGAGTAACCATTTGGAGCTAGCCGTCGAAGGTGGGACAAATGATTGGGGTGAAGTCGTAACAAGGTAGCCGTATCGGAAGGTGCGGCTGGATCACCTCCTTTCTAAGGATAATATACGGAATATCACCATAGGTGATAGACGGATTAACGTGACATATTGTATTCAGTTTTGAATGCTCATTTTAAGCATAGGGGCCTATAGCTCAGCTGGTTAGAGCGCACGCCTGATAAGCGTGAGGTCGGTGGTTCGAGTCCACTTAGGCCCACCATTTAAATTGAACATCAGCAATAATATAACATGGGGGCTTAGCTCAGCTGGGAGAGCGCCTGCTTTGCACGCAGGAGGTCAGCGGTTCGATCCCGCTAGTCTCCACCATTTAAATTGTACATTGAAAACTAGATAAGTAAGTAATAGATTTTACCAAGCAAAACCGAGTAACAAGCGAAAAGCTTGAAACAAACAATTATCGCTAGTCGTCAACAGACGACTCACATAATTAATAACTGGTGATGATAAGTGTGAAAGCATTGACAAGACAAATGTAATTGCGTCGTTGACGTGATGAAAGCGTTTGTCAGTCAGCGAATTTCTTGATGAGTGTAGCGAAGTTTACGTCTTGTAAATGAGCAAGCGAAGAAAGAAATGAGATAGAATGCGAGCGCTTATTAGCACGTCTAGATTAAGTTATTAAGGGCGCACGGTGGATGCCTTGGCACTAGAAGCCGATGAAGGACGTTACTAACGACGATATGCTTTGGGGAGCTGTAAGTAAGCTTTGATCCAGAGATTTCCGAATGGGGGAACCCAGCACGAGTTATGTCGTGTTATCCGCATGTGAATACATAGCATGTGAGAAGGTAGACCCGGAGAACTGAAACATCTTAGTACCCGGAGGAAGAGAAAGAAAAATCGATTCCCTGAGTAGCGGCGAGCGAAACGGGAAGAGCCCAAACCAACAAGCTTGCTTGTTGGGGTTGTAGGACACTCTTATGGAGTTACAAAAGAATGAGTTAGACGAATAACCTGGAAAGGTTAATCAGAGAAGGTAATAATCCTGTAGTCGAAAACTGATTCTCTCTTGAGTGGATCCTGAGTACGACGGAGCACGTGAAATTCCGTCGGAATCTGGGAGGACCATCTCCTAAGGCTAAATACTCTCTAGTGACCGATAGTGAACCAGTACCGTGAGGGAAAGGTGAAAAGTACCCCGGAAGGGGAGTGAAAGAGAACTTGAAACCGTGTGCTTACAAGTAGTCAGAGCCCGTTAAGGGGTGATGGCGTGCCTTTTGTAGAATGAACCGGCGAGTTACGATCTGATGCAAGGTTAAGCAGGAAATGTGGAGCCGTAGCGAAAGCGAGTCTGAATAGGGCGAATGAGTATTTGGTCGTAGACCCGAAACCAGGTGATCTACCCTTGGTCAGGTTGAAGTTCAGGTAACACTGAATGGAGGACCGAACCGACTTACGTTGAAAAGTGAGCGGATGAACTGAGGGTAGCGGAGAAATTCCAATCGAACTTGGAGATAGCTGGTTCTCTCCGAAATAGCTTTAGGGCTAGCCTCAAGTGATGATTATTGGAGGTAGAGCACTGTTTGGACGAGGGGCCCCTCTCGGGTTACCGAATTCAGACAAACTCCGAATGCCAAATAATTTAACTTGGGAGTCAGAACGTGGGTGATAAGGTCCATGTTCGAAAGGGAAACAGCCCAGACCACCAGCTAAGGTCCCAAAATATATGTTAAGTGGAAAAGGATGTGGCGTTGCCCAGACAACTAGGATGTTGGCTTAGAAGCAGCCATCATTTAAAGAGTGCGTAATAGCTCACTAGTCGAGTGACACTGCGCCGAAAATGTACCGGGGCTAAACATATTACCGAAGCTGTGGATTGTCCTTTGGACAATGGTAGGAGAGCGTTCTAAGGGCGTTGAAGCATGATCGCAAGGACATGTGGAGCGCTTAGAAGTGAGAATGCCGGTGTGAGTAGCGAAAGACGGGTGAGAATCCCGTCCACCGATTGACTAAGGTTTCCAGAGGAAGGCTCGTCCGCTCTGGGTTAGTCGGGTCCTAAGCTGAGGCCGACAGGCGTAGGCGATGGATAACAGGTTGATATTCCTGTACCACCAACAATCGTTTTAAGCGATGGGGGGACGCAGTAGGATAGGCGAAGCGTGCTGTTGGAGTGCACGTCCAAGCAGTGAGACTGAGTGTTAGGCAAATCCGGCACTCAAAAGGTCAAGCTGTGATGGGGAGAGGAAATTGCTTCCTCGAGTCGTTGATTTCACACTGCCGAGAAAAGCCTCTAGCTAGAAAGTTGGTGCCCGTACCGCAAACCGACACAGGTAGTCAAGATGAGAATTCTAAGGTGAGCGAGCGAACTCTCGTTAAGGAACTCGGCAAAATGACCCCGTAACTTCGGGAGAAGGGGTGCTCTTTAGGGTTCACGCTCTGAAGAGCCGCAGTGAATAGGCCCAAGCGACTGTTTATCAAAAACACAGGTCTCTGCTAAACCGTAAGGTGACGTATAGGGGCTGACGCCTGCCCGGTGCTGGAAGGTTAAGAGGAGTGGTTAGCTTCAGCGAAGCTACGAATCGAAGCCCCAGTAAACGGCGGCCGTAACTATAACGGTCCTAAGGTAGCGAAATTCCTTGTCGGGTAAGTTCCGACCCGCACGAAAGGCGTAACGATTTGGGCACTGTCTCAACGAGAGACTCGGTGAAATCATAGTACCGGTGAAGATGCCGGTTACCCGCGACAGGACGGAAAGACCCCGTGGAGCTTTACTGTAGCCTGATATTGAAATTCGGTACAGTTTGTACAGGATAGGTAGGAGCCATTGAAGCGTGAGCGCTAGCTTACGTGGAGGCATTGGTGGGATACTACCCTAATTGTATTGGATTTCTAACTCGCAGCACTTATCGTGCTGGAAGACAGTGTCAGGCGGGCAGTTTGACTGGGGCGGTCGCCTCCTAAAGTGTAACGGAGGCGCTCAAAGGTTCCCTCAGAATGGTTGGAAATCATTCATAGAGTGTAAAGGCATAAGGGAGCTTGACTGCGAGACCTACAAGTCGAGCAGGGTCGAAAGACGGACTTAGTGATCCGGTGGTTCCGCATGGAAGGGCCATCGCTCAACGGATAAAAGCTACCCCGGGGATAACAGGCTTATCTCCCCCAAGAGTTCACATCGACGGGGAGGTTTGGCACCTCGATGTCGGCTCATCGCATCCTGGGGCTGTAGTCGGTCCCAAGGGTTGGGCTGTTCGCCCATTAAAGCGGTACGCGAGCTGGGTTCAGAACGTCGTGAGACGGTTCGGTCCCTATCCGTCGTGGGCGTAGGAAATTTGAGAGGAGCTGTCCTTAGTACGAGAGGACCGGGATGGACATACCTCTGGTGTACCAGTTGTCGTGCCAACGGCATAGCTGGGTAGCTATGTATGGACGGGATAAGTGCTGAAAGCATCTAAGCATGAAGCCCCCCTCGAGATGAGATTTCCCAACTTCGGTTATAAGATCCCTCAAAGATGATGAGGTAAATAGGTTCGAGGTGGAAGCGTAGCGATACGTGGAGCTGACGAATACTAATCGATCGAAGACTTAATCAAATTCATAACAAGGTTTGCTTGTGAGATGTTACTTACTATCTAGTTTTGAATGTATAAGCATTCAAATGTTTATCTGGTGCCAATGGCAAAGAGGTCACACCTGTTCCCATGCCGAACACAGAAGTTAAGCTCTTTAGCGCCGATGGTAGTCGGACTTACGTTCCGCAAGAGTAGGACGGTGCCAGGTAAATACATAATTGGAGAATTAGCTCAGCTGGGAGAGCATCTGCCTTACAAGCAGAGGGTCGGCGGTTCGAACCCGTCATTCTCCACCATTTTTAATTGAATAGCCGGCCTAGCTCAACTGGTAGAGCAACTGACTTGTAATCAGTAGGTTGGGGGTTCAAGTCCTCTGGCCGGCACCATTTTGAGCCATTAGCTCAGTTGGTAGAGCATCTGACTTTTAATCAGAGGGTCAGAGGTTCGAATCCTCTATGGCTCACCATGATAAATATTCGCGGGTGTGGCGGAATTGGCAGACGCACTAGACTTAGGATCTAGCGCCTTACGGCGTGGGGGTTCGACTCCCTTCACCCGCATATGCAGAAGTAGTTCAGCGGTAGAATACAACCTTGCCAAGGTTGGGGTCGCGGGTTCGAATCCCGTCTTCTGCTCCATTAATAATGCCGGGGTGGCGGAACTGGCAGACGCACAGGACTTAAAATCCTGCGGTGAGAGATCACCGTACCGGTTCGATTCCGGTCCTCGGCACCATTATATGCGCCCGTAGCTCAACTGGATAGAGCGTTTGACTACGGATCAAAAGGTTATGGGTTCGACTCCTATCGGGCGCGTTACTTGTTACCTTACGGGAAGTAGCTCAGCTTGGTAGAGCACTTGGTTTGGGACCAAGGGGTCGTAGGTTCAAATCCTGTCTTCCCGATATCTTAATAATCAAATGGGGGCTTAGCTCAGCTGGGAGAGCGCCTGCTTTGCACGCAGGAGGTCAGCGGTTCGATCCCGCTAGTCTCCACCATTAAAATTTAATAGTATGTATCAAAATATGGCGGCGTAGCTCAGCTGGCTAGAGCGTACGGTTCATACCCGTGAGGTCGGGGGTTCGATCCCCTCCGCCGCCACTATTTAATTAATAAAACTTACTTTAGGACCTTTAGCTCAGTTGGTTAGAGCTAACGGCTCATAACCGTTCGGTCGCAGGTTCGAGTCCTGCAAGGTCCATTTTATGGAGGAATACCCAAGTCTGGCTGAAGGGATCGGTCTTGAAAACCGACAGGGGCTTAACGGCTCGCGGGGGTTCGAATCCCTCTTCCTCCGCCATTTATTAATTAATATTAGCGCGGGATAGAGCAGTTCGGTAGCTCGTCGGGCTCATAACCCGGAGGTCGGTGGTTCAAATCCGCCTCCCGCAATTTTAGTAGGTCCCGTAGTGGAGCGGTTTAACACGCCTGCCTGTCACGCAGGAGATCGCGGGTTCGATTCCCGTCGGGACCGCCATTATTTTATGGTTCAGTAGCTCAGTCGGTAGAGCAAAGGACTGAAAATCCTTGTGTCGGCGGTTCGATTCCGTCCTGAACCACCATTGTGTTTGCCGGCCTAGCTCAATTGGTAGAGCAACTGACTTGTAATCAGTAGGTTGGGGGTTCAAGTCCTCTGGCCGGCATCATTTGGAGGGGTAGCGAAGTGGCTAAACGCGGCGGACTGTAAATCCGCTCCTTCGGGTTCGGCAGTTCGAATCTGCCCCCCTCCACCATATCAATAGGGGCATAGTTCAACGGTAGAATAGAGGTCTCCAAAACCTTTGATGTGGGTTCGATTCCTACTGCCCCTGCCATGGCGGTTGTGGCGAAGTGGTTAACGCATCGGATTGTGGTTCCGACATTCGTGGGTTCGATTCCCATCAACCGCCCTTTATTTAAAATTAATGGGCTATAGCCAAGCGGTAAGGCAACGGACTTTGACTCCGTCACTCGCTGGTTCGAATCCAGCTAGCCCAGTTACTTTTGGCGGCATAGCCAAGTGGTAAGGCCGAGGTCTGCAAAACCTCTATTCACCGGTTCAAATCCGGTTGCCGCCTCCATTGATATTCTTATGCGGGAGTAGTTCAATTTTAGAACACTTTTCTTCCTGAAAAGAGGTATAGGTGTAAGTCCTATCTTCCGCTCCATTTTAAATTATATAAGTTTATAATATGCGGGAGTAGTTCAATTCCTAGAACACTTTCCTTCCCGGAAAGAGATATAGGTGCAAGCCCTATCTTCCGCTCCATTTTTACTTCCTTATAGTATTGAATAGTTGGAAGTTTTTTTATATACATTTGCCGGTGTGGCGGAATTGGCAGACGCGCGGGACTCAAAATCGTTTTTAGAGGTTTCGCAAGCAAAATCCCGTCATGACGCTATTTATAGAACGTAAACCGAACCGATATGCCAACGACAAAAAATCCCGTGCATAGAAGGACGGTTATTTATTTTGAAAAGACGAACACTTCTTTCGGATGATGACGTCATAGTTCGTCGTGATGATATAAAATCCGAACAATCCACAGATTTAACTTTCGATGATTGTGTCGAAAGATTTCTCGCGGATAGACGATCGCGAGACATTTCTCCAGAAACGATTAAATTTTACCGTGAAAGATTTTCGAATTATAAAAATCGATTTAAAGATATTTACGGAAGATACCCTCCAAGAGCAGTTTTACGCAAGCATATAGACGATTTAGTATCGTTCCATACCTTAACACGTCAGAATAAGTTATCGGGTATACAACCGCTCCTTAGAGCGCTTAAAGCATACTCAATTTTTCTCGTAAAAGAAGGCATCGAAAGTGAAAATGCTTTTGATGATTATGTTATCCGAAAGCCTAAGACAAAGTCGATTGTTACGTTTAGCTCTACGGATGTCAAAAAGCTATTAGCACAGCCAAACGTTAAAACCTTTGTTGGTTTGCGTGATTATGTAATAATTCTAACGTTGCTTGATACCGGAATTAGGATACGAGAATTAGTTTCACTAAATGTAGACGATGTTAATTTCTCCGATAATTTCATTTCGGTTAAAGGCAAGAACGGCCATCTAAGAAATGTCCCGCTATCGGTTCAACTAAAACCGACACTAAAGAAATATGTAAAAGTAAGAGGCATAAGTTCTACGGATGCTCTTTTTATATCGAGTTTAGATAGACGATTCCAAAGAAGGTCAATACAAGATCGACTATCTATTTATGGCAGACGGGCAAGTATCGATAAAGTACGCGTTTCTCCTCATACATTTAGGCATACTTTCGCTAAAATGTATTTGCGAAGTGGCGGAAATATATTCGTTTTACAAGATATTCTCGGACACCAAACGTTGGAAATGGTTCGTGTATATGTTCGCTTATTTTCGAAAGATCTATATGATGACCACCGAAAACATAATCCGTTAGGACACATTTAAGGCGCTATTTATTAGCGTCTTTTTTTTGTTCAAAAAAAATTAACGAAAAAGTGTCCGATTTATATAAATGACCGGTATGTTGAATTGGGAGGTGTTATAACGTGAATGAAAGAAAGCCATTTGTAATGATACCAAAAACGCTTGCTGGAGACTCGTCAGTGGACAGTAAAACGAAAGGCATTTATCTTTGTTTAGCGTTACTCTGTAATGATCAAACTAAGAGCGGTAGACCGTCTCGTAAGAAAATAGCGGAACTGGCAGGCGTGAGTAATTCAACATTAGGGAGACATTTGAAAATTCTCGAACGCAAAAATTATATTAAAATCGAGCAAAGATTCGATAAAAAAGACGGCTGTAAAATTACAAATAGGTACACGCTAAATGACGTGTAATTTCATCATTGGATAGTGGGGTATGGTCGTCAGTGAGTAGTACCCTATGTTCATTCCACGGACATATATTAATAATAATAACGATTAATAATAACGATAATTAATAATAAACCTTAATTTCGAATCTAAAGATTCTCAATTGACCCATAGTCAAGTTCGGCGTTCTTGTAAAAGAAAAGCCGAAAAGGTTTTCTATTAACGGTCTCAATATATCGATATTAAAGACGTTATTATTATCGTAGTTAATATAACGAAATAAATACTAATAACGGAGGTAAGTGAATTGGCTAAGCAGTATTATGAAATATCGGTAGATGAGTGGAACGTTAACCATTTTTTTGGGTATATGGACGATTTAACCGATAAGAAATTCGGGGTTAATTACGCACCTATGCGGTCTTGGAATTTCGAAAGAGGTTTAATTGGTAATATTGTCGGTACTAAAAAGAAACAAGGATCGCATGAAAGACGCTTAATAAAAGCATTTATTGACTTGACATTTTCGGAGTATAAGGCAACGGAACAATATCCAGCACCTACTTTCGGGTTCTTATGGACGTATAGGCAATCAGATTTACAGAGAGCTCAAAAACAACTTCGAAGTGTTGCAGAAGCGTCAAAAAGTCGTGAGCTAATTTCGAATGATAATTCGAATGATCTTGACGATTGGTTTTTATCATAATCAGGAGGAAGAGCGTAAATGAAAAATTGGATAGTTGATTTTGGCGTTATGTTTTTGCTATTCGTCACATTAAGAGTTTCTGGACTATCGATGTTCGAAGCGTATTTAATTTTCGTTATAATTTTATCGACAAGGGAGATTTCTAAGCGCTTAAAAGCGATCGAAGTAGGACTTTATTTAAAAGATTCCAGATATAATAGCGAGAATACCCTGAAAACGACATAGACGATGTATAACCGCCGATAATTCATTTTAGGGTATAAACATTAAAACGAAATTTAAACGAAAATAGAACGTGTTTAGAGAGGCTTTTATAATGAAAATGAACGAATAAATTTAAAACCACTTGGGTGTTAGAGCTCGAGAAGCTAAGTACGGAGGATAACATGGAAAAAGAGAAAAGAAAGAAGTGTCATATTGAAAATAAAACACTACAAGAATCAGAATATGAATGGCGTGAGAGGTACGAAGAAATAATGTCAAATTTTCATGAGTATGGCTATATCACAGCTAAAGAAACTTTAGCAACTTATAGATATTATCAAGAGCAAGCGTCAAAATATTATGATGAGGTACAAAACGAATTTATTGAAGATTGTAAAAGATACGGAATAAATGAACCATTTGAATAAAATTAAACTTTTATTTAGAAAAGGAGATTAGATGAAAAGTACAGAATTTGAAGGAATATACAGACATCTCTTTCAGGTCTCAAAAAGATTTAATTACTAAATTGGAAGAGATGGTGCTATGAAAACAATAGAGTTTATAGAAAGAGTAAATAAATTACGCAAATACTGAACTAAGTGAAAGGTAGTTAGGAGGTAGTTAAATGAATTTAAGCAAACATGAAAAGAATAGAATATTTGAACTTGAAGGCGATATAGAGTCTTATAGGCGTACTCTTAAAGAATGGTATGTCAACAGATTTCTAGACAGTTTTTATAGAAACTATCTTTGTACGCTTTCGGCGTCAGATAATTTAATGCACTATGAGGTCGAATGTTGTTATACCAATTAACATAATCAAACAATTCGAGTTTTAAGTGATTAATAGATTTAAAATCATACTGTTTAATGAATTCAGTTTTTAACGCTTTAAATGTACTTTCAGCTACTGCGTTGTCATATGGACATCCTTTCATGCTTAAAGATCTTTTGATACCAAAGGTATCTAGTACATCATCAATCATGTGATTATCAAACTCTTTTCCTCTGTCAGTGTGAAACATTTGTACGTCTCTTAAATCGTGTCTAATGCTACTAAGTGCCTTGGATACAAGCGTGCTATCTTTCTTTGAGCCTGCGCTATGCCCAACAATCTCACGGTTAAAAAGATCAATAAATAAACATATGTAATGCCATTTTCCAGCCACTTTTACATATGTCAAATCACTGACAAGAACTTCCAATGGTTCTTTTCTATTGAAACTTTGATTTAATTCATTATTGATTTCGCGTTCACTTGAGCGAGAAGGAAATGATTTATACTTCGATGTCGTATAAGAAGATACTAATTTATTTGCTTTCATAATGCGTCCTATACGTCGTCTTGAGACATTTAAACCATTTTTGATAAGTTCATTTTTAATCCTTCTTGTTCCAAAACATTTGCGATTAGAATTGAAAATCTCGATAATTTTATCGCTAATTTCCTTATCTCGATCATCTTTTTCAACGTTGGGTGATTTGTTAATTTCGTAATAGTAACTACTTCTAGAGATTTGCAGGACTTTGCACATTGCTGATACTGAATATTTATTGGCATTCTTTCGAATGACATCTATTTTCGTCCCATGATCAGCGCTGCTTGCTTTAAAATATCATTTTCCATTTTCAATTGTTGATTTTCTTTACGTAATTTTCTTAGTTCTTTTTCTTCATTAGTTAAGTTATCTTGATGGTTAAATGAACCAGTATTTTGATGTTGCTTAATCCATTTCCCTAACGCCGAAGGTGTTAAATCATATTCACGAGCAATTTCATTTCTAGGCTTACCATTTTCATAAAGCTTTACCATTTGTAATTTAAATTCAGGACTAAAAGTTCTTCTTTCTCTTGTCATAAAAATCGCCTACTTTCTTAATTTAACAATATCTATTCTCATAGAATTTGTCCAACTAAGTGTAGACGATTCAGTACTCAACAAGGAGTGATTGAGGATGTTAGGGCTTATTAGAAGCTAGTAAAATTGTAGCACTTGAAGAAAGTTAGAAGCTCGTTAATATGACGACACTAGGTTATAACTTTCTAAACGAAATAAAAACGAAAAGGAGTAACTGATGATACAGACTAACGAAACTAAATGTCCGCTATCTAGCGTTTGCAATCAAGCGGGGAAGTTGCCTCAATGCACAACGCAGTGCACGCCATATATAGCTATTACTAGGCGATATACATCGACAGGATTGCCGATTGATTATCAGAACATAACATTGTCAAATTCGCCAGCAAAAGAAGAGCAATCGCATATTTACGATAGATTAGGAATTTATGTTAAATCTTTTACGATGAACAATGTACGAGTTAAAAATCTTTATCTAGTATCGGATAGTCCGGGAACTGGTAAGACGACAACGGCTGCTGCTTTAATCAATGAATATATACGCCGACGATTCATGTATTACGTAAAACAAAAGCTGGAAGTGCCACAGGAATTAGCGTTATTTCTCGACTTAACGGAGTGGCAAAATAAATACAATCTCGCTACTATGTCGAAAGATGGAGATGCAATGGAAAGTATAAAGGACGACATTATTCGATATTCAGGTATAGAATTTCTAGTTATCGATGATATTGGCGTTCGATCATCGACAGAAGCCTTTAGAGGCTATGTTCATACGATTATTAACACTAGAGTAGCTAACGGTAGACCCACAGTTTTTACAAGTAATGTGTCGATGAAAGAACTGGCTAATATTTTTGACTCTAGGTTATACGACAGAGTTCGTGACCAATGTATCGAAATGCCATTCGATGGAGAAAGTAAGAGGGGGCGCAGGTAATGAGTAATAATTTTGGAGCGATGATGCTGTCGAAAGCTATCGATGTCGAATCACTTTCGGAGTTGCATAAGAACGGAGTATCAGAACGAACGTTCGTAAATAAAGGAGATAAGGACGTCTACAGATTTTTAATCGAATACGCTGAACATAATCGAGGACAAGTTCCTTCATATGCAACTATTGTTGATAAGTTCGGCGATAGGTTCACGTATGTACCTGGTGTTATCGATTCTTTTGAGTATCTAGCGAAAGAGGTTAAGAATCGGAAGGCTCAATTCGAATTCAAAGATTTTGTTGATAGCCTACAATCTAATTTTGATAGCGGAAAAAATAATATGCAAAATCTTATTGATTCCTTGACAGATGAGTTGCAAATGATTAATAATAACAATAGACACGAACAAACGTTCGGAAAAAACCTCAAGCATGATGTTGGTAGATTTAAGTCAGAGTACATGAAACGTAAGATAGGCGGTTCAGTAAAAGTTTGGAATAGCTCATTCAGCTATATTAACGAAGAAGTAGGGGGGTGGTCGAGTGGAAGTGTTTACGTATTCTATGCTCGAAGCGGTAGAGGTAAATCTGTTATTACAACATACGACGCTGTTCATTTAGCACGTGAAGGGGCAAACGTTCTGCTTTGGACGTTAGAAATGTCGGCTTACGAGGTAATGACTCGGATGTTCACATTCATGTCTGCGTTAGAGGGAAAAACTTTATATACCGACGATGAGACATTAGAAGAATATGAAAGTGGCTATAGTGCGGACTTGATCAGAAATGGCTCACTAAGTGATGATATGGAGACTGATTTCATGAATATGTTAGATGAATTAAATTCTTCAATGAAAGGAAACATATTTATACGTTCTGTAGATGACGAGGACTTCTATGAGAGAAATTTACGGCAACTAGAGTCAGATATTGAATCAGTTAATGCAGATGTCGTTGTTATCGATCCATTTTACTACCTAGATTATGAAGCGAACAAAAGCAAGACGGCAGGAGGGGACGCAGCCGAAACATCTAAAAAGTTACGTCGATTAGCTGGTCAAAAAGACGTTGTTGTATTCGCTATTACCCAAGCCGAAGAAGACGATAAGGAGCAAGATAAAGATGAAAGTCGAGCGCTTAAACTACCGAAAAGAAGAGAAGTAAAAAAGACTAAATCGTTATTAGAGGACGCAAGCGTATTAATAGCTTTAGACACTGACTACCGTCAAAAAGCTGGTGTTATCGGCATCAACAAAGGACGTAACGGTGGGGAGGGTACGACAAAAGAATTCGTATATATTCCTAACGTTGGTATCGTGAAAGAGATGAACATTAATGGCGATATGTTCGGAGATTTTTGAACGGAGGGACTTTCATGGCGAAAATAAAAATAAAAGGACGTCTAGTAGACGTAAATCTTCGAGAAGAAATAGAAATGTTTGAGTTCGATAAGGTTACGTGGAGAGGCGATAAAATGACTGCTTGCTCTCCTTTTCGTTATGATAGTACACCGTCGTTTTTCTTGAATGTAGAAGAAGGAGATTACGCTGGAACATGGAAAGACAGCGGTGCATACGATGACGAGTACGCAAGTGGTAACTTTCAAAAATTGTTATCGTTTTTGCGTAACGAGTCGTATGAAGAAACTGTTGACTATTTACTAGCGAAATATGACTACGAGTATATGGACACTTCGTTATCGCTAGACATAGAGCCCCTATATATTCGAAAAAGTATCGTTACATTAGACGAAAGTTTAATTTCGAAAAAGCCATTAGATAAGACGTATTTAGATAGTCGTGGGATTCATCCGAAGATTGTCGAACTAAATGGCGTATTTGATAATGGCAATAGCATAGGTATTGTTTGGAGGGACATTAACGGGAGAATAGCAACGATAAAATACCGCCATAAACAGTCCAAAATATTTTGGTACGAAAAAGAAGCAACGCCTGTTAATCGTTTAGTGTACGGTATCAATCACGTCGTGGATCGTGATCTAAAACGTATTGTGTTGTGTGAAGCGGAAATCGATGCGATGACATGGCAAAGTGCTGGAATCTTTGCCGTAGCAGTAGGAGGAGCAAGCTTGAACGATATTCAAGCGCAATTAATCGCGTCAAGTGGTGTCGATGAAGTTATTCTGGGCGGAGATTTTGACGAAGCTGGAGAGAGATTTAATAGTATAGCATACGAAAAACTGCGTATGTACATACCCTCAATAAAAAAGATAAAAGATTCCGACAAAATACCGTTCAAAGATGTCAATGAGTTTGGTACGATTAATGTTAAGCGGTTGGAATTCGAGTCTATTCCAATTGTTAAAGAATTAATCATTTAACGAGGTGCTAATATGAGGAAGCGAAAAATAATATCGACTGTGTTTTTGTCGTCTGTGTTACTTTCGGCATGCGGTAGTCAGTACAATAATGAGGACGAGAAGCTAGAAACATATTCGCTTGAACTTGAAAAAGCGGTTGATTATTATGCGGTTAAATCTAACGTCATTAGAAGTGAAGATGAGATAAACACGCGTATGTTTGCGCAGTTAGAGCCGTATGTAGATGCATTCAAGTCAGACATAAATATGGACGAGTTGTCGAATGATAGCAAAGTATTTTATGAAGATGCTTTGCGTGGGATAAAAGATATTGATGGAGCGATTGAGGCGTCTAAGGACAACGTTGGAAATGCTGTCGAATCATACTATTCGAATATGTTTGACGATGATGATACCGTGATGCTTATTAGACGTCATTATAATCCTGGAAGGTTAGACACTGAAAAACCACAGTCGATAAAAGAGTTTACAGAATAAAAAAAAGAGCGCTAATTGCGCTCGTCTGATTCGCCTATCAGATAGCTGACAGTTACATCGAAGTAGTTGGCGATTTCTATCAGTGTATGTATATTCGTGAGATCGCCGCTATTAACAGCTCTTTGAATTGTTTTAGAAGAAACATTAATCTTTTCCGAAAGTTCTTTTTGAGTGATTCCAGAGTCATCGAGTAAGTCAGATAAGCGGGCAACTAAATTTTCTTTGTAATCTTCTTGTAACATTAATGTAACACCTCTGTTATTGAAACGGACAAAAATGTCCTTTATAGTAATAATCAGTTATTCGAACGGCAATTCGATAACTAATTAAATATTATTTGTCCGATTTCTAAACTGACCGGTATAAATAAGTAGGAGGTACTTCATGTTAAATCAAAACTTAATATTAAAACTAACGAATTACGTAAAATTCTTAGGAATAAAGGATACGGATATAGCGCAAACAATAGCGCATGATGTACTCCTTGACCCTAGTGCAAAAGGTCGCGAGTACAAAGCGGCTAAGTTTCGAACGTTAAAATTCTTTTCTGACGATAGAAAAGAGTATCGAAATTTAGCGACTTGGCAGTCTATATCTCCCACGAGCTTAAACTCGAAAACTAAGAATGATCTCGAGGGAGACGAATCGATGTTAATAGATGTAATCCCTTATGACGATTACAACGAAAAAGCGTCCGCCAAGCTTTCCAATCAGCGGCAACTGATTATAGGATTGCTTGACGGAGCTGACGAAAGAACAACGGCAATTGTTCAATCGTGGCTTGAATGCGATAAACCTAGCTACGCTTTAGTCGGGCGAATATTAGGATTATCGAGCAAAACTGTTGAGAGAAGTATAAAGCGCTTGAAGCGTAATTATACTTTCGAACAGTTCGGAGATTATAGGGAATGCCTTTCAGCATAGCTATACTCCATTTTTAATGTTACCAACAAAGGTAATTTTCGTCAATATATTATAATTTATCAATTAACGTATTAATATATACCCGAAATAAACGAAATTAAAACATAAAAAAACGAAAGAGAGTGTTTAAAATGTATATCGAAATAGAAAGTTTGAACGAGACAGTCGCCCTAATAGATGAGCGACATACTGACATAGTATACAACGGAGGATTTAAGTCAGACGACGACCCGATGGACTACGTAAGTTTGGAGGCGATTATATGCGTCAGTTAAATCTAACTAACCACGCCTACCAGCGATATTTAGAGAGAGTGTCCGATTCGTCAAAACGTCATGAAGCAGCGAATAAATTGTCACAGTTGGTTTCGACAGCTAAAGAACGTTCAATAGATGAAACTGGTAAGACAACATATTACGCTAAAGGATTGGCAATTGTTGTATCCGAAGATGGCTACAATGTACTAACTGTATATCGCAAGACTAGATTTGATGATTGCGATTTATTTGAGAATATTATCGAAATTGTCAAACGAGAAGTCTATAAGGAAGAACGCTATTTAAACGGTAAGAAACGTTCCTTACTTATAGAAATGCATGAAGCTGAAATTCGTAAGTTAAAAGTTTTTAATCCTGAAACACAGTCGATTATACAAAATAAAATCGATTTTATTAAGACGGAGATTTCAAACATTAACGACAAATTACGTCAAGCTAAAGACGTAAGTAAGAAATTTGGACTCACTTGAACGTCCGCAACAGCGGGCTTTCAATCGAGTACATTTGTTAGGGTGTATTCGATTGAGCGCATAAGCGTTCAAATACCGATTTTGGGTTTCCGAGTTGGTAAAACGAAATTAACGGAGGTAATTGTATGAGTAATTACGCATTAGGGGCAGACGCATTAAAACGTTTCACAGGAGGTACAGCTGATGCTACTGCCGACAATAAGTTTTCAAAGTTCGGTAGCGGGTCCGAATACACGGTAAAAGTTTTAGGAACTGCGGATGTTATGGAAGCGAAAACTTATTCGCATTTCCAGAATCCAAAAATCGCTACATTTACGGCACAAAATCCATCAAATATTTATAAAAAAGATGGGGAATTTGTGTACGAGAATCCTACACCATGGGATATCATCTCTAAAGCGTTATATGAACGCTCGAAGAAAAAGTTCGACGATGACCACCAAGCAGCAGGACAGTTAGCACGTAAATCAAGATTCGCTTTTGGGTTCTTTGATTTGGAGGCTAACGAACCTATTGTGATTGATGTTACAGCGACACAAGCAAAGACGTTGTATGAGACAATCGAAAAGCATAGCGGAAAACTTGACCAGCGTATTTTTAAACTGTCTAAAACCGGTAAAGGCAAGGACACAAAGGTGGCGCTTGATGTTGTTTTTCCGGGAGAAGAAACGGATGAGCAAGCTAAGAATGCAGAGAATGCTCCGAAAGAGTTCCCGATCGAGTCATTTAGCGGGCTATATTACGAAAAGTCTGACGATGAAATGAAGAAAGATTTAGTGTCTATCGGCTATAATCTCTCGGATTTTGGTATAGATCCTCCGAAAAATAATGAAGCGGAAGAAGATCCAACGAAGAGCTTTTAATCGGGAGGAAATATAATGGCCAATTTTGCAAGTGCGAAAGGGATGGCGAGTGAACTAATCGCTCAATCCCTCCTCATCGCCAAAGGTTATTCGGTGCATATCCCACTAGTGGACGAACCCTATGACTTAGTAGCGCATGAGAATGGGACGAGAAATAGTTTTAGAATACAGGTCAAGACGTTGCGTGTAAGAACAGATCGCGAAAACGCCTTAGTCGTTAAAGCAACAACAAGTAAATCGCAAATATATTCGAAATCGGATGTTGATTATATTCTAGCGATTAACATCGACGCTGGAATCGGCTATTTAATAGAAAACACGGAGCAGAAAGAGTATTGGGCTAAAGACTTCGAAACAGCTTCGAGGAAGTGGACAGAGCTTCGGTTAGGAGGCGATATTTATGGCGACGCATAAGGACGAACTTCTTGGAAAGGAGTTTACGACCAGTGATGGTCGATTATTGTATGTTTTCGGCGTCGTTGAGCCTTTTATAATTGCGTCTGACGGCTCTCTGCATATGATAAACGACATTAAGTTCGATGAGTAATATCGAAAGAATAAAACGAAATTAAAGCGGAGGTATTATGATATGACAGTTAAAATTACAACGAAAGTACAAGGAAATGAAACCGTAGTTGAGTTCGATACGGTGGAAGAAGCGACAAAATTTATGTTAATAACCGAAGATGGGGAATCAAATATGGAATACGACAAGATAGAAGAGGAACATGAAAAGGAATATGATGACCCAGAAACGTTGTCTGTTGGGGATAAGTTTACGGTAGAAGGTTTTGATGGGGTTCTTTTCGAATTTACACCCGGAAAAGTGTATGAGGTTATAGCTGACGGAGAGGTAGAAGACGATAGGGGGGTAGCATTATGGTCTGCTAACTTTGGTTATCTACGTGGAGTGAAAATCACAGAAAAATATGATAGTGGATTTCATGAGGGGGACATTGTCTTAGCTAAAGAGACTATCTTAGATAACTCTGGCGATCGATTTATTGAGGGGTACTTCGGGCAAGTAATAGACGTTAGAAAAGACGTTGGCATCATAATAGTTAAGTGGAACGTCCGTGAGCCGTCTGTGTATGTGAACTTTAATGAAAGTGATAAGCTACAAATCGTTTCAAAAAGTATAGATTAGGAGGGAAACGTAATGGCTTTGCGTCTAAACGATAGCCAAAATAACTTGTCAGACGCTATTGCAAAACGTAAATATGCGGGCGTTGGCGAAACACTTGCCGACGCTTTCGCTAGAATTTACTCGATGAAGAATAGCGATCCTGATATTAAGCGGATTAAAGCCGTTGAAAAAGCTATGAATAACGGCATAATCGGCAGGGAGCAGAAAGCCGTTGATAACGGCAAGAAATTAACGAAAGCCGAAGTAATGCGTCTATACAATTCAGTTAAAGAAGTAGAGCAAGAGCGTATCTTGAGCGACATGGTAAAAAACATGCCAAGTAACTACGCGCTAGTTACTACGGAGGAGCAATTATTCGACATGGTAAGCGAATTATTGCTTGAAAATAAGATAGTCTTTGATGTTGAGACGACTGGTACTGACGTCTGGTCTGACAAAATTGTCGGACATGTACTATCAGCAACAAAAGCGGATAAGCATTATTATGTTCCGACGAGGCATAGCACCCTCGTAAAGCAGTTAAATCACGACTTCGTTACAGAGAAATTAAAGAAAGTGTATGAGCGTAAGGATGTTCTTTATATAGCGCATAATTCCAAGTTTGACATCCACATGCTCGATCGCGATGGTATTTGTCTTAAAGGGAGACTGTGGGACACGATGGAAGCAATGCGTTTGCTTAACGAGAATGAGCCGACGTATGCCTTAAAGAAACTAGCAACCAAGTTCCTTAAAATCGAATCTCATACTTACGGAGATTTATTTGGCCAAAAATCATTCGGGGAAGTTGACGATCTTCAAGTAGCGTTGAGTTACGCAGCTAAAGACGGAGACATAACGTTTAAACTTTACGAATTCCAAAAGAAACACTTATCGCAATATCCGGAGATGCTACAGTATTGCGAAGAAGTGGAAATGCCATTGATAAAAGTTATTGTCGATATGGAGAAAACCGGGTTCATTATCGACAAGGATCATGCCGAAAAGTATGGAGAGCAGTTAACAGAAGATATTGCTCGTCTAAAGAACGAGATACTAGATGAACTTTATCCAACGTTTATCAAAATACGGGATGATGCGTCGAAAGAACTAAACCTTAATAGCTCGCAGCAACTCAAAGCGGTGCTATCTGCACATGTCGGAAAAGAGCTACCTAACACAGACGCCAAGAAAACGTTGAAGCCATTGGCTAAAACGTGGGTAGTTGTTGAGAAGTTACTTCTGTACAAGGAGTACGTAAAATTGTACTCTACGTACGTAAAGACATTACCAACGCTTGTAAGCGAGTATGACGGTAAATTACATGCTAACTTTAATCAGAATGGCGCGAAGACTGGACGGTTTAGTTCGGGTAATGGGTCTGTTAATCTTCAAAATCAGCCTTATGAGGCAAGAAAGCTGTTCATAGCGCCTAAAGGCAAAGTCATAGTCGGAGCAGACTTTTCGGCACAAGAGATTAGATGCGTAGCTTATTTATCGGGAGAGCCAGTACTTATAAACGCTTTTGAAAAACAACGCGATCCGTACGCTATGATGGCAAGTAACTTCTACGGGAAGCCATATGAAGAAGTGTATAAAAACTCTGACGGTAGCGATACTGCAGAACGTAAGGAAATGAAAGTTGTTTGGTTAGCGACTTTATACGGTATGAGTCCTATGTCTTTAGCGGAGATGCTAGGAGTTAAAAAGAACGAAGCTATAAAGTTGCAAGATGACTTATTTGATAGCATGCCGAAGTTAAAGGCGTGGATTGATGAGACGAAGGAGTTTGCGCAGAGACACGGCTTCGTGTGGCTGGATAAACAGCAGCGTAAGCGACGATTACCGGAAGCGACAATGCGTAAGTATGGTATACCATACGGAAAGTATAATGCCCCACAATACTCTAAAGAGAGAACGCATAACGCTAAAGTAAATAAGGCTATGCGACAAGCTCCTAACGCGTGTGTTCAGGGTGCTTCGGCTATTCAAACTAAAGTGACGATGTTGAAACTCCATGAGTTGTGCAATCGATACGACGGGTGGAGACTATGGTGTACAGTTCATGATGAGGTTCTAGTTGAAGTTCCTGATTCGATTACAAAGGATCAGACTCGTGAGTTGGAGAATGTAATGATTAATTCTTATAGATGGGGAGATTCAGTAGATAATAAAACTGACTTAGAATTTATGAACCGATGGGGAGAGGGATTGACGCCGCAGGACTGGTTTTCTAGGGAGAGCGAGGAGGTTGGTTAGATGAGAAGTAAATTTGTAGGGAGACAGCACCGTGTTTATGTTCGTAGACTGGACGGGTCAGATGAAATTGGATGCCTAACGTTTAACAGCGAGGCTTTAGCACGAGAATTTTTGCTAAGTCGAAGCATCGAAACTCCGGAAGAGATTGGTCTAAATTATGGAGAGGTAAATTCTGTTCTATATAGAGCAGACAATAACGTTTTGTATATCCTTAGCTATGAGAACGAGGGTGTTGTCGATTTAGAGGCATTGGATAGGGGCGATCTTTAGTGTTTGGTATTTCAGAAACTATCGATGAGTTCACAGACGATGCTTATCCATTGCAAGAGAAAGCGGTAGTAGTAGACAATATTTATCGATATAGCTTCGATGAGTATAAATCGAAGTACCCAAATATCTTCCCAACAATTTCGGAAGAGGAGTTCTACAAAAATCAAGAAAAAATTTTACGATAGGTTGTCCGATATAAGCCTGAAACGGTATATAAAAGTGTGGATATATTACCATTATAAACGAAAATAAAACGGAGGTATTATGATATGAAAGTTATTGGAACAGGGAGCAGGTATGAGATTTATCCCGATGATTTAAGAACGTACGAGGAACTTCCAGCGGCTACCTATAAAATTCGATTTAATTCTTTTTCAGGCTTCTCATTAATGAAAGTCGATAATTTCAAGCGAAAAGAGCCTAAGATTTACGGCGATCATTCGAAGAAGGTCAGCAAAGTATTGAGAACCTACGACAAAGTTAACCGCAGCCTTGGCGTAATGCTAAGCGGGGATAAGGGAGTAGGAAAGTCTATTTTCGTTCAATTGCTTGCAGAAAAGTTCGTGGAGCATAAACCGGTAATTATAGTAGACGAGGCATTTCCGGGTATTGCAGAATTTATCGAAAGTATCGATCAAGAGGTTTTAGTTATGTTCGATGAGTTTGAGAAGGTTTTCAACGAAGATGCCGAAGAATCGCAAGACAAGTTACTTGGGCTTCTTGACGGTGTGTCGCAGAAGAAAAAAATGTTTGTTATAACCGTAAACAATATCTATAGAGTAAGTGAATATATGATTAATCGTCCCGGTAGATTTCATTATCATATTAGGTTCGGGCACTTAAATGAGTACGAGATAACAGAATACATGAAGGATAAGGTCAGCGAAGAGTATCACGGAGAAATAAAAGCAGTGACTGCATTCGGGGCAAGAGTTGGGTTAAATTACGATTGTTTAAGAGCGATTTCTTTCGAGATAGAAAATGGTTTAGCATTTAAAGAGGCTATCAAAGACTTAAATATTATCAATGTAGACGATAACTATTATGACATAAGTCTTCCACTATACATCGAGAATGAGGAAGAAGTTTTTGCAACGCTTAAAAGTTATGAAAAACCACTAGACTTGTTTACCGAAGAAACAACAATAAGGATACACAATGTTGATCTTGGATATTTTAATATGACATTTTCATCTTCATGTATAGAATACATCGGAGGCAAAATGGTTGTTAAGTCGGAAAACATTGATGTAGAGAGAGTATCAGAAGGTATTAAGGGCGTCGACAACTCTTTAGAAGCTGGAGACTTAGAGATTATAAAAACAGCTCCCCGAAACTACAGTTTCAACGCTATTTAAAACGAAATTAAAACGAAGGTAGTTGATATAATGAAAGAGCTAAGAGAATACACTTTAGAAGAATTAGTAGAGGAAATACTAGAGAGGCATCGAAAGATGGAGAGCGATGATTCAACTGACTTAGCATTTATAGCAATCAATAACAGCGAAGAAATAGCCTGTCAATTCAGAGGATCAATTTCGGGATTAGCTACACTTCTGCTACATTCTGATGAGCTTCGAGAAATAGTTGAAAATGCAATAAGACTAGTTACGGTAGCAGAAAATTTTGACGGAGGCGAGTCCTAATATGTCATTAGCACAGGCGTTTTTAGAACAGTTGAACAAGTTCCACACATTTCCAGAGCCGTACGACGATGAATTAAATATTCACATATCGGAGGGGCTAGCGAAATATCTCCGCCAAGAAAAAAAAGTTGACTGGTCGAAGCCATTTTTCGCTCCATCATCAGCGTCAAAATGTCCTAGGGAACTGTATACGAAAGCACTCCGTAATAAGAAAGGCTATCCGTTATTCCGAAAAGATTCTCGGGAGTGGAGACCACATCAACGACGAGTAACGGCTCAAGGGACGAAAATTGGCGATTGGTTGCAATACGAAATACTTCTGATGGAACGTCATTACGAAGCATTCACAGGAGAAAAACCTAGATTTATTTTCGATAAAACCGAAGACAAAATGCCCCGTATGGAAGATTTCGCTTACGTTTCTCACGAGGTAGATTTTGACGGACAGAAGTTTAATCTCAATGGAACAACAGATGGAATTCTTATCGACACTCATACCGGAGAGAGAGTCATCCTAGAGATTAAGTCGAAGCAAGAAACGCCAGCTAAGACGAATTATACACAGATGAAAGAGCCGAAGATTGACCACATCAATCAAGTAACGTGTTATTCGGAAATGTATGGCGTTGACAAAGCAATTATAGTCTATGTTAATACTGCCAAGCCGAAATGGTTTGCGGACGAAGAAACGTTAGCTAAAACACCTGATATAAGAGCCTTTGATGTTGACATTACGGGAGAAATGAAAATAAATGTTTTTAGTTATTTCGCAGACATAACCAAAGCAGTATTAGACGAATGCCCTCCATTGCCGCATCTTGCGAAATGGCAGTTTAACGACTACAAAAGCGCGATAGCAAAGACACTCACTGATGATGAGATTAATCAACTCGAGATTCATCTATCATTGTTTAAGCCTTCGACAAATATGGCGTGGATGAAGCGAAGCATGGAAAGTGCTTTAGTAGACATAAAAAGGCGAAAGGGGATTATATAATGGGTAAGCCATTGCATGTGCGTTACAGAGATATCCAAAGCTATTATGACGAGAACTTATGGACAGAACCTCTTAGATTACATGATTTTGAGGACTACGGGCTTCATATCGAACTTAAATCGGGATATTACAACAGCATTATCGTTCCTTTTAATACTGATTTACTCATTTTCGATGATGGGTATATGATTGTCGGCCAATACGATTTCATTGATCCGTATAGTAAATCGTTCGATACTTTTCATAGAAAGGGATCGGTGGTTTGATGAACGATTCTCTTACTAAAGCAAAAGTAAAGTGGCTTGATGATGGTCGAATAGCCGTTTGGTACGCAATTGGAACAACTATAATTAAACTTCATGTCGGTACGTACGATAATTTGGGAGGTAAGCGATGAGCATTTATATAGGATTAGATTTATCGTTTGCTAAAACCGGTTATGCCGTAGTCGAAGTTATAAACGGCAAGCCGAAATTACTGGACTATGGCTTGATTAAAAACGATCCAAATCAAACGGAGCAGGAACGTATTGAGTACAATGTGATAGCTATCGATTTTCTTGCTTCACAATATCGTCCAGACGTCATTGTGAAAGAAGCATCGGTAGTAGGGAGATCGTCTACAGCTATGCCTGTGTTAAAGACGCACGGTGCGTATGAGCTTCGAATGTATAGTCGGTATAAACTATTCGATTTTCATAACGCATCAATTAAGAAGTGGGCTAGGAATGTTCTTAACGTCAAGGATAACGATAAGAAGATGGTGGGAGAAGCTGTCGAGAGAAAGTACGGCACTGTTGATGGCTTATACACGCCTAGGGGGAAATATATCGACGACATAGGCGACGCTATTGCATGTGTAACTGCGTTTCTAGAACGCGAAGAGATTATCGAAAAGGGAGTGAATGAAAGTGAAGATTGAAATTACAGGACCATCGAAATTCGATTATGTGAAATACGGCTTTGCTATGCTTGCGTGGACTATGATTAAAGCGTTTTTCATTTTCACAGCAGTAGTAATGCTTACTGAATATAGCTTCTCATTAAAGACATATACTTTAGCGGTTTTATTGACTCTTACGATAGACGGAGTATTTCGATTTTTTGAGCGTGTACTAAATATTACTGACGCAAACAAAACAAAAATAGATTTCATGGAGGACGAACAATGATTGACGTCTTCTATTTTTCGAAAACAGGGAATACGGAGTCTTTTGCTAAAAGACTTTCGACGGACTGTCTTTCGATTACAGATAAAGAACCTGATAACCAGTTCGTATTACTCACACCAACATACTTTTTTGGACAAGTTCCGGAAGAAGTTGACGATTGGTTGTCTCGGAATGAGTTAAAACTAATAGGAGTTATCGGGTTTGGTAATCGAAACTGGGGTTCTAAATATTTCGGACGTGCAGCTGACATAATAAGCGAAAGTTTCGGAGTGCCTGTTTTAACAAAAGTTGAACTTCGGGGTACTGACGAAGATGTCGAAAGCGTGGATAGAATAATTGAGTCGTTAAGGAGGCTGAGATGATGCCCACCGTTTACGTATACTGTAGCCACACTGGCGGAATTTATTTTGATAACCATTACGATGAGAGACATTTAGAGTTCTGCGAGGTTTGTGGCGACAGTGACATGTTCAAAGGGGTAGCAAGTAGCGCATCAGAATTAAGGAAGTTGCTCCACGGCTACGATGAAGATTATATAGAAGATAAAATAAAGGAGTTTGAGGAGGACTATTTCGAATGAGTAAACCGAAATCACACATTGAGCTAAATAACGAGGTTATGGAGTACGATGAGAATGGTAATCCAACAATTAATGTTGAAAAGGATGCCGAAGCGGTTAAAGCGTATTTTATAGATCATGTAAACGTTAATATGCGTTGGTTTCATAACCTGAAAGAGAAGGTTGATTATTTAGTAGACAATGATTATTGGGATATTGAATTAATATCGCAATACACTTTTGATGAAATAAAGACGGTATTTAAGCGAGCATATAGCTTTAAGTTTCGATTCCCGTCCTATATGTCGGCGTTTAAGTTTTACAACAACTACGCTATGAAATCGAATGATAAAAAGTCATACCTAGAGCGATACGAAGATCGAGTGAGTATTGTGGCATTGTTCTTCGGAAATGGAGATTTTGAGTCCGCATTACGTTTTGTTGAACTAATGATGAGCCAAAAGTACCAACCGGCAACACCAACGTTTTTAAACGCCGGTAAGGCAAGACGAGGAGCGTTTATTTCATGTTTCCTTCTAGAATGCGGAGACTCATTAAACGATATTAATCAGATGAATAGTACTGCTAGACAATTGTCGAAAATTGGTGGCGGTGTCTCTATCAATCTAACAAAAACAAGAGCGAAAGGCGAATCACTCAAAGGTTACGAGGGAGTGACTAGCGGGGTTGTGCCAATCATGAAAAACCTTGACCAATCGTTCCGTCACATTAATCAGATGGGACAGCGTCAAGGAAGTGCAAGTACGTACTTAAATGTGTTTCATGCGGATATTTATGATTTTTTAGCAACAAAAAAGATTAGTGCTGATGATGACGTTAGGACACCGACTTTGAATATTGGGGTGGTTATTCCGGATAAAATGATAGAGCTAGCTCGAAATAATGAGCCGATGTATTTATTTTATCCGAAGAACTTCTACGATGTTATAGGAGAGCATTTAGACGAGGTAAATTTGACCGAAAGATATGATGAGTTCATCACTAATCCGGAATTGCGCTTAAAGAAGATTGACCCTAGAGGTTTATTAGAGCGAATAGCTATAACGCAAATCGAGTCTGGCTACCCGTATATTATGTTTTATGATAACGTAAATAATGAAAATCAATTGTCGAACATTAGTAACATAAAATTTTCGAATCTATGTAGCGAAATTTTGCAACCGAGCATTGTTTCAAAATTTGGAGATTATGGAGATGACAATGATAAAATCGGATTGGACATTTCGTGTAACTTAGGTTCGATTAACATAGCTAATACTATGGAAAGTGGAGACATCGAAAACACTGTGTCGCTATCAATCGATGCCCTTAATAGAGTGTCGAATACTAGCGATGTAAAAAATGCTCCCGGAGTTAAAAAAGCGAACGATCTAATGAGAAGTGTTGGGTTAGGCGCTATGAATCTTCATGGTTATTTGGCGAATAATTCAATATCGTATGAGTCGAAAGAGGCTATCGAATTTGTAGACCATTTCTTTAGTTCGGTAAGGTTCTATGCTTTAAAACGTTCCATGGAAACAGCTAAAAAAACGGGGTTGACATTTATGGACTTCGAGAATAGCGGTTATAGTGATGGGACATTCTTCGACGATTATGTCGAGAATAAATTACCACGAAATTTTACGTCGGAGAAAGTATCTGCCTTGTTTAACGGTATTAAGTTACCAACAAAAAGTGATTGGAGACAACTTCAAAAAGACGTTGAGAAGTACGGACTATACAATTCGTTGACATTGGCAATTGCTCCTACGGGATCTATTTCGTATGTACAATCGGCAACAGCAAGTGTAATGCCGATAATGGAGAAACTCGAAGTTCGTACTTACGGAAATAGTAAGACGTTCTATCCTATGCCGAATTTAGATAACCGAAATTGGTTCTTCTATAAAGAAGCGTATAGCATGGATATGATGAAAGTCATTGATTTAATAGCGACGATACAGAAGCACGTCGATCAAGGGATTTCTTTTACAGTGTTTGTCACTGATGCTGTTACAACGAGAGATTTAACACGAATTCAGCTTTACGCGCATTATAAAGGTATTAAAACGTTATATTATGTCCGACAAAAAGACACAAGTAACGAAGAGTGCGTAAGTTGTGCGGTTTAAACAAACGAAATTAAAACGACAAAGGAGATTGAAGTATGGCTTATACAGCTGGAAATTGGTCTGTTAAAGATGATGACTATTCGGAAATGTTTATCCTACAAAACCTAAAGCAATTTTGGTTACCGGAAGAAGTCGCATTAGCAAGCGATATTCTTACGTGGGAAGAGTTGTCGAAAGAAGAGCAAAAAGTCTATATGCGTGTTTTAGGAGGGCTAACGCTCCTAGATACGTTGCAAGGTAATGACGGAATGAGTCAAATAGCGCAACATGTCGAGAGTCATCAACAAAAGGCAGTTCTTACGTTTATGGGTGGTATGGAAAACGCTGTACATGCACGCAGTTATTCGAATATTTTCTTGACATTAGCCAGTCAAGCGGAAATTGACGGTGTATTCGAGTGGCTGGAACGTAATGGCAGATTGCAGAAAAAAGCGGAAATGATTGACGAATTTTATAATAATATTTCGGACAAGAAATCGTTATATAAGGCGATGGTAGCATCAGTTGCTTTGGAATCATTTTTGTTTTATAGCGGGTTCTTCTATCCGTTATATCTTGCTGGACAAGGAAAGTTGCGTGCAAGCGGTAATATTATTCAACTTATTATTCGTGATGAGAGCATACACGGAACATACGTCGGATTGTTAGCCCGTAAGTTAGCTGATGACTTGGGCGAGGATATGTCAGACTTTGTTTTCGGACTATTTGATGAGTTGTTGGAGAACGAAATTGCGTATACTCGTGAGATATACGACAATATTGGGTTAACACTAGAGGTTGTCGATTTTGTTAAGTATAACGCAAACAAAGCGCTAAATAATCTTGGGTTTGAGAATCGCTATGAACACGATAAGGTAAGTTCGATTGTGTTGAATGGGTTAAATGTTGGACAAGATTCTCACGATTTCTTTAGCGAGAAGTCATCCACGTATAAAAAAGCGACAGTAGAGGCCATTTCTGATGATGACTTTATTTTTGAATAAACTACTTGAAATAGAAGCATTACTATACAGAAATATTAATGGATTAGAATCTAATATTAGGAGGGATAGGCGTTGAGAACAGAAATCTCGATAGGACCGCGTGAGGTAATAATTGATAGGGCATGGTCGAAAGAGACCTATATGAATGTCGATACTATTCACACTGACATAAACTATTCAATGTTTGAAATAGAGTGTTTAGATGGAGAGAGAACACTTATCTTAGGGTATGAAAAAGATCCTATTATGTCGGCGCACATCGGTAAAAACGTAACTTTAGAAGTTCATTAAAAACGGAGGGATATAGAATGAAAGAGTATAGCGTAGAAATTGAATATTACGGGATGATAGAAATCCCTATTGAAGCAGAAACAGCGGAAGAGGCTTACGATTTAGCACAGGATACAGCTATGATGGAAATCCCCTTCGAGTCAGACGTTTTATCTATATCGGTACTAGAAAATTAAAAAAAAAACGGAGGTTATAGACGAATGAAATTAGTCGCATTGAAAAAGCCGAATTGTATGCCATGTGGAATGGTAACTAGATATTTAAGCGGAAAATTAGACGGAGTTGATTATGAGGAATATGACGTAACCACCGATAGCGGCATGGTTGTCGCTGGACACTACGGCATCATGTCTGTGCCAGTTTTAATGTTATTAGATGAACACGGGGCGATCGCAGGTAGGGTAGATGGATATAAAGAGAAACAAATTGATGATATTTTGGCGGAGGTAAGACGATGAACTATCTATCGAAATTAATGAAAAACGTCGAGTTAACGTTAATTGTAGTATTACTATTAGCGTTGAAAATATCTGTATTTAGCGGTCATCTAGTGCCGACGATATTCCTTATCGATAATTTCATTACGGTATTGTTGGTATTTTCGGCGTTAGATTTATACGTTATCTTAAAGAGTGAGTATAAGAGAAAGTACTCTAACGAATTTAAGAGTGGAAAAGGAGTGTCGAAATAATGGCGTTTAATGTTTGGGATAGAGTATTAGTAAAAGGCGTTCACACAGTAGAAAATCGTGACTACGTAAGATTATTTAATCCGGTTGAAGCTACGATAACAGCCGTTTTTAGCGACACAGTTTTTGGGATATATCCTGAAATATACGGTGCTAATACAATTAACACGACCGAGGACGAGGTTGAGTTCATCAAAAGAGCTTCCGATGACGTAAATATGATTTATCTTGCGGGAGATATGCTTAGTTACGGAGCACAGTTACAACGAAAGAAAGAGGCGGCAGAACTTCGTAAACGTGGTTTAGAGTTATATGTGCCGCACGAGGACGAATCGATTAACGATAAAGCAAATGTTGATAATGAGAGACTTGCTGAAAGAATTGTAGAAAATGATACGGATGGGATAATGAAATCCAACGCAATTGTTATTGATTGTAATGAAAACGGAAAAGGAACGTTAGTTGAGCTAGGACAAATAAAAGGAATGCGAGATATGGCAACTTTGGTAGAGCGAATAATCGAAACTTATACGGGATTTGATGATTCCGTTGTAGATGCAGTATTAGAAGTATGCGAAGAGATTAAGTCGAAAAAGGTATACCCGCATAACACGGATATACGTCGGCAAAATACTGCAGAACAGCAAGGAGACCGACGAGAGTTTGGCGTCAATCAATATGTGTACGGTGTGGCGCTCGATTTAACTGACGGAAAAGGGTTCTACGAGTTAGACGAGATATATAGTGATTTAGGAAGCGGATCGAATGAGTAGATTTAGTGAACAGTTCGAAAGGCGTTTTGGAGATGCGGAGGTAATCGCCAAAGATTTTTATGGCGACCCTTTGCTCGAAAACGAGGATGTATATTATGACGAGAACGAACAGTGCTACGTTAGTGAGTCTAATATAGCGAATTATTTAAGCGATATAGGTATTCGAAAGGAGACGCTAAGGAATGACGTTATCTATTGATGATAGACGATACGCATTGTTATTTACAACTGAATTTTGTGGCGATAAATATATCGTCGTTGACTATGAACCCTCCGAGGAGTTAAATGACTTGATTTATGTCCCGGCTTATGATCATGTCATACCGTATAAAAATATTAAATCTTTAAAGTATGTACAATCGGAGGTGTGGCTTACGATGAGGAAAGTAACGCTATTTGGAGGCAACGACTTATATGTCATGAACAATGACGGACTATTAGAAACAGAAGACACTGTTTACGAAAGAATGACGAAAGCTATTTCCAACGAGTACGCAAATAAATCTACAAAGACTGCGGCTGATTATGGTATAGGAATTACCGATAAGCAGCTTGATTTTAAGCCGTTTGATAACGAAAATAAAACGATTGAAGTTGAACACCCGTCGCATTATACCAACGGTAATATAGAAACAATAGAAATTATCGAGGAAATTACGAAAGGTTATGACGATGGCTTTGTAGCTTTGTGCGTTGGTAATGCGATTAAATATCTAGCGAGAAGCCCGTTCAAGCATGACGATAGCTCTATCGACTTAAAGAAGGCGTCTAAGTATTTAGAGTTTGCCTTGAATTATATCGAAAAAGAGAAAGACATTAGCTAATAATATATAAGGGGTTATTTCGCAGTTTTAAAACGAAAATAAAACGGAGGTTTCATTTGGACAAATATATCAATAAGATTATAAATAACGGATTAGTAACTAAGAGATTTAAGTATGCCTCATTATTTTCCGGTATAGGTGGGTTTGAAACAGCGCTAAACGCGTTAGGAGGCGAGTGCGTTTTTGCTAGTGAGATCGACAAATTTGCCCGTAAAGCGTACGAAGCTCTATACGGACAGAAGCCGTCAGGAGATATTACAAAGATTCGTGCAGAAGATATACCAAATCACGATGTTCTAGTCGGCGGATTTCCGTGCCAAAGTTTTAGCGTAGCAGGTAAAAGAGGAGGCTTTGAGGATACCCGTGGAACATTGATATACGATGTTGTACGCATTGCTTCCGTGAAGCAGCCTAGCGTATTGCTTCTCGAGAATGTAAAAGGATTAATAAGTCACGATAAGGGAAGAACGCTAGATACAATAATGAGAATAATCAATGACGCCGGTTATCGATTGGACTTCGAGGTTCTAAACTCGAAATATTTCGGTGTCCCGCAGAATAGAGAGCGTGTATTTATTGTATGCATTCGAGAAGATCTAGTCGATAATGACGATTGGATTATTAGAGGAACGAATGTAGTAGCGAAAGGAAAGAAACGAATTTCTCAATATGACGGCGTTAAAACGTTTAACTTCGACTACCCAACGAATACTACTATTTCGGAAAGTCTTGCCGATTTCTTAGAAAAAGAAGTTAACGAACGGTTTTTCCTAAGTGAAGAAAAAATAGCGAAGTTAGTCACGCAATTGAAAGAACGAGAAAGCTCAACGATAAGGCTAGGTAACCCAAACAAGATAGCCGGAATGTACGGAAAATCTCAAGCGGGGTCTGTTTACGACACGGCAGGCGTTAGTCCGACGTTAGACACGATGCAGGGTGGTGGGAGAGAGCCGATGATAGCCATACCAATATTATCGCCTGACCGAGTAAACAAAAGTCAAAATGGGCGTCGCTTCAAGAAGGATGGAGAACCGATGTTTACACTTACGGCACAAGATAGACATGGGATTATAACGGATGATACACAGAGTTTTGATAGCATTTATGATAATACAGAGGTCTCATCTGCATCACGCAGTAGTAAATCGAGATATGGTGTCAGGATTCGAAAGTTAACTCCGAAAGAGTGTTGGAGGCTACAAGGTTTTTCTGACGCACAGCATGACGCAGTTGAGAACGCTGGAGTATCAAATAGTCAGCGATACAAGCAAGCTGGGAACGCCGTTACTGTTAATGTTGTATACGCTATTACCAAGCGATTGCTTAAATATCTTGACTAATATTTTGATGATGCTTTTCGGAACATTTTATATTCATCGGACGACTCTTCTTCGATGTATTCGTAATAGTGCTGTCCGGATTTATAACCGGTCTCTTCCGCAAAATGACGGCTTGTAATATATGACGATTTGTCGATAAACATTGAGCCACCTTTAGTGACGATTATTAGTGAATCCTCTGCCTTGTTATACGCCATCCCTACACGAGACCCCTTTCGAAGCCCTATTGCTTTTAATAACGAACTAGACATATAGAATCGATTGTGCTTGGCGTCAAACGATATTGTCGGTCTACTATACTTGTAAATCGGCATATATCCTTCTGGCAAGTTTTGACGCCAATCATCGTTGGTGCTGTTTTGAAACGAATTATTCACGAGGATTACCTCCTTATTTTTATTTGTGTAATAATTATACGAAATTTTAAAACGAATTACAAACGGAATGGGGTTATGATATGGAGTATTATAACGTTCTACCAAGAGGATTGAAGAGAGACTCGACTAGCGGTAAACTTCTTTGAAGATACGGTAAACAAGCCCATATAATACAGGCGAATTTAAGTACCTTAAAATATTTCAAACGAAATTAGAACGGAGTGATAATGGTATGACAAACTTATCGGTACATTATAGTAGTGTATCAAACGAATGGACTACACCACAGGAGCTCTTCGATTATCTAAACGATATTTATGGGTTTACGTTAGATCCATGTAGCGATGGAATCAACGCCAAGTGTTCTAAATATTTTACTGAAAAGGATGATGGGTTATCGCAAGATTGGTCTAACGAAATTGTATTCATGAATCCGCCATACGGCAGGGCGATAAAAGATTGGATTAAAAAAGCGTATGGAGAGTCACAGAAAGGGGCAACTGTTATTGCTTTAATTCCGTCAAGAACTGATACGAAATATTGGCACGATTACTGTATGAAAGCGAATAAAATAACGTTGATAAAAGGGCGTGTGAAATTTGGAGACGGTAAAAATTCAGCCCCATTTCCGTCTGCTATAGTCGAGTTTAAACCGGCACACACACACACGCACACACCGATTTTGGATGCAATGGACGTTATAAACTAACAGCGTAAGGAGGCAAACAAATGTCTTTCCAGATGAATTACACGCCAATGATTGTACGGAATTTCTTTGAAAATTATCACGAGTTCCTATCATACGTCGAAAAAGGAGATCCATCATATGTTGAAATATGGGTCGATATAAACGACGCTATACAGGGAGCAGACATAACGGCTAGAGATATGCGGTACTTACAAGAGTGTTACATACTCGATAATTACTACGACTTTAAAAGTATCGCTAAAAAGTATGGGACGTCTAGATATACGGTAGAGAGAGGCGTTAGGCGTGCTTTAGCAGGTATCCTAAACGAATTAACAACGAACTTGTATAGTTTTGAAGATATAAAATTGCGTAATTACGACGAAAGGATGTAGCGATGATTTATGCACAAGCTATAAGTATAGCGAAATCAGTTATTGATATTTTATGGAAGTGTAGAACGATAAATGATAAAGAAGTAACAGACGAGGTAAGAGTCGGCAATAGTGCTTTGCTAGAGCGTTGGTTTTTCGATATTACCGGATGTCCCTTACCAAATGAAGAACGAGACGGCATAGCCGAATATTTGTTATATCGTGGTCTAGATAAAGGATATCGCTCATCTTATTTTACGGATGAGTACCCATATCAAACCGATTATCAATTACGCATGGCTCATAGCAAAGAAACGTCATTAGAGTTCGCACAAAATCACGACACATTATCCCGATCACAATCGCCAAAGACACGTAAAAAGCGGTTAGAAGTCGAGGAAGCGTTGAATGTTAAGAAATGGCGTTTAAACGAACATGAACAATCGAATAAAGGTATTTAAAAATGGGGCGGGGTTCATCGGATTTATTACCGAGAGAATCCCGTCATTTTTTTCGTCTACATAAATGGGGGTGGCCCTTAGCGTTTTATTTCGAAATAAAGGTTGCATTTTTTTTTGACGGGGGAGGTGTGGGCGTTTTTATTCCGGAAGTACTGCACGTTTATTTTTGACGGCGGGGGATATGACCATTTGAATTACGGTATATTACGGCGTTTATTTTTACGGATAGGGAGGGGACGTCAGGCAGTCGCTCCTATCTGCGATGGAAGCGCGGTTTATTTAGCGGCTTACACACCACTCGTTATAAAAAAAGACGTACGATCATAATCGTACGCCTAAACGAAATTAAAACGGAGGTAACGAATCTCCGTACGGATTGTACCGAGTATCATAATAACGATTGCTCCACGTCTGAAACTATCGCTTTGATAACGGTGGGTCAACGATATCACATACTGACGACTCATGTCAATCTATACAGGTGTCTATATTGTGGCTATCGTATATTTACCCGTAAAAATAACTCTCGACGCACGAGAATCGACTTGACAGAGCTTTAATTATCTTATTTTATACGATAATACATATGACGTAGCTAATTCGGCTCTTATTTACTGATTATAATACAAAATGACTACATAGTTCGAGTACAACATGCCGAAATTACAATCGGCTAATTTATTACATAGCGTCTATCGGAAATATAATAAGATGAAAAAAAAATAACGCTCGCTTGTGCGTACGCATGGTAAGTATGTACGGCTCACACGCGCTCGCACGTGTAATGCATGTCACGATTGCTGAATACGTTAAAGGACTTTGACTCAAAGATGCTCGTTCAATACTCTCGCGAGTACGTCATACGTGCGCGTAGTACATGCCGAAGTCGCTGAATACGTTAAAGGGCATATAGCGATTTTTGTGTCGCTATTATAGTGCATGTCACAAACTCCGAATACGTTAAAGAGATCCGCCTTTAAGTCCGTCTGAATATGCATTTTACGAGGTCTCCTTTGATTATATGACGGCTGTCTTAGGCGTCCTTGCATAGCTCTTTGTATGCGCGCATACACGTATTATATGAAGCGTAAATATTTCGTTATTTTTTCGTTAAAAAGTGTTGACGTTTTATAACGCATCATGATATAGTTATGTCAGTTAGAAAAAAACGAAATTAAGACGGAGGTACTTAAATGAAAAACGAAAACTTAATATTGAGGGAAAAAGTTATCGCTCTTTTCGATAACGCTGATCTCACTACTTACTTTATCGAAAAGGAGTCAGGCGTTAGCCGTTCGACAGTTAGTCGTATAGTAAACGGTTATCGCTCAATTGATAACCTTCGACTAGAAACAGTCGAAAAGTTAGCGCAACTTTATGACCGCATCAGCAACTAAGATTATTATATTACTTAGTAGAAGCGGTTAAAAGGTTTTTAGTGTCAACGTTTAACTTTTAAAACGAAATTAAAACTAAATTTTTGGAGGTATTTATTATGAATAACGTAAAATTAAATGTTTATATAGCAAACTTGGAGGAATACGTGAAAGGGTCTCTGAAAGGGGACTGGTTCGATGTTTTGGCGGAGTTTGACGAGTTATCAGACTATGTTAATACACTTGAATCAGAATGGTTTATAGCGGATCATGAGAGTGACTTATTTCATATAAGTGAATACATGGTGCTAGACGAGTTAGAAGAGCTAGCACAGTATATTAAAGGCTTTGAATATGGTACGGATGTTGCAAATCTTTTGAAAAACTGGACGTCATGCAACTGTGACATTAAAGCAATCATCGAAGAGAGTTCTCTTCTTTTAATTTCAAGCGAAGATGGCTTGTTAAACGAATATCAAGCTCTAGGAGAGCATGAGCTAGATGCGTTAGGGTATGACTTATCGTCTATAGTATATCGATACTTCGACACAGAACAATTTGGGTATGATACGATTCTAAGCGGGGGATACTCTTATGCCGGAAAAAATAACGATTTAGAACACATCTATGTCAGACACGTTTAACGTTGTTAGAACGCATGACGTTGCGGTCGTGCGTTCGATAGAATGTTAAACACATTCAAACGAAATTAAAACGAAAAAACGGAGGTTGCTAAAATGCAAAAATTAAAAGAAGAAGAACTAAAAAAGGCTGTCGATTACTTCGAAGAAAATCTGCTAGAAGTAACAGACGTTCAAGCGCTAGAATATGCTGCGCTTGAACTTGTCGGATATCTGTCCGCAAACGGGTTCAAATTCGAGGATGTTGCGTCTCACTTCGATAATGCTGATCTAATCGATGAGGACGACATAAGCAGATTATTTGAGTATGTATATGTTGTGCCTAGCGTCGCATCATTATCTTGCGATGAATACACAGAGTTAGCGCATAACGATTTGGTATGTCAACAGATTTCTAGACAGTTTTTATAGAAACTATCTTTGTACGCTTTCGGCGTCAGATAATTTAATGCACTATGAGGTCGAATGTTGTTATACCAATTAACATAATCAAACAATTCGAGTTTTAAGTGATTAATAGATTTAAAATCATACTGTTTAATGAATTCAGTTTTTAACGCTTTAAATGTACTTTCAGCTACTGCGTTGTCATATGGACATCCTTTCATGCTTAAAGATCTTTTGATACCAAAGGTATCTAGTACATCATCAATCATGTGATTATCAAACTCTTTTCCTCTGTCAGTGTGAAACATTTGTACGTCTCTTAAATCGTGTCTAATGCTACTAAGTGCCTTGGATACAAGCGTGCTATCTTTCTTTGAGCCTGCGCTATGCCCAACAATCTCACGGTTAAAAAGATCAATAAATAAACATATGTAATGCCATTTTCCAGCCACTTTTACATATGTCAAATCACTGACAAGAACTTCCAATGGTTCTTTTCTATTGAAACTTTGATTTAATTCATTATTGATTTCGCGTTCACTTGAGCGAGAAGGAAATGATTTATACTTCGATGTCGTATAAGAAGATACTAATTTATTTGCTTTCATAATGCGTCCTATACGTCGTCTTGAGACATTTAAACCATTTTTGATAAGTTCATTTTTAATCCTTCTTGTTCCAAAACATTTGCGATTAGAATTGAAAATCTCGATAATTTTATCGCTAATTTCCTTATCTCGATCATCTTTTTCAACGTTGGGTGATTTGTTAATTTCGTAATAGTAACTACTTCTAGAGATTTGCAGGACTTTGCACATTGCTGATACTGAATATTTATTGGCATTCTTTCGAATGACATCTATTTTCGTCCCATGATCAGCGCTGCTTGCTTTAAAATATCATTTTCCATTTTCAATTGTTGATTTTCTTTACGTAATTTTCTTAGTTCTTTTTCTTCATTAGTTAAGTTATCTTGATGGTTAAATGAACCAGTATTTTGATGTTGCTTAATCCATTTCCCTAACGCCGAAGGTGTTAAATCATATTCACGAGCAATTTCATTTCTAGGCTTACCATTTTCATAAAGCTTTACCATTTGTAATTTAAATTCAGGACTAAAAGTTCTTCTTTCTCTTGTCATAAAAATCGCCTACTTTCTTAATTTAACAATATCTATTCTCATAGAATTTGTCCAACTAAGTGTAGACGATTCAAT
The DNA here is from genome assembly GCF_003012915.1 of Staphylococcus felis. Taxonomy (NCBI): domain Bacteria; kingdom Bacillati; phylum Bacillota; class Bacilli; order Caryophanales; family Staphylococcaceae; genus Staphylococcus; species Staphylococcus felis. Next base: position 2,315,190 of record NZ_CP027770.1, on the reverse strand, counting down.
TCTCTATTTCTTATCGTTCATGAAGATGGCGAAGACTTTGACGACTTCACATATATAGAAGAGTTGGAGGTAAGCTTATGAGTTATCGCATAGTGTTAACGATATTAATAATATTAGCTATGATTGCGTTAATTTATTTTAACGTAACTATGCCTGACGATATAGTTTATATCGATGAGACAACTATTTTGACCAGAGGAACTTAATATGAAGAAAATAACGACAACTTTAAACTTAATAGCAATACGAGGAAACGTTAATTACTCAAGAGTCGTAATAAAACAGTTCAGAGAGTATTTAAAAAACGGCGTTGATTGTGTTGATGTTATAGATATTCACACGAAGGAGTTAGAACGATGGGAAAAAGTTCTAAATGAATATCGCCAGAATATAACGTTTTTAAAAGCGACTAAATCAGTGTTTTATAAAAAACTTGGAGGTAATTAAAATGGAAAACGTTAAAAAATATATACAGATTAGAAAAAACGGTTTTGACTACGAAGTCGTATATAAATCATACGACGGTTTAGAGGTAAGCTCATTCGAGTTTAAGGACTTGCTAACGCTTAGAAATTTAAGTGATTTTGAGTATGAGCTGCAAAATGGGGCTATTTGCGACGTAGACATCGACTCATTCGATAAGTATGACACACATACTTTGTTCGACTTAATAAAGTCGTCGGGGCTACTCGAAGATGAGCCAGAAACTCATGAAGAAATGCGTTTGACAGCCCTTCAAATCGTTAACAGCGAAATACGCAAAGTTAGCGATATTGATAAGTACGACATTATCTTTGTGGAGGATAACTCGGAATTTGAGCCTGATTATATCGAAAAATTAGCACAGGATTATCCTGACGTTAATTATGATCAGCCTTTCTTCATTGTCGATTATGTCGATAGTGCACAAGGATTAATAGCAGTTTTAAACGCTAACGGAGTTACTTCGTATAGAGATTTAGTCGATGTTATAGAATACCCTTAATATATATATATATAAGGTGGTCATAAATTTTGACCGCCTTTTTCATATTCACGGAATAGTTCCAGTGCTCCACCGTTCCTCAAAGCGATATCTTGAAATAGCTTTCTATAAACGTTCAACATTTTTCTGTCTGTCTCGATTTCCTCTGACGTCCCTAAAACGTCGTAAAGACTTTCTAAGTCTTCGTGAAAATATCTTTGTGCAGTTTTCGCAAAATTACCTAACGCTTGTTATCAGCTTTCTGATATGCATCAGAAATCGTAATCATAGAGTATAATCGTTTAAATTATATCACGAATAAGCGTGTAAAAGAATAGATCGCATAGTTAATCATAGCGTATACTGTACACGATCCACACCAAAAACTAATGCGGCTAAGCCTACACGTCTATTTGACGCGCCTTGTCTATAGCGTTTATTTAAGGCGCTATGTTTATGGCGTTTCTATAAAGCGATTTAATAATGGCGTTTATATACGACGTTTTATCATAGACGTTTATTATGGCTATAAGTGTTAAACGTTTATAACTTCGCCTTTATATCGCTGATTTATATATGTACGATAGTATGCTTCGGTTATGTGCTGCGTACGCATTGCTGTCTATATATGAGCGGATATATACGGCGTTATTAGAGGCGTATTTTATGTGGCGTTAAGGGTGCTGGCGCTTATGGTGCTAACGATAGAGTGTTTATATCGTTTATAGTTTATATCGATTATGTGCATTAATCGCTAGTATATTTAATCGTTTATAGTTATCGTTGTGTGTATGTCGTTAGATGTATTCGTTGTGTGTATGTATCGTTAGTAAGTTGCGTTGTGTTTAGGGTATCGTAAGGACCAACGGTGTATGTATGCGAAGGTATAGCGTTGTGTGTGTGTGTGATGTTAGGGTTTGTCGTTTGTGTGTGTCGATAGTGTTTGTCGAATCAAGTCAAGCGTCTATGATGTGCGACCGTTAAAAACTAAGGGTCTAACGTTAGACTAACACGACATCAATATACATTATTCACTAACGTTTATAACTTTTAGATATATGTAAACGTTGATATATCAACAATGTATAATGAATGTATATGCGTTAATGTTAACGAATAGCATTAATAATTGATATAATGCGATTTCCTATTTCATTTTAGTTTACATAATGTATCTTATCGGAAGTTATTTATGAATAATTATTCGGCAATATACAAGCGGGACGGGGGCGGGGGATGTCTTCGCTACCATGCCGCCTGACCCGTAAAATTTTCCGCCAATTTTCAAAACCGAAGGAAAAATATCGCACTAATCTACGCCAAACCACTACCGCATGCAATAAAATACCGAATAAATAAACGATAAAACCTCATCAATACATACTATCTCGTTAAATTATATCGAAAATCAATAATCGACAGAGACTATGCGTGTCAAACGTTAGTTAATATGCGTAAAATACTATCGACACATACTTATTTCGTTGTAAATTATCCGATAACTATCCACTCGACATACAATTATCGTTAAAAATACAGGCGAAATAGTATGATTACGATATAATTAACCCTATACCGAGTTTATTTCGCTGTAATTTATGCGAAAAACAACAGTCGTAGTTAGATTATCGTCTTCATTAACGTTATTATAAACGAAAATATAACGAAAATCAAATGGTTTTATCGAGATTTGGGCGAAGTTCTGTGTAGTCCTTCGTCTATGAGCTCTAAAGACTTTGATATTATTTGAATATCATAATCAAGCTCCTTAATTAATTCAGTGTCTGTTATTTCTTGGCATCTAAAATCGCCAATAGCCTCTAAGGCATTATAAAACGATAGCTTAGCGTTTTGGATCATCGTGAGAATAGTAGCGGTTTTAGCAATGCTATTTGAATTTAAATTGTTTCCGAAAGTACGCGATAGTGACACTAACTCATCGCTATAGTCTTCTAAACGCTTAACAAATTGATTTTTCTCACATTCAATTATGAATAAAGCCTTATTGTATGGTTCTGTACTATTAGGCATATTATCTCTTTGTAGCTTTATTCCAATTAAATAATCTGCTTTAGACGCTAAAATAGTATCTATTAACATAATTGTGTCCCTATCTAAACGATCTTTCTCTTCGATAGCACGTCGTTCTGCTTTCTGCGACTGCCATAGTGCTAGAATAACTGCGCCAATAGTTCCGAAAGCAGTTAGCCATGTAGCGACAATACCGACTAAGAAAGAGCTAAAATATGCCGAAAGAACTACTATGAGAAGAAACGTGGTTACAAATGCGAATATTATGCGCTTTTTAATCATCTTTTTCCCTGCTCTCACGCTTTTCCTTCAACGGTGTTGCTAATTCTTGTAGAATCGTCTTAACTTCACGTATTTTTTCGAAGTAAAGTTCATTGTTATCGGAGTTTTTAAGCGCTGTAACGGCTATACTACGGCATAAAAAAGCTAAATTAAGTCTTTGAACGATAGAAAAAACTTTTGTAGAGTCAGATTCGATAACTGCATCAGTAAAATTATCCTGTATCACACTAATATAATCGGAAATATCATCGTAAAGACGAGGAATTCCGCTCTTTTTACCGTCAAATTCTTCGAAATTTGAACGTAATACAGCTGTATATACGTCAAAAATAAGTAGAATCCGCTCTTCTTTATGTTTTTCGAGCTCGAATTTACGCTCTAATCGGAGGATTTCACGCTGTCTAGCGACCACTTTATCGTTAGAGTGCAAAAATTGAACATAAAGTATAAAAATAAGGCTTACTAGCGACAGTAAATAAGCGATTAAATCATCTATTGATATATTGCCATATAAAATATGATAGGCGATAAAGAAAACTACTCCGAAAAACATGGTAAAGATGGCTAAATGTATTTTTTCACGCATGAAATCGTCAATTTTATCTCGTATTCTTATCTTAAACACATCCCTATATTTAAAAATTCACTAATTATCACTTTTGCTCCCTCCTTATCAATAAGATTAGCTTAATCCAACGTAAATTAAAAGATGAAAAAAGCTCTTTAACTTCCCTAACGGTAAAAATTTTCGGTAAATTTCTATAACTCGGGGTCATATTTCTGTGTAAATTAACGTATTTAAACATGAAAATTCGACTTATTATGCAACGAAAATAGATTTCGGTAGGTTTTGTTACGGAGAGTAATGTCCGTTTTTTATAAGCGCTTATGGGTCAATAAAGATTGCGTCAAATGTTGTTCCGATAACGTTGGCATTGATTTTCTCCGAATATACATAGGTATGTTCGGAACGGAAATCTAATGCCGAATGGTTGGCAAAATGTTGCACAAATAATTGTGAATAAATTTTAATAAAAATGTAATGAAAACTTAATCTTAAAAAGGAAAATTCGTAAACAATCGTCATATTTTAGACATATTTAATAAAGTTCCTCGACTTTTTGTGATGTTTTATTTGAATTTTAGAAGTTCGAGCACCCTAAATCTGCTACTATAAAAGTGATAATATGTAATCATTGGAGTTATTTGTAAAGTTGTTTTGAAGGTGTGTAAAAAGTTATGCACAGTTTAGGTTAACCTAAATTTTATTTTAAAAAGTCCTAAACTGGTTGGGAGAGTTGAAGTTTGACTGTGGTGTAAAATTTTACCGAAAAAAGTTTGTGCATTTATACGGAAAAGTAAACCTCTTTTTTAGAGGCTTTACGTTATATATTCGTAATTGGCTTTAAAGCTAATTTCGTTCATATCTAACACGTTAAAGATATTCCTTCGATAAAGTAATTAAACGGTTTAAGAATTACTCGCAATTTCGACTTGCTCGAAATTAAAGATTTTAGGTTTAAGGATAGATATGTCTATCGATATATAGACGGATATATACTTGTCTATCGACAAACATTCGTGAACTAAAGTTCACTCATGTACCTACTTACTTATCGGTAATATTTTATATAACGAAGTAAGTATTGTCCAAATATACATTTTAAAAATAACATATTCGGAATAGTACTAAAATACATATCGGTAAAACACAAACATACGGAGGGGTTAAGCATCGAAGTATGTTCGGTTGTGCCGAATTCGTCCGAGACAACTGTCGACACTATAAGCAAGGCGGTCCATGTTTCGGATGATATACATAACTAAGTAATTCAAAAACGAAAGGAGGCAGACGGCGTGGCAAAAGACAATTTCGATGACTTGTCTGAACAACAGAAGAAAGCAGCCGAGCTGTACGTAGAAAACTTAATCGAAAGCCAGCTCGACCCGGAAGAAGTGCCGAGATTAAAAACACAAGAAATAGCGGACGAGATAGGCGTTAATAGAACAACATATTATCGGTGGAATCAAGACGACAGATACCTCGACTACGTAGCCACGTTGTCTATACGTCACTTAAATAAACACATGCCGAAGTTTGCTGCGTCGTTAATTGCTAACCTAGTCAAACGAAACCCATCCACGAAGATGCTTGACCTATATGCCAAGGTATCAGGAGTGCTTGGCGATCAAGGCTCTGCAAGCAAAGATTCCGTCAATGTAACTTTTAACCTTAGTGATGCCCAAGAACGTGTCAGACAGCTTAAACAAGTCGAAGAAGTTCCTTATATACCTAGCGAAAGACGATTAGTAAACGTTGAGGAGCATAAACATGAGTAATGTTCAAAACGTAGCGCTAAACGATCAAGGATTCCTAAAGACTCGGGAAGAGCGGTTGAAACTTGTTGAGGTGCTTACGGAAGAACTAACACTACTTATGCAATTAGTCGAGAAGGGAACGGCTACTACGCGTCAAGTTGAGCGCTTCTTTATCGTTGACGAGCAATTAAAGCAGCTGCACCGAATAAATGATTGTGAATATGATGTCGCAAGGTTTTCGGTAGAATACTTTTCGGACGACGGTAACCCTGAAAATGATGAAAATTTAATCCCTAACGGCAGTAATTACGATAACATGTCACAGTTCCATAAGGAATTGACGGGAATGTTATCGAAAGTAGCAAGCGGAGAGAAAAAGGATAACATCGCTTGGGCATGCCCTCGACGACATGCAAAAACAGCTTATGGTTCGAATATTTTCCCGGTACATCAAGCTGTGTATAAGCATCGACAATTCATGGTTATCGTTTCAGAAACGGCTGACATGGCAGGAACTTTTATTACGTGGGGTAATCGCCAATTTAAATTCAACGAGAAGCTGATAAATGATTTCGGACGATTGTTACATGAAAGTCCCTCGAAAAACGAACTTGATAACAAGCAAGAGTATGTAACGCTTAATGGTGTGAAAATAATGGCACGAGGCGCTGGAGGACAAATGCGTGGTATGAGGTACGGAAAAAGTCGTCCGGAACTTATGGTATTTGACGACTTAGAGGGTGCGGAGAACGTATCAACGCCAGAACAAATGCGTAAGACTCAATCATGGTTTAACGAAGCTGCATTGCCGGCTTTAGCTAAGAATGGGTCTGCCATATACTTAGGAACGGTTCTTTGTTACGATAGTTTGCTTGATAAAACACTCCGCAAAGATAAACGATTTGAAAGTCGGAGATATAGAGCGGTTGAGTCTTTTCCAGATAATACGGAGTTATGGTCAAAATGGCGTGAGATATACTTAGCTGATGAGCCAGACGCAACGCAGAAAGCAGAAGCATTCTACGAAGATAACAAAGCTGAAATGGATAAAGGCGTCAAGTTATTGTGGGCGGAATATTACGACTACTATTGGTTCGTTATTCAAATGACGAACATGGGTGCTAAATCGTTCAACCAAGAGTATCAAAATGAGCCTACAGACGAGGAACGTCAAATATTCAAAGTTGATCAATTCGCTTACTATGACGAATCCGAACTTAACGGTAAGAATCTTGAATATTATTGCGGCATTGATTTTGCGATGGGAAAAGAAAAAGGCGATTTTAGTTCGATAATCACACTGGCGAGAAATACTGAAAGCGACGTTTGTTACGTCGTTGATGTATACAACGAGAGGGTACATCCGAAAGACTTTATCAAAGCTATAGTCGAGCGAGTGAAATATTACCAATACGAAAACATTGCAGTTGAGACACAAATGGCGCAAGAGTTTTTTGCAGATACGTTGTCCGATAAATTAATCGACATTGGTTATCCGGCACATTTGAGACTTGTATCGGTTAAGCAGAGAACAAGAAAATCGTTACGTATTGAGGCAATGTCTCCTGACGTTAATAACGGAAGAGTAAGGTTTAAGAAGGATCAAACGGACTTAATCGATCAATATGAAATGTACCCGATGAGTCCTAACGACGATATGATAGACGCTTGTGAAATGGCCTATAACATCGCTACAAAGCGTTTGTCTGGAGAAGTTTCTGTTATCGGAAACTATTATTATGGAAGTGGCTTAGACGAAACGAGAACACTTAAATACGCTAAGTATGGACGTATGTTACAACGTGCTAGATAAAGGAGGGGAAAACGATTGGCTATGAATAATTACGATATTATGACTCCGCAAGTTATCGATAAGATACTTGAAGATTCTCCAAGCGGTTCGACCGGAAAACGGGAAATTGAACGTATAAAGAAGATAAGAGGTAATTACGATTACTATAACGGTAAACAAGAGTTGGACGACGATGGTAATTATATTTACTCCACCGATAAAAAGAAACCTAGCGACTTAGATTATGATCCAACTAAATACTGGACGAACTACTTTAAAGCGTTCATCAAGCGTAAATCACGTTGGCAGATGGCTGGCGATCATGGAATAGATGTTGAACCTGCATCTGACAACGATAAAGATGTAAAACTAGCACAAGATACTGAACGACTTCTACATCAGTTGTGGAACGATAATGACATGAACGCTAAGAAAATGCAAATTGCTCGTGATAGACTGATTGCAGGAAGCATAGCAGTTAAGCTAGCGTTTAATAAGCGTACTGGGCGAGTTCATTGGATATGGCATAAAGCAACAGAGGTATTCCCAATATACTCACGAGATGGCTTCGACGAATTAATTGGTTGCGATATTATCATTCCGAGAGAAGATTCGGACGATCCAGAAAAGACGGAGTACGTGAGGCAGTCGTTTAGATTGGAAGAGGATTATAGCGATTGTTGGTTTAGTGAAATCGTGTACGATGAAAAGCTAGAAATTAAAACCGTATTGACGAAAAAGACATATCTTGGGTTCGATTTTGTTCCGATTGTTATCTTCAATGTAGATGCGTTAAAAACTGAAACGACTCATTTTGACGATTTAGAAGACATGAAGATATTAACACGAATATTAAACAACATGATGGAGGACGCCAACGATTCACTTAAATTCGAAATGTTTGGAATGACAGTTGTAAAAAACGCCGAGATTCCCGAATCGGAAGATTTAAAAATCGCACCGGGAGCGTTATTAAAGATTAACGCAAGTCACAACTCTTCTCATGCGGCAGACGTCGAAACAGTAGAGAATGGATTTCGTTGGAAAGAAGCGTATAAGGATCAATACAATCGTGTTAAGTCGGCGTTACATGAATTGAGTGGGTTGCCGATGATTGTGCCACAAGAACTAAATTTCGGTGGTATGAATGATAGAGCGTTACAAGTATTATATCAAGACATTATACAAGAAACGCAAGAACATTGGCTGTTGTGGAATATTCATTTCATCGAATTGTTTTCGAAAACAATAGGTTACTTACAAGCTAGAACGATCAGCAATAATTTCGCATACGATAAGTCGATAGTTAGTAAGATCGACAAGGATAATCTAAACGCTCAAATGAAGTTTATCCTTCCGTTACCAGACGACAGAGAAAACTTAGTTGACTTAGTAACTAAAGAGATTGACGCAGGATTGGAATCTCATAAAAATGGTATGAAGCGTTTAGGAGTTAAGAATCCCGAAGATAAAGAGCAAGAGATATACGAAGAAAATATGGAACGTATTAATATGAACGATCCATATAATGAAAGACAGATGCTCTCTAATAACAAGGAAGAAGAATTGTTAGGAGCAGTCGAAAAAGAGCTAGACATCGAGAGTGACGATATAGAAAATAACGCATAACTATTACTGACCGAACGTTAAGTCGCTAAACTAAACGGCTTTTATAGTCTGATGAGACTAGGTAAAAACACAGTAAAGGAGATTTAACGATGGTAAAAACGAATAAAAAACTATTTATAAACGGGTTTAATTTACAGTTCTTTGCGGATGGAGGCAAAGGCGAAGATGGTAATCCAGAACAAACATCGACTGACGACAATGAAAAAGACGTTCAATCCGAAGAGGTAAGAACAGTAACCGAGAAAACATTCACGCAAGAAGATATGGATGCTTTGGCTGCTAAGATTCGTAAGGAAGAGCGAGAGAAGCAGGAGCGTAAAGCTGAAAAAGAACGTGAAGAGTTAGAGCGTAAGGAACTCGAAGAAAAAGAGGACTATCGCCAATTGCTTGATAAAGCTAACGCCAAGATTGCCGAATACGAGTCGAAAGAAAAAGAGCGTGAACGTAAAGAGATAATCGAGTCTAAATTATCTGAAAAAGGATTGACAACAGAAGAGGTTAAACGCTACTCAAAATACGTCGTAGGAGAATCCGATGAAGAAATCGATAGTTCCATCGAATCAGTTTACGAAGATTTCGCTTTAGTAAAATCAAGCCAACAGAAAGACCCATCAGCTGGATTCGGCGAAAGTAAAACAGAGACGGAAGTAAGCGACGAAGACTATGGACGACAGTTGTTCAAGTCTATCAAAAAACAATAAAGGAGTTTTCTAAATGGCATACACTTTAAAACAAAGCCAAACTCAATTTAGAGGCGGTAAGAACATTTTAGCGTCAGAGCACGTTCAATACGTACACGGAGGCGCAACCATTGACGGCACAAAATTTCCGAAAGGTGTTATTGAAGTTGGGACATTGATTGCGCGCAATAAGACTACTGGTAAATACGAACCTTTTAATGAAGGATTAGAGGGTGGATTACCAACGGATTACGATAACTTCTACATCTTAAACGAAGATTATGACCACGATGGCGAAACAGACGCAGTGTTCGGCGCAGTCATTATCGAAGGTTCTGTATACGAAGCTAAATTACCTGTAAAAGTGCCAGACGCATTTAAGTTAGCGAATCAAAACATTCATTATGTTAATCACACTGCTAACAAGTAATAATACCCTTGGAAACGAAATAAAAAAGAATTAAAAGGTGGAGTAAATAATGGCAAGTATCTTAAATTATAAAGAGTTCCAAAAGCCTGTCTTAAAAGGGTTGCTGGAAGAGTCGTTAAAAGACGAGACACAAGACTTTATCCATACCTATGTAGGAAACGAAGTAACATACGATATTCGATTCGCGTACGACATTATACAACGTAAGCAACATATCGCAGCGATGATTGGATTAGGCGCAGAAAAACCAGTCGTGGACCGTCATCAATCGGCACAAAAAATGGTTGAAATGGCTCACTTTGGTTTGAAAGACATAATTACAATCGAAGAGCTATACGAAATTGCAAACGCACGTAACAACGCTGACGAGCAAAACCGTATCAATAAACTTTTAAATCGTGCTGACGATTTAGTTCAGTATTTAAAATTGCGTAAGAAAGTCGAAAAGCTAAAAGCTGTTGCTTTCGGTAAAAACTCTTACGACAAAAACGGAGTAAAAATTGAGTTAGACTACGGAATCCCTGATGATCATAAAATTGCGTTAACTACTGGAAATGACTGGGATGAATTAGATCGAGATGTTATCGGAGACTTATTAGAATGGGATCGTAAATACCGTGATTCAAACGGTGGTAAGCAAGCGGATGCTATCCTATTAACTCGTTCGGTATACAACAAGTTGACTAAAAATAAGAATATCATCGCAGAAGCAGACCGTCCTGTAGGGTCATCGCGTGTTTCTGAAACGCAGTTAAATGAAGTGCTGGCTTCATTTGGATTACCGTCAATTCAAATCGTTGATGAAACATCAATCACTGTAAACGATATTTACACGGGAGAAAACGAAACTATCGAAGTATTCCCGGAAAATCGTGTTGTCTTCATTTCTAGCGGTGTAGGAAACTTTGTAACTGGACCGAACCCAGATGATGATGCTATGAATCCGGTAGCAACGTTAGAAGCATACGATGAGCGTACTCCTAAGCGCTCTATTATCGAAGTTGCAGAATCTGGATTCGTTGTGCTAGAAAAACCATCGTTACTATTACATGCCGACGTTATCGGTGAGTAATAGATGGCGAAAATAAAGGTTAAGACGTTAGCAGTAATCGACAGTAATCCTGTCGGTTCTGTTATCGAATTAGACGAAAAAGACGTCGAAAGATTTTCTAAGATTGGCTATGTTAAGGAAGTCGAAGGAGCAAAGTCGGCAAAGGATTCGACTAAAAAGACACAAGCTAAACGAAGAAATACCAAAACGAAAGAGCAGAGCGATAATTAAATCTAAAAGGGAGTCGTTAGTATGAATATAACGGAGGTAGCAAACGAATTACAAGTTGATGAAAGCATAGCGACCGAGTATATCATCGCTAACGACTTTTCTATTGTAAACGGCACATCGTACGACAAACACCAGATGTATTTAATTCGTTTGTATCATGAATATAGAGAAGCGGATAAAGACGCAAGCGAAGCGAGAAAAGGCTTCCGATATCAAGACGGGGAAGAAATGGTTGATAAATCGAAACAATTCGACGCTTTCAGGCAGTATGCAAACGATTTATACAGACGTTGGCAGACTGAATTAGCGAAGTACAATGACGACAAAAACGAGTACGGTTCGAGATTCGTCGTTCGTACACGGGTTGGGTGGTTAGATCGATGAGAGATTTGGCGGAGCAAATAGACCAGTTATCTATAGAGTATGAAGAAAAGATTGTCGAGAACATTTCTGCGCTTATAAGTAGTGTTATAGCAATATTGAATGACAATTCTGTTAAGCAGACGATAACCCTCTCTGATGGCTCTACAATCAGTAAAGACGTCGTTGATAGGAGAAAACTAAGAACGATCCTCAATGAGCTAAGAAAGTTAGAGCGTAAAGCCTCTAATATGATATACGACGGAGTTTTACTGCCATTAGAGCTCGCAATTGCCCTTACGGTTGATAACCTATCAGAGAACTATGATAGCGTTGTTAAGAAAGCTAGGATAACGCCAAAAACATTTATCGACCAACAAGGCGCTGATGGACTGACGCTGAAAGACCGCACCGAATTTAGAGCAATGTCTTATACAGATGACTTACACAAACGCATTAGGCAGTCGATTAATAAAGGATATACGGTATCAGAAACAATAAATGAAGTACATGATGTATTCAACGGTAAAGAGTGGGAGCTTAGGCGACTAGTTACGACAGAAACTTTTAACGCATATCGAAAGCAAGTCGGTAAGATAGCGGAAGAAAACGAATTAACGTGGATTAAGATTCACGAATCATTCCCACGACATCCTAGACGACGTTTTCATGAATGCTACAAATACGCTCATGAAGATAAATACGGAAAGGGTCAAGGCGTTTTTAAAACGCATGACGCTAAAATATATTTCCCTCATCCTCAATGCACATCATGGCTAGAACTAATCGAATTAACGGGCGAGGTGTAGCGATATGTTGACAGAAGAAGATTTGCAATATATTAAATCGAATAGAGCAGAGCTTATCGCTAACAGAACGCAGTATGTTGAAATAACGATGACTTCTCATGGTGTAGAGAATCCTTTCACAGGAGAGTTGACATTAACGCAGGTTACGAAAGAAGTGTCTTCGGTAGTGACTGATAGAACTTCTCGTGTTGCTGCGGAACGTCGTATCTATGATGGCGGGGAGATTATCGAAGGAGACGTTTGGTTCTCGATTGATGTTGACGAGTTCGAACATGATGAAGATCCACGTACAATTACGAAGTTATTACATGACGATATTTTATACGAAGTTGTGTCTCACGATCCTAAAGGTATTGGGGAAATGACAACCCGTTGGGAGTTCGTTGGAAAGCGAGTGATTTAGTATCAAGGGTGGAATTAAACTAATCGGAATGAAACGATTGCGAGCAAACGTAAATTCGTTCAAAGCTACGCAAGCAACCCAAAACGTGGACAAGGAAATAGGGGAGATGGCGCGTGAGTTAGCTATTAATATGGCGAATGATGCTCCCATTCTGACAGGAGCGTTGAGGCAGTCATTAGCAAACTCTTATCGACATACTTCGTTCTTAGTTCATGATACGGCATTAGATCTCGATGGTGTTCCGTATGTATGGCGTCAGAACTTCGAGCATTCCACAAAGCGGTACTATATCACACGTAATGTTAACGCGTTGAGAGGTAAGTTCGAAAGACGTATTCGAAAGGCGGTAGCAAGCACGTGGAGATAACATACTTTGAGTTTATCGGAAGTTTAAAGAAATACATCGAAGATAAAACAGGAGTCAAAACAATTTGGAGATATTTCGGATACAAGAGGCCGTCTGACTATGGTTACATTGAAATCGAGTATGTGAATAGTAATTTCAACGAGTTAACTAAGTCAAAAGAATTAATTCACGAAGATGTATTTTTAAATATCGGTATACATGGTCTCAATTTAACCGAGCTATCACACAATCATAAATCTGTAATGGATATTTTAATGTATGCGAATATACCGCTATATAGTAGCGAATATGAGAAGGTTGGAACATTTTCAATTGAACATATAAACGGTGTGTCGAATATAATGACCGGGACCAGATCCGAAGATTTATCCAACACACATCGCCTTTATATAGACGTGTCCATTCCTTTGGCACATTTTAAACGAAATTAAAACTATAAGTTAACGGAGGTTTTATTTAATGGCAGTATCTAAAGGATCTAAAACGGTATTATTTTTCCAAGCGAAAGATGATGCTACAACTGATGGGAATAAATTGCGCTTAGCATTCCAAACGGAACACACCTTTAACAGTGAGCGAGAAACTATCGAAGAATCAACTAAAGACGGTGTATTGAAAGGTGTAGGAGAAGAAAACGCAAATATCGAATTCACTTGCTACGTAGTTCGAGATAATAAAACGTATCAATTGCTTAAAGAATCTTACCGTAAGGGAGAAGAAATTCAGGCGTGGGAAGTTGACATTACCGAAGAAAGCAAAAATGGTAAGTACCCAGCAACGTACGTTCAAGGTACGTTAAGCAACTTTAACCGAACTTCTTCAAACGATAACTACACGGAATTATCATCTACGTTTAACGTAAACTTAACGCCACAAGATGGCGAAGTTACGTTGACGCCAGAACAATTTGCAGCAGTTCAATACGCGTTTAACGATTTCGGTCAATTAGCTGGTGGTTCAGTGGCCGATTCTGATGACCAAGACGAGGATTTGAGTTCTGGGTTAGGTCTTAGTGAGGCGTAATTTAATAGCGGAGTGATTAACGTCATTCCGCTTTAATTCTTATTATTTATTCGAATAAAACTAAACGGCATGTGGTGTGCCGTAAAACGAAAATACGGAGGATGTATATTATGAAAATCACATTAAAAAATAAGGTATACGAATTAGATTTAGACATCGGCTTTGCAATCGCATTAGATGAAAAATATTCATTAACGCAATCTCTTGGCGGTTATACAGAAATTGAATTTGGTGTAGGTGTAGCTTCAATTTATCCGAAATTAATCGGAGCAGATTTACGTGGTTTAGTTGAGTTTTTTGAAGCAGGATTGAAAGATGTCAAAACAGTTTCCTACAATCGTAAAGATATTCAAAGATCAGTGTCAGATAAAGCGCTGGAAGTTGGTGGTTTTCAAAAACTGGGGCAACTTTGTGTAGAGGAGTTGTCAAAAGTGGGTTTGTACGACCATATCCTAAATCCGGAAGTTCCAGAGCCGAATCAGGAAGTAAATTAACAGGAAACAAATCGATTACTTTCGGCGATATAATAGCCGATTGTTTTCGATATTTAAATATCAACGATATAGAAAAAATCAAACGCTTAAAACTGTGTGAATATAGGGCATTAATGGATGGACACCACCAAAAATTCGTCGATGAGATGGAGCAACTTCACATGTTAGCTTGGCAGACGAATCTTGCCGGACAGTACAAAAAAGACGGATCTCCGTTATTCCCTCGATTCGATAAATTTTTTAAACGTGAAGACTGGCTAGTACAGGATGACGTCAAGCAACGTAACCCACAAGCTATTGAACGATGGAATCAATCGATTATAAGAGCCGAGAAATTGTTAAACGGAGAGTAAGAGCGAATTAAATTATAACGAAAGGAAGCGAACGCATGGCACAAAAGTATGATATAGCGGCTAGGCTACACGCAGATGCAACGGGTTTTATAGCCTCGTTTAAAGCTGCGGAACAGGCAGTCGAAAGTTTTAATCGTGCCGTATCACGAACTAACGTAACAGCAGCAACGTCTAATTTAGGCGCGTTTCAAACAGCGAATAATAAGTCGGAGGAAGCAGTAGCGAAAAATGTGCGACAACTCGACCGATTTAATAGAACTGCAAGAGGATTCGCTTTAACAGGAATTGCGGGGGCTGCTGCGTTTGGTGCGGCCATGATTGGGTCGCTTAGTGCGTTCTCTTCTTATGAATCGGCTCTTGCGGGGGTTAAGAAAACCGTTAATGCTACGGCTAAAGAGTATCGTGATATGGACTTAGCATTCAGAAAAATGGCGACAAGCATGCCAGCGTCTTACGAAGAAATCGCAAGAGTAGCTGAAGTTGCAGGGCAGTTAGGTGTTGAAAAGGACAGTGTCGTTGAGTTTACAGATACAATGATTCGTTTAGGAGAATCGACTGTGTTATCGGCCGAAGACGCAGCGATGGGTATTCAACGTGTTATGAACGTTATGGGTACAGCCAGCGGAGATGTTGATCGATTCGGCGCTACCTTAGTTGCGTTAGGGAACAACTTCTCAACTAACGAAGATGAGATTCTCGAAATGACTCAACGATTGTCAGGTATGGCGAATCAGATGGGTATGTCGGAAGCTGACGCTATGGCGTTGGCGACTGCGATGTCATCTGTCGGTATTAAAGCCGAAATGGGTGGCTCGGCAATGAGTCGTACCATGGTCAAGATGAATACTGCGTTACAACAAGGCGGTGCAGAAGCACAGAAATGGGCGGACATTATGGGTATGTCTGTCGAAGATGCGTCACGTTTAATGAAAGAAGACGCATATAGCGCATTGCTCAAAATGCTTGAAGGGATGGAGCAAGCGCAGGAAGGCGGTAAGAACTTAGACGACATCCTTAAAGATTTAGGTATTACCGAACTTAGACAAGTCGATACATTAAAGCGTTTAGTTGGTGCAACAGACCAAGTGTCAAACGCCCAAAAAATTGCTAATGGCGCGTGGAAGGAAAATACAGCTTTAATCGAAGAATCGAACAAGAGGTTCGAAACATTCGCTAGTAAAGTACAGATGATGTGGAATCGTGTTAGGAATATATTTGCTAATATGGGCGCCGCTATTGCCGGTTCTAAATCTGAAATAGCAGGTGCACTAGACGGTATTCTACAAAAGATCGAGCAAGTCACTGATAAGTTCATCGATTCAGAGGGGGATGTAACAAGGTTCGGTCAAAAATTCGCAGAAGCCGCTAAAGCCATTGTGGCGGCCTCGGCTGTTGTCGGTTTAGCAGGTGCGGCATTTATGGCTTTCGGTCCAGCCGGAGCAGTTACCGTTGGTGTGGTAGCAGGACTCGGTGCAATAGTTCTTGCCGGTAAGAAGGTAGCCGATTATTTCAACGCTGGACCTTTGGAAAAAGGTATGCGTCAAATTGAACATATTTCAGATGACACTACGCATAAATCTGCATCTAAGTATCTCGAAATGAAAGATAATGTATCGAAATATATGTCGCAACTAAAGATGCAAACTGGAGCAGAAGCAGAACAGACGCGTGGAAAGATTGTTTCCGAGTTCGAAAAGATGGCACAAGAAACGGTAGCAGCACTTGATAAAGAGCAAGCGCAGATGGAAGGCATGATTGAATCATTTATGGAAGGAGCTACCGGTCCGCAGTTAGACGCTTTAAAGAAAGCTAAAACGGAAGTGCAACAACATTATCAAGAAGCAAAGAAACAAGCTATGGACTTCTCGAAAACAATGGCAGATGTCATGAACAATCATATCGATAAAACCGGCCGTATTACGACAGAGGGTATGCGTATGTTCTCACAAGCTGCTAAAGGAATGGATGAGACATTCGGTACAGCACTTGCAAACTCTACTGAAGAGCTATCAAAACTTCAAGCTGGATTTGATGAGATTATAGCGTCAGGGAGTCCGCAACAGATACAAGACTCTCTATCAAAAATGGCTCGAGCAACCATTGATTCGATTAAAGAGGTCAATAAAGGTTATGACGAATATATCAATCAGATAAAAGCAAGTGGGTTAGCGACAGAAGAACAAAACATACTAATAGACTTCGCTAATCAAAAACGAGCCGAAGAAACGAAAGCCCTTATCGAAAACTTGCGAGGTCATGAGAAGCTAGCACGTGAAAAAGATAGTGGTATCGATGCCACAAAAGGATTGATGGCGGAAGAAGAGCGCCTGCTAGAAATCTTGCAAGAAGAAGGTCCAATCGCTAAACAAGCGTTGGAGTCGCTCGGATTGTTAACTGACGGAAAAAGTGATTTAGAAAAATGGAGTAAAAATGCTACAAAAGCATTAGACGAAGAAAATGAAAAACTTCGAAATTCTTCTCTCGAGTATTTAAAGCTAGGAGACACACTCGGTAAAATTCCGGAGAAATATAAGCAGATCGCAGAAGGATCTAAAGAAACAGCCGAAGCAGTCGGAAAAGACTTCGTTACGAAATTCAAAGACGGATTCGAAGGAGTGGATATTACCGGAGTTGGACGTATGAAACTTGACGAGTTTGTCAAAGGTGTTCAAGATGGTTCGTTAAAAGTTAACGATGTTGCTGTTGCACAAATTAATAAAATGCGAGCAGCTCTCGGAAAAGATTCGTTGACACCAGAAGGACGTAAAGCGCTAGAGTCATTCGTAAGTGGAATTAAGAACGGCAGTGAAAGTGTGTCAGCCGTTGCTAAACAACTTGGGCTAAGCCTTAAAGACGGAGCTACAGTAGATTTAGGTCCAAAAGGTAAGGTAACAACAGAATCATTTGTAAAAGGTTTGCAAGATGGATCATACGGAATAGCAGAATTTTCAGCGATGCTTGAACAACGTCTACAAGAAATGGCGAAAAAAGATTTAACGGCAATCGGTCAAGAGGATATGTCTACTTTATCAGCAGGATTAAACGCTGGATTACTGTCGGTAAATGAAGTCGGAACAATGCTTGAGTCTAGTCTTAAAACGAACTCGCAAGTCGATCTAACAGAAGAAGGGCGCAAATCTATACAGACGCTTTTAAATGGTTTGAAAAACGGAAGTGTGTCAGTTCCGGAATTTTTATCCGAATATAAACAAATACTTAAAACGCAATCCAAAGCGGATTTGACCCCAGAAGGTACTGAAACGATGAACACGTTTAGCAACGGATTGCAAACAGGTGCTGGACCGGTAAAAGAAACGGCTAATCAAACGAAGCTAGGAGTCGAAACAGCCTTATCGTCAACAACTGATGGTGGTGGCGGTAACAAGGCCGGTATGATGATGAACGATGGATTAGCAATGCTTAATCCGTTTGTTGCCGAAACAGCTAACGGAATTAGTACAGCAACAGAAACTAATCTCGCTAATACGACTGATGGTGGAGGCGGAAATAAAGCCGGAAGTACATTCAATCAAGGATTAGGATCGTTCTTAGCTTACATCTTACAAACTGGAAACTCTATCGTTACTGGGACGTCAACAACGCTAGGAAGTGCGACAGATGGTGGCGGAGGCGTTAAAGCTGGTTCAGAGATGAATAGTGGATTACTCGGATTCTTAGGTCGTATTACTGGAACGGCAAACATCATCAAAGGCGGAACACAAAACACACTCGGATCAACTACCGATGGCGGAGGCGGAAATAAGTCAGGCTCGCAATTTAATCGTGGATTGTCTGGTAATGTCGGTCCGATAAAAAGTACCTCGAATAATATCAAATCTGGAACGCAATCAATACTCGGTAGCGCTACAGATGGTGGCGGTGGTAATAGAGCCGGAAGTCAATTCGTTTCAGGTCTTGGAAGTAATTCAGGTGCAGCGAGAAGTGCTGGAAGCAACGTCGCTAGCTCTGGTAAAGGCGGATTAGGCAGTATAGGTGGGACATTCGGTTTAGGACAAAACTTCGGGCAAGGCTTCGTTAACGGTATTGCATCGATGGTAGGAGCGGCTGTAAGAGCTGCTAGTAGTTTAGCAAGTGCAGCGTTAGGAGCAATCAGAAGAGCGCAAAGGTCGGCTTCTCCTTCAAAAGAAACGAGAAAACTCGGCGGAGACTTTGGCGACGGATACTGGCTCGGGGTTGAACGTAAGAAAAAAGAAGCTATGAAAGCCTCTGCTTCGCTTGCTTCTACTTCTTTAGAAGCGTTTGAAAAAGCGCTAGGTAAAAACCCTTTCGATTTAGGTGCGGTAGCAGACATGCGACAAAATATGCACGCGCTTAGACCGCAGATGAATAAATTAGTTACGAATAACTTATCGATAGATGTTCCGAGAACACGTATGAAGCTAGACGTTAATGTTCATGCGGATCAAGAATGGATTAGAGCAGACGTCAATGAGGGGAATGCCATTGATGAACGATTGAACTATATGGGGAGATAACGGAGGATTAAACGATGGATGTTGAAATCGTAAAAAAAGATGGAAGTAAGTATCGATTATCTGACTACGGAGTCGTTTATGACTTCGTTGTCAGCTCAATTACGATAGAAAACTACACCGAAAGAATCGAGGGACGAAGCGGTCTAGTTGATTACGGAGCAGATTATGGAGTACGTCGAATCAAAATTCCGATGAAGTTCAAGAATTTCGATTTACATGATTACGCTCACTTACGTGATGAGGTGTATGGGATACTAACAGATACAGAATCATACTATATTCGTGAAATGAGGCGTCCTAGACGGCTTGAATACGAGTTTGTGGATTTCGGGCAAGCACCGAAGTATAAAGCACAGACAGACAATAACTATGTTGACGGAAAACAATATCTCGTGAGAATGAAAAATGAATTAGAACCGGAGCAATTGTATGACGGTGGAGAAATTGAGATCGAGTTTGAGACGACGGAACTACCATTTGCAAAAACAATTTATACGACGTTAGATCTAAGCAATCGTGATTTTGTAGATAGTGCGGAAATGTTTGGTTTGACCGATGGTATAAACGATGAAATGAGGCGTTATAGTCACACCACTAATACTTTCTCTATCTGGAACGGGGGTAATGTAGAAGTCACACCGGAAGAGTTTCCGTTAGAGATAACGTTTTTAGGGGCAAGTTCAAGTGGTAACGCAACTGTCACAAACTTAACGACTGGAGATAAGTTCATATATAAAGACGCCATAACAAATAAGAAATTAACTATCGATGGAGTCCATGTTTTAGTAGAAAAGACGAACAGAACAAGAAACTCTAATCGTAACTTCCTATCGTTAGTTCCCGGAGAAAATGTAATATCGATAAAAAACTTAAATTTCAATTCCGTTAACATAAACTTTAATTTTTACTATAAATAGGAGTGTTGAGAATGTCTAGGAAAACTATCGGAAGTATTTGGAACAGGGATAATAGGGCTAATATAGAACATAATTTCGAAGAGTTGTACGGGGAACTTCCGAAAATAGAAGGAAGATTGCTAGAGCAGACTTGGGAGCGTACAAAAGAATCTAATACGATTAAAATGCTAGAACCCGTGGAGACATTTAATCAATTGCCGGACAATGCGAAAATTAGGTCGCTTGTAGCTGTTTTAGATGAACAAACTGTATATACATTTACCGAATCAGGATGGCAACCATTTAACAAAATTGATTTAGATCCTTTTTCTCCATTCAAAAAAGAACTTGAAGATTTAATTAGTGAGTATAATTCCCGAGCAGAATCTATACTCTCGAATGCCGAAGAAAGTAATTCCAGTACTTTAGGTCGTTTACAAAGCCTTACGGAAGAATTTAACGAGCAATACCAAAATAAGGCAAGAGAATTAGAAAATCTTGCGGATAGCGGTGTCGCAAAAATTGACGAAGCTAAAGCAGCAGCTATCGAAGAGTTTGAGGCTGTTAAGGGTTCGGACACAGATGAATGGCAAAAATCTAAGCTTACTTTAGATAACGGAACAACCCTTTACAGGGCAAACGTTGATTTTAATAATCCTGACGATACATTGACAGGAACGGGGTTTTACTACGTTGTTGGAACGAACCTTCCCGTAGGAGTAAATAGATACGGTTTTGTGGTTATGATTAAGCGATCAGACAGCACAGCGAGATTGTCTTATCATCCTTACAATAGCACAGACGTATACGTTAAATTAAAACCTGAAAACTCAACGTGGGGAGAATGGCAGAAAGCTGCTATAACTCCGAAAGATGCAGAAGAATGGCAGAAGCATAAACTTACTGACGAAGAAGGTGGGATAGCCACATTCTCACAAGTTGATTTAGCCGATACTACTTATTTAGACGGCCTAAAAACAGGGTTTTATTATTTAACTAACACTCAAAATATCCCTGCTGGAGCAACTAGCAGAAGTGGTTTTTTGTCAGTATTCATTCGTGAATCGGAGGTAGTGAAACGTTTTGAATATCGCCCTTACAATTCCGGTCAGATTTTTTACAGATACTTCTACAATGATTGGCAAGAGTGGATTCCTGCAGATGGAACACAGGTTGAATTATTTAAAGGAAGTGTTTCGACTGAAAACGCAACTATTAACCTCTCGGACGATCCTCAAAAGTATTCCTATCTTATCATCTATATCAATCATTTTGGGGGAGACGACACTGTTTTAGTCGGAATTATTAAGGATTACTTTGTTATACGCTCATTCAACTTAGGAAATAACGGAAGAGGAGCATCTTTAATAGAAACTTCTGTAGATATTGACGGAAATAACCCTAAAAAACTAATTCTAAGAGATTCTATAAGAGTAGAGTCTGATACAGCAACCGGCCAAAATTATGTGCCTAAAATACTCAAAATAGTGGGGGTTAAATAATGGAAGAAAGAGACCTATTGAAGATTAAGTTGAACGATTCTAATGAAATCGAAGCATATGCAATAATAGGAGATTTGGACGGATCGATTCCGATTCAAATGGAAAAAATGCCTGATGATTTTGTCGATAATTTCCAACCGTCATACTATGTTTATAATAATGGCGAGATATTAAAAAACGAATCATACAAAGAGGAAGATTACGACTACAAAGAAACGCCTCCTCGATTCACTATATTGCAGAATATGATTATGCAACAATCGGAGCAGATACTAGCACTGCAATCCGAATTAAATACAGTGAAAGGGGTCGAATAAAATGAAAGATATTTTTTACGAGAGTAACGTAAAAATGATGATTTTATTTTTCGAAGCAGGAATGGATCCGAAGCACTTTGTCGAAAAAGGGGCGATAGAGGAACACGTTTATCAGCAATACAAACAGTTATACTTTAGAGGATTCGAAGGAGGAGCGTAGATGTCCGACATTGTCTTACGAAATTTAATAGGCGATGAGTTTATCGTTTCAGCTCCATCACAGCAAACATTAGAGTTAAACGGTAATCAATCGGTACAGCTCACAATTTCGCCAAATAAAGTAAACGATATATTTATAAACGAAATTGACACGATGTGGGAAGTGGATTATTACGGAGACACTTACAAAATAGTCTACGCTAAAAAACAATCGAAAGGACACTCGTTTTACATCGATGTAAGAGCGGTTCATAAAGCATTAGACGTGCTCGATACAACTAGAACATATGAGCGTTTTGACGGGTCTCTTACTTCCGATAAAGGATTTGAAAAAGTATTTTCCGATACCAGATACTCTTTTGTATTGCTTGATACATTTAACGCAATAGAAATAGAAGGATTTGGGGACGGGGAAACTCGGCTTGAGTCGTTCAAAAGACTTCTCGACAGATTTGGAGCGGAGTTTTACATTTCAGGCACAACGTTTTACATCAAAAAATATATCGGAAGAGACACATCATTTGAGTACCGATATAAATTAAACGCCTCTAACGTTCAGGAAGAAACTGACGGTACATCGACATATACTTACGTAAAAGGCTTCGGAGATTACCCTGACAATGATGAGCGCTCTGTTATTAAAAAGGCGAAAATAAAGATGGAATATGAATCTCCTTTAGCTAAAATATTAGGACGTAGACATGCACCGATGGTAGCGAAAGGATCGTATAAGAAACGGTCTACTGTTCAAAAAGCTATGAAAGAAGTTATCGACAATAGCGTTACAATTTCGGTAAGTGCCGATGTCAAAGACTTACGTAAGCAGGGGTATCCCTACGCACAACCGGAGTTAGGAGACAGAGTTTTTATCAATGATAGCCGCATCGGGCTAAATCAGGAAGTACGGATCGTTAATATAGTTATTGAACGTTATTCTAATGGCAATGTCCGAAATATTAACTTGACTTTTGGCAATAAAAGACTCGGTAGAAGATACGCTAGTCGGTTATCATCAGCAGTTGCGAGCTTAAATGCACTTCTCGACGGCACTCTCGAATTGCAGTTCGACGTTTTAGATCAGCGGTCAAAAGAAATGTTACGAAAAATAATGTCGGTTGATACGGAACTAACGTTAGAAAATGGTATTTATGCAGTCGATAAAAATAATCCTAATAATGTTGTCGGTCTAAATAGCGCTGGATGGTTTATCTCGAAAGATGGAGGTAATACAGCGGAAGTTATTGCTACATCTGACGGAATTACTGCTAATGCTATTACAAGCGGTACTATCGATTCTATCAGAATCAGAGGGACGGAAATCCGTGGAGGAAAAATATACGGAACTGACATCTACGGTAGTACTGTTACAGGAGGGACGTTATATACTGACGCCGATAACGATCATTATATATCACTAAAAGGGAGCGAACTTATATCTCGGGGGATACAAAGGCGCGAGTGGTTCGGCAAGAAGTCTAATGACCGTATTAGAGCGATGATTTATGACGGACAGTTCAGGGTACGTAACGACGATAAAGATTGGTCTGTATACTATTCAGACATGGGAATTTCAACTCAATGGGACGGTTCAGGCGATTACATCAAAGAAGGAACATCGGGAGCAATCGAGTTCCATAGCCGAAGATATTCAGACGGAAATTATTCGGGATTGACGTTATATTCCGACACTAGAGTTGCTCTTGAAACAAATGGAGGTCGAATATACCTCAATCCTAAAGGAGCAAACGTCCATGTGGCAGATGCACGCAATAATTACTATGGCATTAGCGCATCTGCATTTAGTCAATCATCCGAAAGAAGTTTAAAACGAGATATAGTATCGTTTAAAGGAAACGGCAGTGACATTGTAAGAAGCTTGAAGATAAGAGAGTACAAACGTTTGTCTGGTGGAGAGAAAACGGTAAATGATCAATGGCAAATCGGCTTAATTGTAGACGAAGCACCACGTGAAGTTTTAGCTAACGGAAGCAGCATAGATATTTACAGTTACACAAACGTAATTGCTAAAGCGTTGCAAGAAGTTATTTCCAAAATAGACGAATTAGAGAATAGAGGCTCGTAAAACACAAACAAGGAGGCTTTGTATGGACAATAATCTAGTAGTTAACCCGACGGATTACCAAATACTGTACGAAATATACCGACAAAGACTGCTCGAAGAACTGGATCGGAGTGCGTTATTACAATTGCAGTTTGAGAAGTGTGCACTAAAGGTCGAAGAACTCGAACAGGAAATAGAAAATTTAACATCCGATGATTAGTCAGTCGAAAAGAAAGGCGGTCGCAGCGTGATTAAACGGCTTATAACCGAAGTAGAGAATCAAATATATAAAGCGTTATTCAACTACATCGACACGCAGATAGACGAGTTAAAAGACAGAGTAATAAAGCTCGAAGATACTGATCGCCAAGTTACGCAAGATTTATCGAAAGTAAAGACGGTAATAGACTCGGACACAGAAACAAGAAAGACGATTAAAAAGACAGCTGTTTCTACAATAGTTACAGGGATTATCGGATTTATACTTTATAAACTCGGATTAAAAATTTAATAGAACGGAGGTGCGAAAGTTTGAGACGACCAAAGAAATCGGAAATAATATTGCTATTTATATTATTCGGAATTGGGCTAACGTTGCTAGTAGACCCCAAATTATTCTCGATACCAAATGGAGCGATACAGGAAGGTAGTATAAACGTATTTAAAAGCCAACGTAATTTAATGTGGGTATCTTTCGCCTTAGGCACGGCGGTGTTTGCTTCGTTCTATGTTCGATTGACAAACGTCAGTATCGTAATCTTAATCCTTAGTTTTGCGTACTTAGCGATATTAACAACTAGCGCTATCGTAAATTATCCGAACTTGCTCACAGTTTTTATGGTTGGTGTACTAGCGTTTATATTGCACGATATTTTTCAAATGATAGATGAAAGCGAAGAACGTAAACGGCAAAAGATTTTAAATAAATACGACGCCAAATAAAACGAAATTTAAACGGAGGTAGATTTAATGTTACCGAAAGACACAGGAACATGGATTAGATTATCGTTGTTAATTTTAGCTTTAGTAAACCAAGTTTTAGCAGCGAAAGGACTTAGCCCATTACCTATTGAAGAAGGACAAGTTGAAAATTTAGTTTCATCGGCAGTAACTATTGTAGTTGGTTTTTTAGCGTACTACAAAAATAACAATCACACGGAAGAAGCACGCATAGGAACAAAAGTAGGACGTGAAATGAAGCGTCAGATTAAGAACGGGGAAGATACGGTTGAAATTGAAAAAGAGCGTGCAGTACGTGGATAGGGGGAGGCCTGCATGAAAACAGCGATAGATTATTTAACGTCTAAAGGTTGGAAAATATCCTCCGATCCTAGAACTTACGATAATTATCCGAATAATTATGGTTATCGGAACTACACAGAAAAAGGCATTAACTATGATGCATTCTGCGGAGGTTACCATCGGGCTTTCGATTTATACAGTAACGATACAAATGATGTACCGGCAGTTACTAGCGGCACTGTCATAACCTCCGAAACTCACGGTAATTTCGGAGGAACTATCGAGATTAGAGACGCAAACGGAAATGATTGGATATATGGGCATTTACAACGACACTCTCTTCGTTTTATTAAAGGGGACAAGGTAAAACAAGGAGATGTTGTCGGTCTACAAGGGTCGTCAAACTATTACGACAATCCAATGGCAGTACATCTTCACTTACAACTGCGTCCTAAGGGAACGGACTTATTAAATGAGAAAAAAGAGATTTGTTCTGGTATACCAATCGAAAAATATGACATCACAAAGCTCGGCCAAGATGTCGATAAATCTGAAAACGGAGGTAGTGACGATTTGAAGCATATTTACTCTAACCACATTAACGGTAATAAGATAACGTTACCAAAGCAATCTATTTCGGGGGTTGTTATACACAATGACTACGGAAGTAAAACGCCGTCACAGTATTTGCCTTGGCTATACTCGCGCGAACAAAACGGAACTCACGTTAACGGCTTTGCAAGTGTGTATGTAAACCGAAATGAAGTATTATGGTATCATCCGACAAATTATATTGAGTGGCACTGTGCTAATTTTTGGGCGAATAGCAACTTAATCGGATTTGAAGTGTGTGAGAGCTATCCGGGGCACATAAGTGATGAGAAGTTTATCGAAAATGAAGAGGCGACTTTAAAGACAGCTGCAGCAGTTATGAAGTCGTATAAGTTACCAGTAAATAGAAATACGGTAAGATTGCATCGTCAATACTTTGCTACGTCATGTCCTCATCGTTCTTGGGACATTCACGTTGGAGTAGGAGCTCCAAACACAGCTGCTAATCGTAATAAATTAGTCGATTATTTCATCAAACGAATCAAACACTACTACGATGGTGGCGAGATTCCAAAGATCGACGATAAGATTGTGAAAACAGTTAAGCCGGAACATGTTGAGAAAAAAGTAGAAAAACATAAGCGTGAAGCGGAAAAACCGCAAACTAACTGGAAACGTAATAAATACGGATCTTGGTGGAAGAACGAAAAAGCAACGTTTATAAACGGAAATGAACCAATCCAAGCGTGGTACGTCGGTCCGTTTTTAACTCCGGGAAATCAAGCCGGTAAACTTCCGGCGGGGGCTACGATAGAGTATGACGAAGTGATAAAACAATCGGGATACGTTTGGGTAGCGTATGATAGCTACGAAGGAGATAGAGTATATCTTCCGATTAGAACGTGGAATCCTTACACGAACGAAGTGGGTCCGCTTTGGGGAAAATTAAATAACCTAAAAGCGTCTATATATAATGGTAGAAAGTCGTAAAACTATGCGATTTTCAACAGTGTACATCCGTGTACAATTCGAATAAATCATAGCGAACACCAATCGCTAAAATAAGGCATCGGGGAAAAGTATTTCTCGGTGTCTTATTGCGTGTTCATCAGATTAAAAATCCCGTGCGAAATTGTCGAATCACAAGCAAAAGAAATTCAAGCTAAATACGAACAATACGCATTTTATAGATGAAAACTATTGACGTATTTTAATACCCGTAATATAATACATACATGCGCTTTTGTCGTACATTTTCGTAATCCCGTGAAGTGTATACGAATCTTTGGCGTAATAAATCGGTATAAATACCGTCATTAAGCCGGTGTGGCGGAATTGGCAGACGCGCGGGACTCAAAATCCCGTGTCTTTACAGACGTGTCGGTTCGACCCCGACCACCGGTATCAAATAAAGCCTCTAAACGTTGTGTTTAGGGGCTTTTATTTTAATTAATGACTTCAGTCAGTTGAGCACGTAAAACGTGCGAAACAATAAACCACCTGCTATGCGGGTGGGCAACAAAAGTTATACTAAAAAAATCCCTGCTTAGCGTTATAATTAAGGTGTTCAAGCCAAATTAATAACGAAAGTAGGGATTTGTTATGGCTAATAAAGCCAAGAGTTTAGCACATACAAAATGGATTTGTAAATACCATATTGTATTTACTCCAAAGTATAGAAGAAAAATCATATACAATCAACACAGCCCATCAATTATTGAAATTATAAAGTTATTGTGCAAATACAAAGGTGTGGAGATTATAGAAGGACATATGATGCCAGATCATGTACATCTATTAGTGAGCATCCCACCCAAAATAAGCGTTTCAAGCTTTATGAGGTATTTAAAAGGTAAAAGCGCTTTGATGATATTTGATAGACATGCAAATTTGAAATATAAATTTGGAAATCGTCACTTTTGGGCAGAAGGATATTATGTAAGTACAGTTGGATTAAATGAAGCCACAATAAAAAAATATATACAGAACCAAGAAAAACACGATAAAGCGATTGATAAGTTGAGCGTAAGAGAATATGAAGACCCTTTTAAGGGTTATTGAAGTTAGTCAAAAGCCTCTTTAGAGGCTAGCTAAAGAGACAATGGCATTTTGGCTTGAGCATGAAATGAAAAAGCCAGCGCCTTTAGACGCTAGCCGGTAAAGCGGGCTTATAGCCCAAGAGCAAACCACCCGTTTTACGGGTGATCCTGATTCTTTGTCAACGTGGTTGGTGAGACGATAACGCATTAAGCAACGCTATTTTGTTGTTTAATGCGTTTTTTATATTCACTTACAAATCACCTTAGAAATCGTTTAGGATGTTTCAGCTGTAAAAGTTTGATTACAAGCTTTACAGTAAAACCGCTGTTTCTTCAAATTTAAATATGCAGGCCTTTCAAAAATTAATCCCATATAAACTTTCGTTTTACGAAGGCCATGTTTAATAATTAAATGGGTATCATTTTGAATTCCACAACACATACAAAAACTGGGAGTATATGTTAATTGACCTTGTATAGTAATGCCTTTACGTTTTTATGTACATGTAGCCCTATTGTTTTATCATTTCGTTTTGTTCTTGGATTGTTTTAAATGGTTGTCATTTCACAAAGCCACGTCCTTTGGGTATTCTTGGGTTAAGCAAGTGGCATGGTATCTTACAATAATTAGTTATACATTATATATCGTAGAACTTAAGTTCGATTAATGCAATGTTATTTGGCTCTTATAGTAAATGATAAAGTGAATTCAATGTCTGTTACACAAGGATATTAGTTATAAACTTTTCTCACATAATGAAAAGTTATAACTTTTTAAGAATTAAAGTGAAGTCTGTATTAACCTTTGATATGATTTATTTAGATTTGTAAAATAACATTAAAAAAATTTACAATCTTAATATGACATAAATAATGTAGAACAAAATTTATATTGATATTAGGTGGTGATTTTTTGAGGAAAATAATGTATGGCTTACATGTATTGAATAATGTACTGTTGTTAATACTATTATTTGTGCCAGTTCCAAATTTTAATTATGAGGGCGGAGATGTTATGGGTTTATATATCAAAACTTCTTCAATACTATTAATTGCATCAGCCATTTTATGCTTGATTAATAAAAGAAATTTAAAGACTTGGCTGATTAGTTTGTCCCTGTCATTAGTTAGTTTATTAATAGTTCTACCAATTTTGTTTTTCTTCTTGTTTTTTGGAATACCGCCAAAGTAAAGGATAGGAGTTTTTTTATGAAAAAATCTTTTTTTAAATTAATAGCTTTATTAATGTTGTTAAACATGTCAGTGTCTCCCTTTATTGCTCAAGCTGAAGAGGTAACTGCAAACTCCGACAAAACCATTGAAGTAAATGAAAATAGCTCAACTGACGAAATTATTGAAAAGTATGCAGAAACAGGTAGGTTTTACGAATCATATATGATGTCTGACAGTTTTGGGTTTAAGGCAAATGAAGAAAAAATGCAAAACGATAATTTAAGCGAAGAAGATAAAGAAGCTATAAGAGAGTATACGGTAAAAATGAATTAGGAGAAAAACCTAGTCATAGTCTTTTGAGAGCTAAGTTACCGATGTATCATGGTAACTACTGTGGGAAAGGTAATAATGGTGGAAAACCGATAGATAGGTTAGATGCAGCTTGTAAAGCTCATGATGAATGTTATGCAAAACATGGTTGGGGAAAATGTAATTGTGATACACCGTTCATTGCAAAAGCAGTAAAAATTGCCCAAAATAAGAAATATAGCAAAAAATATCGTAACAAAGCGAGAAATGCTGCTATTCTGTTTGCTACTGCTTATGCAAGATGTAAATAGTTTTAAAAGGATGTGCTTAGTAACTCTAAGTGCACCTTTTATTGGCTCTATATTTTTAACGGTCGGTGATATATTCAGGCTCTTTGCAAATCGGACTGGTGAGTAAACATACAGAGGTTGAGCAGCGTAAAGTTGCTTAACCTCTTTTTTGAAATTAGCTGTAAAAAGTTACGTGCATAAAGTAATAGATTTATCCTATTTAGGATCAATGATTTACTTTTTAATCCTAAATAATATAGAGCTTTAATCAAATCATTTAGTAAAACTGTATCTTTTGTTAGGAAAGGTCATTAAATATAATCGAAGGAATGATAATATGAAGTGTAAATATATAACATTAAAGGATAATGCGTATGCGTATAGTCAGTCGTCTTTATCTGTTGTGCTCAGGAATTCATTAGTTGAAGAGGGTGAGCGAATCTATTATTTTGATGTTTTCATTACAGTTGAAAATATAAAATATAAGTTAAAAATAGCCTTATTTGATAGTGATTTTGACAATTTGAAGGGGGTTAAATATGACACTCCAATATCAGAATACTATTTTATTGAGCCTGACTTTCATTTGACTGTTCTTCATTTTGGTGATGAGGATTTGGTGGTATATGTTAACATTGATTCTGGTCTAAGGTATGCGAATGTAGCTACAGAGTCGGGGCTCGCTATTAAACTTAATGTGACAAAAGATAAGTTTGATCATTTTATCAATCAACTTTTATCTATAAATGATGCATATTAGCGTATTATACGTACAAATAAATATTTTAATATCTGACAAGATTATTCATTGTCTTTTCCTATTTAGACAATATAGTTTAATATGTTATTGTTTCTGGATTATATCTATATTATTATTAGTATAATATATTGAGGAGGAAGACGAACTTGGTGAAAAACGAACAAAAAAAAGCGTCCTTTTTGAGTGTGATTTTAAATGCAGTGGGTGCCGGAGTTGTTATCGCATTATTACCAAATGCGCTGTTAGGAGAATTACTTAAATTTTTTAAAAATGGTAATGAATTTTTAGAACTGATCTTTCAACTTGTCATCACCATACAATCGTTTATGGCATTTATCATTGGCGCATTAGCAGCATATCATTTAAAAATATCTGGCCCTGGCATCATGTTTGTCGGAACGGCAACTATGTTAGGTTCAGGAGCTGTTAAGTTTCAAGATAATATCATTATATTGCAAGGTATTGGTGACATTATCAATGTGATGTTGACTGTTAGCCTTTCTTGTGGATTATATTTATTGCTTAAAGGTAAATTTGGTTCTTTAGAGATGATTGTATTGCCTGTTATCATACCAATCATAGGTGGAGGAATCGGTCTAATGACATTACCCTATGTCAGTCGCATTACGCAAACACTAGGGCATATTATACACACGTTTACAGAACTTAATCCATTATTAATGAGTATACTGATTGCAGTCGTTTTTGCGTTGTTAATGGTTACCCCTATTTCTTTAGTTGCGATTGCTACAGCGATTTCATTAACTGGCTTAGGAAGTGGTGCGGCCAATATGGGAATTGTTGCAGCGTGTGTTACCTTTTTATTTGGTTCAATGCGTGTTAATCAAGTAGGTGTCAATGTTGTTTTGTTAATTGGGGCAGCTAAAATGATGATACCTGTATATTTAAAACACCCTATTATTGCAGTTCCTCTTATGATAAATGGAATTGTAGCAGGGTTTGTAGCTTATTTTGTAAATATTCAAGGTACACCGATGTCGGCTGGTTTTGGTTATACAGGTTTTGTTGGACCTATTAATGCATTTAATAGAATGGATGGGGATCCTTTTATCAATATTCTTCTACTCCTACTTGCATATTTTATTATTCCATTTACAGTAGGTTTTTTTGTCCATACATTTACAAAACGCATTATCCCAAATTATACAGATCAAATATACCGTTTTGAAATTGAACAAAGCTAAGGGTATTTAAGATTGAGATGAGCATATGTTGAAAAGGCATTTTTAGGCTTTTTCTTACAAGACATGCTGTCATATCTCAATCTTTTTTTATTCAGTATTGCATAATATTGCAATAAAATGTATAATAATGTAAAATCGAAAGGGGGATATTGCATGGTCAAAGTGATTGCACAAAGTTTTATAGTAATATGT
This sequence comes from Staphylococcus felis, assembly GCF_003012915.1. NCBI lineage: Bacteria > Bacillati > Bacillota > Bacilli > Caryophanales > Staphylococcaceae > Staphylococcus > Staphylococcus felis. The sequence continues at coordinate 2,282,778 of NZ_CP027770.1, read as the reverse complement.
GTATTGTTAAGCTCTATTTTCACGTATGACAACCAGGTTCATGCGTCTACAGATCAGTGGGAGAAAATTAAAGAAAGGGGTGAACTTAGAGTCGGGCTATCAGCAGATTATGCACCGATGGAGTTTGAAAGAACGGTAAAAGGAAAAAGGGAATATGCAGGAATAGATATTGAAATTGCGAAAAAAATTGCTAAAGATCATAATGTGCAATTAAAAATTGTGAACATGCAATTCGATAGTTTATTAGGTGCTTTGAAGACTGGAAAGATTGATATGATTATCTCAGGCATGACACCAACAGCAGAAAGAAAAAAGGAAGTTGATTTTTCAGATAACTATATGACAGTGGAACAAAAAGTAGTCATTCGAAAAGTGGATAAACAGAAGTATCAGTCTCTTGAAGATTTAGCAAATAAACGAATCGGCGCACAAAAACAAACAACCCAAGAAGAATTAGCCCAAACGGAAATTGAGGGAGCTGATGTACAATCACTAACACGTTTGCCTGAAGTCATTCTATCGTTAAAAAGTAATAAAATTGATGCGATGGTGATGGACAGCGCGGTTGGAAAAGCATATTTACAACAAAATAAAGACCTTACTTTTTCAGATGCTTCATTTGCAGATTCTGAAAAACAGACAGCGATAGCCTTGCCTAAAGAGTCACCTGAACTGATGGATAGAGTTAACGGATCTATCAAAGAAATTAAAAATCAAAACTTATTAGCTCAATATGAAAAGAACGCTGCTGATGCGATGCAAAATGATGGCAACTTTATTTCGAAGTATGGTTCATTTTTTGTGACTGGCTTAAAAAATACAATATTGATTTCAATCATAGGTGTCGCTTTTGGAGCGATTTTTGGTTCATTTTTTGCGTTAATGAAAATTGGTTCGATTCGAATTTTAAAATGGTTTTCAACGATTTATATAGAATTTTTGAGAGGAACGCCATTACTTGTACAAGTCTTTTTAGTTTATTTTGGTACAACAGCAGTATTAGGTTGGGATATATCAGCATTCATATGTGGAGCGATTGCATTAGTCATTAACTGTTCAGCTTATATTGCTGAAATTATACGTGCGGGCATTAATGCTGTAGATAAGGGACAAACCGAAGCAGCACGAAGCTTAGGCTTAAATTATAGACAAACTATGCGCCACGTCATTATGCCTCAAGCAATAAAAAATATATTGCCGGCGTTGGGGAATGAATTTGTGACAGTGATTAAAGAATCGTCCATTATATCTGTAATTGGTGTGAGTGAAATAATGTTTAATGCGCAAGTGGTACAAGGTGCCTCATTTGATCCTTTTACACCGTTAATCATTGCTGCAATATTATATTTTATATTGACCTTTACTTTATCGCGTATCATGAATTACTTTGAAGGGAGATTGAAGGCCAGTGATTAAAATTGATAATTTATATAAATCTTATGGTGATAACGATGTCTTAAGGGGCATTGAAATGGAAGTTCAAAAAGAGGAAGTAGTAGCTATAATAGGGCCTTCTGGGAGTGGAAAGAGTACATTACTCAGGTGCCTTAATCTTCTTGAAACACCAACAAGTGGTAGCATTATATTTGAAGGACAAGATATCACTTCGAAACATATTAAAATTGATATGTTAAGACAAAATATGGGAATGGTATTCCAAAATTTTAATTTATTTCCACATAAGCGAGTCATTGACAACATCATACTAGCACCGAAATTGTTAAATAAAGGTCAAAAAGAGTTACTTAAACATCAGGCTATAGAATTATTAGACAAAGTAGGTTTAAAGGATAAAGCAGAAACATATCCCAATCAATTATCTGGAGGACAAAAACAAAGGGTTGCAATTGCAAGAGCTTTGGCTATGAATCCCGATGTCCTATTGTTTGATGAGCCTACTTCTGCATTAGATCCTGAAGTTGTTGGAGAGGTACTGAATGTGATGAAAAAATTAGCATCTGAGGGAATGACAATGATCGTTGTCACCCATGAGATGGACTTTGCAAAGAATGTAAGTGATCATGTTGTATTTATGGCAGATGGTATAGTTGTAGAAGAAGGTGATCCAAAAGATATCTTTAATAACCCTCAACAGGATAGAACGAAAAATTTTCTTAAACGTGTACTATAAATGATGAATACGGAAATATGAAGGTAAGGCGCTGTTTGATTGTTGAGAGTAGAGGCATACGATATTTCTATTTGTGAAACAATAAACAGTATTTCAAAAAATACTAGGATATAAATACATGATGTTTCAAACTATGAAAGTCATTGTGAAGCAACTTTGACTTTAAAGTCCTACTATTGCTTTTGATCCAACTTCATATTTCTGTTTTCTGTTTTCAAATATGCACAAATCTTTATACATCATCACCCTGTCATTCTAAAATATGATAAAATAATGTGGTGACTTTAAAGAGGTGTCTTTAATGGATGTGAAAGTTTTAAAAAAAGAAGTAATTGAATATGCTTATACTATTGGGATTGACAGTATTGGCTTTACAACTGCAGATCCATTTGATGAATTAAAGCAAAAGCTTAAAGCGTATCATAGTAAAGGGTATGCTTCAGGCTTTGAGGAATCGGATATTAATTTGAGAACAGAACCTAAATTATCATTGCCAACAGCCCGCTCAATTATTGCTATTGCAGTGGGATATCCTAATAAATTAAAAAATGCTCCTAAAAGTACGAAAGGTGATCGGCGTGGTATGTTTGCTCGCGCTTCTTGGGGTCAAGATTATCATACTATTATGCGAAAAAGATTAGATTTATTAGGACAATTCATTCAATCTAAGGTTCCTGACGTTGAGATAATGTCTATGGTTGATACGGGAGTTTTATCAGATCGTGCAGTTGCAGAAAGAGCAGGATTAGGTTTTACAGGTCGTAATGGGTTTATTATAAGTCCTGAGCTTGGTACGTGGACATACCTAGGTGAGATGTTAGTGAGCATTCCATTTCCTCCAGATGATCCATTAATGGATAGTTGTGGTGATTGTACGATATGTGTTGATCGATGTCCAACGGGTGCTCTAGTTGGAAATGGTCAGCTCAATAGTCAAAAATGTATTAGTTTCCTTACTCAGACTAAAGGTTATTTACAAGATGAATATCGCTACAAAATAGGTAACCGTTTATATGGCTGTGATACGTGTCAACAAGTTTGCCCTAAAAATAAAGGAATTAATACTGAACAAGACGATATCATTTTAGAGCCCGATATTTTAAAACCGCGATTAATTCCGTTATTGCAAATGAATAACAAAACATTTAAAAACACATTTGGTCATTTGGCAGGGGCATGGCGAGGTAAAAAGCCAATACAACGAAATGCTATTATTGCTCTGGCGCACTTCAAAGAAATGACAGCTATTCCAACTTTAAAAGAAGTTGCAGAACATGATCCTCGCCCAATGATTAGAGGCACTGCATTTTGGGCTATTGGACAAATTGATGGTGAAAACCAACAAGACTATTTATTGAGGCATTTTGAAAATGAAATTGAAGAAGTTCGTCATGAAATTATTAAAGGATTAGAAATGGAGAGAATCTAATTATGACAATCAATGTAGTGTTATATCAACCTGAGATTCCAGCAAATACTGGAAATATTGCACGTACTTGTGCAGCAACGGATACGAAGTTACATCTTATTCGACCATTAGGCTTTAGTACTGATGATAAAATGTTAAGACGTGCGGGCTTGGACTATTGGCAGTATGTCGATATTACATATTATGATAGTATCGAAGCGTTTTTTGAACAAACGGATGGGACATATTATCTATTAACTAAATTTGGATCTAAAACGCATACATCACAAGACTTCACAGATACAAATGAAAATCATTATTTTATTTTCGGTAAAGAAACAACTGGCTTGCCAGGTTGGGTTAAGGATAAGTACGAAAATACAGCTTTAAGAATTCCAATGAATGATAACGTTCGTGCTTTAAACCTATCAAATACGGCCGCGATTTTAATATATGAGGCGTTACGTCAACAAAATTATCCTGGGTTGTCATAATAAGTGTGATATTCAGGGAAAATGATTGATATTGCTAAGTGTAATGTTTTAAAATCGATTTGATGAGGGTATGTATGTAATAATATAAAAGATTAATAAGCATAATAAGAGGAGTGTAAGGATATGGCAATGAATTTTAAAATTTTTAAAGATGCAGATACAGCAGCGCTTTATACAGCTGATATTATTAGAAAACAATTTAATAATAATCCGACTACAATCGCAGGTATTCACTTAAATAATGAAGATGCGCCAGTACTAGAAGCGTTGAAAAAAAGCGTTGATGATCATGCGGTAGATTTTAGCCAAATTCATATTTTAGATTACGATAAAAAAACATCTTACTATAAAGCTTTAGGTGTGCCAGAAAAACAAGTGCATGAAATTGCAGAAGAAGAGCAAGTGGAGAGTTTTATCGAGCACCATGCTAAAACAAAAAATAATAAAGGTAAATTAACGCTTCAAGTTGTGACAATAGATCAAAAAGGTTATCTTGGTGTAGGGATGAAAGAAGGTATACTCCCTGCTCGTGAAATTATTTTAGTTATCACTGGTGACTACAAAGCAGATTTAGTAAAAAAACTATATGAAGAAAATGGGAATACAAGTTTTATCCCATCGACACTTAAACAGCATAGAATGGTCAATGTGGTTTTAGATGAAGCTGCTGCACAAGGGCTACCTGAAGATGTCCGTTCGTATTTCACTTCATTATATGCTTAAGAAAGAAGGTCATACAAATGTATCAAGACAAAAAAGATTATGATAATGAAATGGTCGATGGTTTTGACGATATGGTAGAACTTGGTAAGGAGATGGAACAAATTTCTGAAGAAAATGACCAAGAAAAGCTCAATCAAGACCATAATCAAGCAGTGCGTTCTGATAAATGATAATATTAAAGGCTGAGCTATATGTCTGATTAGGAGCTCAGCTTTTTATTATCATCAATTGTGAAATTAAGAAAAATTAAATGAAATTCATAATAAAAGAAAGGACTTACTTATGAAATTAAGTCATTATTGGGTTGTCTTCATTATCATATCATTTATTATTAATATTTTATCTATCAAAGGATTTCCACTAGCTTTAGGCACACTTTATTTACCGGTACTTTTTAAAGTTGTACAACTTCAACTCAATCTTTCAAATGGATTGGTTAGTGAAGATGTTACAGCACAAACCTTTATCCAAAGTAACCAAAAAGGTATCGTTATTAGTGTGATTTGTTGTATTGCGATAACTGTTGCATTGTATATATATTTAGATGATTTCTACAACCAGTTAACAGGGTTTTTAGGAAGTTTAATTATATTGAGTCCTGTTACTTTGGGCATTGGGCTGATATTGTACATACTATCTGCAATAAGTGTCGTTCAGGCAGTAAAATTAAAATATCAGTAGCGCAACCTATTTTGTTTGATTTATCAATTTGATAATTGAAACAAATAGGTTTTTTTATTTTAGATGGACATATCGTGCTTAAGGCAATTGAATGAATATTTCGTTTAATGATATAATTTAATTGAAGAAAGTCATAACCATAAAAAAGGGGAGCGAATGAATATGTCAGTAAGAATTGAACATGATACATTTGGTGAAATTGAGGTACCGGCTGATAAATATTGGGGTGCTCAAACGCAAAGAAGTAAACAAAATTTTCCTGTTGGTAAAGAGAAAATGCCAATTGAAGTCATTTATGGATTTGCTCAACTTAAGCGTGGTGCCGCTTTAGCTAACCATGAATTAGGTCAATTAAGTGATATGAAAAAAGATGCAATCGTATATGCATGTGACAAAATTTTAAAAGGGGAACTTGATACACACTTTCCTTTAGTTGTATGGCAAACAGGTAGTGGAACGCAAAGTAATATGAATGTCAATGAGGTTGTGAGTTATGTTGCGAATACTTACTTGAAAGAACATCATAGTGATGAACATATTCATCCTAATGATGATGTTAACAAATCACAAAGTTCAAATGATACGTTTCCAACTGCAATGCATGTAGCACTTTATCAAGAAGTTGTCACTCAATTAGAGCCAGCATTAAAACGTTTGCGTGATACTTTCTATCAAAAAGAGAATGCATATCAAGATATTATTAAAATTGGTAGAACACATTTGCAAGATGCAACACCTATAACTTTAGGTCAAGAAATAAGTGGTTGGCGCCATATGCTTGACGTTTGTGAATCATTGTTAAACGACTCTAAGAAACATATTCTTAACCTTGCAATTGGAGGTACAGCAGTTGGCACTGGTATCAATGCTCATCCTGAATTTGGGGATAAAGTAGCAAAGTATATAGCAGAGAATACAGGTTATCCTTTTGTATCGTCTAAAAACAAATTTCACGCATTAACAGCACACGATGAAGTTGTACAATTACATGGTAGTTTGAAAGCTTTAGCTGGTGATTTGATGAAGATTGCTAATGATATTAGATGGCTCGCTTCAGGCCCTCGTGCAGGCTTAGCAGAAATTTCAATTCCTGAAAATGAACCTGGCTCATCTATAATGCCTGGTAAAGTGAACCCTACACAATGCGAAATGTTAACAATGGTAGCTGTTCAAGTTATGGGAAATGATTCAGTTGTTGGTTTCTCAAGTTCACAAGGGAATTTTGAATTAAATGTATTTAAGCCAGTGATTTTGCATAATACATTACAATCAATTTACTTATTAGCAGATGGTATGAATACATTTAATGATAATTGTGCTGTAGGTATTGAGCCAATTGAAGCACATATTGATAATTATTTAAATCAATCATTAATGTTAGTCACTGCACTTAATCCACATATAGGCTATGAAAATGCGGCATCAATAGCCAAAAAAGCGCATAAAGAAGGATTGACATTAAAAGAAGCAGCTATTCAGTCTGGCCATTTAACTGAAGCACAATTTGATGAGTGGATTAAACCTGAAAATATGGTACATCCTAAATAGTCGAGGAGGTACACGACGCAAATGGAAAGAAATGGGTTAATAGATATTGGTTCGAATACAATTAGACTCGTCATATTTGAGTTTGAGATGAATACAGGATTAAATGAAATTCAAAATATTAAAACACCCGCGAGACTGAGCCAATATTTAACAGAAAAGCAGCAAATGACTGAGGAAGGAATAGGAACGCTCATTGAAGCATTACACAGCTTTAAAAAAGTTGCCGACAACTTTAACGTTAGCCGGTTGTATCCTATTGCCACTGCTGCAATTCGTCAATCTAATAATAGTCAAGAAATTATCAAGCGTGTAAAAAAAGAAGTTGGTTTGGATATTGAAATTATTCCAGAAAAAGATGAGGCATTTTACGGTTCTTATGCTGTGACACATACGACGAGTGTTCAAGACGGTATAACCGTTGATATAGGTGGAGGATCAACAGAGCTAACGTATTTTAATGAAAAGAATATTAAAGAAGCGATTAGTTTTCCATTTGGAGTTGTCACATTAAAAGAAAAGTTTTTTAAAAATAAAGAGCATAATGATAAAGATGCAATGAAAGAAATGGAAAAGTTTTTGAAAGAGGCATTTACAAAAGTGAATTGGCTTGAAAATAAACAAATAAAGCTTATTGGAATTGGTGGTTCAGCACGAAATTGTGCACGTATTCATCAATCTTTGTATCACTATCCGATTGCAGGCGTACATGGTTATACCATGACAAAAAAAGATTTAAAAGGCGTTTTAAATGTTCTTAAGAAATCAGATCGGGATGACTTAAATAACTTAGACGGATTAAGTCGTGATCGCGCTGACATTATATTACCTGCTGTCACTGTATTTAATGTGTTATTTGAAATAATGGATGCAGAAGCCTTTACTTTTTCTCGAAAAGGGATACGTGAAGGGTTTATCATGAACCAAATTGCCAAAAATTATCCAAAAGAATTTAGAAAAAATCATGTTTTGGAAGATGCATTACGTCACCTTGCAAATGAATACAAAATTGAGCCAACTGGTGCGAAACAAAGAGTTAAGTTAACAAAGTCATTGCTTGATCAATTAATGGATCAGCAAAAAGTGGATATAGATGAAAAATTGAAGGTATTATTTATCCAAGCGGCGTACTTGTATTATTTAGGTAAATTTATTGATTCTGACTCTAGTTCGCAACATACGTACTACATCATTGCCAATTCAAGCATTAACGGGCTCACACATAAAGACCGTGTAAGATTAGCGTTATTAGCGAGTTTTAAAAATAAGACATTATTAAAACTATATAGTGATGAAACAGGATGGTTTACTGAAGATGAATTAAGTGATATTCAAACATTAGGTGGCATCATTAAGTTTGCGAATGCAATGAATATATCAAACACCAACGTAGTGGATGATGTTGAGCTACGAAAAGAAAAAAATGGCTATCAATTATCGGTGTTTTATCATGGTGAACCGATTGCTGAAGAGTATCAGTCCAATCGCCAAAAAAAGCATATTGAAAAAGTAATTAAAGAAAATCTGACAATTCATTTTACAAAATCTTAACAAGAAAACTACTCAATTATTATAAATATATATGTTACGCTATTACTATTCACAGTCAAAATATTGATGTTTAATAATGAGGTGAGTAAATAAAGTGACAAATGAAATAGACAAATACGATTTAAATGATCCCAGTTACTACAATAATAGAGAAGTAAGTTGGCTAGACTTTAACTATCGAGTACTACAAGAAGCTTGTGATAGTAACAATCCTCTATTAGAACAATTAAATTTTTTAGCTATAGGAAGTTCAAATTTAGATGAATTTTTTATGGTGAGGGTTGCTGGATTGAAAGATCAGGTTAAAATGGGGTTTGATAAACCAGAAAATAAAGCTCAATTAACTCCGATTCAACAACTTGAAGCAATTGAAAAGAAAAATCGACAGAATGTAGAATTTCAGTATAATCGATTTAATGCGTTAATTGATGCGCTTAAAACGTATGATGTGTACTTATGTCACCCTGAAGAGCTAGATGATAACATCATTGAACAATTAGAAAAAGAATTTTTAAGTGACATATTACCTACCCTAACACCTTTAGGAATAGATGCCTATCGACCTTTTCCGAAATTAAATAATAAAACTTTGAATATATTTGTTGATATTGATACAGGAGATGAAATCAACTCAGCAATTGTTCAAATCCCGACATTATTAGATCGATTTACGACTATTAATGACGGAAATAAGCAATATATTATATTAATTGAAGATGTCATTTCATATTTTATGGGTTATTTGTTTAATGGGTATGAAATCCTTAATACGTATACGTTTAGAATTACACGAAATGCTGATTTGACAATACATGAAGATGAAGCGGAAGATTTATTAATCGAAATAGAAAGGTTTTTAAAAGAACGTAAAAGTGGTGCGGCAGTTCGACTAGAAATTGACAATCGCATGAATGAAAAGCAAAATGTAGAATGGTTGATTGAAACGTTAGAGCTAGGACCTGAAGATGTTTATCATACAAATGGTCCGTTAGATTTAACAATGTTGTTTAATCTTGTAGGCCATTTATCTCACAAGCTAAAAGAACTTAAATATCCAAGGTATACACCACAACCGCCGCAATCATTAGGGAATAGAAACATTTATGATTTAGCTTTAAAAAGAGATATCTTTTTCCATCATCCATATGAATCATTTGATCCGATTGTTGATTTTATTCGTGATGCTTCAGAGGATCCAGATACAATGGCAATTAAACAGACATTATATCGTGTGAGTAGTGACTCACCAATTATTGAAGCATTAAAAAATGCCGCTGAAAATGGTAAACAGGTCACGGTTTTAGTCGAGTTAAAAGCACGATTCGATGAAGAAAATAATGTGCAGTGGGCGAGAATGCTTGAAGATGCGGGTTGTCATGTCATGTACGGGATGACACATCTTAAAACACACAGTAAAATCACTTTAGTTGTCAAGCGGATTAATGGTAAACTTATTCCTTTCGTTCATCTAGGTACTGGAAACTATAATGATAAAACAGCAAAGTTATACACTGATATGGGAATTATTACAACGAATGAAAAAATCGGTCAAGACGCGATGAGTTTCTTTAACTATTTAAGTGGATACTCCATTAAACCAGAATATCAAGAACTCATTGTTGCACCATATGAAATTCGAGATTTATTTATTGAACGAATAGATGAAGAAATCGAAAGTCATCAAAAATATGGCAATGGTAAAATGATGATGAAGATGAACTCTCTAACGGATAAAGCTTTAATCAAAAAATTATACGAAGCCTCTCAAGCAGGGGTTCAAGTTCAGCTGATTATTAGAGGCATTTGTTGTCTAAAACCTGGAATCACAGGTGTAAGTGAAAATATTGAAGTGGTTAGTATAGTAGGCCGGTTGTTAGAGCATTCTCGAATCTATTATTTTTATAACAATGGGGATGAAAAGATATATTTATCTTCTGCAGATATGATGACACGTAATATGATTAAACGTGTAGAAATTCTTTTCCCAATTTTAAACAAAAAAATTGCTAAAAGGCTTGTAGACTACATGCAATTGCAACTTTCTGATAATCAGAAAGGACGATATCAGGATAAAAACGGGGTATATCATTATATTAAAAATGATTTGCCAAGTTTAAATTCTCAAGAACATCTTATGGATGAAGCGATACAATTTGGTTTAAACTTGACTAAAGAAAATATAGTTGAAATTGGACAGCCAGTGAAGCCGAAATCGAGATGGATTAAGCGCTTCCGGAATAGGTTTAATAAATCATAAATTTAAAACCGCACTATAGTCTCTCATCAAACGAACTATAGCGCGGTTTTTCTATGGTTTGTTATTTAATGTCATCTAGTGACACAGTAACGTCTTGTTGTGTAAAAGGATGCTTGAATTGAATCATATAACTTTCAAGTTGAAGTTGACGTAGTTTTGAATCACTGTATAGTGGGTCTCCTATAACAGGATGACCTATCTCGGCTAAATGGACACGAATTTGATGTGTACGTCCAGTATCTAACTTTATTTTTAACTCACAAATACCTTCTTCAATCATTTTTGAATCAATAATGTGTGTAATTGCACGTTGACCGGTTGGTGATACGCGGCGTCTATTTGGATGGAATTTATCTTTTCCAATAGGCATATCAATTGTTTGAGGCTTAATTGGCAACAAACTTCTAACTTGTGCACGATAAATGCGATGGATTTCATTATCTTCAAGCATTCGATCCAAAATTTTCTTAACGATTGGGTCTTTGGCGACAATTAGTAATCCGACTGTCTCTTGATCTAATCGATGAATAGGTTCAACATATGGGCAATTGAGTGTATAGCGAACATGGTTCATAAGCGTGTTGCTCTCTTTTAAATCATTTGGATGTGTTTTAACGCCCTTTGGTTTTAAAACGACAGCTAAGTATTCATCTTCATACACAATAGTTGCATAGCGATAACTTGGTAAATATTGACTTTCAATATCATTTTCTGGTAACGAGACTATATCGCCTTCTTTAACTATCGCATTTAATTGCGAAGGCTGTTGATTCACTTGGATAGCTTTTGACATATTCAAAAAATGTAATTCCTTTTTAGGTAATTTTAAAGATTTTAAAATGTCACGAATGGTCATATTATGAAAAGGTTCAGCAACAGTAAATTTCATGTAATCCTCCTTATATTCTCACTTATCATACCATAAACTCTCTCAATGATACATGTCATTATAGTTTTTTACTATATTTCAAATGTGTATAATATATTTATAATCAAAACTATTGGGGTGAAAAAATGAAAAAACCCACACATTTAGCATTACTTAAAGAATTAGCCGAATTTTTAAATGAAGAGACAGAAATTCAATCAATGTTAGATGGTGCGATTAATTATTTAATTCAAGGTAGCGATTTTACGACAGGATGGATTTTCTTTATTGATGACGATGGAAAACATACGTTAGAATCAAAATTTGCATTACCAAAAGCATTAACAAATCAATCTTGTAAATATATGAGAGAAGGAACATGTTGGTGTGTCCAAGCTTATCATAATAAAAAACTAACGAAAGCGTCTAATATTATTAATTGCTCAAGAATTAATTTAGCCAGCCATGAATACAGAGATGAAACAGAGGACATTACACATCATGCAACAGTGCCACTCCGATCAGGTCATGAACAATTTGGTCTATTAAATGTTGCAACCCCTCATACAATACGGTATAGCGATGAAGATTTAGAATTGTTAGAGTCTGTAGCTTTTCAAATTGGTTCGGCTATTAAACGCATTTATTTAACTGATCAAGAAAAAGAAGCAGCTAGAATGAATGAACGTAATCGTTTAGCTAGAGACTTGCATGATTCGGTTAACCAAATGTTGTTTTCACTAAAACTAACAGCACATGCAGCGGGACAAATGTCTAAAGAACCGACGTCAAAACAAGCATTTCATCAAATCGAAAAAACGAGTCAAAATGCTGTCAATGAAATGAGAGCGCTTATATGGCAACTTAAACCGGTGGGACTGGAAAAAGGACTTGTTCATGCACTGAAAGAATATGCGAATTTGATAAATATCAATTTAGCGATTGAAGTACATGGTTTAATAGACTTAGAAAATAATATCGAAACAAATGTTTATCGTATTTTGCAAGAGACCATTAATAATACAAAAAAACATGCAAAGACAGATGCTGTTTTGATTGACTTAAATCAAAATGATGAGGGATTATTCATAAAGATTGTTGATGAAGGTATAGGTTTTGACATGGCGAATATTGATGAAAAATCGCACCACGGCCTTTCAAATATGAGACAACGTGTGAATATTCTAAAAGGACACATCGCTATCGATAGTTACCAAGGTACAAAAATTCAAATTCAAATACCGTTATAATGAAAGAAAGGCGTGACAACTATGTCGAAAATTGCACTAGTCGATGATCATTATATTGTTCGACAAGGTTTAGAATTTTTATTGTCAACTCAAGAAGAAATAGAGGTAGTTGGCAGTTATGACAATGGGCAAATGCTATTAGATGACCTCGACAATCAAGTGATTCAACCAGAACTTATTTTAGTAGATTTAGTAATGCCAGGAATGAATGGAATTACATTGATACATCATTTAAAACGCAATTACCCCAATATAAAAATACTTGTACTTACGAGTTATGTAGATGAAGAGCATGTCTTGTCAGCAATGAATGAAGGCGCTGACGGTTATGAGATGAAAGATGTTGATCCAGAACAATTAATGTTATCCATCAAATCTGTTCTAAGTGGGACAAAAATGATTCATAAAGATGCACAACAAGTGATGGACACAGTTATCAAAAAACCACATATGATGAATAAACTTTCTAAAAGAGAGACTGAAGTGTTAAAAGAAATGGCAAAAGGAAAAACAAATAAAGAAATTGCACAAACATTATTTGTTTCGGAAAAAACAATCAAAACGCATGTGAGTCATATTTTTAGTAAATTAAATGTAACTGATCGTACTCAAGCAGCTATATATGCAATGGAGAATAAACTGATTTAGTGCGGTTAATAGTCATTAAAGAACGAGACCGAAAGAGAGTGTTAGAAGTTTTAATCTGTGTCTCGTCCTTACATGTGACTTAATATAGATGTATTTTATAAAAAAGGCTCAATATGGACAATCGTTTCAACTTCACCTAGATAATTTTGAAGATGGTTTTCAATTTCATCTGAAATTTCATGACTTTCAATCACGTTTAGTTGCGGGTCAACTGCTATAGTGACATCAATAAAAGAAATAACGCCGTGACTTCTTGCTTTGATGTCACGAATTTCTTTAATGTGATCAACTTTTTGAATGATTTGTTTAATGTAATCTAGCTCTTCTTCATCATATCCATCTGTTAATGTAATTGCTGTTTCTTTAAAAATATCTATACTCGTTTTCATTATTAATAATCCTATAATAATTGCTGCAATGGTGTCTAACATTGGAATGCCGAGATAGACACCAATGACACCTATTACTGTACCAATCGAGACTAAGGCATCTGACAAATTATCATAACTTGCTGCTTTTAAAGCACTACTTTTAACCTTTTGTGAAAGACGTCGATTATATAAAAACACTATAAACATCATAAGACTTGAGATGATACCTACGACTATTGAAGAGATGCTAGGACTTTTAAATTCTCCTTGATAAAAATGTTGAATACCCGTAATGATAACTTGTACACTAACGGCAAACATAATAAAAGATGCAATGAGTGATGCAATGAATTCAGAGCGATAATGTCCATAAGGATGGTTTTTATCAACAGGTTTCATTGAAATTTGTAACGCAATTAAAATAGCTACAGAGCTGATAACATCAGTTGCATTATTAATACCATCAGCCATCAATCCTCGGCTATCTGATAGCCATCCGTAGAAAACTTTTAGTAAAGTAAGAAAGGTATATGTTATGATGCTAATAGTAGCACCTTTTTTAGCTTGTGAAATTTTATAGTTAAGTTGCAATCCATGACACCTCAAATTCTTCTATCTCTTATCGACTATTATATTATCTTACTAAAAGCTCTGGAAATCTAGTTAAAGCATCACAAAATCATTGCTTTATAAGTGAATTATAATGACATTAAGAGAGGCGCAGTAAAAGGTGATGCGTTTATGGAAATAATATCAATAAAATAAAAAAGTATTCAATTCTAATAGTGTGTTCTTATGTTCATCAAGCATAAATGAGATAGCTCTGAACTGCTTATTATTGTAAGCTCATTCACAAGAGTTAATCTATTTATGTGAAAATGTGAGCTACATTTTTGATTTTTGAACCATTTTGATTCGCATATGTGCGAGTTCAAAAACAATAATAATGATACATAAAAGAATGATTTTGATTGACTCCGGATGCCATCCGAAAATGATAAAGTCAACAATAAATAAAACGAACGTTAACGCTGCTGCGAGAATATTAAAGAGCCAATGTGACTTCTTTAAAACACCTACAACGATGAAGCAAGCAATCATTAAGCCCAAAATCCATATTAAAACCATTGTTGTGCTCCTTTTCTCATAATTCAAAGTCTGTATATGTGTGATATATTCATTTAAAGGAGAAGTTACCAAATATGATAGGCTTAATCAAAGCAAGTCAATATTTATCAACTTCAATTCCCATATACTTTAATGACCAGTATATCAGATAATATTAAGCATGACAGTTAAAAGGAATTCATAAGATGAATGGTTTTAAATATAAATGAAAAGTTGTGTTAGAGTTTTAAGACTATTATGGCTTTTCATTGAGTCATTTGTTTCTGTAAAATGGCTCTTCCCATTTTCTGTTTTTTGTATTATTATGTAATTTGTGTTTCAAGAATTGTGTATAATTGCAATATCTTGTGTGCGGATAAATTTTATTAAGAAAGGTAGTTAGAATAAATGGATAGACAAAGTTTCACTGAATTAATTCAAACCAAGTTTAAAATGGTACGTATTGAAGCGGGGTATACCCAAGATACAATGGCATTAACGATAGGATTATCGAAAAAGACATTAGTACAAATTGAGAAAGAGCGTGTTTTACCTAACTGGACAACGTGTGTGTCGATTTGTGCGTTATTTAGGGATTCAGAAGTCCTTAATAGTACATTTGGTTGCGATCCGCTTGAAATTATACAGACGATTTCACGTAATCAAGCTGCATATCCCAAACATTCAACAGTGAGTGATATTTATTGGGATACATTAGATAGTAAAGGCGGCTTTATATTACAAGCTAATAAGGTCAGTGAGTTATACCGTGTTTTAGATACTGATAAGCAGCCTGTTTTTGGTACGCCAAAACTTAGAGAAGCTGAGACTTACTTTCAGCGCCATGTAAAAGAAGATCTTATTCGCGCATAGTTTAATATAAAAGCTAACCGATTTCAGTGTACATATGTGGGGAGAATATCAAGAGAACCGCTCACTGATTTTTGTTAAATAATAAGATAACTCCTCAGAGCGAGACAACCAATCTAATATCTACTTAGATGAGTCTCGCTATTTTTTATAGAAATGATGATATGAGTAGAGAACAGGGTATTGAAACAAATCATTTAAATTTGAAAAAGGAGAGACTATAATGACACCGTTTTTAACAATTATTGTCATGATCATTATAGGCGCAATTATTGGTGGCGTAACGAATATGATTGCTGTAAAAATGTTGTTTCATCCTTTCAAAGCTTACTATATATTTGGTAAAAGAATGCCTTTTACACCTGGATTGATCCCTAAAAGACGTGAAGAGATTGCAACTAAAATAGGTCAGGTCGTAGAAGAACATTTATTAACTGAGTCATTAATCAGAGAAAAGCTAAACTCTAAAAATATGATAAGCGTAATGGATGAAACGATACATCGTCAAGTCGAACTTTTAAGAAAAGATGAAACGACTTTACAAACATTAGCTGAACATCTAAATATTGACGTTGCGGAAAAAGGAACGGCTTGGATAACGCAATTGATGGATCAAAAGTTAACGTTGAAATATTTGGAGCATGAGCATCAAAAGTTAACCGATGTGATTCCAGCATCAATTGTAGAGAAAATAGATCAAAAAATAGAAACAGTCAGCGATATTTTATTAGCAAGAGCAAAAGCGTATTTAAATTCTGACAAAGGATATACAGACATTCTCGATATGTTAGAGTCATTTTTTGTAGAAAAAGGAAAAATCATAGGGATGCTTCAGATGTTCATGACGCAAGAAGCTATCGCTGAACGTATTCAAATTGAGTTGTTGCGTTTAACAGAACAACCTAAAGCGCAACATATTCTAAAAGAGCAAATCCAAAAAGAATATAATAGATTAAAAAGAATGCCTCTTTGCGATATAGTAGATAGAAACCAATTTAATGATTTAAAACATCAAATGATTTCGTATTCGATCTCCCAAGTGAATCTATCTAAACGTGTCCATCAACCTGTAAGTCAAGTTTTCCCAGATTTATTTAATGCATTAGATGACAAAGGTGTTCGTAAAATCAGCCAGTTAGTAATATCACTTTTAGCCAATCGATTAACCTCTATTTTGAAACAGGTCAATATTCGTGGACTTGTTGAGGAACAAATTAATCGATTCGAGCTCGATTATATTGAAAGGTTGATATTTGAAATTGCAAATAAAGAGTTAAAACTCATAATGCTACTGGGATTTGTTTTAGGAGGTATTGTGGGTCTTTTCCAAGGATTGATTGCAATCTTTGTATAACATTAAAAAATATGGTATTGTAAGCAAGGAAAGAGAATGGAGAATATAGATTACATTCTCAGACACACACTTTGATATTATTAAGGAGCGGTATGACTATGGCTGTAAATTTATATGATTATGCAAACAATTTAGAACAAGCATTACGTGAAAGTGATGAATATCAAGCAATTAAAAAAGCTTATGATAAGGTAAAATCAAATGATGAATCAAAAAAATTATTTGATGAATTCCGTGAAACACAACTGAAGTTCCAACAAAAACAAATGCAAGGTGAAGAAATCGCTGAAGATGACCTTAAACAAGCTCAAGACCAAGCTCAACAAATTGAAAAAGATGAAAACATTTCTGAATTAATGGCTGCTGAACAAAAAATGAGCCAAGTATTCCAAGAAATCAACCAAATCATCGTAAAACCTTTAGATGAGATTTACGCTGACTAAGGGTAAATAATGAAGACTGAGGCAATGTTATCCTAGTCTTATCTTTTAGACAAACCTATCTTGTAGAAAGACAGGTTTGTCTTTTTTATATCCTCATCGACCCGTAATTATGATAAAATATAAGAATACATAAAAGTTTACTAAAAAAATATAAAAGTATATTTATTTAAAGGAGAATGCATGAATGGTTAAGTTTATTCATTGTGCAGATTTGCATCTAGACAGTCCATTTGCATCAAAACAATTTTCAAGTCCGAATATCGTTAAAGATATGGAAAATAGTGCATACGAGAGTTTTAAAAAAATTATTGATTTGGCATTAAGAGAAGAAGTCGATTTCGTTTTGATTTGTGGGGATGTATTTGATAATCGAAATCGTACATTGAAATCAGAAATATTCCTTAAAGAACAAATGGAAAGGCTTCAAAAAGAGCAGATTTTTGCATACATTATTCATGGGAATCATGATCCATTATCTGAGCGTATTACAACAGAATTACCAGAAAATGTGACGGTTTTCTCAAATAAAGTAGAAACATATCAAGCGATTACGAAAAATGGGGAAACAATACATTTTCATGGTTTTAGCTATCAAAATAGTGAAAGCTATGAAAATAAAGTAGATGAATTTCCAACGAATGAAGACCGTGATGTGATTCATATTGGTTTATTGCACGGTACGTATAGTAAGTCTTCAGAAAGCCATCGCTATACAGAATTTCGATTAGAAGACTTAAATTCAAAGCTATATCATTACTGGGCTTTGGGTCATATTCATAAACGTGAACAGCTGAGTGATTTGCCAGAAATTCATTATCCTGGGAACATTCAAGGGCGTCACTTTAAAGAACAAGGTGAAAAAGGCTGCTTACTTGTCGAAGGAGATCATATTAAATTCAAGACGCAATTTGTACCCACTCACTTTGTGCGTTTTGATAGTGCAGTGATTGAAGTTGAAAATACGAATCGTCAGTATCTGTATGAAAAAATTCAAACATTTAAAAATAGTGTGCGTCATTTAGGACGTGCCATATATCGTTTGCAAGTCAATGTAAGTGGGGACAACCGCTTTGATTCACAAACGATTAACCAAGTTAAAGAAATGATTGCTGATTATGAGGAAAATGAGCATCATTTCGTGTTTATCGATGAATTAATCATTCATTATACTGAACTTGTCAGAACATCGATATCTAAAGAGTTCCCTCAAGAATTGTTGTTACAAGATGATATATACGAAAATGCATTGCAAGATTTGTATATGAATCCTAAAGCATCAAAGTATCTTGATCATTTTCAAAAATATGACCGAGAAGCATTAATCAATCGTGCCGAAAATATCATTTACACTGAGCTAAAGGGGGACGAATAAATTATGAAAATTAAGTCAGTTGAAATTTATGGTTATGGTCAATTTGTCCAACGACGTGTAGAATTTAACGAGTACTTTACCGAAATTTATGGTGAGAATGAAGCAGGTAAATCAACGCTACAGGCATTTATTCATTCTATATTATTCGGTTTCCCAACAAAACGCGAGCATGAACCAAGACTAGAGCCACGTATGGGAAACCATTATGGCGGACGTGTAACACTCATTATGGATGATTCAAGTGAGATTGTGGTGGAAAGAGTCAAAGGGTCAGCACAAGGCGACGTCAAAGTATATCTTCCAAATGGTTCGATTAAAGATGAATCATGGTTAAAAGAGCACTTGAATTTTATTGATAAACGAACGTATCAATCGATTTTTTCATTTAGTGTTTTAGGTCTTCAAGATATCCATAAACATTTAACTGAAAATCAGTTACAAAACTTCCTAATGCAAGCAGGTGCTTTAGGCTCTACTGAATTTATCGGTATGAGAGACTTGATCAGTAGTAAAAAACAAGAACTATATAAAAAAGCCGGTCAAAATCCCGAAATCAACCGACAAATCGAGGAATTAAAAAACCTGGAACTTCAGATTCGTGATAAATCATCTGAGCTTGAAACGTATCAAAGATTGACTGAAACGAGAGATAAAAGTCAAAAGCGATTAGATACTTTAAAGCAAAATTTAAGTCATCTGAATCAATTTTATGAAGAAAAACAAAAAGAACTCGCATTGCATGATCAAGTTCAAGAGTGGAAGGGACTTGAAAGTGACTTAAATATCGAACCGCTAGCATTTCCAGAACAAGGCATTGATCGATACGAAGCAGCTAAATTTCAAACACAACAATTAGAACGTGATATTGGTTTACGTGAGGAAAAAAGGATTCAATTAGAACACGATAATCAAGCTCTTAGTATTCCAAAAGCAGATCACTTTAAACAAATAGAAGCGTTGTCCAAAAAGGAAGAATCGATTAAGCAAGATGAGTTTGATTTAAAGCAAATGCGTCGTGATATCGATCATCATCAACGGGATTTAGAAGGATTGTGCCACAATATAGGTTGGGATAAGGTGTATGAAGGATTGGATACATCTGAAGTTCAAGTGAGTTATACGAGTCATTTATTAAAAGAGTACGATGAACAACTTTTAACAATCCAACGATTAAAGCATACGCATGATGAATACCAAATTGAAACAAAAACATATGAAAATGAAATCAATGATTTAGAAAATCAACTCGTATCCGAAGAAGATTTTGAGAAAAAGCAAATTCATGAAAAACAGCTATTAGAACTCAATGAAAAGCGAAACTTATTCACGAAAATGAAAGAAACATTTGAACAAGAATATAATGAAAAGCAAAAGAAAAAGCATTTTATGCGAATAATGTTAGTGTTTTTAGCAGTTGTTTCACTGGGTTTAGCCACTTTTGCATTTGTTACTAGCAATTTGTTATTTAGTGCAGCATTTGCAGTGTTAGCGGTATTATGCTTGTTAGGTCTCTTTTTAACTAAATCGAAAGAGGTTAGTTATAATCAACGCTTTGCAGACGAGATAACTGAATTAGAAAATCAAGTTACTCACCTCGAAAATGCGTATAATTTAGACTTTAACTTAAATCATCAATTTCAATTACGTGATCAAGTTGCACAGCGTAAGCAAAGTTTAAAGATACTAACACTGAAATTTCAAAACATATTACAACAATTAAAACAAACAGAAGAGAATATAGATGTATCACGTCGAAAAATTAATGACATCAAAGCGAACATACATGTATCTGAAAACTTATCTAATGATTTATTAGTGGATGCTTTTCATACAATACAAAAAATTAATGAGCATCAAGAGCATTTAAATGAACTTAAAGAATCAGAAAGTCATTTGGTGCAGTCACTTGAACAATTTTACACTCAGGCAAAAGAAAAAGTAGAAATGATATTTGATCATTTTAATGCTGAGGCGATGTTCCATGATTTAAGGGAATGGATTAAACGAGTTCAAAGTGATAGCGCACGTTTTGAACGAAATCAAGAGCAGATTGATTTAATTCAAAATGAAGTTAAACATTTAAAATCTCGACTAAAGGAAAATCATTTAGTTATTCAAAACTTATTTAGTTCGATTGGCGCTTTAGATGAAGAAAGTTATTATAAACACTTTGATCGTTATCAAACATATCAAACACGTTTAAGTCGATTTAATGATTTAACATTGTACTTAGAAAATCAAGATTATGGGTATGAAAAAAGTTCAAAGCTGAGCGAAAAAACAACAGTGCAACTAGAAACGGAATTTGAAAAATTATCTGATCAAATTGATACGTATAATGAAAATTTCCTAGAATTGCAATCTGAGGTAAGTGATTTAACGGCTCAAATCAATCATATGGAAACAGATGACACGTTAAGACAACTTCGACATCGTTTTCAATTATTACGGAATCAGCTTAATGAAAAAGCAGAAGACTGGGCTGCATTAAGTTATTTAGAAGCGTTAGTGGATGAACATATTAAGCAAATTAAAAATAAACGACTTCCTCAAGTTGTGAATGAAGCCACTCATATATATCATGAGTTGACTGAAGGCCAATATGAGCAAGTCACTTATAATGATAATCAATTAATGGTTCGACACAAAGACGGACAAATCTATCATCCAATTGAGCTTAGTCAATCAACAAAGGAACTTCTGTATATTGCTTTACGTATAAGCTTAATCAAAACGCTCAAGCCGTATTACTCACTACCAATTATAATCGATGATGCCTTTGTACATTTTGATGTTCAACGTAAAAGTAAAATGATTAAATATTTGCGTTCTATGCCAGAAAATTACCAAGTGTTATATTTCACTTGTAATCGAGATAGCCATATTCCTGCAAAACAACTTGTTACTTTGAATAAACTAGAGAAATAGCTAAAAGAAAGGCGTTTTAATCATGAGAAATATTGAAAAGTTAAATCCTGGCGATACTGTAAACCACTTTTTCTTAGTTAAAAGTGCAACACAAGGTGTAACAGCACAAGGCAAAGATTATATGAATATCAAATTACAAGATAAAAGCGGTATTTTAGACACTAAATTTTGGACGCCGTCAAAGGAAGATTTGACGACAATCAAACCAGAGATGATTATTCATGTAAAAGGGGATATTATTAACTTTCGTGGCAATAAACAGTTAAAAATGAATCAATATCGTATTGCTAATGAAGAAGATCATTTATATGCAAAAGACTTTATAGATTCTGCACATTTATCACCCGAAGAAATTAAAAATGCCATGCAAGAATATATATTTGAAATCGAAAATGCGAATTTGCAACGCATTATTAGATATTTATTAAACAAATATGAGAATGAGTTTTTTACTTTTCCTGCAGCGAGCTCACATCATCATGACTTTTTAGGTGGATTAAGTTACCATGTGTTGACAATGTTACGGATTGCACGATCCCTCTGTGAAATATACCCAGAGTTAAATCGTAGCCTACTTTATAGTGGTATTATTTTGCATGATATGGGGAAAGTAAAAGAACTAACAGGACCAGTTGCTACGTCGTACACTGTTGAAGGGAATTTACTTGGTCACATTTCGATAGCAAGTGATGAAGTCATGGAAGTATCGAGAGAGCTTGGTATTGAAGGTGAAGAAGTGATGTTATTGAGACATATGATTTTATCTCATCACGGTAAATTAGAGTATGGGTCACCTAAGTTACCGCTTATTAAAGAAGCTGAAATCCTTCACTTTATTGATAACATTGATGCGCGTATGAATATGTTTGAAAAAGCATTCAAAACGACTCAAAAAGGTCAGTTTACAGAGCGTATTTTAGGGTTAGATAGAAGAAGTTTTTATAAACCAGAAAAGCTAGATTAATAAATATAGTTTTTAACAAATGTATGTATTTTTTCAATTAAAAAGAGACTCAAACACCGCCCATGGAAAAGGGCTTGTGAGTGTTTGAGTCTCTTTTTTGAATACTGTTAAAAATTACATACCTAAATTACTTTGACCTTGAGAAGCTTGTTTTTTTAACGCTTCTGGGTTGAGGATATTATCTTCTATAGCTTTTTTAATGTCGCTATTTTTATAGTCAACATTATATTCATCTAATAAATCTTTATAAGCATTTGTCAAAATTTCTGGTTTTTCTTGCAATTGATTTTGAATTAATTTTTCTTTTAACTGTGATTTCTTTTTATTAAAATCTGTTGGCTTATCCGCTCTGATAATATGGTATCCATAGTCCGTTTTAACAACATCTGATAGTTGGCCATCTTTTAGTTTAAATAATGCTTTTTCAAAAGGTTCAACCATTTGACCTTTTACCACATACCCTAAACTACCATTATTGTCTTTACTTGAGTCCATTGATTCATTTTTAGCAATTTTATCGAATTGACTTGGGTCTTTATCCAGTTGTTTTTTGATATCTTCAATTTTCTTTTTCGCTTCTTTGTCAGACAAGCCCTCTTTATCATTTTTGTCTTCTTTAACTTTAATTAAAATATGTGAAGCTTTTTTAGTATTATCTTTAATTTCTTTGTCAGAAATGTCTACTTTTTCATTTAATAACTCTTTTTGATACTCTATCGTTTTACGTTGCTCTTTATATTCATCCATAGTTAGACCTTGTTGTTTCAATAAAGTATTAAATTGATCTTTACCGCCATACTTTTTAACTTCACTGTCTACTTCCTTATCAATACTTTTACTGTCAATTTTATCGCCATATTTGTCTTGCAATATTTTATTTAGTAACACTTTGAATGAATTACTTGCAATTTGTTCATTACCAATTTCTTTCATGACGTCTTCAACTTTGACGTTACCAGCTTTTGAAGAAATGAGTGTTTCATCTTCAGAAGTTGGCGTATTGTTACCACAAGCTCCAAGTAAAACAGCACTTGCAGTTAATGGAAGAATGATTTTTTTGATGCCTTTATTCATTGCGACGACTCCTTTTTTATAAATTAACACACATAATATAACACATCGTTGGATGAACACCAAAGCTGAAGGTAAAATATCAGACTAAATAATGAGAGATTTGTGATAATTGATAAAGGCGAGGTTGGGATATCAATCCCAAAATAAATGGCGCTAAGATGATGTTTAATAAAAATACGTCTTAGCGCTTCCTTGTTTATGCATGTCATTATTTACTATTATTGTTAAAAAATAAGACACTTTCGTATCATTCAAAAACAAATAAAAAATCATGAAAATGATAATGGGGAATATTTTAAAGCGCAAATGAACCCAAAGAATCTGCAAGTAAAGAAATGTTTGATGTAGAACCTGTATTTGGATTTATGGAATTCAATCGAATGTTGGTGTGAGGATTAAACAAGGTAAAATGAGAACTCGGTTTTGTGATTATGGCATTAAGTATAATTAAAGGAAAAACTTCGAGATTTTTCGTAAATGCTTACGAAAACCTCGAAGCTTTTCGATGACTGATATCTATGTCTCAGCTCACTCATTTTAGTTTATTTATAATTTTTTTCTAATAGTACAAATCCATTAATATGTTCTTCAACGTATTTACCTTGTCTTGAAAAAACAATGACCTTGAGATATAGAAGATCCATTACCGAGTATCCTGCGTTTAAAGATAATAAAAACATAAAATAATGACCATATTCAGGAATTAAGCGGGCAATGTATACACAAAGCGCTGTAATTAAAATGAGTGGCATAATTAAACAAATACAAAAATACAATTTACTTACGGGTTTATCTAAAAATATATTGTACAGTGGAAGCCATTTTGTTTTAATCAATTTAGTTATGCGCAAATATTTAAAGTAAGGTAATACCATTAAGATGTGAATTAATTTATGGAAAGGATATAAAAATAACATTAAGACAATAAACAGTATAAAATGTTGATCTGTAAATGGAACACGTGAACTAAAGTGAAATAATTCAAAACTTATAAAGAAAGTAATAACAACTGTCACAAAACTTATAAAAGCGATACGCGGTAATCCAAATCGAGAATGTATATCAATTGAGCGTAAGCAATTCAGCATAAGTCATACTCCTTTATCTCTACATTAATATATCGTATTATCCCCCCGAACCTAAATGTCGTCAAGTAATTTATTTTTAATCTGTTCATGACAGATATGAAGTTCGTCAATAAAATGACGTCCATGAAGTTTAGAAACTAAATAGTGCATATCACTAAAATGAGGAAGATGAAACATTTCTTTTTCAAACGTTTTTGACGCTTTATAAATTGAATTGTACTCCTCATCATAGTGATTTAGGGTTTGTTCGACAAATTCTTTTCCATCATGCGTTAATTTTAAAAATGTGTTGCGTTTGTCATAAACATCCTTCTCAAGAACTAATAAATTTTGTTGTTCTAATCGTTTGGCAAAGTTAAAGGCTGTTGATACGTGCATAACACCTTGTTTGGAAATATCGGTAATCGTTATGCGCTCATTGGCATAGATAGTTATTAATATCATGTATTCGTTAATCGTAATGCCAGATTTTTTGAGCCAATATTGCCAATCATTTTCGGCATTTTTCCAAATGATTTTTGACAATAATGCGATTTTTTGTGTGTACAGCATGGTTTCAATGCGTTCTTTATTATTCATGGATGAATACCTCCTTAAGCTAGCGATAAAAAAGGGTGGAACAGAAATCTATTTGACCTAGTAGATTTATTGTCCCACCCTAAAAGCGTATATAATCTATCGTTGATTAATCGCGAGGAATAATTAAAGAAATAGATTTTAAATTAATCATTCAAGGAATTGAATTAATATGATAGTCATAAGATACTATATTAAACCTTATGCATTCATGTAAAAACCTATTTATTAGAAGGGAAATGAGTCATTTCTTCACCGCGATTTTGTAAATTCTCAATATGACCTTGTAAGCGTTGAATGTTAGGATCGATATCGGCTTTGAATTCACCAATCATTGTTTTAACTTCATCACCTATGGAACTACCAAATGATTGACTTTCTGATTTGATTTGAGTTGTATAATCTTTAATAGCTTGAATATTAAGTTTTATTGTATCAAGCTCTTGTTCTAGATTTGTTTTAGGACGTTCAGGTCTTGGGTTATCAATGCGTACATGATGATCACGTTTCATTAGTGCAACGCCTAATCCTGTTGCTACGCCAGCAATAACGCCTAAAGAAATTTGTAAGGCTTTCATAATTTTCCTCCTCAATCTATTTTAATATTATATACCCACATGCAATAAATTTATGCGATATAGCTATTTTATATATTGTGTGATTGTTTTGGCAATAGATTCTTTTTGAGTATCATCTATGTCATTCTCATGAGTTTCCCAGTGATAACCAAACCCATCAATATCATTTTCATAACGTGGAATAAGGTGGAAGTGAATATGAAAAACGGATTGGGATGCATATTCACCGTTGTTTTGAATAATATTTAAACCATCTGGATTGAATGCTTTTTTAATGGCATTGGCTACGATAGGTAAAGCTTCTCCAATATGTTTCATTGTTTCAGCATCTGTTTCATAAATATTAGGAGATGGTTTTTTAGGGATTAAAAGTGTATGGCCCTTTGATACTTGAGAAATATCTAAGAAGGCATAGACATATTCATTTTCATAAATTTTGAAGCTAGGAATATCACCTTTAATGATTTTAGAAAAAATTGTTTCACTCATAAAAAATAGCCTCCTGTTTGTTTTTTTATATTATATCATGAGTTTAAGGCAGTAAGCACGAGTCACTGTTGTAAAATATATTGATTGAAGTTCGTCATGGAGTTCTTTAATATAATGGTATGTCATTTAAAAAAATAAATTGATGATATGGAGGTGTCAATCATGACTGTGAAAGTCAAACATTTAACAGGGGGTTATGGAAAAAAACCTGTTATAAAAAATTTAAATTTTGAACTTAAAAAAGGTGAAATTGTAGGATTAATTGGGCTTAATGGTGCGGGTAAAAGTACAACAATTAAGCATATTCTAGGTTTATTGACGCCTATGCAAGGTGAAATGTCCATTTCAGATATAGATATTAATGAGGACATTAATCAATATCGTAAGCGTTTATCTTATATTCCTGAATCTCCAATTATTTATGATACATTAACTTTAAAAGAACATATTGAAATGACGGCCATGGCTTATGGTATAGAATATGAAACAGCTATGAATCGAGCGGAGCCATTATTAAAGGTATTTAGGTTATCCGATCAGCTCAATGTATTTCCAAGTCATTTTTCAAAAGGAATGAAACAAAAGGTCATGATTATTTGTGCCTTTATTGTTGAACCCGATCTTTACATCATTGATGAACCATTTCTAGGACTTGACCCTTTAGGTATTCAATCGATGTTAGATTTAATGAAGTCTAAAAGAGATGAGAACAAAACAGTATTAATGAGTACACATATCTTGGCCACTGCAGAAAAGTACTGTGATCGTTTTATGATAATAGATAATGGTGAAATTGTCGCTTTCGGTAATTTAGATGAGCTTCGGAAACAAACAAATATGCAAGAGTGTTCATTAGATGAAATTTATATTAAAGTGACAGAGCGTTCATTGACATGATTACATCAAAAGCATTATTTAAAAAGAGATTGAAAGCGCAACGAAAAGAAAGAAACTATTACAATAAATTCATCTTTAATGGTCATTTTGCTATCTTTTTAACTATTTTGTTAGGAGCATTTATATTAGGCTATGGGCAGTGGCTTAAAGACGTCCCATCCGGTGTTAATTATTCATTAATTGTTTCCATAGCTTTGTCTGTATCTTCCATTTTTCCTTTGAAAACATTGTTGGAAGATGCTGATCAACTTTTCTTATTACCTTTTGAAAAGGAAATGAAACAATATATACGAGAAAGTATTGTAATGAGCTATTTTGCTCGTGTTTCTCTACAAATAATATTATTAATCATCATATTTCCGTTATTAAATACAATTCATCCGAACCAAGTCACAAACTTTGTAATTGTGTGTATTTTAGCAATAGTACTTCCTTTGCTCGGATTGTTTTTAAGATGGGAATGGTACTTATATGGACTTGAAAATTGGTCGTGTAATGGTGTTTTATTTATTTTAAATTTATCTGGGTTTTACGTCATTATTGATGGATCAAGCTATTTTGGCTTTGGGAGTATCGTTTTTACAATACTTTTAATTTTATTATTAAAAAATATAAACGCCAAAAAACATTTTCCTTGGGCTTTAATGATTGCTCAAGCACAACAGCATCGTATGAACTACTATAAATTTGTAAATATGTTTACAGATGTGAAAGGGATGATGGCACCAGCAGTAAGGCGTAAATATTTAGATGTATTTTTAAAAGCGCCCAAACATTTCGACAGTCACCATATGTATCCATTTTTATTTGTTAGAAATTTCCTTCGAGGTAAGGATGCATTTAATATTACATTAAGATTGGTTGTGATTACGGCTGTATTAATGATTTGGTTGAGTCATCCTATTGTGAGCAGTGTGATAGGTGGCCTTGCAATGTATATGATTATTTTACAAATGTCACAATTTTATACACAAGAAGCTTACAGTTTGTGGCCACAAGTATGGCCCGTTTCAGAGGTTAAAGTCATAGAAGGCTATCAAAGCTTTTTAAATAAAGTTGTCGTTATAATCAGTATCGTATTGAGTATCATTTATTTAATAATGAACATAAGTCATTTCTACATGATTATAATCTTTTTTATTGTCGGGATTTTAACAGTTAAGAGTACAATAAAAAAATTAAAATACCAAGAAACTTTATTAAAAGACTAACAACAAGTTCCAAAGTGTCTTTTTTCAAAATATTTTAATGTATAATTACATGTATATCACGTCGTATTGTTGGCGAGACTCCTGAGGGAATAGGATGAGCGTCGAGACCGCGGCTCGACCCATCCCCTAGGAAATGCGAGCCAAACAATACGAATGATTGATAAAGGAAAAGCGTAGAGGTGATTCAATCATGAATCATCTCTACGCTATATTTGTGCGCCCGGCATGGGTAACATCTTGACGGTGAAAGTCCGTTACAGGCTTGGTAGTAGGAACTGTTAGCGAAAGACAAGGGTGTCCATTGCGAAGTGGAATCTGAAGGAAGTCGGACGCAAACACTCGCACTGACGAACAGAAACATCATACAAGGCTATGTAGAATGGATGAATCTGCAGAACAAGATAAAGTCCAATACTACCCGAGTTCTATATAGTAAATGATGCGGTGGCATGAGTGGAAAGAGGTTACATCTTACCCGGGGAGGTCTCATCAGCGGTACTCTACCGTAGTAACAACGAATGATGAGAAGTCAGCAGAAGTCATAGTAGGGAAAATGTACCGAAGGACTGAACAATATTCAATACAAAGTAAAGATTGGAGGTTATAGATTTACGACGTACAGAATACGGTTTAATCGGCAGCTTATGGAAGGATAAGTAGTGGAACGAAAAAAAAGAATACATAAGTGTGTACAGTAAATCTTAGGTGAAATGAAAGAAATGTATCGTAAGTCTCCATCATTGATGGAGCTTGTTGTAAGACCAGACAACATAGAAAAAGCTATCAAGAAAGTTAAGAAAAACAAAGGTGCTCCTGGAATTGACGGCATGAAAGTCAGTGAACTTCGTGCTCACTTTGCGCAGTACTTTTCACAGATAACGAAAAAACTGCTTGAAGGCACATACCAACCTCAAGCAGTTCGAAAAGTGCAAATTCCCAAACCAAATGGGAAAATGCGTGTGCTTGGTATCCCTGTCGCTAGAGACAGGGTAATACAACAAGCGATTAAACAAGTGATTGAACCCAGCATCGACCGAACATTTTCGAATCATAGCCATGGTTTCAGACCTAATCGTAGCACAGGAACAGCACTTAAGCAATGCGCTATTTACTACGAAGAGGGCTATAAAATAGCCGTGGATTGTGATTTGAAACAGTGCTTTGACATGTTAAATCATGATAAGCTGATGTATTTGTTCGAACGCCATGTTCAAGATAAGTCAATTTCAACATTTATCCGTAGAAGTTTACAAGTAGGTGCCATTGACCTATCTGGCGAAGTCGCAGAAAGAAAGATAGGTGCACCACAAGGGGGCGTTATCTCTCCTTTACTATGTAATATCTATCTACATGAACTGGATAAAGAACTCGAAAAGCGTGGACACCGGTTTGTACGCTATGCAGATGACTTTGTCATCTTTGTACGGACAAAACGTGCAGGTGAACGCGTAATGATGAGTGTAACGAAATTCATTGAAAAGCAACTGAAGTTGGCTGTCAATGAAGATAAAAGCAGAATAGGAGCAGTCACACGTTTAAAGTTCTTGAGTTGTCTAATAACCAAGGTAAATGGGGTTTGTCGTTTCAGACCGACTACGGAAGCAAAAAGAAATTTAATACGCGTCTTAAGGAAAATAACGAAACGAAATAGACCCGGTACCTTTAAAGACATTATCACTGAAATTAACCAAGTGACGAGAGGCTGGATAAATTACTTTGGTAGAGGTTTTATTAGAGAATTTATTGAAAACACGCAATCTTGGTTAAACCGCCGACTTAGACAACTCATACTTAAACGGTGGAAAAGAGTAAGAACTAAGTATAAGATGTTGCGCCAATATGGTCTTGACCATAGAAGTGCGATGAAAATCGCACAGTCTCGAAAAAAGTACTGGCGACTATCAAACACGCACGAGGTTCATCGTGCACTTACAACAAAACAACTCTACAAGTGGGGACTGATACCATTAACCCAGCTTGCAGAGTTGGCTTACGCAAGATATTGAACCGCCGAGTACGGAACCGTACGCTCGGTGGTGTGAGAGGACGAGTAGTCAATTAATGGCTACTCTCCTACTCGATTGGGATTGATGTCCTAGATTCTATTTCATTTTTGATGATTCCCTTTCAAAGACAAGAGTCACTAATCCTCGAACAATCTATAAGTCTTTCAATTCGAGA
Organism: Staphylococcus felis; assembly: GCF_003012915.1. Lineage (NCBI taxonomy): Bacteria > Bacillati > Bacillota > Bacilli > Caryophanales > Staphylococcaceae > Staphylococcus > Staphylococcus felis. Next base: position 2,251,719 of record NZ_CP027770.1, on the reverse strand, counting down.
TGTTTTCATAAGGGATGGTCATCAATATTTTTAATTTTCAATCTGGTTAACAGAATCTTCTTCTACAATGGAATAAAAATATTTTTCTAGATATGAAGCATGTACAGATGAAGCACCTGCTAAAGATCGAACGGCTTCTTTAGAAAAATGATTTCGGAAAGAAGATGATTTTTTGAATTCTTCATATGATAAACGTGAATCAAATCCAAATGCGATTTTATATACATTTGATTTCATAGATTTTAACAATCGGAAACTATGATACCCTTTAAAATCAGATAAAATCGGTAAGTAAGATTCTAGCTTTTTTTCAAGTTGATATTTATGGTCATCCGTAGTAGGAATTGAAATAGTAGCTAAAAAATCATTAGACGACAATTCACCACTTCGAGACAATACACGATAATGATTAGGCTGTTGAAAAATAGTTTCTTTCGTTGTTTCTTCCATTAATATAGATTGATCGTCTCCAGAAAAAATTAATAAATTACGATCAGTATGATTGAGTTGAATTTGATGTAAATAGTTATAAGTACCATAAGTAGTGTATAGTTTCATGATGTTAGCCTCCTTTAGCATATTATAATATGTTGTTTTTTAAAGTACTACTTTAATATAACCCTATATAATTAAAAAAGGTAATAAATTTAATCAGTTTTGTCAATTGTAAGTGCTCGACACAGCATGTTTTCATATTAAGTTTTTAAATTTTGATGACAACGACTGATTTAAATGAGTATCGCTATCGACATATGTTATATTTGGATAGAATGATTCTTTAAGGAGGAGCAAATGAACACGAATTTTAATGATACGATTTTAAAAACAATTAAAGGAGAGTCTACTTCTCACACACCGGTTTGGTTTATGAGACAAGCTGGCCGTTCTCAACCTGAATATCGAAAACTCAAAGAAAAATATTCCCTTTTTGATATCACACATCAACCAGAATTATGTGCTTATGTTACAGAATTACCAGTTCAACAATATGATACCGATGCAGCAGTATTATATAAAGATATTATGACACCACTTAAAGCTATAGGGGTAGATGTAGAGATTAAGTCGGGTATCGGTCCAGTCATCGCTAATCCAATTCGACAATTGTCTGATGTCGAAAAGTTAGGGAAAATAGATCCTAAACGTGACGTTCCTTTTGTCTTAGATACGATTAAATTATTAACAAAAGAAAAGCTCAATGTTCCTCTAATTGGCTTTACTGGCGCGCCATTTACATTAGCAAGTTATATGATAGAAGGGGGACCATCGAAAAATTATAATTATACCAAGGCATTGATGTATAGTGATGAAACGACATGGTTTAAATTAATGGATACCCTTGCAGAGATGTCCATCACATATGTCGGTGCACAAGTTGAAGCAGGTGCGCAACTCATTCAAATATTTGATTCATGGGGAGGAGCACTAAACCAATCCGATTATGACTACTATGTAAAACCATGCATGGAAAAGCTCGTCAAAGGTATAAAGCAATTAGATGTACCTGTGATTTTATTTGGAGTAGGTGCAAGCCATTTAATTCAATCATGGAATGCACTACCGATTGACGTACTTGGCTTAGATTGGAGAATGTCAATTGATGAAGCTCACTCAAAAGGGGTTACAAAAACAATACAAGGTAATTTAGATCCAAGTATTTTACTAGCGCCTTGGGACGTCATTGAAAAAAGAATAAAAGGCATTCTTGATCAAGGGCAGCGTCATGGACAACATATTTTTAATTTGGGACATGGCGTATTTCCTGAAGTACAACCAGAAACATTACGACGTGTTGCTCAATTTGTCCATGCATATACAAAAAGGTAAGAATGAGTTCAAAAAAAGGTGGATATAAATGATGAAAAAACAAATAGGGTTACTTGTTATGGCTTATGGTACACCTTATCAAAAAAGTGATATAGAGCCTTACTATACGGATATTCGACGTGGAAAAAAACCAACTGAAGAAGAGTTGAATGATTTAATATCTAGGTATGAGGCTATCGGGGGGCTTTCTCCTTTAGCAGGGACGACAGAACGTCAAGCTGAAGCAATTCAAAAGATGTTGAATGATAATTATGATGATTACGAATTCAAGTTATATATCGGATTAAAACATATACATCCATTTATTGAAGATGCAGTTACACAAATGTATCAAGATGGTATAAAAGAAGCGGTAACAGTTGTTTTAGCACCCCATTATTCTCGTTTTTCAGTCGGTTCATATAATCGACGTGCTTCAGAAAAAGCTAAGACATATCAAATTAACTTATATCATGTTAATCAATATTATCAACAACAAAAGTTTATAGATTACTGGACAGAACGTATTAATGAAACATTGGTTCAAATTCCGAATGATGCACATCGTGATACGGTACTTGTTGTTTCAGCGCATAGTTTACCTGAAAAAATGATTAAAGATAATAATGATCCATATCCCAAAGCGCTAGCAGACACAGCAAGTCTCATTCAAGCGCAGTCACCGATACAAAATGTAGTTGTAGGTTGGCAATCAGAAGGAAATACAGGTACACCTTGGCTCGGTCCAGACGTGCAAGATTTAACGAGAGACCTGTATAAACAATATAACTATAAACACTTCATATACGCGCCTGTAGGATTTGTAGCCGAACACTTAGAAGTCTTATACGACAATGATTATGAATGTAAAGTGATATGTGAAGAGCTAGGTGTTAATTATCATCGTCCTCCAATGCCAGATGTACATCCATTATTTATAGGAGCAATAGTTGATGAAATTTCTAATATTTTGAAAGAGGCGTGAGTTCAAATGACTAGAGTTGCGGTTATAGGAGCAGGAATAACAGGTTTATCTAGTGCATTTTTTATAAAGAAAAATTACCCTGAGGTCGATGTGACGATATACGAAGCAACGAATCGACCAGGCGGAAAAATTAAAACAGAAAAAAGAGATGGTTATGTCATCGAATTAGGACCTGAATCATACTTAGGGCGTAAAAAAATCATGACTGATGTTGCACGTGAAATTGGGATGAATGAGGACGACATAGTAACAAATCAGACAGGACAATCTTATATTTATGCACAAAACCAGCTGTATCCCATTCCGGGAGGTTCAATTCTTGGAGTTCCTACCGATATTAAACCATTCATATCAACAAAATTAATTACTCTAAAAGGTAAAATACGTGCACTTAAAGATTTAACGATGAAGCCTATATCAATTACGGAAGATGATATATCTGTCGGGCATTTTTTTCGAGCAAGATTAGGAGATGAATTGCTTGAAAAATTGATTGAGCCTTTATTAAGCGGAATTTATGGAACAGATATTGATCAATTAAGCTTAATGAGTACTTTTCCTTATTTTAAATCATTAGAAGAAGAACATGGAAGTATTATTAAAGGGATGAAGCAAGTTCGTCGGGCGCGACAAAAGAATGAAAATAACAATCGTGTTGGTGCACAAGGTCAGTTTAAACAATTCAAGCAAGGGCTTTATGATTTTATTTTAAAATTAGAGGCATGGTTGAAAGCACGAGAGGTAACAATAGAATATCAAACAACCGTAAAAGATTTATCATCAACGCAACAAGGTTATAACCTCATTTTTGAAAATGATAACACCATTTTTTATGATGGTGTTATTGTTGCGACTCCGCATCAAGTATTTCAAAAATGGTTTGAAAATGATCCTATGTTTGATTATTTTAAGTCACTTAATGCATCATCAGTCGCTACGATAGCAATGGCATATGATAACGCTAATATTGAAAATTATGAGAACGGTACAGGGTTTGTCGTTTCACGAACAAGTCAAACTGATATTACCGCTTGTACTTGGACGTCCAAAAAATGGCCTCATACGACACCAAAGGGAAAAACATTAATTCGAGCTTATATTGGTAAACCAGGACAACGCATTGTAGAGGATTGTACAGAAGAAGAATTAGTTCAAATTGCACAACGAGATTTATCAAAAGTGATGAAATTTCAGGGGTCTCCAGATTTTACAATTGTGAATAAAATGATACAAGCGAGTCCCCAATATCACGTAGGTCATATTTCTAAAATTAAAGAGATTCAAGCGCATATCTATGATAATTATCAACATCTTCAAATCACAGGTGCGCCATTTGAAGCGGTCGGTTTGCCAGATTGTATTTTACAAGCTCAAAATGCTGTTGAAAAATTAATACCCCGAATTCGATAGTATATTAATATAAATCGAGTATGACTAAACCTTTTAATCACCATAGTTATTATGATGATTAAAAGGTTTCATTGCATAAAAATGAATCAACTGTGATATGATAAAATTGTTGATTTAATATAGTAGGAGGCTTTGATTATGACTAATGTTTATATAGTCCATGGGTATCAAGCTAATAGTAACAGCCATTGGTTTCAATGGCTAAAATCATCATTAGAGTTAGAAGGCCATGATGTGACGGTTCTTGATTTACCACATTCTGACCAGCCTATATTGTCCGAATGGTTAGCATACATGAAACATCACATTGCAGAAGTTAATTCAGAAACAATATTTGTTGCACACAGTTTAGGAGCTATCACAGTTTTAAGATATCTAGAACAATTACCACAAAACAACATAGGTAAATTAGCTATCGTTTCAGGTTTTAATGAAAAAATAAATTCATTATCCATGCTAGATGAATTTATAGATGAAAATATAGATTATAGCCATTTAAAAGAGCGCTTCAATCAAATTTTTGCTATTGCAGCAAAAGATGATCCTATCGTTCCATTTGAATTAACAAAAGTATTATGTGAAAAGCTTGATGGTAAATTTTATGAATTGGAAGAGGGCGGTCATTTTTGTAAAGAAGATGGATTTGATTCCTTTTTATTTTTAAAGAAAAAAGTAATTATTAATTTTGATTGAAGATCAGATAATAAGAAAAATGCTTTCGTCAAAAATGCTTTAACGACATAATTTCAATACCTTTTCAAGATGTAAATTCATATATAGATATGTTTTCGGTTGATTTTTTAGGCTAACCTAAATATAATATTAGATAGATAGATGATTTCTATCTACATAATGTATTTGTATTCTCCTAATCATGTTTAAGATTCCACAAATTGCTCTCAAGGTTGATTAATCCTCCATACACCTTGAGAGCCTTTTTGTATTTTATAGATCTTGAGTAATAGGGGGAACTTTTTGAAAGTAGATATTTCCATTCCACTCAGATTAGATGACATCAGTAACTCACTTATTTTAATTTATTACTTTAAAGGAATTAAATTACACTTAATTTTTATTCGAAATGCGTTGACGTTTTAATAATAAGGCTATATACTAAAAAAGTCTTAAAAATCCCTTTAAAAATGTAAGAATTTGTAAAGGAAAGAACATTGATTGATAAGCTTTTTCTTATCATGAATGAAAAGACAAGAGGCGCTTTATCATTTAACAAAATTTATTAATCTTAAAATAAATTTAAAAAAGCGTTGACATTATATTTACAATTTGATATACTAGTTAAGTAAGTGATTCGAAAATAATATTAGCGCGGGATAGAGCAGTTCGGTAGCTCGTCGGGCTCATAACCCGGAGGTCGGTGGTTCAAATCCGCCTCCCGCAATTTTAGTAGGTCCCGTAGTGGAGCGGTTTAACACGCCTGCCTGTCACGCAGGAGATCGCGGGTTCGATTCCCGTCGGGACCGCCATTATTTTATGGTTCAGTAGCTCAGTCGGTAGAGCAAAGGACTGAAAATCCTTGTGTCGGCGGTTCGATTCCGTCCTGAACCACTTCTTTATCACGGCGGTTGTGGCGAAGTGGTTAACGCATCGGATTGTGGTTCCGACATTCGTGGGTTCGATTCCCATCAACCGCCCATATCGATATCATTTGCGGGTGTAGTTTAATGGCAAAACCTCAGCCTTCCAAGCTGATGTTGTGGGTTCGATTCCCATCACCCGCTCCATTATTTTATTAATCCACAGTAGCTCAGTGGTAGAGCTATCGGCTGTTAACCGATCGGTCGTAGGTTCGAGTCCTACCTGTGGAGCCACGGCTCCTTGGTCAAGCGGTTAAGACACCGCCCTTTCACGGCGGTAACACGGGTTCGAGTCCCGTAGGAGTCATATAATCAGAAGTGAAATATCGCTTCTGATTTTTTATTTTATAGTGGAGGGTTGTCCGAGTTGGCCGAAGGAGCACGCCTGGAAAGTGTGTAGACGCCACAAGCGTCTCGAGGGTTCGAATCCCTCACTCTCCGTAAAATATAGTGTATAATCATTGATTTGATGGGCTTTTTAAAGAGTAAGTGTCAAATATGTGTCAAGAAAATATTTCTCTGACACGTTGACCTTGCTCTTTTTTATGTTCGTCGAGTAGGTGAGAGTAGAACAAAAGCGATTGATCAAATCATAAGTACAGATGGTGGTATCTTTATTGTAAAGATATTCTTCTATATTGCTAACTAAGGATTGTCCACACAAAATGTGTGTTAATGTGAATTGAGCAGAGTTTGAAAATAAAGTTCAACATGACTTAAACCAAATTAAATCAGGAAAACACCATCTAAACCTAAAGCGAAATCTAAAACATCAAAAACTGGAGAATGGAAACGTAATCAATACGGAACTTTATATAAAAAAATTTAGGTTTACTGCAAATTCCGATATTATCGCTCATTTAGACGACCCTTTTAGAAATTGTCCAGTTGGATATACATTTAAAAAGGGTGGTTATATCGGTTATGATGAGTTGATGTTATAAGATAATCGTGTTTGGATTGGATATACGTACAAAGGTAAACGTTATTATTTACCTATTAGAACTTAAGATGGTAAAGTAGGCAAGTTATGGAGCGTTATTAAGTAAAGTAACATACTCACTACATTATTAATGGCGGTCATTACGACTGCTCTTTTTTGTGATAAACATAATATGTAGGAATTTAATTAGGCAATTTAAACGCCACTAAATATGAATTTCGGGTTCAAAGATAATAAAGTTATTTAAATGTGGTATAATAACTAATAGGGATATATATTAAAGGAATGTTTATATTAAAGAGTAGTTTTAATATTAATATTTGTTTAAAGAAATCTACAATTTTATTACTTTTAAGTATTTTACTTTTTCTTCCAATTACTGTTTCAGCAGGTTCGATAGTAAATGCTAGTACTAATTCAACAGTTAGTAAGGTTAAGTATTTTAGCAATCAAGATTTGTTTGATGAACTTAAAAAACATGGCTATAATATAAGCGATATTTTTACCAAACAAGAAATAAAAAAATATAAAGCAGAGGATCAACTAAGAGCAGGCAAAACTCAATATGTTGAAACGAGTGATAATACATCTACTTTATATTTATCATCAGCTTATACTAAAACGATAGCCGCTTTAGGTTCTGCTGCATCAACAGTTATAGGGGGGCTAATAGGTGGTGTTTTAGGTGGTGGAGTTGGTGCTTTCTTAGGCTCTATCGCTAGTTCTAATATAAATACTGATAAAGGTATTTATATTAATTTTAAAGCACAACAAGATGCAACAGGACAATATGTTCTTGTGGCTCAAAAATGGGGATACCAGTAAGGATGATTTTATGGATAGAGTAATTTATGCATTAAAATTAGGATTAATAGCTATATTAGTTTTCTCTACTGTTAGCTTTTTTTGGTCTATGCCGAGTGACTTATTAGGCAAAATTATTTTTTCTATACTAATAGCTATATTAGTTGTCTTAGTAGCCTTATTTTTAGTAGGAAAACCTAAAAAGAAATAAATTTGATTTTCAGAAGCAAGTTTTTCTTCCTTGTATTCATTGATAAGTTTTAATTTAAAATCTAGTTCATGGTTTTTATTCAAAATAAACACCCCTAAAGTTGAACCTTAAAACTCAACTTTAGGGGTACACTTCATTTCGGTAGTGTGGTTAGATCCATACTACTTGATAAACTTTCTATACAATGTAGTGGATAGATTATCCATTGTTACATCTGATATATTTTCTGATTGCAAAAATCTTTTAAACTGATTAATCGAGTTTACAAAAGTGGCATAAGCTTTGTCTGTAATGACATCTTTTTTATTAACTTCAATTCATTGGTTATAGTAATCGAGAAATGACGATTTGTTATTAATAACAATGCCTTTCATAATTTTGTTTTTAGCTTTTGTCTCTGCTTCAACAGCTTCTCTTTTTGTTTTGAAACCTTGTTTTCTATATCTCGCTCCCTCACAACCAAAGTGATAACCCCATTTACCTCCGTATTTTCTAACACTCATTTATATTTCTCCTCAAAAAAGTAAAAAAATAATAAGGGTTCAGTACCTTCCTTTAAACGCTTTTTATCAATCCTCTCCTCAAAATGAATATTTTATCTTTAAAATTTAGTGTGTTTGATGTAAGATGATGTGCAGGCGCATAATCTCTCCTTTATTAATGGTTTGGTCACTTTTAATAATAGAGATTATTGCGCTCTTTTACATTTCTAAAGAAAATCGGACTAGTAAAATGAATTCTTTCATTCCACTAGTCCGATTTATTATAGAGTCTGTTTATGCTACACTACTATTAATTTAGAATAATATATCGATTTAATAGCTCAAAGAATGTGAGGTGTTAGATGTTGAGTGTAATTATTCCGATTTTATTACTAATTATGTCAGCTATAATGGCAATTTATGTGTTAAGTTCTAAGAATATTAAAGTTATTGCCTCAATAGAATCAGAAAGAGTGCCAAAAAAGTTAATAAATAAAATTGCAACGTACTTTTCAGCCAGTCTAATGATTTCAACGCTCTTTATAGCTATTGGTATTTATCTAACAGAAAAGAATTTATTAGTTGCTCTATTATTCTTTGCCTTTGGGATAGTAGCTCTGTTACCTTTTTATTACTATTACCACAAAGTTCAAAAATAATACAACCCCTTTCATCTTAACTTTAGTTAGTGATCAGTTTAAATCTGAAATCAAACAAGAAAATATGGCATTTTCCTTAAAGATAAAACCAAAAAATTTAAAGGTGACATCTTCAATATACAAAACTGTCCATATTATGAAATCAACGATAAATTTATTCGGTTCTTTGTCAACGTCGGTTGGGTGAGGTGATAACGCATTAAGTAATGTGATATTGCTGTTTAATACGCTTTTTATATTATATAAGTGTGATGACTGTTCTGGTTGGTCACTTTGAATTCAGTGTATGAAATTTAATTCAAAAACAAATAAAAAATTATAATTGGGCGTATTTTAAAGCTTAAATGAATTAAAAGTCTTCTAAACCAGAAACCCAAAAAATCTACAAACAAAGAAAAATTGATGTAGAACCAGTTTTTGGATTTATGAGGGCTATTTTGGGGTTCAATTGAATATGTTGTTTCGAGGGCTGAATAAAGTAAAACGAGAAGTTGATTTTGTCCTTATGCTATTAAATATAAGGAAACTAGTAGTAAGTTGTGCTATTAAGCATATAATTACAGGTAAAGTTTTTGAAACAGAAGATAAAAAAATTAAAGGTACAGTGACAGAGCAGAAAGAGAGAAAGTAATGGATTTATCAGATGGATCAAATAAGAGTGTCAAGAGTGTCTATACAATTGGTAAAGATGCTTTAAAGTTCATTTGAAATGACAATGTAGGAAGAAGGTATTTTGGATTATTGATAAACGACATCCAAGGTATCTTCTTTTTATGTATTTTGATGAAGTAAATTTAAAAAATGCAAGAATATTAAATAATGACTATAATAGTAGTAATGATACTATTTAGGAGGACTAACATGGAACACTGGCTCGTAACAAAAGCGCGACTCAATCCGAATCAGATTGCGATTGAATCAGAGCAGCAATCCTTAACCTTTAAAGCATTAATGAAATTGGCACAACAAAAAGGTACGGCATTAAAAGCATTAAAGCAAAAGCGTCTTGGTCTATATATTGATAATTCAGTTGAGTCACTTATTTTAATTCATGCAGCATGGCTCTATAATATTGAAATTGCACTTATTAATAATCGATTGACTCAAAATGAAATAATGACGCAAATGAAATCAATTCAAGTAAATACGATTGTGACAACTCAAAATTTAAAAATTAGTGATACTTTTGATGTTATTCATTATGACTGCTTGCAATCAAATGAACTAGCGCCGATAGAAATGATGCACTCAGAGCAACAAGTTGCCTCGATTATGTTTACATCTGGGACGACAGGTATTCAAAAAGCAGTTCCTCAAACATTTGAAAATCATCGAGCAAGTGCGAGAGAATGTCAAAATAGTTTAGGATTTAACGACCGTACAAAGTGGTTACTCGTGTTGCCTTTATATCATATCTCAGGTTTAAGTATTGTATTAAGAAGTCTTCTAGCTGGTTTTACCATTTATCTCATGCCTAAATTTGACTCGACATTAGTTTTAGATGTGATCCAAACTCAAAAAATAAGTCATGTTTCATTGGTTCCTATTACTTTGAAAAAACTCATTGAAAGTGGTTTACATCAACCGTATCATCTTGAAAAAATTCTATTAGGTGGTGCTAAGTTGAGTAGTGAATTTATTCAGTTAGGCTTGAGTTATCATCTACCGATATACAATTCATTTGGAATGACTGAAACCTGCTCTCAGTTTTTAACAGCAACACCAGAAATGTTAAAGGCACATCATGATACTGTGGGTAAAGCCACTGAAAACATATCGTTAAAAATAATCAACGTTAATGATAAAGGACATGGAGAATTGTGTGTTAAAGGCAAAAATATTATGAATGGTTATATATATCCAAATGATGCCAATTCATCTGTTTTTGATCAAGAGGGTTATTTTCATACGGGTGATATCGCAAGTATCAATGAATGGGGTTATGTTAAAATTTACGATCGTCGAAAAGATTTAATTATTAGTGGTGGTGAAAATATATATCCCAATGAGGTTGAAAATGTAGCCAAAATGCATCCACAAGTTATTGATGCGATGTGTGTAGGTATCAATGATGAAACATGGGGACAAAGACCAATGTTGTATTTAGTTGCCAATCAAACTGACTTTAATATTGAGGGCTATCTATCCCGATTTTTAGCAAAATATAAACTGCCGACTAAGATAAAATTTGTCAAAGCGCTCCCTTATACAAGTACAGGTAAATTAAAACGTAAAATTTTATCAGGTGATGAGCTATGATATTAAAGGAGTTACGTTTTTATCAATTTTCTGCTAAATTTAAACATCCAATGATAACTCGTAAAATTGAATTAGAGTCGCGTCAGACACTATTTATTGGCTTGATTGATGAATTTAACAATGAATGGTTTGGTGAGTGCAATGCTTTTGAAACAGATTGGTATCATGATGAAACAATAAAAACCGTATATCAAACGCTTTGTGAGTGGTTTGAAAAGTATAAAGGTGTTGAACTTCATACATTTGAAGAAGCACAATATTACATTGATTCACTCAATTCTAGACCTGCTGCACGTGCGACTCTAGTGATGGCTTTGTATCAAGCATTTCATAATTTAGGTTCATTTCAAGTTAAAATGACTTCAACGATTAATGGCGATTTATCTAGAAGGATTTTGAATTTAGAACATGCAGGACGTATTAAGATAAAGTGGAATGCACATATAGTTGATCAAGTTAAATGGATAAGTAGCATGTATCCTAATATACCTATATCGACTGATGCGAATCAAAGCTTGGATCAAGATGATATCAATCAATTAAAAAGGTTAAAAAAATATCATTTGGCATTTATTGAAGAACCTTTTTTAGATTTAAATATTATTGAAGAATCCAATGAACTGCCTACCATTGCTATTGATGAAAAAGCAACCACTTATCAAAATATTTTAAAATTAGTTCACCGCTATAATATTGGTGTGGTCGTCATTAAACCATTTCGTGTAGGTGGTATTGACAAAGCATTGCAATTAATTGAATATTTACAGCAAAAAAAGGTTCGTATTGTTATCGGCGGAATGTACGAACTGGGATTAAGTCGTTATTTTACAGCGTATTTAAGTCAATTTGGTGATTTTTCCGGGGATGTTACTCCAAGTGGATACTATTTTACAGAGGATGTTGTAGATGAATCGGACTTATCGAAAGAGGGGGACATTCTTTTTCATCCGCCAATCGTTCAAAAAAGCCGATTAAAGCTGATGACCACCTTAAAGTTATGAAAAGGCGATAATTGATGTTTTGGATACAACGTTTTTAGCATAACTTCACAATTCATCAAAAATAGAAAACCTTTTTTGAATTGTGGTGTTATGCTCAAACGTTAACTGCATCTTCAATAACCTTGTAATAATCATTTTCATGTGACGATGGTTATTAAGAGTTGAATAGATTAAGAATCTTTGTTTTCTTTTTTGATTGGAACGGGATCAAACCCACCTTTATGAAATGGGTGACATTTAAGAATTCTTTTGACCCCTAACCAAGTGCCTTTGATTGCACCATGTACACGTATTGCTTCTAATGTATAGTTTGAGCAAGTTGGATAAAATCGACACGAAGGCGGGGTCAAAGGTGAAATGAAGCGTTGATATATTCTGATGAGACCAATTAAGACTGTTTTCAAAATGTACCTCCTTGAAATGAATAGTTTTATTGTAACATAGATGTGAAGGGGGAAAAGTTTGTGGAGTTTAGAGATGTGAATCAACAACATGTAGCATTAGATTTTAAATATGACAGTGACGAACGTGATGGAGATCATGTATTAGCATTGCCGATTTACAAAAATCAGTTGCTTTTTACACAGCATTTAATACGCGGAATAGAATTTCCGGGTGGTAAGCGTGAGTTGGGAGAAAAAAGTGAGACTGCCTTAAAAAGAGAACTATATGAAGAAACAGGAGCGCGTTTTCATCATGCCTATTATATTGCTCAATATAAAGTGTTTTCACAAAAAGGTGCTTTTACTAAAGATGTGTATGTTGTAATGGTAGATAAGATCGATAGTAAAACAGACTATTTAGAGACAAAAGGGCCTATTTTATTTAATTCAATTGATGATATACCCCATCATCAAAAAAGTTACTTACTCAATGACAAGGCGATTTTAAAATGTGTTGAAAGGATGATTGAGCTTGGCTTTTATCAGTAGTAAGCCTATGCCTGCTGAATTGCTTATGCATGACGTTGAAGAATGGATTTATCAAGTGGATCAACTCAAAGTAAGAGGTTTGTCTGTGATTCCCAAAGAGCGTCGTAAGATAACGAGAATTGTGGTTTATTTGAGAGGTGGTAAAGGACATGTCGGACGTGTACGATTGGCACGTTTATTGCAATTTATATCACCACACACATTGGTTTTTGCACCCTATTATAGAGGAAGTAATGGTAGTGAAGGACGAGATGCTTTTGCAGGTGACGATTTGAAAGATGTGGAAGAGGCTGTATCGATTTTAAAGTCATTTTACCCAACTGCATATTTACATTTAATAGGTTTTTCGCGTGGAGGGATACAAGGTTTGCTTACTTTTCAAAAAGTAAAGGCAGATAGCTATATGATTTGGGGCGGTGTTATGGACTTACACTTAATGTATGAAGAACGTGTGGATTTACGTGGCATGTTGAGACGAATGGTCGGCCATCCTAAAAAGGATAAGGAAGCTTATGAATTACGAAATGCTATAAAATCTATTGATCATCAATCGCCACCAATACTGATTATTCATGGTGCAAAAGATATGCAAGTGAGTATTAGACAAGCTGCCTATTTAGAAGCGCATTTAAAGCAAGTCGGTGCTTATTTTAAAACAATGTATCAGTGTGAGGAAGGGCACGTCCCTAGACCTGAAGCAATGAAGCAGGTGTTGAATACAGTACATCAATGGATGAATGACATTGAACAAGATAGATTAGCATGATTGACAAGTGAGATGATTGTTTTTTCTTGGATTTAAAACGACGGATTTAAAAAAGAATGAATGTGAAACAAAAGCAGTTTATCAATTTCCAATAAGAAAAAGTTGCTAAGTCTCACACTCATTCTATATTTTTACTAACTATTTATTTTATAGTCATAATAACAGTGGATAGCTTAATATCTTGATGATATTTGAACTTTTTTAGCCTTTAAATCCACCGTTTTTTTCGAGGTGTTCTGTTTCTTCACCGAACTTTTTGAAGTTGTCTCGGAATCTCTCGACTAAATCAAGTGCTTGTTTGCGATAGGCCTCTTTATCAGTCCAAGCATTTATAGGTTGCAAGATTGTAGTTGGCACACCTTCAACAGATTTAGGGATGCTTAGGCCGAATATGTCGTCTTGCTCGAATGGAACGTCTTTAAGATTGCCTTTAATAGCATCATTTACCATTTTGCGTGTATATTTTAATTGTATACGGTTACCTTCTCCGTATTTACCACCAGTCCATCCTGTGTTGACAAGGTATACGTCAACTTCATGTTCATCTATAAGTTTACCTAATAAATCAGCATAGACTTTAGCACTCAATGGAAGGAAAGGAGCACCAAAGCACGTTGAAAACGATGGTAGAGGTTCAGTAATACCGCGTTCAGTTCCAGCAAGTTTCGATGTGAATCCACTTAAAAAGTGATACATAGCTTGATCTTTCGTCAATTTTGAAATAGGAGGTAACACACCAAATGCGTCAGCTGTTAAGAAAATAATTGTATTTGGATGAGATGCTTTTGATGGTAATACAACATTATCAATATGATGGATAGGATAAGCTGCACGCGTATTTTCAGTAAAGTGATTATCGTCAAAATCGACATAACCATGCTCATCAACTACTAAGTTTTCAAGAACAGTACCGTAGCGGATGGCTTGAAATATTTGAGGTTCTTTTTCCGCAGACAAGTTAATGGCTTTTGCATAACAACCACCTTCAATATTGAAAACCCCATTTTCATTCCAACCATGCTCATCATCACCTATTAATCTACGCTCCGGATCAGCAGATAGCGTTGTTTTTCCTGTACCAGATAAGCCGAAAAACAAAGCGACGTCGCCTTTATTTCCTACATTTGCAGAACAATGCATACTCATAATATCCTGTTGTGGTAATAAATAATTCATAACTGAGAAAATGGATTTTTTCATTTCGCCCGCATACTCAGTACCCCCAATTAAAACAATTTTATGCTTAAAGGAGATAATGACAAATGTTTCAGATCTTGTTCCATCTTTTTCTGGATTTGCCTTAAAGGTAGGTGCAGATACAATAGTAAAGTCAGCACGGATTTTTGATGCTTCTTCTTTTGAATGAGGTCGAATAAACATATTTTGAGCAAAGAGATTATGCCAAGCGAATTCATTAATGACGGTAAGTTTCAAACGAGAATCTTGATCACTACCAGCATAACCATTAAACACAAATAGTTCATCTTTTTGATTTAAATAATCAAGGGCTTGGTCATACAAATTCAAAAATTTTTCTTCAGAAATAGGTTGATTGATTGGTCCCCACTCAATATCATCTTTTACTTGTGGATTATCTACAATGAATTTGTCTTTAGGAGAACGCCCCGTATATTCTCCAGTTTTAGCGTTAATTGCCCCAAATTCTGTTAATTCTGCTTCTTCTCTTTTTAAAATTTTGTTATAAAGTTCAGTAGTAGTAAGTTGAAAATGTGAAGTAGGCTTTTTGATTAATTCATCCATCTGTTTCGTATCAAATGACATGATGTATCCCTCCATAAAAATATTCGCTAAATGTAAGCCTTTACAATTTAAGAGTATAACACATTCACTTAATAATACCCACTGTTTATAGAAAAATTTATCGTACATTCATATTTGTTTTCAAAGCAGACTTTCAGATAAAAAACTATTTAATTTAATGAGAAATAAATATATACAAATTGACATCTTTCATCATCTTATTGTAATATGAGATAAGCGGATTCTCTTATCCTGAGTGGTGGAGGGACATGGACCCAATGAAACCCAGCAACCTCTTTTAACAAAGAAAGGTGCCAAACCGTTTGCAGACATATAGAGTCTGAACGATAAGAGCGAATGGACGTTTTGAGCCTTCACTCTATCTATTGTAGTTGTGAAAGGCTTTTTTTATTTAGCTCAGATACAGAGAATGTTCGTAATAAAATTAAAAGGAGCATACTATGACATATAACAGACGTTTATTTACATCAGAATCAGTAACAGAAGGTCATCCAGATAAAATTGCAGACCAAATATCTGACGCAATTTTAGATGAAATTTTAAAGGGAGATCAAAATGCACGTGTAGCTTGTGAAACAACAGTTACAACAGGGATGGCATTAATTTCAGGTGAGATTTCTACTTCAACATATGTTGATATACCCAAAGTTGTACGTGAGACTGTAAAAGAAATTGGATATACTCGTGCAAAGTATGGTTATGACTTTAAGACGATGTCCGTCTTAACTGCGATAGATGAGCAATCTCCTGATATTGCACAAGGTGTTGATCGAGCATTAGAGTACCGTGATGAAAATAGTGAAGAAGTTTTGAATATCGGGGCGGGAGACCAAGGATTAATGTTTGGATACGCAACGAATGAAACTGAAACATTCATGCCTTTACCAATTGATTTATCACATAAACTTGCAAAGCGATTATCAGAAGTGCGTAAAAATGGCACTTTAGATTATTTACGCCCAGATGGCAAAGTTCAAGTCACTATCGAATATGATGAACAAGATGCGCCAAAACGAATAGATACAATTGTCGTCTCTTCCCAACATCACGAAGAAATTGAACTTGAAGATATTCAAAAAGACATTAAAGAACACGTTATTTATCCAATTATTGATGACAGTTTATTGGATGATGAAACTAAATTTTTTATTAATCCAACAGGACGTTTTGTTATCGGTGGCCCTCAAGGAGATGCTGGATTAACTGGACGTAAAATTATTGTTGATACATATGGAGGCTATGCACGTCATGGAGGCGGAGCGTTTTCTGGGAAAGATCCTACTAAAGTTGACCGATCAGGTGCTTATGCTGCGAGATACGTAGCTAAAAATATTGTCGCTGCAGGTGTAGCTGATAAATGTGAAGTTCAATTAGCATATGCAATCGGTGTTGCTCAGCCAGTATCAATAGCTATCGATACATTTGGTACAAGTTCGGTGAGTGAAGATAACTTAATTGAAGTTGTTCGTCAACATTTTGACCTACGTCCTGCCGGTATTATACAAATGCTTGATTTGCAACGTCCTATTTATAAACAAACGGCAGCATATGGACATTTTGGACGAAATGACATTGATGTACCTTGGGAGCGTACTGACAAAGTGGATATGATAAGAGAAGCACTCAACATAAAATCTTAAATTTTAGTGAGGATAACTATCGCTTATTCAGCGTTTATCTAATATAATAGTATATTATAGAATAAGTAGTTAAAAGGAAGGGAATAGACAAATGATACAATTTGGTCCAATGGAAGTTGGCTTAATTGCAGCAATAGTAATTGCAGCGTTGTTCTTGTTATTATTCATTTTTGCTTTGAATAGTAAGAAAAAAGCTGAAAAAAACTTTGCAAACCAGCTAGAAACAAAGCAAGAAAAACTTAATTCTGAGCATCATGAAGCGATGGAAAAAGTACGTATCGAAAAGAAAAAAGCTGATACAAAGCATAAGCAAGAATATGAATCGATGTTATCCTCTAAAAATAGAGAAATTGATGCTTTAAAGCTATTCTCTAAAAATCACAGTGAATATGTTACTGATATGCGTTTGTTAGGCATTCGTGAGCGCTTAGTGGACGAAAAGCGTATTCGTCCAGAGGATATGCATATTTTGGCAAATATATTTTTACCAGCGAATAATTTAGAAGATATTACACGTATTAGTCATCTAGTATTAACGCGTACAGGTCTATATATTATAGACTCAGAAGTATTAAAAGGACACGTATATCAAGGGGTGAGTCAACAACAATTCTCTGATAATCCAATGATGGCTCAGGTTTTTGCAACTTTAAACCTTGATAAAACTGTGCCACAAACAATAGTGCTTGATGAAGATGACACAGATCAGCATCGTTTATCGATTAAAGATTATACAGAACGATTGTCATATATTGAAAATTTAGCTACTAAATTGCAAAGAGAATTAAACTTAAAATATACACCAGCAACCATTTTGTATTTTAATCCTAAAAATGATGGCGATGTCACTATTTCGAATTATGCAAATCATAGTAGTACAAAAGTGCTTGTGGGACCTGAACAATTAAATGAGTACTTCAATAAGTTTGTTTTTCATGGTCGTATTCAATACGATGTTGATGCATTACAACAAATTATGGACGAAATTGAATCATTTAACTAAATGAAAAGCGTTTGGAACATCAATCCCAAAATGATAGCGTAGAGATGAATCATGATTGAATCACCTCTACGCTCTTCTTTTATCAATCATTCGTATTGTTTGGCTCACATTTCTTAGGGGATGGATCGAGCCGCGGTCTCGACGCTCATCTTATTCCCTCAGGCGTCTCGCCAACAATACGACGTGATATACATGTAATTTTACATTAAAACACTTTTAAAAAAGGACACTTTCGTAATATTGAATGAATCATCTCATGATAAGAAAACTTCGATATATATCCCAGCCTGTTTATCTATATCATTTTAATCGAAATAGGTACGCATCAGGTAATAATTGTATTTTTTTAAGTATTAAGTTTAAATATTTTTCATATGATAAGTTTTGATTTACCATTTGAATTGAAGTTTAAAGATGAATAATAGGGGGTCAAAATATGAATATTACTTTTTACAATGGAAATCAAATGCCTAAAGTTGGAATTGGGACATTCCGAGTTAAAAATGATGAAGATGCTAAAAGTGCAGTGAAACACGCAATCAAAAATGGATATAGAAGTATTGATACAGCGATGATCTATCAAAACGAAGAAATGGTTGGCCAAGGTATACATGAGGCTTTAGAAGAGACCAACCTTCAGCGTGATGATTTATTTATCACTTCTAAGCTTTGGTTGACTGATTATGGCTATGAAAATGTTGAAGCGGCTTATAAAGCTTCACTCAATCGTCTAGGTTTAGATAGATTGGATTTATACCTTATGCACTGGCCTGGATTGGATGAGTCATTGATGGTCGAGACATGGAAAGGCATGGAAATGTTATACGAAAAAGGTCTTGTTGATAATATTGGAGTAAGTAACTTCAATGTAGAGCATTTAGATCATTTGCTCAGTGAAGCTAAAATAAAACCTGTTATCAATCAAGTTGAATACCATCCTTATTTAACGCAAAGTCGTTTGAAGGATTATCTTGAAGCACAACATATTCAAATGGAATCTTGGTCACCTCTCATGAATGCCCAAATATTAACAGATACTGTAGTCAATGAGATTGCGCGTGAAGTAAATCATTCGCCTGCTCAAGTCATTATTAGATGGAATATACAAAATGGTGTTGTGACGATTCCTAAATCAGTAACACCGTCTAGGATTAATGAAAATATAAATGTATTTGACTTTGAGCTGACGCAAGATCAAATGGAACGCTTGGATCAACTGAATAAAGATAAGCGTATTGGACCAAACCCACTAGAATTTAACGGACAATAAAGTAAGAATAGCTGAGAAAGACTGGAATTCTAAAATAAACGAGCCAATCTTTCTCAGCTTTTATATGTGGTAGCCAACCCAACAAAAAAGAAAACAACCTATATATTGGCAGAATCCATACAAAATGAAGATGAAATACCGGTTTTCTTTAATTTGTTGTAATAATTCGAGTTGTAATGTTGAAAAAGTAGTTAATCCTCCAAGAACACCTATCACCAGAAAAACATTCAGCAACTGATGTTGAAGTAATAGCCCACTCAGTAATCCAATAGCAAAAGAACCTATACTATTCACTAGTAAAGTACCGAATGGCAAAGAGAGTCCTTTAATTTCTATTTGGTTTAAAAGGTCCGAAATCAGGAGTCTGATGATTGCGCCTGTGCCACCACCTATCATTAATAAAAGAATAGTCATATTAATTCTCTCCTAATCGAAATCCAATGTAACAGCTAAGTAGTCCGAATATAGAACTACATAAAAAATAAAAGAATAAAACATTGAATGTATGCGACTCCATTAATCCTAAAAGTTCAAACTGAAATGTAGAAAATGTAGTGAGTGCGCCGAGCATGCCCGTAGTTAATCCTTTTTTGACATGAGCATTGAACAATTGCATATGTTGTAACTTTGAAGTCAGAAATCCCATCAAAAATGCACCTAGCAGGTTACTCATGAATGTCCCGATAGGAAAATGATGCCAATGGGGCAAGTAACTAAAAATGTATCTGAATAATGTGCCTAAAGCGCCACCTATAAAAACATAGAAATACTTCAAAATGTCACCTCAAATGTCTAATCAAAATGTTTCGATATACAACTGAATACACACTAAAATGAATCGGCATTATGTCGAGAGTCATTCTCACACAATACCGAATGTAAACAATGCTGAAATAATATGGGCTATGATAACGAATAATAAAATAATTGGAAGGATATGTGAGGCTTTATGAATCCAATCACGTCGTTCGGGCAAGTTTTTGATAGACTTATCAGCAAAATGTGTTGCTAAAATAAGTATAATCGCGTTTACAATACTACATACTAAAATTAATTTAACAATTGATGCAAAGAGTTGATTAAGTAAAGGATTATGCGTATTAAAACAAAAACTAATGATGATTAATAATAAGGATATGTAAAAATACTTTTTTGACTTAGACATAATAATCCTCCTTCATGATATCGTTTGTTATCATACCATATTTTAAAGGGAACTGTAATAAAATAAATCAAAAGCAATAATGATTTAATCAAAAAACTAATTTTTTTCGAAACCATGTTTATCAGTTTGTTGAAATGAAATATTTCCTTAATCCTTATGTCATTCGAAAAGCACTACATAATGCGATTATAATCGTGATACTTAATGCTTAAATAGCACGATAAGGATATAGTATAGGGGATTTTGAGAAATATAAGCTAATCAATGGCAAAAATTCAAGTGGAAATGGTATAACAGTAATAGAAATAAATGAACCTCGAGGAGGCCCAAAAGAATGTCAAATTTAAATGTAAAAGTATTTGCTGATGGTGCAGATATTGAACAAATGAAAAAAGCGTATCAAAATAAAGAAGTCGATGGTTTTACAACTAATCCTAGTCTAATGGCTAAAGCAGGAGTACAAGATTATAAGCAATTTGCAAAGGAAGTTGTTGAAGCGATTCCCGATGCTTCTATATCATTTGAAGTTTTTGGTGATGATATGGAAACAATGGAAAAAGAAGCTGAAATTATTCAGCAATTCGGCGAAAATATTTTTGTTAAAATTCCAATAGTAAATACAAAAGGTGAATCAATGATTCCACTTATTAAATCTTTATCTGCTAAAAAGGTAAAACTTAATGTTACAGCGGTGTATACAATCGAACAAGTAAAAGAAATTACAGAAGCGGTTACAGAAGGCGTTGAAACGTATGTTTCTGTATTTGCAGGTCGTATTGCTGATACAGGCGTAGACCCATTACCTTTAATGAAAGAATCGGTTGAGGTTACACACCGTAAGAAAGGTGTTCAATTACTATGGGCAAGTTGTCGTGAACTGTTCAATGTGATTCAAGCTGATGAAATCGGTGCAGATATTATTACATGTCCAGCAGATGTCGTTAAAAAAGTCGCTAATATCGGAAGAGATATTAATGAACTCTCTGTTGATACTGTGCAAGGTTTTGCAAAAGATATCCAATCTTCAGGTTTAAGTATACTCTAGTAGTAATTGCCTAATGTTTTAGAGTTAATATATATGCTAAGCGAGGTATTTCATTTTATGATGAAGTATCTCGCTTTTATAATTGATTCAACACCACTTTGACTAAAGCATATCATCTAAAAATAATAAGAAAATGAATGTAAATAATTGGGTTTTAGTATTAAATTTATCTGATTTAAGAAATATTTAATAATTAAGTATTTGCAATAAAGCGAACAAAACAATATAATGGTCTGGTGCGCAAAAAAAATAGTAATTTTACAAAAAGATTTACTAAAGAAATAAGAGGATTTTTTATTATATATTTGAGGGTGAGAAAAGTGGATAACAATCAAAAGTTTAGCATCAGTAAGTATAAACTAGGTGCGGCACCATTATTATGTACAGCAGGTGCAATGTTTACTATCGTTATGGGGGAGAATAACGAAGCAAAAGCGTCAGAGCTAGCAACAGAAACGATAGGAATTGAACAAAGAAAAATAATCACAAATGCTAAAGAAATAAATATAAATGGTACGGAAGATCAGAATAATGTAACAAGCGCAAATCAATTAGAGAATGATGCAAGTCAACACATTACAAGCGATAGCATTGAAACGATACCGACTGTTGAAGAAACACAGGATGCAGTAACGCATGATAATCAAGATGAAATAAAAACAGAATCTCAACCTAACGCTACACTGGCATCAACACAGCCTGTTGATGAAGTGTCACCATCGGAAGTAAGTGAAACGACGGGTAATCAATTAGATGAAGTGAAACGTAACTATAGTGGGAAAGACGTTACTGATAAGGTTAATGTAGTTAGTAGTTCGATCAAAGGTCAAAATAATCAAACGGATATCAACCCTCATCAAGCTGAGCGCATCACTTTAGAATATGAATGGAATTTTAATGGAGACATCAAACAAGGTGATTATTTTGACTTCAAGTACAGCGATAATGTTGATACTAAAGGGATTTCTGCACATTTGAAAGTACCAGAAATCAAAGAAAATGACAATACGATTGCCTATGGTGAAGTGTTACCACAAGGATTAATTCGTTATACATTTACTGACTATGTTAATCAAAAAGAGAAATTAACATCGAGGCTATCATTAAACCTTTTCTTTAGACCTGAAAAAGTTTTGAATGCGGGAGAACAAGAAGTGATTGTTCGATTAGGTCAACATGAGACTCGTAATAAATTTAATATAAAGTACTTGAACGGTGTGACAACGAATCAAGGCGTCAAGATTAATGGAAGAATTGATATTTTAGATAAAGAGAAAAATTTACTGACTCACTATGCTTATATTAATCCAGATAAAAAGAATATGCGTACTGTCTCGGTAACTGGGAATATTACTAGCGGAAACGGATCAAATACTCACCAGCCTGATGTTAAGGTTTACAAATATAAAGGTAAAGAGCGATTGCCAGAAAGTGTTTATGCAGATGTAGAAAATAAAGACTTATTTGAAGATGTCACTCAGCAAATACGCTTAAGCATTTATAACAACGGTAGTTATACAGCAGATTTTGAGAACATAGATGGATTAGCTTATGTAATCAAATATGTAAATACCTACAATAAGGATGCAAAGGAGTTACAACATCAAACACAACTGTATGGTTATCATAATAATAATTATTACTATCCTTATCAGTTAACTTGGTACAATGGTGTACAATTATACGCGAATAATGCCAGTGGTAGTAGTAAAAATAAAGAAGTCCAACCCATTTTTGGAAAGAGTGAACCTTATGAGGTAACGTTTGATACAGTTACGCACACATCTTATCAAACAGATAACCCGTATGAGGAAGCCTATGATAGCTATCCAGCTGTTATCATTTCTGAATCAGGTAGAGATTTTGGGGATAGTAGATATGTTTTTACAGAAGAAGTTGAAGATACTACACCTATTTTGATCGAAGCCCAATCAGGCGTAGATACTGGAGATAGTCATTATAGCGTGGTAGAAGAAGTTGAAGATACACTTCATATCGATACGAAAGAGAATTCATATATAGATGTAAATCATTACTCAGATGTTGTTGAATTTGAAGAAGAGTCTAATATTGATGGAGGACGCATTAATCATAATACCGATATCATTGAATTCGAGGAGAATACGACAACAGGCGTGGTCGCTGGTGCAGTGAGTGATCACACAAGTGTTGAGGACACAATGGAATATATGATAGAAGACAATTTGGTTGATTATGAATATCACACTGTTTCACCGAGTGCGACATATTATGCTGAAGGTGTTTTGGAAGAGATAGAAGAGAATCATAATGTAGATATGATTCATATGACAGAGCCTGTTTATGTGCATGGTCATGTCCATGGTGTGATAGAGGAAATGGATGAAAATAGCATGATAGATATGCTAGAGTACAACTTGATGAACGGAGATAGTGGTCAAATACAAGGGACTATTGAAGAAATTGAAGAGAATCATGACGTAGATTATATAGAGTCTACAAAACCGGAAAACATTCAAGGAAGTATAGAAAATGTTGTTTTAGATATAACAGAAAATGATTTGATACAACCTGAAGAGGAAACGAACAACAGTCAAAATTTAGAAGAAGTTGATAGTTTTATAGAAGATGTTGAAGAATATGATATGATTGATCTTGGGTTTGAACTAAATCATAACCGTGGATTTCATTTTAATACAATAGTCAGCATAGATAGTGAGCTATATCAGCCATTAACTCAACAAGACGCTCACGAAGTAATAGATTTTGACGAAGTAATAGATTTTGACGAAAATACCGTCAATACGATTGAAGGGCATAATGAAGCTAATCAAACGATAATAGAAGATAGTACACCTCATGTTATAGCGCAATTAGATGACCCCGAAACGAAAAAGAAATCAGAAGCTATTCAAAAAATAAATGAGCAAGAGAGTATAAAATTAAAATCTGAGCGTAAGCATAATATAGTGAGTCATAATAACCATGATTTTGCACCTAAAATCATAAATCATCATAAAATTAAAGAAGCATCACTAAACAATATTAGCATTAAATCAACGTTAAAAGATTGGCACACTGAATCTCATAACAAAAATATGGCTATTAAAAAGACTCAGGCAAACCAGAAAAAAGAATATAAAGAACTGCCAAATACAGGAAGTGAATCAGTTAAAAGTCCAGCTCTCTTCGGCGGATTAATGATTTTGATAGGTCTAGTGATATTTGGAAGAAGAAAGAAAATGAATGATTAATAAGTATATTTAACGCTTTAATTTCGTTTTAGTAATAGGCGCATTCTCAAATGTTTTAAACACTTGAGAATGCGTTTTGCTTTCTTATGAAAAAATAGAAATACTTATTAAGGAGAGACTTGTTACATTGTGGATATTCACTTATGATAAGGATTGAAAAATATTGCAGAGGAGCGTTATATGAATACAAATATGTTTCAACAAAAAATAGAAAAGCAAACTTGGTTCTTAAATAAAAAAGAGAAAAAGGCATTACATCAATATATAAACTCGCATACGATTGAGGCATTGCAATTAAAATATAAAACACCAGGTGCATTTGTAACAGATTATTTAAAAAGCGTTCTTCTTAATGAAAATAAGCGTAAGTCAAACGCCTTATTAGGAACTTTAATAGGTTTGTTTGTCGTTAATGTGATTTTGCTCGGTTTGTTTTTGACGGGATTATTAATCAGCTTAAGTGTCATCCATTATTTGATTCAGTCAGATATAGAAATGTCATTGGTTAAGTTAATTGGATTAATGGTAGGTTCAATAGTTCTCATTGTGTGTACGCTCATTCTTTTAAAAATTTCGAATCGCTATTTTACCAAACGATTAGTAATGTATAAGTTAAATCGAGCGTCTTAATTTTGTACAAGTATTGATAGTGCATGAGCAGCTTTCCATTTATTTAAACATAGCGTAAATGGAATAGGAACGATGAGGGTATGATTCATTTTGAAGTGAAATTTCGTTTTATCTTTTAAAGAAGTAATAGAAATGACGTGATTCATATTGATAAAATATTGAACGGGTGCTCGATTAGACTGCAGGGGACAAAGAATAATCGATTTGGATGCAAAAATAGGTATGAGATGATGTGTTTGCACTAATTCGCTAGCTATACGTTGTTGGG
The DNA here is from genome assembly GCF_003012915.1 of Staphylococcus felis. Lineage (NCBI taxonomy): Bacteria > Bacillati > Bacillota > Bacilli > Caryophanales > Staphylococcaceae > Staphylococcus > Staphylococcus felis. The sequence goes on along the minus strand of NZ_CP027770.1, from coordinate 2,225,830 downwards.
TAAGGAGATCTTTTTGATAAGTGAGTAAAATTTGCTTCAGTAAATCTTTAATAGTTAGGTTAGAGTGCATATGATAATGATAAAACTGTAGCGTATTGCGATGTGTATGAGATTCAGAAGTTTTAATATATAGTAAGTTCTCATATATATTATTAGAGTTTGATTTCATTAGAGCCCTCCGTAAGTTATTTTTGGATTATTTGTCTCAAAAAATATAAAGTTTCTTTTTTGTATTTTTTGATTGTAGTGGCAGATTTATTCATTTGATTTTGAATTTCATATTGACGATAACCTGCTAAATACAAATTAAGCCATAATCGGTGTGATGAGGGGAGACGTGTTAATAACTGATGCAATAATAAATCATCATCGGTTAATGCGGTGTATGATGCATGATTTTCAATGGTAATTAAATCAACATGTAGTGGTTGTTTCGAAGCGTTTCGGAGTAAATCAATTAAATGGTATTTAAGACGATATTTGAAATATGCATCTTTATTCTGAGATTTAATTGAATGATAAGTTTTTGTAAGCGTCCATAAGCGTATGAGTAATTGTTGATAATAATCATCATAATTATACCTGATATGATATTGGTTTAAAAGATAATGTATATACTTGTTGTATTTTTGATAAACTTTGTTAAATGACAAATAGATTACCTCGTTTTTTGTTTTTGGACCGGTCATTATTTTTATAGCACAACGAAAAGATTGAGGCATTGTGCAATTTATGATACTTTTAGTTTATTACGATTGTTTGAAGCATATTTATTTAAAATAAACCATTAATTTGAAGTGAATGAATTGAAAAAGTAAAAAGATATAAATCGTTAAGGAGGCTATAATGGATTACGAACACTTGAATATTGAACACTTTTTTGCACGTAATGATGATTTGGAAATCATACGCGATAATGCTGAATTTGTAATGATTAATAATACGACTAAAGAAATGATGTATCGAGATGGTGACATCGAAGGTAAAATTGATTTGGCAAAATACTATTATAAAAATCGTTCTCAAGCCATTAGCTTTATAATGATGGATTATTGTCGCGATGAAAAGTAATGAATGAGTTTACATATTCATTACTTTTTTTTTATGAATGTGTAACAATATAGTGTTCGAATTGTTAATGCTTGTTGAAGGTGGTAAAATTTGTATTCAAGAGTATCAATAATAGTAAGATTTTAACTAACATTATTTAAGAGGTGTGTTTATGAGAAAGCACAAAAAAGGTTCCATTATTGCCGTTATTCTTTCACTCATTTTTGCGGCAGTTGTTGGCTTTTTGTTTTTTAATATGATAAAAGATCAAATTATTTTTGAGTCCGTCGAACAAGTTGAAACAGTTGAAAAGTTAGATGTTACACTTGATGAAGCATCTCGAAAGCAAATTGATAATTATACAAGTCAGCAAGTTTCTAATAAGGATAACACAAATTGGCGTGATGCTTCAGATAGCGAAATTAAAGAGGCTATGGATAGCTCGAAGTTTATGGATAATCAAGGACAAAAATATCAATTTTTAGATTTATCAAAGTATCAAGGAATTGATAAGAATCGTATTAAACGTATGTTATATGACCATCCTACTTTGCTATCTCACACAGATGATTTTGTGAATGCAGCAAAAGATAAACAAGTCAATGAAGTTTATCTCATTTCACATGCATTACTTGAAACAGGATCAGTAATGTCAGAGTTATCAAACGGTGTAGAAATTGATGGGAAAAAATATTACAATTTTTACGGTGTAGGTGCACTTGATAGAGATCCGATTCAAACTGGAGCAGAGTATGCCAAGAAAAAAGGCTGGGATACTCCAGAAAAAGCCATAGAGGGCGGAGCAGAATTTATTCATGACCATTATTTATCAAACCCTAACCAGAACACGTTGTATAGTATGAGATGGAACCCTAAAAACCCAGGAGAACATCAGTATGCAACTGATATTAATTGGGCAAAGAGTAACGCTTCAATCATTGCTAGTTTTTATAAAGATATGAAAACTGAAGGTAAATATTTTAATTGGTATGTTTATAAAGGAGATCAAAAGCATATCGATGGCGATAATTACTAAGTCAAAACCCACTGCAAATGAATAATGAGCAGTGGGTTTTTTAACTAAAATCGTATATCATTTTAAAGTGAAAATGTATTATTGCGCTTTATTATGACGCCCTAATGTGAAAAATAAAATAACAGTTGCAATCATAACTTTAAATAAAAATTTCATTTGTACAGTCTCCTTATTAATATCCATAAACTACGCTGGAAGAATTTTAAGTGTGTGAACTGCTTTTCAAATAGCATACTGCATTGACAGTAGAATATCAAACTGATGTGAATTTATAGTTTTTAGATGAACGAGTTAGTTTAGATGTAAGTCTATAAAGCTAATGCTTTTTTGAAATTAAAAGATGCTCCCAATCATATTTTAGCTACTATAACGGTATTAATCCATTAAAGCTGTCAAAATAGGGTAAGGGTATTAATAAATATTTGTGAATAAGGATGATGACTATGAAAGTTGCGATTATTGGAACAGGAACAGCAGGAGTGAGTGTTTTAAGACAACTCGTCAAATATAAAAAATTTAAAAAGCTAACAGTTGATTTATATGATACAGCTGAAAATATGGGGCAAGGCCAACCTTTCCAAAATGATAGCGAGGATTTACTTATTAATGTACCCGTTGATATGTTGTCACTTAATAAAGATAACCTGTTAGAGTTTCGTGAATGGTATAACGCACAAGATGATTTTAACTATGGTAATGCTGAGTACCTCCCAAGATATGTATTTGGTCACTATATGAAAGCGCACCTAGAGAAATATTGTGACGAATTTGATAATATCAATCCAATATATGAAGCGGTGACTCACATGTACATAGAAGAACAAGCTAATGCCATCATTCCTAAAAGGATTGTCGTATGTACTGGTGACGATATTGAGTCGTGTCGTAAATATGACTATGTATTCTTTACAATTGGGACGCTATCATATCAAGATCCATATCAATTAAAAGGCACAGAGAAATACATTCATTCACCTTATCCGACATTTCGAACGCTTGAAGATGTGTCTCAAAATGATCGTATTGCTATTGTGGGTACAGGATTGGCAAGTTTAGATGTTATACGTTATGCAATGACTCATCATCAGAAAAGGCCGATTTTATTAGCGAGTCGTAGTGGCAAATTGCCTAGTGTTCGTGGTGATATGCAAGATATCAAGCTTCGATTTATTACAATGAACAATTTTGATGCATTAAAATCAGATAATATGGGTGTCGTGCCATTAGAGGAGGCGATTCGACTCTTCAAAAAAGAGTGCGATTATTTAGGAATTCCGCTCCAAAAATTATTGAATCGTCGTAAATATGATGCAATTCGTGACTTGAAATATGATTTGAACCATAAGGAAGAAGTAGGCGCACTACAAAGTGTATTGGAAGTCATAAAAGAAAATATGGACTGGATTTGGAATAGTTTGAGTCGCCAAGATCAAATGCGATTTATGCGTAAGTATTATCGTTATTTACGTGAAAATACCAATCCAATGCCGAGAGAAACAGCACATCTTATTATTGAAGCGTTACAAAATGAAACATTAGAAATATATTCAGGCTTAGAACATGTGCGTCATTATTACGGTAAATTTCGACTCAAATTCAAAAATCAACCAAATGAAACAAAAGTAGATGCAGTCATCAATGCAACAGGTCCAAAGAAAAATTTAGATGAATTAGATGAAGATGATGGTCTATTAATCGATATCTCCAATAGACAAATCGTACAGTCACATCCGATGGGCGGTATTCAAATTGTACCTTCTACAAATGAAGTTGTCAGCCCGTTATATGGAACGGTTAATAATTTACGTGCAATTGGACAAATTACAAATGGAGTTAATTTTGAAAGAAATGGTGTTACGATGATTTTGCAGCAAGCCGTACGATCAGTTGACAACCTATATGAAGTATACAAAGCTCAAAAGGCATTGGAAAAACAAGAGAAGAAGGAAAAAAAGAAGAATAAGAAGAAAAAAGGTAATAAAAGTAAGAAAAAGAACAAAAAATAATGATTATAAAAGGTTTAGTGTTTATAATTTGTCAAAATTCGACAATTCATATAAGATATTAGCATGAGGTTGGGACAAACCTTTTTAGCTGTTAGCTGAAAAATATGGCGTGTCCCATACCCTTAACATAGTATCTTTTAATCTCAATGACAATTTCATTAATATTCTTTCGGGGCAGGGTGAAATTCCCAACCGGCAGTAAATCATAAGCCTGCGACCCATATTTGATACAAATATGGCTGATCTAGTGAGAATCTAGAGCCGACAGTTAGAGTCTGGATGGGAGGAAGAATATCATCGACGCATTTCTTAATACTATTATGGAAATGTTTATTTGTTGATGCTTAATCGTATTATAATGCAAATTATTTAATTGGCATTTAATCATACAATCCCACCACTCGAATTCGACAATCGAGTGGTTTTTTATTGAGGTGAAAAGAGAATTGAACTATTTAAATTATGCAATTCAACTTGCAGAAATGGTTGAAGGCCAAACGGGAACCAATCCTCCAGTAGGTGCGGTCATTGTGAAAAATGGTCGAATTATTGGAATAGGTGCACATTTAAAAAAAGGACAAAAGCACGCAGAAATACAAGCAATTGATATGGCGGGTGCAGAACATGTGGCAGGTTCAACGATGTATGTCTCATTAGAGCCTTGTTCACATTACGGTGAAACGCCTCCCTGTGCTGAGCGCATTATTGAATTAGGGATTTCTAAGGTTATTTATGCTGCACGTGATGTGACTTTACCTTCAACGGGCCATGCAATGATGGAACGCGCTGGTATTGAAGTAGAATATCGAAAAAATGTGCAAATGGAAAGAAGCTATCAATCCTTTTTTAGCAGTAAGATGAATGCTTTGCCGATAGTAACAGTGAAAGTAAGTGCAAGTCTAGATGGCAAACAAGCAACTGATAGCTCAGAAAGTCAGTGGATCACATCAAAAGCTGTGAAATCTGATGTCTTTAAATTAAGACATACGCATGATGCGATAATAACTGGAAATGAGACATTGAGTAAAGATAACCCGAGCTTAACTGTTCGTAAAGAGGAAGGTCACCATCCTACTCGAGTGATCTTGTCTAAATCCGGACAATTGCAATGGGAATCAAAGATGTTCCATGATCTCAAAGCACCTATTTACATTTATACTGAAAATACACAATTAACAACAGACTTAGAAAATGTATGCATTGTTAAACTGAAAGACTGTCGTATTGACTATATTTTAAAAGATTTATATGAAAGAGGGTTTGGTCGCGTACTTGTCGAAGCGGGTCCAAACATAACATCTCAGTTTTTAGCATCACCTTTTGTTACTCACTTCATCCTATATTTAGCCCCGAAAATCATAGGTGGTCAAGGTTTATACCAATTTTATCAAACAGCATGGGTTCAAGAACTTGACCAAATCCCACAATTTGAAATTGTACATTCTGAAATGTTAGATACTGACCTGAAACTACATTTGAAAAGGAAGTGACCATGTGTTTACAGGTATCATTGAGGAATTAGGCACAATTCAATCTATTCAAAAGCACCATCCCACAACTCAACTCACAATAAAAGCATCCAAAATTTTAGACGATATGAAAATAGGCGACTCAATCAGTGTCAACGGTACATGTTTAACAGTAATTGAATTTGATGATACGTCGTTTAAAGTGGATGTGATTTTAGGAACAGAAAATAAAACCTATTTAAATCAGCTTAAATCAGGAGATCAAGTAAACTTAGAGCGAGCATTATTAGCAACCGGCCGTTTAGGTGGACATTTTGTGCAAGGTCATGTTGACGATATAGGAAAAATCCTTCATGTTAAACAATCCCAAAATGAATGGATATACACTATTGAAGCGCCTTCTTCAATACTGAATCAAATGATTGCTCAAGGCTCAATTGCAGTTGATGGTATAAGTCTAACCGTTTTTTCTAAAAATACGACTTCATTTGAAATACATTTAATACCTGAAACAAGACGAGCGACTACTTTATCTCATAAGACGCAAGGTGATGTCGTTCATTTAGAAGCTGATATGCTATTTAAATATGTCACAGCATCCATACAAAATAAAAAAGAGTTATCAATGAATGACTTATTGAAAGCTGGATTTTAACGGAGGGATTATCATGCAATTTGATTCAATTGATGAAGCGCTAAAGGCATTGAAAAATGGTGAAATGATCATTGTACTTGATGATGAAAATCGAGAAAATGAAGGTGATCTTGTCGCTATTACAGAATGGATGAATGATGATACGATTAATTTTATGACTAAATATGGACGTGGATTAATATGTACTCCGATTTCACAAGATATTGCAAATCAAGCAGGCATCTCAGTAATGGTACAAAATAATACAGATCCACATGGCACAGCATTTACAGTTAGCATTGATCATGTTGAGAGTACAACAGGTATCAGCGCATTTGAAAGAACGCAAACTGTACGTGCACTTATTGAACCGCATTTAAATGCACATACTTTTAATCAACCAGGTCATATTTTTCCACTTATTGGCAAAGAAAAGGGCGTTTTAGAGAGAAGAGGTCATACAGAGGCGACATTGGATTTGGCTAAGTTAACAGGCGCACAACCTGCAGGTGTTATTTGTGAAATTATGAATGATGATGGCACAATGGCGAAAGGCGAGTCATTACAAGCATTTAAGGAAGAGCATCATTTAAAAATGATTACAATTGAAGCACTTGTAAAATATATAAAAGCACATACTTTTTTAATTACACAAGATGCTAAAATTAAACTTCCAACACGATTTGGTGAATTTGATATGTACGGGTTTACTTCAAAGGTGGATGGATCTGAGAACCTTGCAATTGTAAAAGGACAGTTAAGTGAAGAAATGAATGTACGCATCCATTCTGCGTGTGCAACAGGTGATATTTTTCATAGTCAACGTTGTGATTGCGGAGAACAATTAGAAGTAGCGATGTCATATATTCAAGAAAATGACGGTATTATTTTATATTTGCCACAAGAAGGACGCGGTATAGGTTTAATTAATAAACTGAAGGCATATGAATTGATAGAACAGGGTTATAATACGGTTACTGCTAATGAAGCATTAGGATTTGAACCAGATTTGCGCGAGTATGACATCGCTGCTCAGATGTTAAAACATTTAGGTGTGAAAAAAATTAATTTATTAAGTAACAATCCTGAAAAATTTTCGGGACTTCGAGATTATGGCATCGAAATACTTGATAGGATACCTATTATAGTAGACAACAACACTCATAATCATGACTATATGAATGTTAAAAAAACACAAATGGGGCATATGCTCTAATTGAAATAAATTCAGGAGGATATAAAATATGAAATTTGAAGGTCAATTAGTAGGAAAAGGATTAAAAATTGGAATCGTTGTAAGTCGATTTAACGATCTCATTACGAGTCGTTTAGTAGATGGGGCATTAGATGCCTTACAAAGACATCAAGTTGATGAAAATGATATCGATGTAGCATATGTGCCCGGAGCATTTGAATTACCAATTGTGGCTAAAAAAATGGCTTTGACAAAAAAGTATGATGCAATTGTAACATTAGGATGTGTGATTAGAGGTGCAACGACACATTATGATTATGTCTGTAATGAAGCGGCGAAAGGAATTGCTAAGGCTAGTGATGATACAGGCGTACCTGTTATATTCGGTGTATTAACAACTGAAAATATCGAACAAGCAATAGAAAGAGCAGGCACAAAAGCAGGAAATAAAGGGGCGGAAGCTGCTGTTGGTGCCATTGAGATGGCTAATTTATTAAATTCATTTAAATAAACTTTAAATTGTGTAGGCGATGAAATAATGAAATGAGTATATTATTTCATCGCCTTGAATTTGAGTTAGTGATATATCATAAAAAATAAAGTATGTTATTTTATTTTATTTTTTGCGATATAATAGAGAAAATAATAACGTAGACAGGCCGACACAACCTAATATTGCAATTGTTTTAGGTTTAACAAATTCTTTTAATGCTAATGTCAGGTTTTGAGGGCGTTCAGCAAGTCGACGCATAAAATAACCAAACCAATCATCACCAAATGGGACGTAAATCGTAAATTGATAGCCTTCATTCGCAATAGATTCAGCTAAGTCGCTACGGAATCCATATAACATTTGAAATTCAACTTTTGACTTATCAATATGATGATCATCGATAAACTGTTTGACGTGATTGATAATACGGTGGTCATGTGTTGCAATCGATGTCATATTTTTTGCGGTTAATAAGCGTTTTTCAATAAGACGAATATAATTTTGATCTATTTCACCTTTATCTTGATAGGCGATGTAAGGAGATTCTTTATATGCGCCTTTAACTAAACGCAAACGCAAATCTGGATACTTATCAATGAGAACATCTGCTTTAAATAAATAAGCTTGAATAACAGTACCAACATTTGAAAATTCAGATTTTAACCGATCTAAAGTTTGGGTAATATCAAATAAGCTATCGTATTTTTCTGTGTCGATATTAATATGCATATGATGATAGGACTTAGCTTTGGCTACAATATCATAAATATTTTCGTATGCTAATACTTTATCAAATTCAGCGCCAAGTTGACTTAATTTGACTGACATATGTGCATCCAATTGGTGATCGTTAATCGCTTTCATAACATCTAAAATTGCTTCTTTAGCAGCAATGGCATCTTGTCTATTATTGACAAATTCACCAAGATTATCAACGGTTACTGAAATGTTTTTGCGATTTAAAGCTTTGATTGTTTCGACAACTTCATCGATAGTACTTCCAGCAACGACTTTATTTGCTCCTAATGAAGGACCTACTTTTTTAGCAGTATTATTTAAAAATGCATTATTTGATAATGCAATAAAAAAGTTTTTAACTAGACTCATGAAAATTCCTCCCATACCAACTTAACTATATACCAATAGTTTAGCATGAAAGGAACAATGAAGAAAACGTTTTCAAGTTAAAACTATAATCTGTGTGATTCAATCTTTTTAGCCAATTGATAACCATTCATTATAATAATTAACTTTTAAAGAAAAATGGGTTCAAAAACAACTGAGGAATAGAAATGTATAAATAACAATAAACATGAGCAAAACAAGCTTTTAACGATTATTTTCATCTCAATTTCCTTTCCTATGTATTTACTTAAAACGTACCACAGCAGGTTTAAACCATTTTAAACCTTGTGTAAATACATCGTAAAAGTTGATGGAAAAAAGAATGTTAATTGAGTGTAAATTCAAATGGATAATCTTAACGATAACTTTAAATTTACGAAGCCTATTTCATGTTAACATGAAATTATTAATGCATAAGGGAGTAATGTTATGTTTAGAGATATGGCTTTTTATATTTTTGGGACGCAACTCGATACGTTTATTCAATATTTTGTATTTGAGTTAATTTTGATGGTCTTAATTGGAACAATTGTTGGCATTCTAACAAAAAAATTATGGATTGTTTTAGTTGTAGTTATAGGCTTAAATGTAATTGATATTGCGATTCTAGCCAATTTTAATGCGAGTCAAGGGAATGGTACTTTAATAGGTCAATTTTTCTTAATGTTACTTGCTAAATTATTTCCTACTTTTTATGAAGTACTATTAACTGTGTTACTCTTAAATGTACCATTAGTGAGAAAAACGTTTAAATTAAGTTAATGATTTGTCACAATGACTTTGAGGTTATTACAAATCTAAATTGATATGAGATTGAGATGTGAAGTGATTCTATCAGGGGATGGCTTTGGATCCAATCTCTTTTTTGATACCACTAGCCATATTAATTATCCAATTTGATATCGCTAGTCATAGATTACAATTAAACGTTATAATAGAACATATTATGTTGTAAGGAAGGAAAATACAATATGTGGAAATGGGAAACAGAAGTTGAGGCAAAAGGTGTCGTTGTCATTGTCCATAATATGTTAGAACATACTGGGCGATATGCGTATGTCATAACGCAACTAAGACGAAATGGTTTTCACGTCATTATGGGTGATTTACCAGGGCAAGGGCAAACGTCTCGAATGAACAAAGGTCAAATCGACTCATTTGATATATATCATGAACGTGTTTTAGAGTGGTTAGCTATAGCTGAAGAGTATCACTTACCAACTTTTATGATTGGTGTAGGTTTAGGTGGCTTAATTACGATTAATTTATTAGAAAAAGTAGACTTAAACCTTGAGGGAATTGTGCTGTTGTCACCATTACTAGCATTTCAAAACAATAGGCAAACTCGACAAAAAACACTTTTTTCAAATGTAGGTGATATATCAAAAAGTGCTAAATTTGAATTAGGTATCACTTATGAACATTTAACGCGTCATCCTGAAGTGCTTGAAGATACATATAGTGATGCTTTAATGCTAAAAAAGGTGAGCTATCATTGGTATAAAGAGGTAGTTCAAACAATGAAGGAGACAAATGATTATTTAAATCAATTAAAGAATGTTCCGACTTGTATAATGTTTGGTGATCAAGACAAAATAAGTGATACAAATGCGACGATGGAATTGATAAAATATAAAATGTTTGACGAGTTATATTTTAAAGTTTGGAAAGGTTTGAATCATGAAATTCATAATGAACCAGAAAGAGATGCAGTAATGCAATATATCCTTACTTTCTTGAATAATCGAGTCTATACTTCAGGGTTTATATACGAGCAGGAAACTTTTTAATTATAATCATTTTGGATGTCAGGAAGAGAACTTTTTACTCAATTCACTTCTTGACATTTTTAATAATAGGATGCCAATCATTTTAAATAAGTTTTGAAAAAAGAAGGTTCTATAGTAAACCGGACTGCTGTATAAATAATTTTATTTATTTGATTGTTCCATAAAGCCTCGCTTTTCTAGGCGCTTCACCTCAACTCATTTTAAGATTGAACTTACCCAATCTTAAAATGGATTTTCGGTTACGGCAAGATGCCTCAGAAGTCTCGGCTTAGGAAACAATCAAATGTGCTATATTTATTCACACCCCTAAGTTATAAAATATGTTTTACCAACTCAATTTTACTGATTTATGTTGTATTAAAAGAGGCATTAATGTTCAAGACTTTATGATCACGCAACGAAAAAGGAGTTAAGCAATCTATTATTGCATAACGCCTTAATTTAATGCGACCAGTCCAATTTAACTGAGAGCCAAAAAAATCATACTTGCATTTCTAATAAAAACATGGTAAATTATATATGTGAAAAAAATCACAATTAGTGATTAATACTGAAGGAATAGATTGGAGAGAGTCATGATGTCTAAAAAAGGTAATAAAGTTGTATTAGTAGGTAACGGTGCGGTTGGAGCAAGTTATGCATTTACAATGGTTAGTCAAGGTGTTGCTGACGAACTATTTATTATAGATATCAATGAAGATAAAGTATTAGGTGATGTACTTGATTTAAATCACGGTGCACCATACGCAATGTCGCCTGTAAAAGTAAAAGCCGGGAAATATGAAGACTGTAGTGACGCAGATTTAGTAGTCATTTGTGCAGGCGCGCCACAAAAAGTAGGAGAAACACGATTAGATTTAGTTGAAAAAAATGCCAAGATATATAAAAACATTATTACTTCTATTATGGATAGTGGTTTTGATGGTATATTCTTAATTGCTGCAAATCCAGTGGATATCTTAACATATGTCACATTAAAATATTCTGGACTTCCAAAACATAAAGTAATTGGTTCAGGTACAATTTTAGATACTGCGAGATTCAGACATTTATTAAGTGAAGCATTTGAAGTGGCTCCGGCTAGCGTGCACGCTAACATTATTGGTGAACATGGTGATTCAGAGGTGCCTGTATGGTCTTCGGCTACAATTGCAGGTGTTCCTTTATACGAAGAGCTCAAAAATAATCCAGAAAAGGCTCATTTAATTGATGAAATATATGTGAAAACACGTGATGCTGCTTACGAAATTATTCAAGCCAAAGGAGCGACTTATTATGGTGTTGCAATGGGCTTAATGCATATTTCTAAAGCTATTCTAAAAAATCAAAATGTTGTTTTAACAGTTTCTAGTTACTTAGAAGGTGAATATGGACATACTGGCGTCTATACAGGTGTTCCAACATTAATTAATGGCGAAGGGGCAACACGTATTATTGAGACACCTCTTAATGAAGATGAAAAAGAAAAATTTGAGAAATCAGTTAATGTTTTAAAGCAAATGCAAGATTCTATTGATTATTTATTCTAAATGAATAATGAATATTAAGTTTTTAACGATATGACATTGATGATAAGTGATTAAGTCTTTTAACGTTAGGGTAAAAAGGTTATAAGGACTCTTATGAAAGGAGACTTAATCATGATTAGAGAAAAAGATTTTGAAGTGAGCCAGTTATTGCACTTAGAGGATTTGCAAAAAGAGGTTGAAGATGTCTTTGATTCAATTGAGCAAAAATATAAATTATCTAAAGAAGAGTTCCTAATTTTACTCATGCTTTGGGACAAAGGGTCGATGTCATTAAAAGAAATGGATCAATACGTTCATATTAAATCGTACAAAAGAACACGTGTTTATAATAACTTAGTTGAAAAACAATGGATTACAAAGAAAAGACCACAAAATGATGAGCGAACAGTACTGATTTATTTTAATGAAAATAAATTAAATGAAAAGCAAGAGTTAATACAATTTGTATGCGCTAAAATAAAGGATAGACAAAACAGATTAAAATCTCTTTTTAATTCGCTTATTGACGAATGTAATGAATAAAAATAAAGAATCACTTTCCCATTGAATGCCAAGCCTATTTGTATTTTAGGCGGCGTTAAACTTTGAGTAAGTGGTTCTTTATTATGATTGTGTGTCGATTATCTTTTTTCTATGGCGACAATATAGGGAGGATTATTTTGTTGATTTATAAATTCATATTTTAAAACGTGTGCCATGTTTTGATCGAAGTGGCTCAAAAATTGATGAACTGCATTACTTTCGATTTGACCTTCAGGATGACCAGGATATACCACAACCACAATAATACCTTCAGATGATAGTTGTTTGAATATATTTTCAATGGCACATATAGTTGTATCAGGATGAGTGACAATCGATTTATCACCTTTAGGCAAATAACCTAAATTAAAAATGGCTGCATCGAGTGATTGACGATGTTGAGTAGGGATATAATCTATAATATGCTCATGACCTGTGTGTATGACTTTTACATTTTTAAAAGATCGAACGCGTTCAGAAGTCTTTTCTACTGCTGCTGCTTGAATATCACAAGCATAGACATAACCATCAGGAACCAATTGCGCTAAAAACTGTGTATCCCATCCATTGCCACATGTGGCATCTATTACAACACTAGATGCATTGACATGTGTTTCTATAAGTTGCTTAGCGAAAGGTAAAATACGTTGAATAATCATAGGTGGACCGCATCCTTATACTGAGTCCCTTGTACTGTACCTCTTCTTTTTAATTCTGCATCAATTTCATTTAAAATTTCCCATTTATTAACACTCCACATTGGCCCCACCATTAAGTCAATTGGGCCATCACCTGTAATTCTGTGAACAATCATTTCAGGGGGAATGATTTCGAGTTGATCGCAGACTAAGTGAATGTACTCTTCCTTGGACATGAACTCAAGTAGACCTTTTTCATATTGTTTAATCATAGGCGTCCCTTTTAATAAGTGCAGGAGATGAATTTTGATACCTTGAACATCCATTTGAGCTACTGTTTGAGCAGTTTCCATCATCATGTCATAATCTTCTCCAGGAAGTCCATTAATAATATGTGAACAAACATTAATATGATGTTTACGTAACTTGGCGACGCCTTGATTATAACACTCCATATCATGTGCGCGATTGATTAAATTTGATGTTCGGTCATGAACGGTTTGAAGGCCTAATTCGACCCATAAGTATGTTCTTTGATTTAATTCTGCAAGATATTCTACAACATCATCAGGCAAACAGTCTGGACGAGTACCTATCGAAAGTCCGACAACATTTTCTTGTTTAAGTGCAGATTCAAATTTTTCACGTAAGACCTCAACTGGTGCATGTGTATTTGTAAATGCTTGAAAGTATGCGATATACTTACCTTCATGCCATTTTTCATGCATACGATTTTTAATTTCTTCAAATTGAACTTCTATTGGGTCAGCACGATTGCCTGCAAAATCACCACTACCAGCTGCTGAACAAAATGTACAACCGCCATGTGCGACAGTACCATCCCTATTTGGACAATCAAATCCGCCATCGAGAGCTACTTTAAATATTTTCTCTCCAAATTTATTTTTTAAATGATAGTTAAGTGTGTGGTATCGCTTATCTTCAAATGCATAGGGGAAAACTGTACCCATATTTTCAACGTCCTTTCAAAAACAATGTATTTCCAAATTTTAACATATTTTTTAATTCAAATTCTATGTACAACTTAATTTTGAAAATGTGACGCAAAATCAGGTATATTTACGATAGACACTTAACATTTGAATATTAAAGCTTGCATCAAAGGTATAAATTTCTTAATATAGAATAGAATCAATATTTAAGTCATATTTTACGTTGAATTTAAATGGAGTAGTAGCTCATAATGTTTTCTGAAGAGAGTTAGTGGTGGTGCGAACTAATGAATTACTTTGAGTGAACTTACCAATATTAATATCATAAAAGCATCTCTAACTATTTAATTAAGTGCACGTTTGTGAAAAAGGGTGGTACCGCGGCTAATGTCGTCCCTTCAATAATGATAGTTTGGGGTGCTTTTTTAATTGAGGAGGATTTGTGATTGTGAATTATAATCATCAACAAATTGAAAAAAAATGGCAACAATACTGGTTAGACAACAAAACTTTTAAAGCTGAAGATCACTTTGGCCAAAAGAAATTTTATGCTTTAGATATGTTTCCTTATCCATCTGGTGCTGGACTTCATGTTGGTCATCCGGAAGGGTATACAGCGACAGACATTTTATCCCGTTATAAAAGAATGCAAGGCTATAATGTATTACATCCTATGGGCTGGGATGCTTTTGGATTACCTGCTGAACAATATGCGCTTGATACGGGTAATGATCCAGCAGAATTTACAAAACGTAATATCCAAACGTTCAAACGTCAAATTCAAGAGCTCGGTTTTAGCTATGATTGGGATCGTGAAGTAAGTACGACTGATCCAAGCTATTATAAATGGACACAGTGGATTTTTATTCAATTATATAAAAAGGGCTTGGCGTATATTGATGAAATTCCAGTCAATTGGTGTGAAGCTTTAGGAACAGTTTTATCAAATGAAGAAGTCGTTGACGGTGTCTCAGAGCGCGGAGGACACCCTGTAGTACGACGCCCTATGAAACAATGGGTACTAAAAATAACGGAGTATGCAGACCGTTTACTAGAAGATTTAGAAGAGCTTGATTGGCCAGAGTCTATTAAAGATATGCAGCGTAATTGGATTGGACGTTCAGAAGGAGCAAAAGTCGTATATAACGTTGCTAATACGCATGAACCTATCGAAGTCTTTACGACAAGACCTGACACGATTTATGGTGCAACATTTTTAGTGTTAAGCCCAGAGCATCAGCTTGTGAATCAAATTACATCGACTGAACAATATGAAGTAGTTAAAGCATATCAAGGCGAAGCGGCTAAAAAATCAGATTTAGAGCGAACGGATTTAGCTAAAGAGAAATCAGGTGTATTCACTGGTGCTTATGCAATTCATCCACTTTCTGGTGAAAAGATGCCAATTTGGATTGCCGATTATGTACTTGCCTCATATGGAACAGGAGCTGTTATGGCAGTACCAGGTCATGATGAACGTGATTTTGAATTTGCAAAAACGTTTGAATTGCCTATTAAAACGGTTATTGATCATGATGAGGATACTGGTTACTTTACTGGAGATGGTCCACACATTCATTCAAATGAATTGAACGGTTTATCTAATCAAGAGGCTATTGCTAAGGCGATCGAAGTATTAGAAGAGAAACAAATTGGAGAGAAGAAGGTCAATTATAAACTAAGAGACTGGTTATTTAGTCGCCAACGTTATTGGGGTGAACCGATTCCAATTATACATTGGGAAGATGGCAGTATGACTACAGTGCCGGAAAGTGAACTACCAGTACTATTGCCGAAAACAGATCACATCAAGCCTTCAGGTTCAGGAGAGTCGCCATTAGCTAATATTGATGAGTTTATTAATGTTGTTGATCCTGAAACAGGAATGAAAGGCAGACGCGAGACCAATACAATGCCGCAATGGGCCGGAAGTTGTTGGTACTATTTACGTTACATCGATCCTAAAAACGACCAAATGTTAGCAGATCCCGAAAAGTTAAAGCACTGGTTACCTGTGGATTTATATATTGGTGGTGTAGAGCATGCAGTTTTACACTTACTATATGCAAGATTTTGGCATAAAGTCCTTTATGATATAGGTGTAGTACCGACAAAAGAACCTTTCCAAAAATTATTCAACCAAGGGATGATTTTAGGTGAAGGTAATGAAAAAATGAGTAAATCAAAAGGGAATGTTGTTAATCCAGATGATATTATACGCTCTCATGGTGCAGATACATTGAGATTATACGAAATGTTTATGGGACCTTTAGATGCTGCAATTGCATGGAGCGAAAAAGGATTAGATGGATCGAGACGCTTTTTAGATCGTATCTGGCGATTACTCGTGACCGAAGAGGGTAATCTTGTTGATAAAGTGACTGAAGAGGAAACGCCAATACTTCAAAAGGTTTACCATCAAACTGTTAAAAAGGTGACTGATGATTTTGAGAGCCTTAACTTTAATACAGCAATCAGTCAACTTATGGTATTTATAAATGATTGTTATAAGGCAGAGAAGTTGAATAAATCCTATATAGAAGGATTTGTTAAAATGTTATCTCCAATTGCCCCACATATTGGAGAAGAGCTTTGGAGCATTTTAGGGCATGAAGGTACAATCACATATCAACCTTGGCCAAGTTATGATGAGACATTGTTAATAGATGACGTTGTTGAAATTGTGGTGCAACTCAATGGCAAAGTACGTGCTAAATTAGAAATTCCTAAAGATGCTACTAAGGAAGAAATGGAAGAAATGGCACTATCTAATGACAATGTGAAAACAGCGATTGAAGGGAAATCCATTCATAAAGTTATTGCAATCCCTCAAAAATTAGTAAATATTGTTGCTAAATAAAAAGGAGGATGAATATGAAATCAATAACAACAGATGAATTAAAATCTATGATTCTGAGTACGGAACCTGTAAATATCATTGATGTGCGTGAAGATGAAGAAGTTGCAATGGGTATGATTCCTGATGCTAAGCATATTCCGATGAATGATATCCCAAATCATTTGAAAGATTTTAGTTCTAATCAAACGTATTACATTGTTTGTGCAGGCGGCGTTAGAAGTGCCAACGTTGTAAATTTCCTTAATCATCATGATATTGATGCAGTAAATGTAGAAGGCGGTATGAAAGCGTTTGGTGATGAGGGATTAGAGTACAAAGGTGTTTAAACCTGGAATAGCCGCTCTGAATGATTAATTCTATAGGACTTGAGATGTTAGTGTATTAATCCTAGTTGTTTTATGGAGGAATATGAACTACATCTCAAGTCTTTTTATTTATTGTAGTGCCAGAAAGGACTTAAGTTATCACACTTTTAAGTTAATCCGGCGTAATAACCTGCCACATAACCAGTAACTAGCGCACAGGTAATGTTATAGCCACCTGTATAACCATGTATATCTAAAACTTCTCCGCATAAGAATAAGCCAGGCGTGATTTTTGACTCCATGGTTGTTGGCACGACTTCTTTGATGGATACACCACCGCCAGTGACAAATGCTTTTTCTAATGATAAAGTGCCATTCACAGTAAAAGTAAACCCTTTAAGCATTCTAACTAAATCAGAAATATTTTGTGTGCTCAAATGATGATAAGTTGTGTCTAAATTGATTTGACTCTCCTGAATCATAAAATGTAAGTAACGCTCTTCAATTAGCCCTTTTAAGCTATTTTTAATAATTTTATCGGGGTCTTCTTTTAAACGTTTTACAATGTGCTGTTTTAGCATATCTTCAGTCAAATCTGGGAAAACATCTAGTTGCATAGTTATAGTTTGTTTCTTTTGGCTTTGTTGTTCCTTGTATATAAATTGGCTACATCTCAATGCGGCGGGCCCACTTATACCGAAATGGGTGAATATCATGTCCATTGTATGAGTGATTCTCTTTTTACCATTCTTTTTAAGAACAGATAAACTGACATTTTTTAAACTTAACCCCTTTAGTATTTGTTGTTTTATAAAAGGTTCACTTGATTTGATAGGTACTTCAGTTGGGAACAATTCAGTTATTTGATGACCTAATGATTTTGCAAAATGATATCCATCACCTGTTGAACCAGTTTGTGGGACGCTAGTGCCTCCAGTCGCAATGATGACGGATTTAGCATGAAATTGCTTACCAGATTCTAAAGTAACAGTAAAATTAGAATCACTGCTTTGAACTTTAGTTACTTTTGTTTCTTCATGAATAATGACATGATTCTTTTTTAATTCTTTTATTAAGACATCAAGAACATCTTGAGATTGGTCTGTAATAGGGAACATTCGACCATGATCTTCTTCTTTAAGTTGTAATCCACGATTTTGAAAAAATGCAATAATGGATTCATTGTCAAACAAAGAAAAGGGACTATACATAAATTTTCCATTACCTGGAATGTTTTTGATAATTTCAGAATGAGGTAAACGATTGGTCACATTACAACGTCCACCTCCTGAAATTTTAAGTTTTCGACCTAATCCCTTTTTCTTTTCTAACAATAAAACCTGTTGTCCTTGCTGACTTGCAGAAATAGCTGCCATTATGCCGCTAGGTCCACCACCGATGACTATGGTTTGAAATAGCATATAAAAACTCCCTTATTATTGATGTTTTAATTTTAACATAGGATGATAGAGTGTATAATAAACGTATTGTGTTATAATAGTAATTTAAATTAATAGGTAGGTAGGTTTGTGTGATGAGTGATAATAAGGAATTAGTAAGAGGGACCTTTTTATTAACATTTAGTATTCTAATTACTAAGATTTTAGGAATTATTTATATTATTCCTTTTTACCGAATTATAGGTGGTGCTGATCATTTAGCACCATTTAACTACGCGTATGGCCCGTATAATATTGCGATTGCTGTTGCTACAGCTGGTGTGCCACTAGCAGCATCTAAATATGTTGCGAGGTACAATGCGATGGGGGCATATCGAGTTAGTCAAAAGTTATACCGCTCTAGCTTCATAGTGATGAGTATTACAGGTGTTTTAGGATTTATAGTTTTGTATATCCTTTCACCTTCAATTGCTTCTGTAACGATTGCAAATAACACTGATCAAGATGCAGGTTGGACTGTTGAGCAAATTACGTCAATTATACGTACAATTAGTTTTGTTGTTATTTTTATACCCGTTTTAGCTACTTGGAGAGGTGTTTTTCAAGGCTATCAGTCAATGGGACCAACAGCATTATCAGAAGTGACAGAACAAATTGCACGTATATTATTTATATTAATAGGTAGTTATTTAGTCCTGAATGTATTTGATGGCAGTATATTATTTGCGAATGGTATTGCTACATTTGGTGCTGCTATTGGGGCTATTACAGGGATTTTAACGTTATGGTGGTATTGGATTAAACGCCGTAAAGGGATTAACAAAATGGTAGAATCTGACCATACAGGCATTGATGTCTCTTATCAAACAATGTATAAAGAAATTATTTCATATAGTATTCCATTTGTAATTGTCAGTTTGCATTTTCCGTTAATCATGATTATTGACCAATTAACGCACAATAATGCACTTGGAATGGCTGGCGTAGCAGTAAGGTTACAAGATAGTTTATTTACCATGTTAAATATGACAACTAATAAAATTGTTATGATTCCTACATCATTAGCTGCAGGGTTTGCGATTAGTTTAATTCCATTTATCACTAAGACGTATGAAAAAGGTAATTTTAAGGAAATGCATCGCCAAATAAGAACCGCATTAGGTGTTCTTATGTTTATTACAGTACCAGCAAGCTTAGGGATTATGGCATTGGCTGTACCATTGTATACCGTTTTTTATGAATATAGTTTTGAAGGTAGTCGTTTGCTATTTATTTATGCACCAGTTGCAGTGCTTATCTCATTATTTAGCGTAACTGCTTCAATGTTACAAGGTATTAATAAACAGAAACTCACTGTATTTATTGTGCTTGGTTCCATAATAGTAAAATTAATTTTAAACTTTCCGCTTATTATTGCTTTTCAAACAGCAGGTGCAATTGTAAGTACAGCGATTGCTTTATGTATCGCAATCTTATGTAATATGATAATTCTGAAAAAGTACGCACATTTTCACTTTAGAGAAACGTTTTATGACATTAGTAAAATATTAATCTATAGCTTTGTGATGATGATCGTTGTAGAATGCACTGTGTTATTGATGAGATTGTTCGTTTCTCCTACAAGCCAGTGGGGAGCTTTAATGATGACAATCGTTTGTGCGTTTATTGGAGCGGTTGTTTATGGTGTTATAGTCATGAAAACGCAATTAGCAGATAAATACTTAGGTGCTATACCGAATAAGATACGAAATAAGGTTGGGTTTTTATAATGCGTATTGATAAATTTTTAGCTCAGATGGGTTATGGTTCTCGAAATGAGATTAAAAATAGTATCAAAAAGGGGCATGTATCTATTAATGGCAACAAAATAAAAAGTGCAAAATCCCATATCGACCCTAATCAGGATATGGTGTACTTTATGAATGAACGTGTGCAGTATGAACCGTATGTATATATTATGATGAATAAACCTCAAGGGGTTATCTCTGCAACTGAGGATGATGTTCATCAGACTGTAATAGATCTTATCACCGAATATCGTCACCTTCATTTATTTCCTGTTGGGCGACTTGATAAAGATACTGAAGGATTGTTGTTAATTACTAACGATGGACAGTTTAATCATCGCATTATGAATCCAAATCAAAAAGTGCCTAAAACATATTACGTACAAGCAAAACACGATTTAGTTGAACAAAATCGTGCTTATTTTCAAGAAGGTGTGCAATTAAAAGATAGTATATGTAAACCGGCTTCTCTTGAAATTTTAACAAATCCAAAAGAAGCGTTGGTTAAAATAGAAGAAGGAAAATACCATCAAATCAAGCGAATGTTTCATAAGATTGACAATGAAGTCCTTTTTCTAAAACGAATTGCGATTGGATCGCTTCAATTAGATGATAACTTAAAACCAGGCACGTATCGAAAACTAACGCCAGAAGAGTTACAACTATTTTTATAATTGTATCTATTTAAAATTTAAAGTAAATGTTTAAAGCTGTTACTAAAGGGTATTTTTTTATTAAAATGCATAGAGGTGATAAAAATGGCAAAATCAAACAATTTTTTAAGAGCTGTAATCGGGATTGGAACTGCAGTTGCAGCGGTAGTCCTTTCAAAAAAGCAAAATAGAGACAAGTTAAAAGAAGAATATCATAAATACAAAGAAGATCCAGAATCATATAAACAACGAGCTCAAGAAAAGGCATCTCAAATTACGGATGTCGCTAATGAAGAGATTAATAAAGTAAAAAAAGATCCGAAAGCTTATGTTAATGAGGTCAAGCAAGATCCGAAAACGTTTATAACAAATAAAAAAGAAGCGATTTTAAATGCTAATGAATCACATCAAACTGGAGAAAGGGAATCTACATTTGATGCTGAAGGCGGTGGTGATCCTTCTAACAATCTACACCCTTCAACATAAGAAAAGTTAAATCAAGATAACAAAAAGAATTAATAAAAAGATTATCTGAAGTAATATTTGAACGCCTTTTTACTGTCGACAAGAACTTTGAATTTGTCGGCAGTTTTTCTTTAATCTACACTTTAATATTGCTAAAGTAAAATAAATATCTCAAGAGATACGTAAAAAGGTATTATAAATTTTTTGAAAAATGAGATAAATAAGGCATGTTTACACTGTTTTTTAATTTATAATTCATGTAAAATGGTTTGTAATACCATAAATAATAAAGGAAGTTGATTAGTATGTGGAGAGAAAAAGTAAAAGAATATGAAACTCAAATGATTGAGGATTTGAATGGATTATTAAAGATTAAGTCTGTAAGAGACGACAGCGAAGCAACAGAAGATGCTCCAGTTGGTCCTGGACCTAAAGCAGCTTTAGAATATATGTATCAACTTGCAAAAAGAGATGGATTTAATACATATGACACGGATCACTTAGCAGGGCGTATTGAGGTAGGGAAAGGTGACGAATTGTTTGGTATCTTAGGCCATGTTGATGTCGTACCAGCTGGCAATGATTGGGACTCTGATCCGTTCGATCCAGTCGTTACAGAAGATAAAATCATTGCACGTGGTACATTAGATGACAAAGGACCTACTATTGCAGCATATTACGCTGTCAAAATTTTAAACGAAATGAATGTTGATTGGAAAAAAAGAATTCATATTATCATAGGTACAGATGAAGAGTCTGATTGGAAATGTACAGAACGTTATTTTAAAACAGAAGAAATGCCAACAATTGGGATAGCACCTGATGCAGAGTTTCCTCTTATTCATGGTGAAAAAGGAATTACAACGTTTGATTTTGTTCAAACATCATTATCACAAGATGACGATGAGCCCGAAATTGAATTATTGCATTTTTCATCTGGTGAACGATACAACATGGTCCCTGACCTTGCAACTACAAGTGTATTAGTGAAAGAGAATATGACTAATACAATCCAGCATTTTGAAGCATTTTTAGAAGAGCATCAACTTAAAGGTCATTATGAGGTGGATAGTGGCAAATTAATACTAAGTGTAAACGGAGTGGCTGTTCACGGAATGGACCCTTCTATTGGTGTAAATGCAGGTATGTATTTAGTCCACTTTTTAAATACTTTAAACTTAAACCAAAGTGCTAAAAAATGGACTGAGTTCGGTGATATGTATTTATTCGATTCTCATTTTGGTGAAAAAATGGGCATGAAATTTCATACAGATCATATGGGTGATGTCACAACGAATATAGGCGTTATTCAATATGATAATAAACAAGGTGGCAAATATGGTGTGAATTTAAGATTTCCAGAAGGCTTTCATTTTGAGCAGTCTATTCAAGCGTTTGAAAAAGAAATTAACAAAGACGGGTTCAAAATTGATATGGGAAAAATTCAACAACCACATTTTGTTAACCCAGAAGATCCTTTTATTGAGAAATTATTGACAGCATACCGTAATCAAACTGGAGACATGCGCCCATCATTTACGATTGGAGGCGGAACATACGCGCGTAATCTCGATAAAGGTGTTGCTTTTGGAGCTATGTTTGAAGATTCTGTTGATTTAATGCATCAAAAGAATGAATATATTACTAAAAAACAATTATTTAATGCAACGAGCATTTATTTAGAAGCTATATATGCAGTTTGTGTGGAGGGATAGATGATGAATAAAATACTGATCAATGGTAAGTTTGTCGACGAGCACGAAGCTACTGTAGCTTATAACGATCGAGGTTATAATTTTGGTGATGGCATTTATGAGTATATTCGTATTTATGATGGGAAATTATTTACAGCACGCGAACATTTTGAAAGAATGCTTAGAAGTGCGTCTGAAATTGGTTTAGATTTAAACGATTCTGTAGATGATTTAATAAGTCTTGTGCGTGAATTAGCAGAGATAAATCATGTAAGTAATGGCGGGATTTATATTCAAGCCACTCGAGGCATTTCTCCTCGTAACCATGCATTTCCTACTCCTCCAGTAGAACCTGTAATAACGGGATTTGCGACTGCTTATCAACGCCCATTCAAAGAATTAAATGAAGGTGTGTCTGTAGTAACAACAGAGGACATACGTTGGTTAAGATGTGACATCAAAAGTTTAAACTTATTGGGAAATGTTTTGGCTAAAGAATATGCAACCAAATATAATGCTGTAGAAGCGATTCAACATCGAGAAGGCATTGTGACTGAAGGTGCGTCTAGTAATGCCTATGCAATAAAAGATGGCATCGTGTACTCACACCCTACAAATCACTTGATTTTAAACGGCATTACACGACAAGTTATTAAATGGATTTGTGAAGATGAAAATATTATCTTTAAGGATGAAGCTTTCACTGTAGACTTTTTGAAAGATGCTGATGAAGTGTTTATCTCTAGTACATCAGCAGAAGTGATGCCTGTTGTAAAAATTGATGGTGAAGACGTTAATGATGGTAACGTAGGGGCTATCACGCGCCAATTACAAAAAGGATTTGAAAGATATATCGATTCACATTCAGTATCATAAAAATTTAAAAAATTTGTGACGGTTTAATTTCTTTTAGAAGGTAAAAAGACACAATTTGTGTTTCATTATTGGTTGAAAAAATCATGTTTTAATTATAAAATCTTTAATAAGTGCTAATTGTATGTACGTGAAATATGAAGTAAAAAGATGATGTAAATATGGCTCTTGAATTAGTTTCATGAGCCTTTTCTATTTGGAAGTGAGGTGAACAAGTTGTGGAGCAGTTTTATCAGCTAGGTTGGACTCTTGATTCAGCGGGTGGTGCATCAGGTGAAGCTTATATGGCAGAACAAGATGGGCAAAAATTATTTTTAAAACGGAATTCAAATCCTTTTATTGCAGCACTATCGGCCGAGGGCATCGTTCCTAAGCTTGTATGGACTAAGCGAATTGAAACAGGTGAAGTTGTTACCGCTCAACACTGGAAAAATGGAAGAGAATTAAGCTCATATGAAATGAAGCAAAATCGAGTGGCTTTATTATTAAAGAAAATACATGACTCTCGGCCTTTATTAACAATGCTAAAGCGCATGGGTATGGAGCCTATTACACCACAAATTATGTTCAAAAAAATTAATGCGTCACTTTCTAGAGAAGTCATGACACATCACATTGTACGAAAAGCATTAATTTATTTAGAAGAGCATATGCCAGAATTTGATCCGCGTTTTTATACAGTTGTACACGGAGATGTGAACCATAACAATTGGTTATTATCTGATAAAGATGAATTATTCCTTGTTGATTGGGAAGGGGCTATGATAGCTGACCCAGCAATTGATATAGGTATGTTGCTTTACAACTATGTTCCTGAAAATAGTTGGTCGCCATGGTTCAATACATATGGTGTAAATGAATCTATGAATTTAAAGCGCCGTATGAAGTGGTATGCTGTGATACAATCAATCGGTATGGTTCAGTGGAATGAGGAACATAAGCGATACAAAGATATGAATACGTGGTTAGAGTTTTTAAATGAGGTTATGAACCGCAATATATTCATATAAGGAGCCAAAATTTATGAGAATGAGAAACAAACCATGGGCTGAAGATTATTTGAGGGAACATTTAGATTGTGTCGATTTAGATGGAGATCATGCTCAATCTATTCGTGAATGGTTCAATAATGACAACCCTATTCACATTGAAGTTGGTTCAGGTATGGGGAAATTTATTACAACACTAGCATCACAAAATCCTCACATCAATTACATATCTATTGAGCGCGATAAAAATGTGATGATTCGGGTTTTAGATAAAGTGATTGATCAAAATTTAACAAACATTAAGCTGCTGTGTAATGATGCTGTTCAGCTCACTGAATATTTTAAGCCTCACGAGATTGAACGCATTTACCTTAACTTTTCAGATCCTTGGCCTAAAAAGAGACATGCTAAAAGAAGGTTGACATATCATACTTTTTTAGAAATCTACCAGCACATATTGTCAACTGATGGTGAAATTCATTTTAAAACTGACAATAGAGGATTATTTGCGTATAGTCTTGAAAGTATGTCTGAATTTGGGATGTATTTTACAAAAATTAATCTTAACCTTCATGAAGAAGACACTGGTGATAATATTCCAACTGAATATGAATATAAATTCTCAGAAAAAGGGTCGAGAATTTATAGAATGGAAGCAAAATTTCATCAGTAATGATATTTTATAGAATGGCTTTAAAAATTAATCTCTATTGCGACATGACTTTTAAAAGGTGATGTCGTTTTTTTATGTAAATAATATCGATTTAACATTTGATTAATGCTAATAAAGCCTTTTAAAATAAATATTAGGGGTGATGACAATGAAAATAGGGCATTTTCAAATTGACGCTTTAAATGGTGGTTTCACGCAAATGGATGGTGGGGCAATATTTGGTGTTGTCCCAAAACCGCTATGGGAAAAAAGATACCCTGTTAATTCAAACAACCAAGTGCCACTGGTAACACATCCTATTCTGATTCGTACGGGAGAAAAAAACATATTGATTGATGCAGGTATAGGGAATGGTAAATTGACGGATAAACAACTCAGAAACTATGGTGTTAAAGAAGAGTCAAGTATTGTAGATTCTTTAAAAATGTATAACTTAACACCAGATGATATTGATTTAGTGTTAATGACGCATTTACATTTTGATCATGCTACAGGATTAACTGATAGAAATGGTAATGCGATATTTCAAAATGCCTTACATTTTATTCAACAAGATGAATATCATGAATTTTTAGCACCAAATATTCGAAGCCGAGCTACGTATTGGACACAAAACCAAGGCACATATGAAAATCGGTTAGTTTTATTTGAAAATGAGGTAGAGCCTTATCCTGGAATCACAATGACGCATACAGGAGGTCATAGTTACGGACATTCAATAATAGAAATTAAAAGTGAGAATGAAAGTGCAGTGCACATGGCCGATATTTTATCGACGACAGCTCACGTTAACCCGTTGTGGGTGACAGCTTATGACGATTATCCAATGCAGTCTATACGCGAAAAGGAACGAAGAACAAGCTATTATGCTATGAATGACTATTGGTTTTTATTTTATCATGATGTGCATTACTTAGCTGTCAAATTTTCTCAGGACTTAAAAAGTATCACTTCAACTATTGAAAGACCAGTATTTGATAATGATTCATCAAAAGAAAAGTAAGAATGAAAAAGGACTATTTACAATTTTTAGGGGAGCTTTGGTAAAAGTGAGTCAGTGATAACCTGTTAATGATATAATGAGTGACAAGATTAAAATGGAAAAACATAAGGATGTTTTCTGTTGGAAAGCGTTAGATGGTGTTTCGAAAGCAGCGTTTTTGATAGAACCTTACAATTCTTTAACAACGTGAATCCATGTTTTGAATTGTTCGAGTTTTGTTCAAACTTTAACTGCTTTCAAAACACTCTTGTTTTACATTAGTGATATTACAGGGAACTATTATATGGTATTTTAGATTTCGAAAATATCCATAACTTGTCCATTATAAGCGTCTGCTATAAACTCATAGTTATAAACTTTCCCATTTCTTTCAGCACTAATGCCGCCTTTATAAACTTCATACTCAATTCCAAATTTTCGATAAGTCGTAGGTTCGTATAAAATATAAGATCCCGAAACGTCTTTAAAATAACTTCTGACTGATTTAATAATTTTTTCTGCTGGGTAATAATGTGTTTTATTCATATTCAACACATAAAAATAACTTCCTGCTAGTGCAAGACCTACTGCAATCGGTAGAAGTAATGGCCAATTTCTTTTTGATAACATATGATATCGCCTCCGTTGAAAGCTTATTAATAGTTTACCATATACTAAATGATATACTAAATAATATAGATTAATTTTGATAGGAGTGTCACTATGTCTCAAAATACAATTGAAAAAATTAAAATATTAACAGAACTTCACGGAGCTCCAAATTTTGAACATCAAATTCGGGATTATATGAAAAATGAGATGAAACCTTTTGTAGATGAATTTATAGATGATCGTATGGGCGGGTTTTATGGTATCAAACGAAGCAAAAACAAAAATGCGAAACGGGTAATGATATCTGCACATATGGATGAAATAGGTTTTATGATTACAGAAGTGACAGAGAATGGTTTTATTAAATTCACAGCACTTGGTGGCGTTGCTAACGATATTTGGCAGGGACAAAGACTTAAAATACTCACTTCCAATAATGAAGAAGTGGTTGGAGTAGTTGCAAATATACCTAAACATTTTCGTTCGGGAAAAGAAAGCGCTCCTAAAATTGAAGAATTACTTCTTGATATTGGAGTAGAGAGTAGGGAAGAAGTATTAAATCGATCTATTCAAATTGGTGATCCAATTGTCCCACATACCGAACTTTTACAATTATCACAAAATAGATTTGCATCTAAAGCTTGGGATAACCGTTATGGGTGTGTCATTGCATTAGAAATCTTAGAGCAATTGGAAAATGTCGAACTTGATTTTGATTTATACGTTGGAGCAAATGTGCAAGAAGAAGTGGGGCTTAGAGGTGCTGAAGTTTCAAGTCGTCTTATTAATCCGGATGTGGCTTTTGTAGTGGATTGTTCTCCAGCTAATGATATGAAAGGGAGACAAGGATTGTCTGGTGTTCTGGGTGAAGGAGCCTTATTACGAATTAAAGATGGTACGATGCTTCTGAAACGCTCCTTCAAAGCGTTTTTGAAACAAGTAGCGTGTGATAATGACATTCTCTATCAGCACTATATATCACCTGGTGGAACTGATGGCGGCGTTATTCATAAATCAAATATTGGTGTACCGACAGCAGTGATTGGAGTATGTGCACGCTACATCCATAGCTCTGATGCAGTATTTGATATTCGTGATTATGAACAAGCAAAGCAGTGGTTGTATGCTGCAATCAAAGCACTTGATGAGAGAACAATTAAAAAGTTACAATACGAATAAAGAAGGTGTTTTTAAGATGAAAAAATTAGAATCAGAACAGCAATATCAAAGTTTAAAACAATCAAAGACAGTTTTTCTGTTTTCAGCGAACTGGTGCCCGGATTGTCGCGTTATTGAACCTGATTTACCCAAAATAGAAGAGAAGTTTTCACAATTTGAATTTGTACGCGTTGATCGTGATGCATTTATAGATTTAGCCATTGAAGAAGGTGTGATGGGTATTCCAAGTTTCATTGTATACCAGGATGGAAACCGTATCGGTGATTACATTGGCAAGGAAAGAAAGACAATTGATCAAATTGATCAATTTATGAGTCAGTTTGTATAATTTTTTAGCCCTTAGGACATGGTTTTTCTCTAGTCCTAAGGGCATATTTATTGTAAACTAATATAAGGCACGAATATAGGAGTGAAAAGATGAATATCTTTAAAATGAGAGACTTAATTCAATCACGATTAGAACATTTGGACGTAAAATATCAATTTAATCGTGATGAGGAATCTTTACGTATATACAGAAAAGATAATCAAAAAGGTGTGACAGTTAAGCTTTCACCCATCGTCGCTAAATATAATAATGGCCAAACTCAAATTACAGATGAAATTGTGTACTATATTAATGAGTCTATTCATCAAATGCAAGATGAAGCTCATAAACTGTTAGATCAAGTTAATATTTATCCTGTCGTAAGGGCAACAAGTTTTCATCAAAAGACTAAAGAGGGCCATGATTTTATAACAGATGAACATACAGCTGAAACACGCATCTATTATGCATTAGACTTAAATAAGTCTTATCGATTGATAGATGAGCAACTTTTAAATGAACTCAAGTTAACGCATCAACAAATTCGAGAGATGGCGATGTTTAATTTACGAAAGCTTGACAATTCATTTTCAACAGATGAAGTGAAAGGCAACATCTTTTATTTTATAAACACAAATGATGGGTATGATGCAAGTCGAATATTAAACCGAACACTCATGCGCGAATTTGAGCAAAAGTGTGAAGGTGAAATGCTAGTAGCAGTACCACATCAAGATGTTTTATTAATTGCTGATATTAGAAATAAGACGGGCTATGATGTAATGGCACATATTACTATGGAGTTTTTTACTAATGGTTTAGTACCTATTACGTCGCTGTCATTTGGTTATTCTGATAATCATTTTGAACCTATTTTCATTTTAGGAAAAAATAATAAACGAAAAGACAAAGAGGCACCTAATGTAGTACATCATTTACGTGCTACAAAAGATATTGATAATGGTAGTAAGGAGTAGAGAAAAAGCATGAATTTATTTTATAACTTAAACGGTGTAGGAGACGTTGCGTTTTTACAAGTTAAAACAGTAGAAGGGCCTTATTCTTATGAAAAAATGAATGAGGTTATGATCATTAAATCAAATAATGAAGTTGTAGGATTTAACTTATTTAACGCATCAAAACATTTAAACATTCTTGGTAAAGGGCTAATTAAGTTAGATCAACAACTCGTAGCTGATATTCAAACTATGTTAAATAACGCTAATGTTAATTATCAACTGGAGGTCGATTTTGCTCCAAAATTTGTTGTGGGATATGTAGAAAGTAAAGAAAAGCATCCTAATGCTGATAAACTAAGCATTTGTCAAATAGATGTCGGTTCTGAAACCCTTCAAATTGTATGTGGTGCACCGAACATTGAGCAAGGACAAAAAGTTGTCGTAGCAAAAGTAGGAGCAGTCATGCCAAGCGGAATGATTATTAAAGACGCTGAATTAAGAGGCATACCTTCAAGTGGAATGGTCTGCTCTATGAAAGAGTTAAACTTACCAAATGCCCCTAAAGAAAAAGGTATTATGGTATTGAACGATTCGTATCAAGTTGGTCAACCATTTTTTGATGAGTAAGGGAAGGTTGTGTTTAAATGAGTTGGTTTGATAACTTATTTGGTGAAAATAATCATAGAGATCAAACAAAGCGTTCATTACGCCGCCATTCATCACAAATGACAGATGAAAAGGAAACGCTTATCCCCCAGTTTAATGATGTGTATCACAGACCAAGGGGGAAGTTTCGTTTCCCAGTTAATATGTATGATGAAAAAGATCTTAATCAAAAGCATAAAAGTAAAGTAAGAGAAAATGAAGAGAGTCAAAATGCATATTTATTTGCTAAGTCTAATAAGCCTTCGTTTACATTAGAACGAGGTGAAAGACGTCATCGGGGCGCTAGGAGATTCGAAAATACACAAGCCAATAAAAATAATCATGAACAACACAAAGAAAATATGAACGCGAATCAGCAGGTTAAATATCCTAAAAGTAGTAGTCAGCACCACATTAATAATAGTTCAAGACAAGAACGGTTTGATACGAAGCCTACATATCATCAGAAAGAATTCAGAGCAAGTGATGTGCCATCAGCTATTTTTGGCACAAAGACACCTAAAGCATTTAAAAATAGTGGATTAAATCAATCGCCAGATACACGTCATCAAACAAATGCTATTAATGGTGAAAATAAGCCAGGGGATAACGAGTATTCAAGTTTAAAAAAAGAGAACAAACATTCTACATTTAGACATAAAACTCCAAATTATTCAAAACGGGACAACACGATTAATATTGAAAATGTGTACGCCTCGCAAATTGTAGAAGAGATTAGAAGAGAGCGTGAAAAAAAGGTTTTACAAAAAAAGCGATTTAAAGAAGCGCTTGAAAAAGAAAGAGCCCTGAAACAAAAGAGTGCACATTCTGATATCGAAAAAGCAATCAGTGAAATGCATGCAGCACAAGCTCAATCACTTTTAGGCAAAGACCATAAAGGTCAAGATGATCACACGGTCAGTCAATTTGATCAGCATGAAAAAAGTGAAGTCTTAAATCATGATGGTGCTACTGCTGTTTCGGATGTAAAAGAAGCTTTTGAATACGAGGAGTTAGATTTATCTCAATTTGAGGCGTCTACAGCAGACTTAAAAGACCGTACGGATTCTGATGATGAAAGGAATGTGGTGGCCAACCATAGTGTAAGTGAGCACCAACAAGCATTCAATCATGACGATGTGACAAAAAATGATGGTGTAGCAAAATTAGAGGAAGTATCATCAGACTCAAATGCAATTCAACCTCAACAGTCAGATGAAATGCCAAAGCATATACAATTAGAAGAAAGTACTGTTGAGCTTGATCAGCAAGAAAAGGATAAAAAAGAGGATATTTCTGAACCACAGTTACGGCCTGAAACAAGCCATCAACCATTAAGCTCAAATGACAATTTAAAGCAATCCGAAAATAAAGCGTCTACACATGAACCAGAACTCAAACCAGAAGTATCTGAACAAAACGAAAGTGATCAAGAGGAAACGATTCAAAGTGAAACAACGACTTTGAATCAGAAAAAAGGTTTGCAAGGTGATTTGAAGCACACACCGATTCGAAAGGGAAGTAAACCTTTTAATGTTGTCATGACACCTTCTGATAAGAAAAGGTGGCGAGATGGACAGAATAAGCGGTTACAGTCTAAAAGGGACAACGTATCAAACGAACAGAGTGACATTGTGGATGTGCAACAGATTAATGAGCCAGATTTAAAGCCTAGTGATAGCTCAATTGAATCTCAAAGCAGCATGCAAAAGTCTTCTGAAATAGTAAGTAACCCTGAACTGATGGAATCAGATAGAACTGAGCACTTGAAGGAAAAATCTACTTTAATCCGTCGAGGTCCAAACATTAAATTGCCTAGTATTGAATTACTGGATGAAACTGTCATTCAAGAGACAGACGAGGCTTGGATTCAGTCCAAAAAAGACGAATTAAACGAATCGTTTTATTACTTTAACGTCCCAGCAGAGGTAGTAAATGTAATTGAAGGGCCAAGTGTAACCCGTTTTGAGTTATCAGTTGAAAAGGGCGTTAAAGTATCTAGAATAACGGCATTGCAAGATGATATTAAAATGGCTTTAGCAGCTAAGGATATTCGAATAGAAGCGCCTATACCTGGAACGAGTTTAGTAGGTATTGAAGTGCCTAATCAATCATCAACTAAAGTGAATTTAAGGTCAATTATTGAAAATCGTTTATTTAAGAATGCGGATTCTAAATTAACTGTCGCTATGGGAAGTCGGATTAACAACGAACCTCTATTAATGGATATTGCCAAAACACCGCATGCTCTAATTGCAGGAGCCACTGGTTCTGGTAAATCAGTTTCAATTAATAGTATTTTAATCTCATTATTATACCGTAATCATCCAGAGGAACTTAAATTGTTATTAATTGATCCTAAAATGGTTGAACTTGCACCTTATAACGGTCTCCCACACTTAGTTGCACCTGTTATTACAGATGTAAAAGCTGCCACACAAAGTTTAAAGTGGGCTGTAGATGAAATGGAAAAACGTTATAAATTATTTGCACAAAAGCATGTTAGAAACATTACAGCATATAATAAAAAAGTCAATTACGATGAACGCATTCCAAAGATAGTGATTGTCATTGACGAACTTGCTGATTTAATGATGATGGCTCCACAAGAAGTCGAACAGTCGATATCACGAATTGCTCAAAAAGCACGAGCATGTGGTATTCATATGCTTGTAGCAACTCAAAGACCATCTGTTAATGTCATAACAGGTTTAATTAAAGCAAACATTCCTACACGGATTGCATTTATGGTATCATCAAGTGTGGATTCAAGAACAATACTTGATAGTGGTGGAGCAGAAAGATTATTAGGTTATGGTGACATGTTATATCTTGGTAATGGCATGAATAAACCTATTCGTGTACAGGGGACTTTTGTGTCTGATGATGAGATTGATAAAGTGGTAGAATTTATCAAATCCCAACGAGAACCTGAATATCTGTTTCATGAGAGCGAATTATTAAAGAAAACTGAAGAGCCAGTTAAAGATGAATTGTTTGATGAAGTATGTGCCTTTATGGTCAGAGAAAAGAGCGTATCTACATCATTGATTCAAAGACATTTCCAAATTGGCTATAATAGAGCGGCTAGGATTATCGATCAATTAGAGCAATTAGGATACATTTCTGGTGCAAATGGCTCAAAACCGAGAGATGTCTATTTAACTGAATCTGATTTGAAAGAAATATAATTGATGAAAGGGCGATACAGTCATGACTAAATACCATTTTGTCGGCATTAAAGGGTCGGGGATGAGTTCTTTAGCTCAGATTATTTATGATTTAGGATATGATGTGCAAGGTTCAGATATCGATCAACATATTTTTACTGAAATTGCACTTAGAAATAAAGGGATTTCCATCCTTCCTTTTGATGCTGAAAACATTAAAGAGGGATTAACAGTGATTCAAGGTAATGCATTTAAAGACACTCATGAAGAGATTGCTAGAGCACATGAGATGGGCTTAAAGGTAATACGTTATCATGACTTTTTAAGTGAAGTGATTAATCAATATATTTCTGTTGCTGTAACTGGAGCGCACGGTAAAACATCGACGACAGGACTTTTATCTCATGTGATGAATGGTGATAAAAAAACGTCATTTCTAATTGGTGATGGTACAGGAATGGGATTGCCACAAAGTGAATATTTTGCTTTTGAAGCGTGCGAATATCGTAGACACTTTTTAAGCTATTCACCAGATTATGCAATTATTACAAATATCGATTTTGATCATCCTGATTATTTTCAAGATATTGATGACGTGGTGTCGGCATTCCAAAGTATGGCCCAAAATGTAAAAAAGGCCATCATTGCATGGGGAGATGACCCTCATTTAAAAACCTTGAAAGTAGACGTACCTATTTTTTATTATGGTTTTGATCGCAATATGGATGTATTTGCAGATCGAATTGAAATTACGAACAAAGGAACTGCCTTTGATGTGTACATTAAAGGGACATATTATGGTAGATTTATAACACCACAATACGGTGATCATAACGTTTTAAATACACTTGCTGTT
The DNA here is from genome assembly GCF_003012915.1 of Staphylococcus felis. Classification (NCBI taxonomy): domain Bacteria; kingdom Bacillati; phylum Bacillota; class Bacilli; order Caryophanales; family Staphylococcaceae; genus Staphylococcus; species Staphylococcus felis. The sequence goes on along the minus strand of NZ_CP027770.1, from coordinate 2,190,981 downwards.
TTAACAATTAGTTATCTTGAAAATCTAAACGTAGAAAATATCAAAGAGGCACTACTTACGTTTGGCGGTGTCAAACGTCGCTTTAATGAAACCATTGCGCAACATCAAGTGCTTGTCGATGATTATGCACATCATCCAAGAGAAATTAGTGCAACAATTGAGACTGCACGAAAGAAATATCCCAAAAAGGAAGTTATTGCAATATTTCAACCACATACTTTTTCAAGGACTAAAGCATTTTTGAAGGAATTTGCGGATGTTCTCAACTTATCAGATCAAACGTATTTATGCGATATATTTGGATCGATTCGTGAAGAGCGTGGCGAGTTAACAATCCAAAATCTTCTTGATTTAGTTGATAATGGACAACTCATTTCTGAATCAAACGTTGATATCTTGAAAAAACATGATGATGCAGTTTTATTGTTTATGGGTGCTGGAGACATTCAAAATGTACTTAAAGCATATATGGATAAAATTGGTGTTGAACACGATTTTTAATGTTTGAGATATGGAATGAAGGGATATATAATAAACTAAATAGCATATTTTAATGTCAATTAGGAGGCGTTTTCGAATGGAATGGATTTTACCAATCGCTGGTATTATAGCAGCAATTGCATTTTTAATTTTATGTATTGGGATTGTTGTTGTATTAGTTTCTGTAAAGAAAAATTTAGATCATGTTGCTAAAACACTTGATGGTGTTGAAGGACAAATTCAAGGTATTACACGTGAATCTACAGATTTATTGCATAAAGCAAATAGACTTACTGAAGATATTCAAGATAAATCAAATCGTTTAAATTCAGTTGTCAATGCTGTAAAAGGCATTGGTGATTCAGTACAAACTTTAAATGGATCAGTTGATCGTGTGACACACTCAATTACACACAATATCTCTCAAAATGAAGATAAAATATCTCAAGTGGTTCAATGGTCAAATGTTGCAATGGAAATTGCAGATAAATGGCAAAACCGCAAACAACGTAGAAGTAGTGCAGCATATAAAACAACAAATGTGGCTGATGATGCACGTCGTAATCAGCAGGCTCATGATGCTAAGTCATTATCGAACCAAGACTTAGTCAACAATGAATATGAAAACAAAGATATTAATGATTTTGCAACAAATCCAGAATCAGTTAATACTAAGTACACAACTTTAAATGATTCTAACAAATAATAAATGATTCGATTGCAAAATTAGAATCTTTAACTGAAGCACTTAAATGAGTTTATAACTTTATTTAAGTGCTTTTAATATAAGGAGGCTGTTATTTTATGGAAAAATATAATCGCGATTTATATACAAAAGGTTTAGAAAGTTATGAAGTACCGAATGATGAAAGCAGTAGACGTTTAGATCTTGTGTTCGGCTTTGTAGCGGGTGCCATATTAGGAAGTGCATTAGGGATTATACTAAATACTTCCTCAAAATCATCTCAAATAAAATTCAATAAGAAAAAACAAGATGAATCAGTTCAAGTATCAGCAAAAATCAGAGAAGAGGCACAACGTAAAGCTGATAACCTAAAAGAACAAGCTCGTAAAGTTTTAACGTCATCATTAGATGACAATAAAAATGAAGCTACCTCTGATGAACTAGCTGCACAACATCGCGCGATACGCAGTGAGGTAGATTCAGACCGATTAGAAGGTCAAACAGGACCTACACAAACAGCACAATCTGAAGTGGATAAAGAGAAAAATGCTGTAGCACAAACAACAAAAGAAGAAACAGAAAAGACAACACCTGTTACAAATGAATTCAAAACTCAAAAAAAGGATGAACCTTCAGAGGCTTCATTAAGAGCACAACGTCGTGCAATTCAGAGTGAAGTAGACTCAGACCGATTAGAAGGGCATCGACCATCACAAAATGAAAGCAATGCTTCAAATCAAAATAAGCATAGCCAAGCTAAATTTGAAAATGGTGTTATTACTCATGATATGAAGACAACTCAATCAGATGCGACTGAAAGAATAGAAAAAAAGAATAGTAAAGTTGAAAAACAAAAATTTAATCAATAGCGAAACTGAAAGAATTTGAGACATATACATCAGTAATCCAAAAACTTCGAGATTTTCGTACGAATTCACGAAAAAATCTCGAAGTTTTTCATATAATGATATATTTAGCCCCACCACGATGATGTTTAAGTCCATTCTCAAGTAATATTATTCACATGTCGTGATCAATATGATTAGGAATCAAAAGGGATGCTTCTATTGGTAGTGTAAAATGAGTCATGTTATAAACTTTATACATACGGAACCTCGCTCATTTAGTATTAGATTATACGAAAGTATCTGGGTTTTTAAAGTACTACAGTGAGTCATGACATGTATAAACGAAGTATTTCTGACGAGACTCCTAAAGGAATAGGACTAGTCGAAGATACAGGATGAGGTTGTCCTCTTCGGAAAGAGAAGTCATATCGTACGAAGGTTGATAATAAAAAATCGTCTTAGGCTATTTATTTTAGGATTTATGTCCCAGCCTGTTTTATAGCAGTAAAAAGCGCAACAATAAAGAATATTCTAAAAATTTACATAAATTTATCTGTTACTATTGAATTTTAAAAGATTACTTGATATGATACAAAATATCTAATAACAATTTCATTGCTTTAAAGTGACAAGAAAATATGTGTTGAGGTGATATGATGTCAAATAAATTAGAGACATACCGAAAAGAAATAGAAGAATTGAATGATCAAATATTAACATTACTTTCAAAAAGAGGAGAGCTAGCTCAAAAAATCGGCGAAGAAAAGCGCAAGCAAAGTACAGTTATCTACGATCCTCAAAGAGAAAAAGAAATGTTAAATACTTTAATCGATAAGAATAATGGTCCATTTAATGACAATGTGATTAAACAATTATTCAAAGAAATATTTAAAGCCTCAACAGATTTACAGAAATCTGAAAACGAAAAACATTTGTATGTTTCTAGAAAGCTCAAGCCTGAAGATACTATTGTTCAGTTTAAAAATGGTGGTATTTTAGGACAAGGCCAAAAGTCATTTGTATTTGGACCATGTTCAGTAGAATCATACGAACAAGTTGAAGCAGTTGCAAAAGATTTAAAATCTAAAGGCGAAAAATTTATTCGTGGAGGCGCGTTTAAACCACGTACATCTCCATATGATTTCCAAGGTTTAGGGGAAGAAGGTTTAAAAATACTTAAGAAAATAAAAGATCAATATGACTTAAATGTTGTCAGTGAAATAGTACACCCTAGAGATTTTGAAATTGCTAATCAATATTTAGACGTTTTCCAAATTGGTGCTCGAAATATGCATAACTTTGAATTGCTTAAAGAGGCAGGGCGCACGAATAAACCGATTCTACTTAAAAGAGGTCTTTCAGCAACTATTGAAGAGTTTATATATGCTGCTGAATATATTGCTGCTCAAGGAAACCAAAACATTATTTTGTGTGAACGTGGTATTAGAACATACGAAAAAGCTACACGTAATACGCTTGATATATCAGCAGTCCCTATATTAAAACAAGGCACGCACTTGCCAGTGTTAGTTGATGTAACACATAGTACTGGACGTAAAGACATTATGTTACCAACAGCTAAGGCAGCATTAGCTGTTGGGGCAGATGGAGTGATGGCAGAAGTTCATCCAGAACCTTCAGTAGCACTTAGCGATAGTGGCCAACAAATGGATTTAGATGAGTTTAATACATTTTACAATGAAATTAAACCACTATCAGAATTATATAATCAAAATAAAATAAAATAATTTTTTAGAGTCTGGGACATAAATATCAGTAATCGAAAAACTTCGAGATTTTCGTACGAATTTACGAAAAATCTCGAAGTTTTTCCTTTAATTATATTTAATGCCATAATTACAAAAACGAGTTCTCATTTTATCTTGTTTAATCCTCGCACTGACATTCGATTAAATCCCAAAACAGGGTCTCCATCAACTTTTCTTTGATTTAGATTCATTGTGTTTCTGGGCTAGAAAGCTTTTGGTTTATTTACGCTTTAAAATATTCTCAATTATCATTTTTCATGATTTTCTTATTCGCTTTTGAATTAAACTTCATACACTGGTTTCCAAATGAACAACCAGAACGATCATTGCAAAAACTATAACAATCATTTCAATATGCATATCTTTTAAATCCTAAACTAAACGTTTATAATTTGCACAAATAAATTCATCGTTGAAGGATAGTTTTGCGTGTTAAATAGTCACTTTGATTTTTTTGGTTTTATCATAAAAGGTAGCATTAAGATGCATTTTTATTAAAAATCATCTCAGCACTATTTATTTTGGGATTGATGTTCAAGCTTTTTTATGTTTATTGAAAAATTTATATTAAGCGTATTAAAAGAAGAAATTTGACATTTTACCCTTTATAAAATTGACAAAAAAATGACAAGAAAGCGTTTTAGATGTTATAGATAGGGCATTTGTGATAAACTATGAAAATAAAATGAAAACGGAATGGACTAAAAAGAATAGCGATTTCGAGGAGGCAAAAAAATGACAGTTACGATATATGACGTCGCTAGAGAAGCACGCGTATCAATGGCAACAGTGTCACGTGTAGTGAACGGCAATCAAAATGTCAAACCGGAAACAAGAGATAAAGTGAATGAAGTGATTAAACGGTTGAATTATCGACCTAACGCAGTTGCTAGAGGTTTAGCAAGTAAGAGAACAACGACTGTTGGTGTTGTCATTCCAGATATTTCTAATATTTATTATTCACAATTGGCACGTGGATTAGAAGATATTGCAACAATGTATAAATACCATACCATTATATCAAATTCAGACGATGATCCAGCAAAAGAGCAAGAAATTTTTAATAATCTATTAAGTAAGCAAGTTGATGGGATTATCTTCTTAGGTGGTACTTTAACTGACGATATTAAAGCTCAAATTAATAGAGCATCAGTACCAGTTGTTGTTTCTGGTACAAATGGCAAAGATGACGGAATTGCTTCAGTAAATATTGATTTTGTAAAAGCGAGTGAAGAAGTGACTGAAAAGCTTGTACAATCAGGTGCGGAAAAGTTTGCTTTTGTGGGTGCTGGTTATTCAAAGAAAGCCCAAGAAGACGTATTTACAGGCTTAAAAAATGTGCTTGAAAAACATAAATTGACTGTAGAAGATCATTTAATGTATATAGGCAATGAAACATATAAGGATGGTATCAGAGCATATGAACAACTTAGCTCTTATAAACCTGACGCTGTTTTATCCATTAGTGATGAGCAAGCAATTGGTATTGTTCATGGTGCTTTAGATGCAGGGTTAAGTGTACCTGAAGATATTCAAGTCGTAAGTTTTAATAATACACGTCTTGTGGAAATGGTTCGTCCTCAATTGTCAAGTGTCATTCAACCTTTATATGATATTGGGGCAGTTGGCATGAGATTACTAACTAAATATATGAATAATGAAGAAATTGCTGAGCCTAATGTCGTACTTCCTTACACAATAAGATATAGAGGAACAACACGTCATTAATATGATTTAAAACTTAAACGTTTTTGGTTTGGCGAATGAAATATAATATTTAAAGATAGTGAAAAATGCCTCATTATAGTGTTTTATGCATTTTAAATCGATGATGACTGAAAATAAATATTTGGGTTAGAGTCTGGGACATCAATCCCAAAATAATAGCGTAGAAATGGTTCAATGATTGAATCACCTCTACGCTTTTCCTTTATCAATAATCCGTATTATTTGGCTCGCATTTCCTAGGGGGATGGGTCGAGCCCCGGTCTCGACGCTCATCCTATTCCCTCAGGAGTCTCACCAACAATACGACGTTATATACATTTCATTTTACATTAAAATATTAAAAAACTTTCGTATCATTGAATGAATCATCTCATGATAAGAAAACTTCGAGATATTTATGCCCAACCCGTAATTTTTTTAAAACCAATTTAATATATAAGAGGAAGTTGTACGGTTTTTTTCAGTGATTTCATGTCGTCTGGGTATCGGTGTATAATCTGTAAATTGCTCTTCCCAATACTCAGGGATATGTACAGGACTATACTGTTTCCACTTATTTAACCATTGACTTGAAAGTTTGCCTTTTAGTGGTGGATGGTGAATAAGACTTAAAAACAAATGACTCCATGCTCGAGGAACGACACGCCATATATTATAACCACCACCACCTAGCATAATTTGGCGGCCCTCACAATATTTTTCAGCAATGTCTGTAACAATATAAGGAATTTGATACAGTGTATTTAAGTTACAATGCATATGCGTTAAAGGATCTAAATAATGAATGTCTGAACCATTAACACTGACGATGAAATCAGGTTTAAAACGCTCAGCAATTTTCTCGATAGTTTTAGTAAAAACTTCGATATAAGAATCGTGTTCTGTAAAAGGTTCTAAAGGGAGGTTGATGGAATACCCAAATCCTTGCTCAGTGCCTCTTTCAGAATAATGGCCAGAACCTGGGAATAAAAATTTTCCAGTTTCGTGAATAGAATAATTTAACACTTGGTCGGAGTTGTAAAAACACCATTGGATACCATCTCCGTGATGCGCATCTGTATCAATATACAAAACACGTTGGTGATAATTTTTAATTAAATGATTAATATATATCGCAGCATCATTATATACACAAAATCCATTTGCACGACCTTCTAAAGCATGGTGTAATCCTCCACCTAAGTGGCAACCATTTCGAAATTGCCCCGCCATGATTGCATCAATAAGGTTTAATCCACCTCCAACAATTGTGGCTGCGCTACTATGGATTTTGGGGAATAGATGGGTGTCTTCCTCATTTAAACCATATTTTTCTTTTTCATCTGAATTGAGAAGGTTTCGTTCTCCGCGTCTGATTGCTTCAATATAGTCATATTTATGAATAGATGCAATTTCTTCAATAGTAGCTTGTCGAGGCTTAATCATTTGATGATCATGTAATAAACCTTCACATTGTAATAATTCAGTCGTTAACTTCAGTCTCATTTGATTGAAAGGATGTTTATTGTGAAATCGGTAATTTAATAATTCATCAGAATAAACATAGCCTGTCTGTGAGTATTGTTGTTTCTTCATATATACACTAACCGCCCCTCAAAAAAAGAATCGATTCATAAAACGAATGTCGTCAAATGCCCGCATTTGTTCAACATCAATATTTTTTCCTATACGTGCCATTAAACAATTTGCAGGATGACTCGTAATTTCAGGATCGTCTGTTGCGAAAACTTCTAATCCTCCACTAGACATCATACGATTCATTAATTTTTTATATTCAAAAACGTCTAAACCAGAATTTGTTAAGTCCCAATGCCAATAGTACTCAGTTGTAATTATGATATAGTCTTCGAGTTCTGGACTTCTTGTGCTTACCTTTAATAATTCATTGCCTAACCCTAAACCTCGGTAATTGAGTGTAATTTCAATCGCACCTAATTCTAATAAATAGGGCAATTGACCTGTAGACCATCTTTCAAGAGGGTCAGGATAAAGATAGGTGACATAACCAATGATATGATTTGTGACATGAATAACATAAATGCGACCCTCATCTAACATACTAATCTCTTGAAGAGCTTCAAATTGTTCAGCAGGATTACGAAAGGCATTTAATCCTTGATCATAAGTCATTTGTTTTAATCTATGCTTAGTGAGTGGACCTTCAATGACGATAGTTTCATCATTGATTGTATACGTTTCTTTTTCATATGTTTTAATGTGTTTCATCAGGTTTAACCCCTTTGCTAATGATGTACTATATACAATTATAAGGTAATGATACATTTTATGCACTATAATTCAGAAAAAGTAGAATTTTTTGAAAACGTTTTCCGATTAAGCTATAATTATTTTGAAATATGATTTCAAACAGGGGGTATGACTATGAAAGTTGAAATTTATAAAGGAGAGCAAGGAGATTTTAACCTTTCGAATTATGAGGAAGTATATCAAAATTTTAATTGGGAAGAAGTCGAAAAATCATTTTCATGGTATCAAACCGGTCAAATCAATATGGCATATGAATGTATTGACCGTCATGTCGAAAATGGAAAAGGGGAAAAAGTAGCATTATATTATAAAGATAGTCAACGTCAGGAAGCCTATACTTATAAAGATTTACAACAAAAGTCTAATCAGGCTGCTAACGTTTTAAAAGATAAAGCAAATGTTCGAAAAGGGGATCGTGTATTTATCTTTATGCCAAGGACACCAGAACTTTATTTTGCTCTATTAGGCAGTTTGAAAATAGGTGCAATTGTAGGTCCGTTATTCGAAGCGTTTATGGAAAAAGCCGTCAAGGATAGATTGGAGAATAGTGAAGCAAAAGTAATCATTACAACGCATTCATTATTGCCACGTGTGCCAATCGATGAATTACCACATTTAGAAACAGTCGTCATAGTCGATGAGGAGGTTGAAAATAGTTATTTAGATTTCAATAAAGAGATGAGTGAAGCAAGCTCTGAATTTGATATTGAGTGGTTAGATAAAAATGATGGACTTATTTTACATTATACCTCTGGATCTACGGGACAACCTAAAGGTGTACTTCATGTCCAAAATGCAATGCTTGTTCATTACATCTCAGGCAAGTACGTTCTAGATTTGAAGGAAGATGATATTTATTGGTGTACAGCTGATCCAGGATGGGTAACTGGAACTTCATATGGTGTATTTGCACCATGGTTAAATGGTGTAACGAATTGTATTGTTGGAGGCCGTTTTTCACCAGAATCTTGGTATAGTATGATTGAAGATTATAATGTAACGATTTGGTATACAGCACCTACAGCATTACGTATGTTGATGAGTGCAGGTGACGATATAGTTAATAAATATAATTTAAAATCTTTGAGAAGTATATTGTCTGTAGGAGAGCCGCTAAATCCAGAAGTGATTAAGTGGGCGAAACATGTATTTGATAAACGTGTATTAGATACGTGGTGGATGACAGAAACAGGGGGCCATATGATTGTTAATTACCCATCAATGGATATTAAACTTGGTTCAATGGGCAAACCCTTACCAGGAATAGAAGCGGCTATTATTGATAACAATGGTAATGAGCTACCTGCTAATCGTATGGGGAATTTAGCAATCAAAAAAGGATGGCCATCCATGATGTATAAAATCTGGAAAAATCCAGAAAAATATCGTTCCTATTTCATTGGCGATTGGTATGTATCAGGTGATTCTGCATACAAAGATGAAGAGGGGTATTATTGGTTCCAAGGTCGTGTTGATGACGTTATTATGACAGCAGGTGAACGTGTAGGTCCATTTGAAGTTGAATCGAAACTTGTAGAACACCCCGCTGTCGCAGAAGCAGGTGTTATCGGTAAACCCGACCCAGTTCGCGGTGAAATTATTAAAGCTTTCATTGCGTTAAGAGAAGGTTATAAACCATCAGATCAATTAAAAGAGGACATTAGACAATTTGTTAAAGAAGGCCTTGCAGCTCATGCAGCACCTAGAGAAATTGAATTTAAAGACAAATTACCAAAAACACGATCAGGTAAAATAATGAGACGTGTTTTAAAAGCGTGGGAGTTAGATTTACCAACGGGTGACTTAAGTACAATGGAAGATTCATAATTTCTATGTCGGTCTAAAAATAGTGAAAATCCAACATATTTATCTTTTAAAAGTAAATCTGGTTTTATTCGACTTTTCATGAGTAGTTCGTTATCATTGTTAGTGAAGCATCGCTCTTCATCGGGGATGAGACATGGCAATATTTATTTTTAGGGGTCAAAAAGAGATTCTCATTTGCTTAAATCCTGACTGCTTTTGTCTCAACCTCATTAAATTCAATTTCACTTAAGGGGCTGAATAAGTTGAGTCATTTATCAGATTTAGAAATTGCAAACCAATCTACATTAAAACCTATCACAGAAATCGCTAGTAAGGCGGGAATTTCTGAAGATGCGTTAGAGCAATATGGTCATTATAAAGCCAAAATTGATATTTCTAAAATTCAAACAAAGGGAAATAAAGGAAAAGTTGTACTTGTGACTGCAATGAGTCCAACACCTGCTGGGGAAGGTAAATCAACAGTAACGGTTGGATTGGCAGATGCTTTCAACAAAATCAACCAAAATGTTATGGTTGCATTAAGAGAACCTGCACTTGGCCCAATCTTTGGTATTAAAGGTGGTGCGACAGGTGGCGGTTATGCACAAGTATTACCTATGGAAGATATTAATTTACATTTTAATGGTGATTTCCATGCGATTACCACAGCGAATAACGCATTATCAGCATTTATTGATAATCATATTCATCAAGGTAATGAATTAGGCATTGATCAACGTCGAATTGAATGGAAACGTGTTTTAGATATGAATGACCGTGCTTTACGTCAAGTTGTTGTAGGTCTGGGAGGCGCAACTCAAGGTATTCCACGAGAAGATGGTTTTAATATTACAGTTGCTTCTGAAATTATGGCTATCTTATGTTTGAGTACAGGCATTTTAGATTTAAAAGAAAATATTGCAAATATTACAATAGGATACACACGTGATCGTAAGCCTGTCACTGTAAGAGACTTAAAGGTTGAAGGTGCTCTTGCTATGATTTTAAAAGATGCAATTAAACCAAACTTGGTTCAAACGATTGAGGGAACACCAGCATTGATTCACGGCGGACCTTTTGCCAATATTGCACACGGATGTAATTCAATCATTGCAACAGAGACAGCTCGTGATTTAGCTGATGTTGTCGTAACTGAAGCTGGTTTTGGTTCAGATTTAGGTGCTGAAAAATTTATTAATATTAAGTCAAGAAAAGCTGGATTTGAGCCAGATGCTGTGGTGCTTGTTGCGACAATCCGTGCTTTAAAAATGCACGGTGGTGTTGCCAAAGATAACTTAAAAGAAGAAAATGTTGATGCAGTTAAAGCTGGTATTGCCAATTTAGAGCGTCACGTGAATAATATACGTAAGTTTGGTGTAGAACCAGTTATCGCATTAAATGCATTTATTCATGATACAGAAGCTGAATTTGATTTTGTTAAAGAGTGGGCAGAACGAAACCATGTTCGTTTATCATTAACCGAGGTATGGGAAAAAGGTGGAGAAGGTGGCGTTGACTTAGCAGAAAAAGTATTAGATGTGATGAATCAACCTAATGAATTCAAACGCCTGTATGATTTAAAGTTACCTCTAGAAGAAAAAATCGAAAAAATTGTTAAAGATATTTACGGAGGTTCTAAAGTTACATTTACGTCAAAAGCCAAAAAGCAACTTAAAACATTTAAAGAAAATGGATGGGATCAGTACCCAGTTTGTATGGCAAAGACACAATATTCATTCACAGAAGATCAAACACAACTTGGTGCACCAACAGATTTTGAAATTACAATTCGTGAACTTGAAGCCAAAACAGGAGCAGGATTTGTTGTTGCTTTGACTGGTGCTATTATGACAATGCCAGGGCTACCTAAAAAGCCTGCAGCGCTAAACATGGATGTAACTGAAGATGGCCATGCTAAAGGACTATTCTAATGAATGGATTATTGACAGAATGAAGGCGTTAACTTTACTAAGTACTTTCCACTGAGGAGATATTTGTATTATTGAGCTGAGTCTGGGACATCAATCCCAAAATAATAGCGTAGAGATGGTTCTTGATTGAATCACCTCTACGCTTTACTTTTATCAATCATTCGTATTGTTTGGCTCGCATTTCCTAGGGGATGGGTCGAGCCCCGGTCTCGAAGCTCATCCTATTCCTTTAGAAGTCTCGCCAACAATACGACGTGATATACATGTAATTTTACATTAAAATCCTTTAAAAAAATACACTTTCGTATTATTGAATGAATCATCTCATTATAAGAAAACTTCGAGATATTTATGTCCCAGCCTGATACTAGCGTAAGCGTGTATAATCTATGTAGGCTTACGTTTTTGATTTGATTATACGATCATAAAGGTTATCATTAAGAGCATTTTTATATTGTTTAGGCGTAATTTGCTTTTCGATTAACATCCTTTTAAGGACGTATTTTTGTCTGTCGATAGATGGTTTTGTAATTTCAATACCTCTAAAGTTTCCATCTTCATCATATGGTGTGTAATAATATGGACTTTGAATGATGCCGGCAAGATAGGCGGCTTCTGATATAGATAAATCAATAGGTGCTTTGCCAAATATTCCATAAGAAGCAGAAGTAATACCTGTAAGGTGTTGACCGTTATGGTCGTATCCGAACGGAACAATGTTCATATAAATATACATAATCTCATCTTTTGTTAATAGTTTTTCAATACGCATTGCATACATGATTTCTTTGGCTTTTCTGTCATATGTTTTTTCATTTGTTAACAATTGATTTTTAATCAGTTGTTGCGTAATAGTACTGCCACCTGTTGCGCCTTCTTGATCAAAAAGATCTTGATACATTGCGCGTAAAATAGCTTTTGGTAAAATGCCATTGTGTTCGTAAAATTGTGCGTCTTCAGAAGCCACTATAGCTTTAGACAGGTAGGGAGTCACTTCAGAAGGGCCGGCTATTAATGGTGGTTCAGGTTCATCGAAATATGCCAATAAATCTGTTGTTTCAGATATATGCTCTGACATATCAGGTAGATCGACTACTTGTGAGAATAGATAATTATTTTCTATGGATTGTTCATTGGAAATAATACTTGCAAAATAGCCTATACATACACCTATTAAAAATAGTGAAGCTATAATTGTAAATATAAAAAAAGATAATACGATTTTTTTGATTCTATGAAAGGTATTATCGTATTTTTGGATAAAAGATTCATATTTAGAGTATTGGGATGGGATCATGTCGTATAACCTCCAAACAGTAAATTAAGTATATCATAAATTTATAAATAACCGTTATGATATACTAATTGACAGTACCTCGTGGAAGTCTTATAATGAGTAGCAAATGGATATATAATTTGAAAGTGAAGACAAGTAATATAATTAACTTATTTACAGAGAGTTAGTGGTCGGTGGAAACTAGCAGAGTGATTATATGAATACACTTCGGATAGATTTTCAGCGTTTGACAATGAACGTATCATTGTAAAAGAACCCAAGTATGGTGGTAACGTGCAAAGTGCGCCCTTACATTTTTGATGTAAGTGGTGTTTTTTTATTTTTAAAGGAGGAATGACTTATAGTGAATACATTATTAGAGGATTTAAAATGGCGAGGATTGATATATCAGCAAACTGATGAAGAAGAAATAGAAAAATTACTCAATCAAAAGCAAGTTAAATTATATTGTGGTGCTGATCCAACGGCAGATAGTTTGCATATTGGCCATTTATTGCCATATTTAACTTTAAGACGCTTTCAAGAATTTGGGCATCGACCTGTCGTATTAATTGGTGGCGGTACAGGTATGATTGGTGACCCATCAGGTAAAACGGAAGAACGCGTTTTGCAAACAGAAGATCAAGTTGCTCAAAATGTTAAAGGAATTCAAAAACAAATGGAGCAATTGTTTGATTTTAATAGTGATAATGGAGCAATTTTAGTTAATAATAGAGATTGGTTAAGCCAAATATCACTCATTGAGTTTTTGAGAGATTATGGTAAGCATGTCGGTGTCAATTATATGCTTGGTAAAGACTCTATTCAAACACGACTTGAACATGGTATTTCGTATACAGAATTCACGTATACCATTTTGCAAGCGATTGATTTTGGTCATCTTAACAAAGAAATGGATGTTCAATTACAAATCGGTGGTTCAGATCAATGGGGTAATATTACAAGTGGTATTGAACTCATGCGACGTATGTATGGGACTACAGATGTGTATGGCCTAACAATTCCATTAGTGACAAAATCAGACGGGAAAAAGTTTGGTAAGTCAGAATCAGGTACAGTTTGGTTAGACCGTGAAAAAACAAGTCCATATGAATTGTATCAATTTTGGATTAATACGAGTGATGAAGATGTGATTAAGTTTTTAAAATATTTTACATTTTTATCAAAAGAAGAGATTGAAACACTTGAGCAATCTGTAAAAGATGAACCACATTTACGAAAAGCTCAAAAAGCTTTAGCTGAAAATGTGACGCGTTTTATTCATGGTGAAGAAGCACTGAGCGAAGCACAAAGAATTTCTCAAGCTTTATTTAGTGGAGATTTAAAAGCATTAACTGCTGATGAAATTAAGACAGGTTTTAAAGATGTACCGCAAGTGACATTATCACAAGGTACAACGAATATTGTTGATGCGCTAGTTGAAACAAAAATCTCATCATCTAAACGTCAAGCAAGAGAAGATGTTTCAAATGGGGCTATATATATCAATGGAGAACGTCAACAAGATTTACAGTATGAATTAAGTAATGAAGATAAGTATGAAAATGCGTTTACCATTATACGTCGTGGTAAGAAAAAATATTTTATGGTCAATTATCAATAAATAGCTTGCTAAAAAGAAGTTCGAACGTTATTTTGTTCGAACTTCTTTTTCATAAAAGCAAGTAGTAATCAATGTTACTGTTGGCTATCTGTTTCGGTTAATTCAACATTAACTTTTATATCTTTACTGTCACGTTTGACGGTAAATGTAACACTATCACCTGGGTTTTTATGTTTATATAAATAATTGCGGAGTTCTGAATCATTATCAATTTTTTGTCCGTCAATTTGAGTAATAATATCTCCTTCTTTGAGATCAATATTTGGACGCTGTACTTCGGCAATGTATATGCCACTATTTAAATTTTGATTTCCCTTATAACGATCAGGTATATCTGAAACGTTAATCATGCCAATTCCAATTGAAGGTCGCTTGACTTCACCGTTTTTAACGAGCTGTTCAATAATTGTTTTGACCTCATTACTTGGTATAGCAAATCCAATACCTTCAACTTGAGGTGCTGCGATTTTCATAGAATTGATACCTATAAGGTTTCCATTGACATCTACAAGTGCCCCTCCTGAGTTACCTGGATTTATAGCAGCATCTGTTTGAAGTACTGTTACTTTATGGCTACCTTGCGAAGAATCAGCTTCAATCGTACGTTCATTTGCTGAAATAATACCAGAAGTGACAGTGTTAGCAAATTCTAAACCTAGAGGATTGCCCATTGCAAATACGCTGTCTCCAGTATTCACTTTCGAAGAGTCTGCAAAAGAAATGGCTTTGATATCGTTGCGGTCTTTTATTTTTAACACAGCGATATCGGTTAAGGCATCCGTTCCAATTAAATCAGCAGAAACTTGTTTTGAGTTGTGTAACTGTATTTTGATTGAGCTTGCTCCATCGATTACATGATTATTAGTTACGATATACGCGTTATTGCCATCTTTTTGATATATAACACCGGATCCAACACCTGTTGGTTCAGCTTTAGCACTTTGACCTCTTAATAAATCTTCGAGGTTGGTTGCTTTTTGTTCATTGATAACGCCCACAATAGAAGGGGACTTATCTTTAATCATCTCATTAATACTTGAAAAACTTTTGCTTTGTCCATCTAATAAATTCCCACCATTTTGGTTTTTAGCTACATTCACTTCAGAACCTGATTGATGAGTCAATTGTGAAGTTAGATTAGAAAATGCGCCCGTTAATCCTAAAACAATCAAACCACCTAATAGTCCAGAAATTAATGCAATCAATATGATTTTGAACCATGGTATCTTCGGCTTATGAGGAGGTGGGGGATTGTGAGTAAATGGGGTGTTTTGGTTATTATTTAGAGATGAATAATTTGAGTTTTCATTTTCTGTCATAAAAACGCCTCCCTAGCCCTTATTATGCTTCTTTGAAGATTATTTTACCAGTATCTTGATATCAGACTTTAGACTTAAATTTAACAAAACTTGTTGATTAATAGGGAAAATGATAAAATTTAGAGGATAATTAACAAGAGTAGGTGTAACGATGTTATATAGTTTAATAGGTCATTTTATAAGATTTGTCATTGTAAAATTGTTTAAAAATCTAGAAGTGTTAGGAGAAGAGAATCAGCGAGAGCACGATAGCTACTTAGTCACATGCAATCACGAAAGCTATAATGACGTTATTTTGTTAGGTGTATCATTATTGCCAAATCAAATTCATTATATGGCCAAACAAGAGCTTTTTAACAACAAAATTTTCGGGAAACTTTTAACAGGTTTGAACGCTTTTCCCGTTAATCGCGAAAACCCTGGACCAAGTACGTTAAAGCGACCTGTAAAGTTATTAAACGATAATAAAACTGTAGGTATTTTCCCTAATGGGCGACGTACATCTGAGGAAGTACCATTAAAAAGAGGGGCTGCTACTATTGCGTTATTAGCAAAAAAACCAATCTTACCAGCAGCTTATATGGGGCCTGATACAATTCCTGGAATGTTTAAACAAAAGGCGTATATTAAATTTGGAACGCCGATTGATGTAACTGATTTACCTCAAGGTCTTAAAAGACAAGAAAAAGTGGATTACATCACTCAGCAAATTAACGAACGAACAAAAGCTTTACAACACGAATTACGTGAACATGTTAATCATCAATAAATAGACCAAGAGTAGAGTGAATCATTAGTATAACTCTACTCTTTGTTTTGAGGAGACGGAAAATTAAATGAATATATTGAATCGGGTATACCAATGACGTATATGTTCATTTTTTAGCAGACATGGTATAATTAAGTAGTCTGAATATTCTATACATAAGGAGGGCTAATATGTCAAAAGCAATTTTATTTGATGTTGATGGGGTATTTTTAGATGAATCAAGATGTTTTGATGTTTCGGCATTAACGATATATGAGTTACTATATGATGCAAAATTTTTAAACTTGGCGTCCATTATCCATTTAGAGGAAATCACTGATGATGAGATACAATTAATTCGGTCATCCGTGTTTCAAGATGATTCAATTTTAAATCAACTCAAGTCACTTGGATTAAATTCAAATTGGGATATGTTGTTTATTGTTTTTTCGATTCATTTAGTCTCAATTTTACGTTCATTGAATGACAAGGATAAAGAATACTTTTTAAGCGAGTCAAATTTTGATGAAACAACTCTAAAGTGTCTGGGTGAAAAAGTAAAAGCGTGTAAAATCGATTACACTTTGCCATTTGAATTTATAAATACTGTTTCGAAAGGTAAAGATGCCATTTATCAAGATTTAAAAAAGTATGTAGCTCAAAATTTAAATACGACATCAGTAAGCCTGTTTGAAATTCAAAGTCCTTTATGGCAATTGTGTCAAGAGATCTATCAAGAATGGTATTTAGGTACTCAATTATATGAAGAGGTAGAAAAGAAAATAGCAAAGTCAGATTATAAAAAGGGGTATATTTATCAAGAAAAGATATTAGCCCCCATCGATTCTATTCGTCAGTTACTTCAAAAATTAATAGATCGAGGATATGCGATTGGTATTGCAACAGGTCGTCCAAGAACTGAAACAATAGTTCCATTTGAGACACTTGGTTTACTGCCATACTTTGACCTTAATCATGTCATCACTGCATCTGAAGTGTTGAAAGCAGAACAAATGTATCCAAGTTTAAGACCGTTAGGAAAACCAAATCCATTTACTTATATTGCTGCGTACCTTGGTAATCATGAAACATTATATCAAGATTTTGCGACAGAACAAACGAACCGCTTCAAAAGAGAAGATATCACAATAGTAGGTGACTCACTAGCTGATTTAATCAGTGCACAAAAATTAGGAGTGCAATTTATAGGTACATTAACCGGCTTAAAAGGGAAAAAAGCAGCAGAAGAGTTACAAAATAACGGGGCAACAAATTTAGTTGATACAGTATTGGACATTGAATCATATTTTGTTTAACGAATGACCTTTAAAACAAAATGAAGCAAACTTAGTTTAGAGATTACAGCAGTAAACATATTCAAGATAGGAGTTTGGGGCATCAATCCCCAAATAATAGCGTAGAGATGGGTGTGTTCTCTACGCTTTTCTTTTATCAATAATTCGTATTGTTTGGCTCGCATTTCCTAATTGAATGAATCATCTCATTATAAGAAAACTTCGAGATTTTTATGTCCCAGCCTGAGTTTTGATAAGTGTGTGTTTCACTAAAAATGGTTGCTTAGGAGAGGGAAAATCTTTATTTATTGCTATTTAAAATAATTTGGTTTACTTTTTCGAAGCCATCAATACACAGCAACTCATTTTGAACTGTTTCGCTGACAATATCATCCACGGTTAATATCATCATAGCATTACCGCCTAATTGTGTTCGTCCTAAATGCATTGATGCAATATTGACGCCGTGTTGTCCAAGGATTTGACCAGTCTTCCCAACGACACCGGGACGGTCATTGTGATTGATGAGTAGGTGATAGGTTTCTGGTTTGAAATCTACAGGATAATCATTGATACGTACAATTCTAGGCCCAAAGCCATTTAAAACTGTTGCCCCTAATTTTACAGAGTTTTCTTTATTAATCAGTTCAATCTCAATATAATTACTAAAACCTTTCTTCTTTTTTGTTTTCTCAATTGTATACGTTACATTTTGTTCGTTTAATAAAACGAGAGCATTAATAAGGTTAACGCGGTCAGCCATGTCTTGCTGTAGTACGCCTTTAACCAATGTACGTGTAATTAGGCTAGTATCGTCAAGTGCAATATCACCAGCATATAATATTTTGAGTTCGCGTGGCGCTTTTGGCATCAATTGAATCACAACTTCACCAGTCATTTGTGCTAAGTCAATAAAAGGTTGAATATCATCATCTTCATTAAAGATAAAGTTTGGAGCATTGACTGCATGATTAATATGCTGGTGTTTTAAAATTTCAATAATCTCTTTTGAAACCGAAATGGCAACTTTTTCTTGAGCTTCGATTGTGGATGCGCCAAGGTGCGGTGTGACAATGATTTTTGGATGTTGTGCAACTGGAGATTGATGCGCGGGTTCTTCCTCAAATACATCTAAAGCAGCACCTGCAATTTTACCATTATCAAGTGCTTCAATTAGATCAGACTCATTGATAATCCCGCCACGTGCAACGTTGATAATCCTAAGGTTTTGCTTCGTTTTATTGAAAAAGTCATGATTAATAAGGCCCTTAGTTTTTTCAGTCAAAGGCGTATGAATTGTTATAAAGTCAGACTGTTCTGCGATTTCATCGATAGTAGCTCGAGTAATCTCTAATTCTTTAGCTTTGTCCTCTGAAAGGTACGGGTCATATGCAAGAATATGCATACCAAAACTTTGTAATCGTTTGATAACACCAATACCAATTCGGCCAGTTCCGATAACGCCTAATGTTTTTTGATAAAGTTCCGTTCCTTTAAATGATTTGCGATCCCAATCACCATTTTTGAGTGAATGATGAGCTTGTGGAATATTGCGGGCCATGCTGAGTATCATTGCTACGGAATGTTCGGTTGCTGAAATAGTGTTACCGTCTGGTGCATTGATGACAATAATACCTGCTTTTGTTGCGGCTTCTATATTTATATTATCAACTCCTACACCAGCTCGAGCGATTACCTTTAAATTTTTCGCCTTCTCAATGATACGAGCTGTTACTGTTGTTTGACTTCTAACAATCATTGCATCATATTGCTCAATACAGCTTAATAATTCTGCTTCAGTCAAACCTGTTTGATGTGTCACTTCAAAGGCATGATCTTGATATAAGTCTTTCAAACCATCTTTTGAAATTGGATCAGCTACAAGCACTTTATAATTCATGCATTAACACCTCCGAATATACTTTTGTAGCAGCACCGATGTACGATTTTTTTCTATAGTTAGTTAAAATAATTTCTAAACTTACTACAAAGGGAAGTAATTCGAATGGAGAAATAAATCCCATATGGCCAACTCTTAATATTTCACCTTTTAGCTTCCCTTGTCCACCAGCGATTGTAATATTAAAATCATTTTTTAAGCGACTTTTAATTTCATTAACTTCCTCTTTGTCGTTAGGAATAAAAGCAGTTACTGTTGGAGATGCATTTGCATCATCAACTAATAAATCTAAATCTAATGCTTTAAGCGCTTTACGTATGGCATCACGAATTTTGTAATGTCTCTCAACCACTTGTTTAAATCCTTCATCTTCAACTAAACGACAGTATTCGATAACACCTCTAAAAGCTGTGATATTTGGTGTAAAAGGTGTGGAACTTTTTTCTAAAGATTGATAATGTTTATCTAAATCTAAATAGAATCGTGCGGTATCCACATCTTTGAATCGTTGAAGAGCTCGGTTGCTATATGCAACAAAGGCAATGCCTGGAGGTAGCATTAGTGCTTTTTGGCTACCAGAAACTAAAACATCGATATGATCTTGTTTCATATTGACATCAACAGCACCAATACAGCTGACACCATCTACAACAAAATAAATAGATGGATCAAATTCATGCAAGGCTTGACCTAGAGATGAGACAGGGTGTAGTACGGCGGTAGATGTTTCACAATATTGAGTGAATACAGCAGTAATGGATACTTCAAGACCTTTAATAAAGTCGATAATATCTTTGACATGGAGCGCGCTTCCCCATTCCACGTTATATATATGTACGTTAGAAAAGTATGTTTCAGCAATTTGTTGGTAACGCTGTCCAAAAGCACCTGATACAATAATGACGATATGATCCTCTTTATTAACGATATTGAGTAAGCTTGCTTCAAGAGCACTCGTTCCACTAGATGAGAGTATTAAAACATCATTATCTGTACCAAAAACAGGTTTTAAACTACTAAATGCCTTTTTAGCAATCGTTTCAAAATCTTTAGAACGATGACCTACCATTGGCAGATTCATTGCTGATTGAATAGAAAGTGGTACAGGAGTAGGGCCAGGGGTCAATAAAGATGAATGATGTGTAAATAACATATGTAAACCTCCTTTGTAGTAATGAAGATAATTTTACCAAATTTTCTGACAAAATTACAGAGGTATTTTAGAATAGTTTAAAGTTTAGTGCTATTCTAAAATGACCTGAGGATAGATAAGGATTTTGACATTATGCCTTAAACTATTTGAAACCATACAATTTTGGTCTGAAATCTTGATTAATCTGTCGATTCTATTTTCTATCTTTTCTTTTTGTGAAGGTGTCTTAACATAAATGAAGGGTTCATGTACTATCTTTTCCATTTTAAATAAGCCATCTTTTAAAGAAGCAGTTCCTTTACTATTGACTATTAATTTTGAAAAAGTGAGTCGAGCCCGCTCTAATGTAGCGGCTAAAGATATAGTGATACATCCAGAAGCAGCGCTGATTAGTAATTCGTCAGGGTTTGTTCCGACACCTCGACCATTAAGTTCACTTGGAATAGAGAACTCGTGGTTTAAATGATCTGCACTTATTTGACCAGTAGCATTTCGTCCACCTTCCCAATGTGTCTTGACGTAAAAATCATGTTCAATCAAAATACATCTCTCCTTAAAATATGTTAAGTTAAGTGTATTGAACTCTTTATCAAAATGAAAGGAACATGTCTTATGAAAATAATGAAGCCTCAACCTGAGTTTAATATTATTGCACATCGAGGATTATCACAACGTTTTCCTGAGAATACTAAAAGTGCATTTATCGCAGCGTTAAGTCAGCATATTGATATGCTAGAGATTGATATTCATCGAACTAAAGATGGCGAACTCGTTGTAATACATGATGAAACTGTAGATCGCACTTCTAATCATAAAGGAGCAATAAAGGATTTAACATTAAAAGAATTGAAGCGTTACGATTTTGGGGGATGGAAAAGTAAAGGCGATTATGAATCCATTTTAACATTCAAAGAAGTCATTGAATTGGCTAAAAATTATTCTAAGTGCTTATTAATTGAAATTAAAAAGCCTGCAAATTATCCAAATATCGAATCAGATGTTCTTAAAGTGATTGAAGACTGCGCATTTCCAATTTCTCGTATTATTATTCAATCATTTGATCAATTATCTATTCAACGTTTTAGATTACTACATCCAACATTAAAATTAGGCGTATTATTAAGTAAAAGAAAATATTGGTTCAAACAACCACCATTTGAAAAAATTGCACAATACGCTCAATATATCAATCCAGAATACAGTATGGTCAATCGACACTTTATGGAGCGAGCAAAGCTGTATCAGTTAGAAGTATTTCCATATACTGTCAATACTTCTAAAGATGTCAAAAAACTGATTCAACTAGGTGTGAATGGTGTCATTTCAGATGTTCCTGACGAATTATTTAGATTGTAAAAATAAGGCTGAGATATAAGTCTTTTCAGAAAACCGATAAACGGCGTAAAAAGAAGTGTCTCAGCCTTATTTGACTATTCAATTGATGTTTGGAGACAGTGATAAGCACCTAAGGCAACTGCAAGGTCATAATATGAAGCGCCAACACTCTTAAATACAGTAATATCATCCTCTGACCGCGCTAAATCTGACGACTCAATTAAAGATTTTAAATTTCCATAGACATCTTCAAAACAGAATATTTTTTCTTCGTTTGCTTTGATGAATTCACCTGCTTCTTTTTTTACGCCGTCAATATCATCAAATACAACATGTGAGGCATTCGGTAGGATTTGATAATCTATTTCCACCATATCTGGTCGATATGAGCCTATCCCATTAATATGTGTTCCTTTTTGAATATCTTTTGCGTTAAAGACAGGTTGGGTAGACTGAGTTTGACAATTGATAATATCAGACTGAACGACTAAATCATTTACATTATCACTCACTAAAACATTTAAATGTGGGAAGCGATCTTGAATATATTTTTGAAACTGAATTGCTTTTTCATAGGTACGATTATAAAGTATCACATTTTGGATATTTCGTACTTCGATATTTCCCCATAGTTGTTCATATGCCATACCACCTGTACCAATCATGCCGAGTGTTTGAGCATTTTCACGACTTAAATATTCAGTCGCAATTGCACTTAATGCCCCAGTCCGTAAACGTGTGAGATAACTTGCATCAATGGTCGCTATATGTTCACCTGTTTGAATATTTGTAATTACGATATTCGCTTGAGTAGTTGGACGATTAGCAGTTGGATTTTGAGGGGTAATTGATGTGATTTTAATCATTCCCATTTGTTTGCCAAAGTGAATAGAAGGCATATACAACATAGATTGCGAGCCTTCACCAGTCGGTATCACGAGCCTTTCTGTATGGCTCACATGATTTAATTCTTTTAACAATAATTTGATATCTTGGATAGCATCTGTCATTTGATAGTGTTGTTGGATTGTCGCATCATCATAAAATTGCATGATATATCACTCGCTTTCAGGTGGATTACCTCTAGTATAGGTAAACAACAGTATATTGTAAAATAGTGGATAAGAGGGCACATATGAGAGGGGATTTAAGATAATAGATTGATGATAAAAAAAGCCTAACTTGGAAAGATTCCAAATTAGGCTTTTGAACCATGCATTAACGAGAGTAGTACTCAACGATTAATTGTTCGTTAATTTCAGCTGGTAATTCACTACGCTCAGGTAAACGTACGAATGAACCTTTTAAGTTATCAGCATCAAAGTCTAAGTAGTCAGGTACGAAATTATTGATTTCTACTGACTCAGCAATGATAGATAATTTTAATGATTTTTCACGAACTGAAATTTCTTGACCAGGTTTTAAAGTATATGATGGAATATCAACACGTTTTCCATCAACTAAAATATGACCGTGATTAACTAATTGACGTGCTTGACGACGTGTGCGTGCTAAACCTAACGCATATACAACTGCATCTAAGCGGCTTGCAAGTAAAATCATGAAGTTTTCACCGTGAATACCACCTTGGTTACCTGCAGTTTCAAATGTGTTACGGAATTGACGCTCAGTCATTCCATATAAATAACGTAATTTTTGTTTTTCACGTAATTGTAAACCATATTCAGTTAATTTTTTACGTTGTGTAGGACCATGTTGTCCTGGTGCGTATGGTCGTTTTTCAAGTTCTTTACCAGTACCTGATAAAGAGATACCTAAACGACGAGATTTTTTCCAATTTGAACCTCTGAATCTTGCCATTAGAGATTCCTCCTTTTCTTTTTTGTTGTTATGAAAAAACAAAAAAGAGTGTTGTAGACTTGGGAGGGTATAGTGTTTTATGTGTCCTCGCCTCATAGCTACGGTTACACGGCACGTCCGCTTTGGGAACACCATAGAGCCCACCAATATACAACTGCTATTTTCGTTTATTCACACGATGAATATTGTACCATAACAGAAATAAAAGTCAACCATTAATAGACTACAAATGTTTTTCTAACACTGTTACAACTTCTTTTAATCCTTCTTCATCATCTTTTGAGAAGCGATTTGTAATTGGCGCATCAATATCAAGTACACCAATGATGGTATTATTTTGATAAATCGGTAAAACAATTTCAGATTGACTATTTGCATCACAGGCAATGTGGCCTTGGAATGTATTAACATCAGCGACACGCTGTATTTCTGCTTTAGCAACTGCTGTCCCGCATACGCCTTTACCGATTGGGATATGTACACAAGCAGGTTTGCCTTGAAAAGGGCCTAAAATAAGTTCATTATCTTTAATTAAATAAAAACCTAACCAATTGATATTGTCTAGTTGATCATTTAATAAAGCAGATGCATTACTTAAATTGGCAATTAAATCTGTTTCGCCTTCAAGTAGAGCATCTAGTTGACGTGCTAAAAGTTTATAATTTGGTTTTTCCATTAAATATCACACCTTGTTGAAATGATTATTGCTATTATATAAGTAGTAAAATTGAAACGCAATCATGAGTGGAATCTTTAGTATTGAAAATGTCTTATAAAGAAGTTATCGTTTATTTCAAGATTTCATTTTATTGCACTGTTAAATTACGTTATAATAGTTTTATGTACATAGGAGGAGTCGAGTGGACATGGCATTATATATCATACTAGCAGTTATATTAATTTGTCTTATTGTAATAGGCGTATTAATTTATATGCGTTCAAACAAAAGATCTATGATTCAGTCAGCTGAAGAACGCAAAGAAAAGTTAAAGTCATTATCTTATGACGAAAGTTTAGAAAAGTTAAAAAAGCTTCAATTATCTGGTGAAACTAAACACGAATATGACCAATTAAATGAAAACTGGACACAAAGTAATAACGAATTTTTGATTCCAGTTGAAGAGAAAATCCATGATGCTGAGGTCAGTTTGGATAAATTCAAATTTTCTCAATCGCAGTCTGAAATTGAGGATGCACACGCATTAATGGATCAGTTCGAAGCCAATCATGAGTCATTAACACAGAAGGCTGAAAAAGTTTTTCAAACACATCAAGAAAATGATGTTATATACGAAGAAACAAAAGCAGCACATCGCAAAATGAAACGAGATGTCTTGGCGAATAGACATCAATATGGTGAAGCTGCAGAGCCTCTTGAAAAGGAAATTGAAACATTTGAACCAGAGCTTGATGTGTATCAAACGCTCAAATCTGAAGGTAATTATCAAGAAGCACATCATCATATTAAGCAATTAAATGAAGATATTTTATTTTTGAAAGAAGATATGAAAGAAATTCCTGAGTTAATCAGAGAAGCTCAAAAAGAGTTACCTGGGCAATTTCAAGATATTAAGTACGGCGTTCGAGATTTAAAGGTCGAAGGTTATGATTTAGATCATGTAAAAGTCGATAGTACATTACAAGACCTAAAAACTGAATTGAGTTTTGTGGAACCTATGATCAGTCGTTTAGAATTAGACAAAGCAAACGATAAACTAGATGAGATTAACCAGAGATTAGATGAAATGTATGATTTAATTGAACATGAAGTAAAATCTAAAAATGCAGTTGAAGAGTCAAAAGAGCGCATCACAGATGATTTGTTTCATGCGAAAGACATGAATTATACATTACAAACTGAAATCGAATATGTACGTGAAAACTACTATATTAATGAAAGTGATATTCAAAGTGTTCGTCAGTTTGAAAATGAAATTCAAAATTTAATTACAGTATATGATGAAATATTATCTGAGATGGCCAAATCTACTGTGAGATATAGCGAAGTTCAAGATAATCTCAAATATATTGAAGACCATGTGACTGTTATTAATGAAAAGCAAGGTAAACTTCAAAATCATCTTGTGTCGTTACGTGAAGATGAAGCAGAGGCAGAACAACATATTCTACGTGTTCAAAGTAAAAAAGAAGAAATATACAGACGATTACTTGCTTCTAATCTGACTAGTGTACCTGAACGTTTTATTATTTTGAAAAATGAAATTGATTATGAAGTAAGAGAAGTTAATAAGCGTTTTAGTGAGCGACCAATTAATGTCCAACACTTAAAAGATAAAGTAAATAAAGTAGTACTTCAAATGAACAAATTTGAAGATGAAGCGAATGATGTTTTAATTAATGCGGTTTACGCTGAAAAACTGATACAGTACGGTAATCGATACAGAAAAGATAATCATGATTTAGATAAAAGTTTAAATGAAGCAGAACGATTATTTAAAAATAACCGTTACAAACGTTCAAGTGAGATTTCAGAACAAGCTTTAGAGCATGTTGAACCGGGTATTACCCAGCATATTGAACGTGAAGTGATGGAGCAGCAATAAGATGAGTCTGAGGCATATATATCAGTAATCGAAAAACTTCGAGGGTTTCGTAAGAATTTACGAAAAATCTCGAAGTTTTTCCTTTGATTTTATAATCGCACGATGTACAACTCATTTGCTTATACTTAATACGATAAACACAAAACCGAGTCCTTATTTTACCTTGTTTATTCCTCGCACCGACATGTGATTGAATACCAACATGGTTCTACTGGTTTTCTTATTTGTTTTTGAATGATACGAAAAGGTTTTTGTTTAAAGTATAACAGTGAATGATTATATGCATAAACGACGTATTGATGACGAGACTCCTGAGACTGCCCCTCGGAAAGCGAGGTCATATCATACAAATTTTTATCATAAAGGGAAGCGCTAAGACGCATTTTTATTAAAAATCATCTTAGTGCTATTTATTTTAGTGTTTATGTCCAAGTATGTTTTATGCTTAATAACTAGAGTAGCACTAATATTCGTATAAATAGCTTGACGGCAGTGATGAAATCATAGAAAATATCGAATGTGATTTACAAACTGTGTATGAATTGTAGTACAATGAATAGTGATTTTAAAAATGGGAGGCGTCATTTTAATGCTATATTTAGATAATGCAGCGACCACAAAACCCAATGCTGCTGTATTAACAAGTTTTGTTAAAGTTAATGAAAGCTTTTATTTTAATCCTAACAGCCCACACGATAAAGGATTAGAAGCGCAACGGTTATTAACTGAAGCAAGGGCTCAAATTAAGCAAGCGCTTAATCTTGACGAACAATGTGTTGTATTTACAAGTGGTGCGACAGAATCTAATAACATGGCTTTAAAAGGTGCGGCTTATCAAAAAAGGTCTTTCGGTAAGACTATTATTACATCACGTTTGGAGCATCCTTCAGTATTGGAAGTTATGCGAGAACTTCACGAAGAAGGATTTCACTTAAAATATGTCAATATTACGGCTTCGGGTCAAATTGATTTAGAACACTTAAAGACGTTGTTAAATCAAGACGTTATATTATTAACTTGTATGCATGTTAATAATATTATGGGTCAAATCCAACCTATTAAGAAAATCATTGATATACTAACGGATTACCCCAAAGTTCATTTTCATGTGGATGCCGTCCAAGCAATTGGTAAAGTACCATTTATAAGTGAGGGCATTGATAGTCTTTCGTTGAGCGGACATAAATTTAATGGGTTAAAAGGGCAAGGACTATTAATTCTTAACAATGAACATAGTATTTATCCTATTATCCAAGGCGGTGGACAAGAGTTCGGGATAAGAAGTGGTACAGTAAACCTACCTAATAATGTTGCATTAGCCAAAGCAATTAATATCACTATTAAACAGCACAACGACCGTTACAATGAACTTCGTACTATGAACAGTGCACTTAGACAATTTATACGTACATACAATGGCGTTTATATTAATTCACCTGAGGATGCTTCGGCACACATATTAAATATCAGCTTTCCAGGCGTAAGAGGGGAAGTACTCGTTAATGCATTCTCAAAGCAAAATGTGATGGTCTCAACAACAAGCGCATGTTCTTCTAAGCATGCTACACTTAATGAAGTCTTATATGAAATGGGTATTTCAAAAAATCGTATTTTAGGAAGTATTCGACTCTCTTTTGATCATGCCCTTAATGATGTCGAAATGACAAAATTTAAAAACGTATTTGATGATGTCTATCAAGAAGTAAAGGAGTTATTAATCAATGATTTATGATCATATTCTCGTAAGATACGGGGAACTTACACTCAAAGGAGCTAACCGTAAAACTTTTGTAAATCAATTGCGTTCTAATGTGAAACGTGCATTAATGCCTTTAAAAGGGTATGAAGTGAAAGCTAACAGAGATCGTATGTACATTCAACTAGAACCAGAAGCAGATATTGAAGAAATGATGCGTCGTATATCTAAAGTTTATGGTGTACATTCCATTAGTCCAGTTGTAAAAATAAAAAAAACAATGGATGAAGTATATCAATATGCTGTTAGATTTGCTAAAGAATATCGTGATGGAGATAGTTTTAAAATCGAAGTGAAACGATCCGATAAACAATTTGAACATGACACTTATGCCATTCAAAGAGCAGTTGGTGGAGCTATTTTAAAAGTAGTAAATGATGTTCATGTTGATGTCAGACAACCGGATCACGAAATTCGTATTGAGGTCCGCTTAGATGCTATCTATATGTATGACCGTACTATTAAAGCAATTGGTGGATTGCCTGTAGGAACAGGAGGTAAAACATTATTGATGCTGTCTGGTGGGATTGATTCTCCAGTAGCAGGGATGGAAGTCATGCGTCGTGGTGTGACAATTGAGGCTATTCACTTTCATAGTCCACCTTTCACCAGTGACAAAGCAAAAGAAAAAGTGATTGAGCTCACACGTATTATGGCAACACGAGTAGGGGCTATTAAACTTCATATTGTCCCTTTTACTGAGGTACAAAAGCAAATTCATAAAGTAGTGCATGAGCGTTATACAATGACTTCAACTCGCCGTATGATGTTACGTATAGCAGATAAAGTCGTTCATCAAATTGGTGCAGATGCCATTGTGAATGGTGAAAATTTAGGTCAAGTCGCGAGCCAAACTTTAAAGAGCATGTATGCGATTAATGCCGTTACAAGTACGCCGATTTTACGTCCACTATTATCATTAGATAAATCTGAAATTGTTGAAAAAGCAAAGGATTTAGGGACATTTGAAACATCCATTCAACCCTATGAGGACTGTTGTACAATTTTCACACCGAAAAATCCAGTTACTGAACCTCAATTTGAAAAAGTACTTAAATATGAATCTGGTTTTGACTTTGAGGAAATGATTAATGAAGCGGTTGCGAATATCGAAACGCTTGTGATTGATAAAAACTATGATTCGCACCAAAATGAAAAAGCTGCATGGGAAGATGATTTGTTCTAAAAGAGCAACCTTACAATCTAAAATGTTTAATTTATTTAAAAACAAGCTATTATTTCTTAAAAATTAACGAAATAATAGCTTGTTTTTGTTATGATAAAATTGAAAAAAATTTGAAGGGAAGTTATATATGTCTAAAAGAGTTGTTGCAATGATATTAGCGGTTGCTATTGTTATCGTAGGAATATTAATGAGCACTGTAACTACAGTTGTATCATCAATTTTTACAGATTCAAATACATTTGAACAAGACTTGCAACCTACAATTATTGAAAAAGGAGATGCATCAAGACAAATAGCAGAAATTAATGTCGATGGTGAAATCATGGACGCAGGAGCAGGTGGATTGTTAGGAGGTTCAGGCTATGATCATCAATTGATTCTCAATCAGCTTGAAACGATTAAAAATGATAGCAGTATAAAAGGTGTCTTATTAAACATTAATACACCAGGTGGTGGTGTATACGAAAGTGACGAATTATACCAAAAGATTAAAGAAGTACAACAAAAAGGTAAAAAGGTATATGTTCAAATGCAAAGCCTTGTTGCTTCTGGAGGATACTATATTTCTGCGCCAGCAGATAAAATATACGCAGGCCCTCAATCCATGACGGGTTCGATAGGCGTTATCTCGCAGTCAACAGATTACTCGCAGTTGCTAAATAACTTAGGTGTTAAAACAAATACGATTAAGTCAGGTGAACATAAAGATATTATGTCACCTACAAGAGAAATGACGGATGAAGAGCGTGAAATTTTACAATCTATTAATAAAGACAGCTATGATCGTTTTGTTCAAATAGTGAGTAAAGGCCGAAATCTTTCTGAAGCAAAAGTACGAGAACTCGCAGATGGTCGATTATATAGCGCCAAGCAAGCAGAATCAAATGGATTAATCGATCAAATTGGATATAAAGACGCTACTTTAAAAGATTTGAAGAAAAATATAAAAGCAAAAGATGCACAAGTGATTTCATTTGATGAAAATGCATATGGCATAAACTCATTATTTGGTGTCAAAAC
Organism: Staphylococcus felis; assembly: GCF_003012915.1. Taxonomy (NCBI): domain Bacteria; kingdom Bacillati; phylum Bacillota; class Bacilli; order Caryophanales; family Staphylococcaceae; genus Staphylococcus; species Staphylococcus felis. Next base: position 2,160,469 of record NZ_CP027770.1, on the reverse strand, counting down.
GTTATATAAACAAATACGTGCAGATATTCAGCAAGCCACTTCAATCATTCATAATAAGTCTGAAACAAGACCAATGTATATGTATGAAGGGTAGGTGAAAAAATGATTCATGAAACGAAAAATTTAAATTATAATCCAACCCAATATCATGAAAATAATCGAACGCCTAAAGTAGATTATGTCGCAAACCAAATGGTTCAGACGAATCAGCATGAATTAAATGCATTCTTTTATGCAGGTTTTGGACGCAGGTTTTTTAGTTATATTATAGATTTGTTGGTGCTTTGGGGATTTTCACAGATGATACTTAATCCGATATATACACTGACTGGTATCAATGAATGGAAATTGTGGATTAATTATTTTAGCGTTGATCACATTTTGAATGCATTAATCTATTTCAGTTACTTTGTATTTATGACAAAATATTTTCAACAAACGATTGGCAAAATGATATTAGGCATAAGTGTTTATAATGTCTCTATCACACCACTTAATTGGTCAGATGTCTTGTTTAGAGAATGGATTGGCCGAATCATATCGAATATATTATTAGGCCTTCCGTATTTATTTGTTATTTTTACGCCTAAACATATAGGTGTACATGATTATTTTGCTGATACAGTCGTAGTCAAAAATAAATATTTAAAATACATTAAAGAGAATGAAGCTTTATTGCGTGATAAGTCTTCTGATAATCCGTATAATAATGAAGTGATGTACTAATAGGAGGGAATGGAATGACACAAGTTACGTTTAAAGGAAATACAATTCACTTACTAGGACAAGAGGTAAACGTAGGACAAAAGGCTCCAGACTTCAAAGTAGTGGATAATAATCTGAACTCTAAGTCGTTAGCAGATTATAAAGGCAAGAAAAAATTAATTAACGTTGTACCATCAATAGACACAGGTGTTTGTGACCAACAAACTCGACGATTCAATGAAGAAGCAAGTCAAGAAAATGGCTATGTATTAACAATCTCTCTCGATTTACCATTCGCACAAAAAAGATGGTGTGCTTCAAGCGGGTTAGAAAATGTGATTACGCTCAGTGATTATCAAACGCATTCATTTGGAGAAAATTATGGTGTAGTGATGGAAGAATTACAATTACTTGCTCGTTCTATATTTGTATTGAATGCGGATGATGAAATTATCTATAAAGAAATTGTACCTGAAGGAACAGATTTTCCAGATTTTGAATCAGCACTAGCTGCATATCAAAGTTTAGACTAGTTGATCATATAAACAAGTTTTAACATAATCATTAGTAAAACAATGAGGTTAGGACAAAAGTGTCTAGGATTCGAACGTAACAACGCTAAAGAACCATTTTCGTAAAGAGAGTTGTTCTTTGACAAGTTTTCAAAATGTTGTCAAGTTGTGTAGATATAGCAAAATCCTACTTTTGAAACGTCGTTTAATGAGTTTCTTAAAGAACAATCACTCTGTCCTAACCTCTGTTTCGCTTTCGATTATAGTATTGAAAGGAAGGCAAATATGACAGAATCTAAAACAACCATGGAAGTGTTATTTCAAGCGCTTGATGAAAAAACAAATCGTTTAAATGAAGAAAATGGGCAAAGTTTTATTGAAAATCTTGGACTATCCATGGAATATATTTATACTTCAAAACGTGAATTACTTGAACAAGGGACACTACAAGATCGGCGTAAAGCATTTCAATTTGCTTATTTAAGTCAATTACAAAAAGAAGAAGTTCAAGCTAATCATCAAATTACCCCTGACTCGATTGGATTGATTGTAGGATTTCTCATTTCTCAATTTCAAAGCGAAAGTGAATCTCTGCATATTGCAGATATTGGTAGTGGTGCAGGCCACTTAAGCGCATCGATTCATGAAGTAATGAAAGATGTCACGTTAATGCATCATTTAGTAGAGGTTGACCCTGTATTATCACGATTAAGTGTGCATTTAGCTAACTTTTTAGAAATACCATTTGATGTATATCCACAAGATGCAATTATGCCACTTCCTTTTGAAGAGGCTGATGTTGTGGTAGGTGACCTTCCAATTGGTTACTATCCTAATGATGATAGGAGTCAACAAATGATGTTAGGTTTTGAAGAAGGTCACAGCTATGCGCATTATTTATTCATTGAACAAGCGATATCGACAGTCAAATCAACGGGATATGTCTTTTTAGTTGTACCTAGTCAATTGTTTGAAGATAAAAATGTAAAACAGCTTGAAAATTTTATTGCAACAGAAACAGAAATGCAAGCATTCTTAAACTTACCTAAAACATTATTTAAAAATGAAAAAGCTCAAAAATCTATTTTAATTCTCCAACGTAAAAAGCAAGGAGTAACAAAGCCTGTTGAAGTTCTATTAGCAAATATACCAGACTTTAAAAATCCACAACTTTTTCAAAATTTTATAGAAGAATTAAAAGAATGGTTGTCACAAAATCATCCTAAAAATTAATCTGTAATACTCTTGAAATTGGACTGTATTAATGGTTAAATAGATTTGAATAAATTTAAAACACATTGGAGGCATTCCTTATGTCAAAGTTAATTTTGGCGATTAACGCAGGTAGTTCATCATTAAAATTTCAATTAATTGAAATGCCGGAAGAAAATCTAGTTACAAAAGGTCTAATCGAACGTATCGGTTTAAAAGATTCTATTTTTACAATTGAAGTAAATGGTGAAAAACACAAAGTTGTTGAAGACATCAAAGATCACGAAGAAGCAGTAAATATGATGTTAGATAGTTTCCAAAAACATGGTATCATTAACGATATTAATGATATTGATGGAACAGGTCATCGTGTAGTACACGGTGGTGAACGCTTTCCTGAATCAGCATTAGTAACTGATCAAGTGATTGAAGATATCGAAAAGCTAACAGACTTAGCGCCTTTACACAATCCAGCTAACTTAATGGGAATTCTTGCATTCCGTAAGCTTTTACCAAATATTCCACATGTAGCTGTTTTTGATACGTCATTTCATCAAACAATGCCTGAATCATCATATTTATATAGTTTACCTTATGATTACTATAAAGATTATGGTATTCGTAAATATGGTTTCCATGGCACAAGTCATAAGTATGTTTCAGAACGTGCGGCTGAAATCTTAGGCAAACCAATTGAGGAATTACGTATGATTTCTTGTCACATTGGTAACGGTGCATCAATTGCTGCTATTGATGGTGGAGAATCTGTAGATACTTCTATGGGATTCACTCCATTAGCTGGTGTCACAATGGGAACACGTTCAGGTAATATTGACCCTGCATTAATTCCGTTTATTATGGAAAAAACAGGAAAGTCAGCTGATGAAGTATTAAATATTCTTAATAAAGAATCAGGTTTATTAGGTATTACAGGAACTTCATCAGATTTACGTGATATTGAAAGTGATGCAAGCAATGGTAACAAGCGTGCCGAACTTGCATTAGAAGTTTTTGCTTCACGTATTCATAAATATATGGGTTCTTATGCGACGCGTATGCACGGTGTAGATGTTATTATCTTCACTGCTGGCGTAGGTGAAAACTCAGATGTCATTCGTGCACGTGTACTAGAAGGATTAGAGTTTATGGGAGTATATTGGGATCCTCGTAAAAACGAAGGATTACGTGGTAAAGAAGCAGAACTCAACTACCCACATTCACCTGTGAAAGTACTTGTTATACCGACAAACGAAGAAGTTATGATTGCACGTGACGTCGTTAAATTTGGTAATTTATAATATTTTAATAGCCTAATCAATAATTGATTATAGTAAAAGGTCGGGATATAAATCCCAAAATAAATAGCGCTAAGATGATTTTTAATCAAAATGCATCTTAGCGCTTCCTTTTATGATAAAACTTTGTATGATATGACTCACTGTTATACTTAAAAAAGACATTTTCGTATCATTCAAAAACAAATAAGAAATCATGAAAAACGATAGTTGAGAGTATTTTAAAGCGCAAATGAACCAAAAGTTTTCTAAACCAGAAAGAAAAAACTGTTTTTGGGTTTATAAAGACTATGTGGCGATTCAATCGAATGTCGGTTTGAGGACTGAATAAAGTAACATGAGAAGTTGGTTTTGTCCTTATCGCATTAAATATATAATTAAAAGAAAAACTTCGAGGTTTTTCGTAAATGCTTACGAAAACCTCGAAGTTTTTTGATTACTGAGATATTTATGTCTCAGCCTTTTATAAAGCTTTAAATGTCAAAATCTTGAAGTAAATCTTTTGTAGCCACTTTCGGTTGGAATGTTTCAGGGATTTGTTCAGTTCTAACGACCAAAACGTCACAGTTAGCGTGTCGTACAATTGCTTCAGATACCGAACCTACTATAAAGCGCTCTACTGCATTAAGTCCAGAAGTACCACACATAATCAAGTCAATATCTAATGCACCTTCATTTGCTTTTTTAGGGATGATTGACTTAGGAGAGCCAAACTCTAAAAATGTTTCTACATTTTTTAGGCCTTCTCGTTCAGCTTCTTTTCGGTACCCCTCTAATAACTTCTCTGCAAATGATTTTGATTTCTCAGTGAATTTAGAATCATAAACTTCAAAAGAAGTATACGTTCTAGAATCGATGACATTCATAATTGTAAGTTTGGCATCATTTCTTTTAGCTACTGCTACAGCTTTATTAAAAGCCCATTCTGCTTCGTGTGAACCATCAACGGCAATCAGAATATTTTTATACATTAGCATAGCAAAAACCCCTTTCTATTTTCACTTTTATTATAGCACACTTTTCTATAAAAAATCTTTAGTTTAATAATTTTCTTTTACTTTAAAGTCATGTATGATTGCGCTTACATTTACGATGCGTTATGATTATTCATGGAGGTGTTAGGAGTATGAAAATTGGAATTCCTACAGAAATTAAAAATAACGAAAATCGTGTCGGTTTATCACCAAGTGGTGTCCATGCATTAGTAGAGGCTGGACATCATGTTTATGTTCAAAAGGGTGCTGGAGAAGGTTCTTATTTTGAAGACCAGGATTACGTCGAAGCTGGGGCAGAAATCATTAGTGATCAAGCAAAAGTTTGGGATGTTGATATGGTGATTAAAGTCAAAGAGCCTTTAAAAGAAGAGTATGATTTCTTTAGAGAAGATTTAATTTTATTCACATACTTACATCTAGCGAATGAACCAGAATTGACTGAGGCACTGATTAAAAATAAAGTAATTGCTATTGCTTATGAAACAGTTCAATTACCAGATCGTTCATTACCATTATTAACACCAATGAGTGAAGTAGCAGGTCGTATGTCTGCACAAATAGGGGCGCAATTCTTACAACGGTTTAACGGTGGATTAGGTATATTGCTAGGCGGTATTCCAGGTGTTCAAAAAGGTAAAGTTACAATTATTGGTGGTGGACAAGCTGGAACGAATGCTGCCAAAATTGCTTTGGGATTAGGTGCAGATGTCACAATTCTTGATGTTAACCCTAAGCGCTTACAAGAGCTTGAAGACTTATTTGACGGTAGGGTGCATACGATAATGTCAAATCCACTTAATATTGAGGAGCATGTTAAAGAAAGTGATCTTGTTATCGGTGCTGTTTTAATTCCAGGGGCTAAAGCGCCGAAATTAGTGACTGAAGAAATGGTTAAGCAAATGAAACCGGGTTCTGTTTTAGTAGATATCGCAATAGATCAAGGTGGTATTTTTGAAACGACAGATAAAATTACGACACATGATAATCCAACATATGTCAAACATGATGTTGTTCATTATGCTGTTGCTAATATGCCTGGTGCAGTCCCACGAACTTCAACAATCGGATTGAATAACGCAACGTTGCCTTATGCGCTGCAAATTGCGAATAAGGGATATAAACAAGCTTTATTAGATAATGAACCGTTATCTCATGGTCTTAATGTTTTTGAAGGGAAAGTGACAAATCAAGCTGTTGCAGAAGCGTTTGACTATAGTTATACATCAGTTAATGAGGTATTAAAATAAATATCAAAAGCAAGAATTGAATATATATTATGATAAGATGCTGGGACATCAATCCCAAAATAATAGCATAGAGATGATTCACGATTGATTCACCTCTATGCTTTTCTTTATCAATCATTCGTATTGTTTGGCTCGCATTTCCTAGTGGATGGGTCGAGCCCCGGTTTCGACGCTCATCATAAGAAAACTTCGAGATATTTATGTCCTAACCTTTTTTAATGTTTAACCTGTACATTTTTATTTGTATGTTCTTTATCTATGGCTACAGATTAAGATGCTTGTTCGAAAGCGTTTCTTTTATGATTTAGGGTAGTGTGTCAAAACTTCACAGCCGTCTTTTGTAACACAAATATCATCTTCAATTCTAACGCCAGCAACATCAGGAACATAAATACCGGGCTCAATTGTAAATACCATGCCTTCTTCAAGCTGTTGTGTATTAGAGTGAGAAATATCAGGAAACTCATGCACATCTAGCCCTAGTCCATGACCTAATCGATGTGGGAAATAGTCCCCATATCCGGATGCTTCGATAATTCCTCGTGCCTTATCATCTAATTCTTTTATCGTTATACCTGGCTTAACAAGAGCAATCGCTTCTTGTTCTGCTTTTAAAACGATATTATAAATATCTTTAGCTTTTTGATCAGGTTCCCCAAAAGGCACTGTTCGAGTAATATCGCTACAATAGTGTTGATATACAACTCCTAAATCAAATAAAACATATTCGTTCTTTGAAAGTTTGCGATCTCCAGGAACGCCATGTGGTGCGGCAGCATGATCTCCAAATAGAACCATAGTATCAAAACTCATTTCATTAATACCAAAGTCTTTAATCGTATGCTCAATATGATTTACAACTTCACGCTCACTAACGCCTTCTTTTAAAAAACGAACGCCAATGTCAATGCACTGATCAGCATACTCTGCTGCTTTACGCAAAATGTCTAATTCATTTTCTGTTTTGATATTACGAAAGCTTTTTAGTGTGTCATCAATATTGCTAAATTGTTGTACATCAAATGCTTGTTTAATCTCATGATAGCGTTTAACAGTTAAATGCGCTTCCTCAATGAGCAAATGAGAGAAAGTTTCATTGATTTTGTGATACGGTGATTCGGTATCTAAATAACCAATAATATTTCCTGTAAATGATGTCTTCTTAGCTTCTTCTACATCGAGTTGAGGACAAATTAAGAATTCTTTGCCTGATTTCGTAATAAGATAAGCTAATAAACGTTCGTGAGGATCACTATGAAATCCTGTGAGATAATAAACGTTTGTAGGATGAGTGACCCATATTGCGTCTGCCTCAAAATGTGCTAACGTATCTAATAATCGTTCAGATTGCATTTTTATCCCTCCTATATCTTTATTTTAGGTGAGTATTTCATAAAATACAAACACCTGAACGTGTTAACAGGGGTTTGATAGGGTATAATATGTGTAACATGGTTAGAGGAGGATGAGATATGATACTATCTTTTCATGGTCAATCTACAGTATATCTTGAATCTAAGGGGAAAAGGATTCTGATCGATCCTTTTATTACTGGAAATGAATTGTCTGATTTAGATGTAAATAATGTAGAAGTAGATTATATTATTTTAACTCATGGTCATGCTGATCATTTTGGAGATACAGTCAAAATTGCTAAAAGAACAGGTGCAACTGTGATAGGCTCAGCTGAACTCGCAGATTATCTTTCGACGGCTAAAGGAATTCAAAATGTTCACCCTATGAATATTGGAGGGAAATGGGAATTTGACTTTGGAACAGTTAAATTCGTCCAAGCGTTTCACAGTTCGAGTTTAACGGATGATAATGGGATTCCTGTGTATTTAGGTATGCCTATGGGTGTCATTCTAGATGTTGAAGGTACGAGCGTATATCATACAGGTGACACCGGTTTATTTAGCGATATGGCATTGATTGCGAAGCGTCACCCAGTAGATGTATGCTTGATTCCAATTGGTGATAATTTTACAATGGGCATTGATGATGCAAGCTTTGCCATTAATGAATTGATTAAACCGAAAATAACAGTACCTATTCACTATGATACGTTTCCACTCATTGAACAAGATCCGCAACAATTTAAAGAGAAAGTTCAAGTCGGAAAAGTTGAGATTCTTAAACCGGGCGAAACTTTAAACGTATAAATATAGACTCTCAGTCAAATTGGACTGGTCGCATTAAATTAAGGCGTTATGCAATAATGGATTGCTTAACGCCTTTTTCGTTGTGTGATCATAAAGTCTTGAACATTAATGCCTCTTTTAATACAACATAAATCAGTAAAATTGAGTTGGTAAAACATATTTTATAACTTAGGGGTGTGAATAAATATAGCACATTTGATTGATTCCTAAGCCGAGACTTCTGAGGCATCTTGCCGTAACCGAAAATCCATTTTAAGATTGGGTAAGTTCAATCTTAAAATGAGTTGAGGTGAGGCGCCTAGAAAAGCGAGGCTTTATGGAACAATCAAATAAATGAAATTATTTATACACCAATCCGATTTACTATAGAACCTAAATATAAATGGACGATAAAATTTTGTATAATCAAGTTTTATCGTCTTCTTAATTTTTATTGCTATATCAATGGTAAGCGTCACAAAATAATGATGTAAGCAGTGAAATATTTCAAGAGTTGGGACATTGATTCATCAGTTTTTCAAAGCGATATCATTCGAGAATGATGAGTTAAATAAGATGACAAACTTATGATAAATGAGTGCGCTAGAGCTAATAGCTACTAGTCAATGTGAGAAGATATTGTCATAGCATCACTCATAAACGCCTATGCCCCAACAATTAAATTGTTTATAGTTATAACAGTGAGGGTTACTTAACAATTAGAACTGGGATTTTAGCGCGTTTAGCAACCTTATGGCTGACACTACCTAAGACAAACTTTTTGCTATCTTCAGCTTTTCTATTGCTTAAGACTACAATGTCATAACGTCCACTATTCGCATAGTCTACAATTATTTGTTTCGGATTTCCTCTTTCTATCACTTCCTCATAAGTGATATGATTGTCTTCTAAAGTTTCACGTGTTGGAGCCATTTTATTTTGACGAATTTTTTTGAGTTCATCAACATGTGTTCCCATTTTCACTGACGCTTGAGCATCTTGTTCACTAATGACATTTAATAGTGTGACAATCGTCCCTTCGCCGTTAAGTTTAACAATCTCTTGCAGTGCTTTAGCATTCTTCAAATCTGTATCCACTGCTAGCAAAATATTTTTATGCATTTCCAATCAACCTCCTTTCTTATAGTGTAAATAAAAAGTTAAGTGATTTCATCTATTTCATTTTGTATAAAAGTATTTGCTATGCGATTGCATCTTAGCATTAATATTAAAAACACGTTATAATGATGAATGATATTAAATTAAGGTATGTCCCAATTTTAGTTGTTATGACCAATATGTAATCAAAAATGAAATAGAGGTAAATCAATGACGAAGCATGAGCAAATTATCAAACATATAGAGAAACTTTCAGTGGGTCAAAAAATATCCGTACGAAAAATAGCAAAAGACCTGGATGTGTCTGAAGGGACGGCATATCGAGCGATTAAAGATGCTAATCAAAGAGGTTTAGTTGCGACGATAGATCGTGTCGGGACTGTTCGCATAGAAAAGAAAAGTCGTGAGCAGTTAGAACACCTTACTTTTGGTGAAATTGCAAAAATAGTAGATGGTCAATTGATTGGTGGAAAAGGTGGACAATTTAAGTCGTTAACTAAATTTGCGATAGGTGCTATGGAAGTAGATAACGTTGTCAATTTTGTATCTAAAAATACTTTGTTGATTGTGGGGAACCGACTTGATGTTCAAAAAGCTGCATTACAAAAAGGAAGTGCAGTATTAATAACAGGTGGTTTTGACACTACTGATGAAATAAAAAGAATAGCAGATCAATACGATTTACCAATTATTTTGTCTAATTACGATACATTTATGGTGGCTAATATTATTAATCGTGCGATGTATAATCAAATGATCAAAAAAGAAATACTAGTCGTAGAAGACATTGTTATACCTATAGAACAAACCTCCTATTTGATGGAAAGAATGACCATTTCGGAGGTTGAATATAAGTCGAAAACGTCAGGACATTCACGTTTTCCTGTAGTTGACGATGAATTACGCCTAGTAGGACTTATTACGAGTAAAGATATAATAGGTTGCAACTCCAATGAGATGATTGAAAAAGTAATGTCTAAACCGCCAATTAGCGTACAAATGAACACGACCGTGGCAAGCTGTGCCCATCTTATGATATGGGAAGGAATCGAACTATTACCTGTAACAAGTACACACAAACAATTAATTGGTGTCATTTCTAGAGAAGACGTATTAAAAGCAATGCAAGTTGTAGGTCGCCAGCCACAAGTAGGTGAAACAATCAATGATCAAGTTGCAAAGCATATTGAAATACGTAACAATCAGATCTTAGTTGAGATTACCCCCCAATTAACAAATCAATTTGGCACTTTGAGCAAATCAGTATCGCTTGCAATTATTGAAGAAACGATTAAGACTATCATGCGAAAATATAAGAAATTAGAAGTCATGATTGAGAGTTTAAATATTTTCTACATCAAAACAGTCCAAATTGAAAGTGAAGTAGAAGTATTGTACCAAATTCTTGACATGGGACGTAATTTTGCAAAATTAGAAGTCACTATGCAGAGTGGCCATCAACCTGTTGCAAAAGCTTTGATATTATGCCAATTACTAGATCACTAAAAGGAGTGTCGTTTATATGACTACATTTAAACAAATACAGCAAATGATTGAGGAGTACGATAAAATTATAATTCATCGTCATGTTAGGCCTGATCCTGATGCATTAGGTTCACAATTCGGACTCCATAGATATTTACAAAAAAAATATCCAGATAAAACCATTTATGCAGTAGGAGACCATGAGCCAACATTATCTTTTATGGGGACATTAGATACGATAAAGAATGAACAGTATCATGATGCGCTGATTATCGTTTGTGATACAGCAAACGCAGCACGAATAGACGGAATAGTGCTGCCTGTTGATAACAAAGTGGTAAAAATTGATCATCACCCACCTGTTGATCAATATGGAGATTTAAATTATGTAGACACACATGCGTCATCAACAAGTGAAATTATTTATAATATGATAGATGATTTAGGCGATTTATCATTGATGAATGAAGAAATAGCAAAAGCGATATATCTAGGTATTGTGGGAGATACGGGGCGCTTTATGTTTAACAATACATCACCTAGAACGTTACAAATTGCTAGTGAACTGATTCAATTTGATATTCAACCTCAGCAATTACTAAATCAGCTTGGCGAAAAAGATCCGCATTTAATGCCATTTCACGGTTATGTATTACAAAATTTTGAATTAGATCATGATGGTTTTTGTCAAGTTAGAATTACACAAGATGTATTGGAAGATTTTCAAGTTAAACCGAATGAAGCCTCATTATTTGTAAATGCTGTTGCTGATTTAAAAGGGATTAAAGTTTGGATTTTTGGAGTAGATGAAGGTGATGATATCAGATGTCGCATCCGTTCAAAAGCAATGACGATAAATGATATTGCAGAAGAATTTGGTGGAGGTGGCCACCCTAATGCGTCAGGTGTTTCAGTTGAAAACTGGGAAACATTTGATGCCCTCGCTATAAGATTGAAAGAGAAGTTAAATCAGCAATAGTAAAATGCTTTAATCTGTTGGGGCTAGGATTAATAAGGAGTGAAAATGTAATGGTTGCACATTTAAATATTCATACTGCATATGATTTATTAAATTCAACTTTAAAGGTAGAGGATGCAGTGAAACGCGCTAAAAGTGCCGGTTATTCTGCAGTTGCTATCACCGACCTTCATGTGATGTATGGTGTGCCACAATTTTATGATGCATGTGTGACGCATCAAATTAAACCTTTACTTGGAATGACCGTACATATCACAGATGAGTTTAATCAAATGGAAGCGGTCATACTAGCCAAAAACAACGAAGGGTTAAAGCATTTATTCAAGTTATCATCAGATATTAAGATCAATCAACGACATGTTATATCGATTCATCATCTCAAAAATTACCTCAATCATCATATTGTCATTTTCAAGCAATTTTCGGATCAACATAGTCATTGGTTAGATGGATTGTCAGACGATACATCTGTATATATTGATCAATTATCATCTCAATTTGAACATTTAAAAAAAGTATGGATCAAAAGTGCTCATTATGGTGAACCTGATGAGAAAGAAGCCTTGAAAGTGTTGGAGGCTATTCGAGAGAATCAAAAAGTGAATTTTGTTGAGAAGAAAGATTCAGATTCTGCGTATATTTTAACAGTACAAGAACTTCTTAACCAAGGTGTGCCTCAAGCGTTACTTGCTCAAACAGATGAAATTACAGATTTATGTGACGCAAAACTAAATTACCATCAATCATTGTTGCCAGAATTTGTTACGCCGAATAATGAAACATCTGATGAGTATTTGTGGTATTTGTTGAATCAAGCACTTCAAAAGTTAGATATGAACGATTCTAGATACAAAGAGAGAATGACTTATGAATTTAATATTATACGAAAAATGGGGTATTCTGATTACTTTTTAATTGTAAGTGACTTGATTCATTATGCTAAATCCAATCATATTATGGTTGGACCAGGCCGTGGATCTTCAGCAGGGTCTTTAGTCAGTTACTTATTAAATATCACAACGATTGACCCTATAAAATATGATTTGCTTTTTGAGCGCTTTTTAAACCCTGAGCGCGTCACAATGCCAGATATCGATATTGATTTTGAGGATACAAAGCGTGAGAAAGTCATTCAGTATGTTCAGGAAAAATACGGTGATTACCGAGTGGCAGGAATTATCACATTTGGTCATTTATCAGCAAAAGCTGTTGCGCGTGATGTTGGGCGTGTGATGGGCTTTGATGAAATAACGCTAAGTGAAGCTTCTAAAAACATACCGAGTCACTTAGGAATAACGCTGGAAGAGGCATATCAAAATCAATCGTTTCAGGATTTTGTTCATCGAAATCATAAGCATGAGCACTGGTTTGAACTTTGTAAAAAATTAGAAGGGTTGCCGAGAAATACCTCTACCCATGCAGCAGGAATCATCATAAATGATCAACCACTTGATGAATTCATCCCACTTACTGAAGGGGATACAGGATTATTAACGCAATGGACGATGACTGAGTCTGAACGCATTGGGTTGTTAAAAATTGATTTTTTAGGTTTAAGAAACTTATCCATTATCCATGAAATGATTAAACAAATTCAACGTTATGAAGGTGTTGAAATAGATATTGAAAAGATTCCTCTCGATGATTCTCATGTATTTGAGTTATTATCAAGAGGAGATACGACCGGTATTTTTCAATTGGAATCAGAGGGTGTTAGGAAAGTTTTACAGAATTTACAACCAGAACATTTTGAAGATATTGTAGCCGTGACATCGTTATATCGACCAGGACCAATGGAAGAAATCCCGACTTATATTAAGAGACGTCATCATCCGCATACGGTATCCTATTTACATGCGGACTTAGAGCCACTGCTTAAACGTACATATGGGGTCATTGTGTATCAAGAGCAAATCATGCAAATAGCAAGTCAGTTTGCAGGGTTCTCGTATGGAGAAGCCGATATTTTAAGACGTGCGATGAGTAAAAAGAATCGAGCAGTTTTAGAAAATGAGCGTCAACATTTTATTGATGGCGCTTATAAACGCGGTTATAGTGAAAGGTTGAGTCAGCAAATCTTTGACTTGATTTTAAAATTTGCAGATTATGGATTTCCAAGGGCGCATGCAGTTAGTTATTCAAAAATAGCTTATATTATGTCATATTTAAAAGTTCATTATGCAACATATTTTTATGCTAATATTTTGAGTAATGTCATTGGACATGAAGAAAAAACGTTAGCCATTATTGATGAAGCGAAAACGCATAATATCAATATACACGGCCCCCACATTAATAAAAGTATGTGGCGATATGTTTCAGATGGAAATAATGTATACATCTCGTTAGGTGCTATTAAAGGAGTCGGATACCAAAGTGTCAATACAATAGTAAAAGAACGTCTGGATAATGGGCCATTTAAAGATTTATTTGACTTTTGTGATCGTATACCGAGTCGTATAAGATCACGACGATTACTCGAACCCCTTATTTTGACTGGGGCTTTGGATTGTTTTGGCGAAAATCGAGCCACTTTACTTCAATCTATTGATAAGGTCATTGATACAAAATCTGACTTAGACCAAAGTTTTCTCGAGAGTTTCGCTACTACAAAGAGAGATTATCAACAAACTGAAGAAATGCCTGACCAAGAATTGAGCCGTTATGAAAAACAGTATATGGGCTTCTATGTTTCAACGCATCCAGTAGAAAAACTATTTAATTTAAAACAGTATTTAGGTATTTACCAGCTCAATCCACAATTGAAGTTTAAACCTGTATTAATATATTTAGATCGAATACGAGTTATTCGTACTAAAAAAGGGCAACAAATGGCCTTCGTTGAATTAAATGACGGACAGAAAACAATAGAAGGTGTCATATTCCCAAATGTTTACCAGAAAATCTCTTTCCAACTTAATAAGGGAGTTGCTTTTATTGTAAAAGGTAAGTTTGAAAGACGTCATCAAAACATTCAAATGATTATAAATGATATTGAGCCGCTTGAATCATTTGAAAATAATGTTATCAAGCGTGCGCGACAAATCATTATACGTGTCATGCCGACAGACACTCTTCAAACCCAGTACTTACAATCACCTTGTCAAAAAGGGTTGCCAGTATATTACTTTGATGAAGTAAGTCATACTTATGAAAAAATTGGATGTATAGAGGGTGATGGTGAAAAAATATTGGCATTTATTGCTCAGTTTAAACCAGATCAAATTCGTGTTTTATCAGTTAATTAATTAACTTGTACAGGTATATGATTTGGAGCAATAATTGATACATTTTTTCATAACTATGTAGTGGCTTTGCTATCATGTGAATATGTGCTATAGTATAATGACGATTATGCACGAGCCGTTTAGAAGGTTAATTAACGATTTTAATGGGAGTTGATTGCGAATGTCATTAAGAGACGACGCTTTACATATGCATAAAGAAAATCAAGGTAAATTAGCTGTTTGTCCTAAAGTTAAAGTAACAAATAAAGAGGAATTAAGTTTAGCTTATTCACCAGGTGTAGCTGAGCCTTGCAAAGATATTCATGAAGATAAAAGTAAAGTTTATGATTATACATTAAAGAGTAATACAGTTGCAGTCATATCTGATGGTACTGCTGTTTTAGGTCTTGGAGATATTGGACCTGAGGCGAGTATACCAGTGATGGAGGGTAAAGCCGTATTATTTAAAAGTTTTTCTGGAGTAGATGGCATTCCGTTATCATTAAATACTAAAGATACAGAAGAAATTATTCGAACTGTGAAGTTGTTAGAGCCGAATTTTGGTGGCATTAACTTAGAAGATATCTCCGCGCCTCGTTGTTTTGAAATAGAAGAACGATTGAAAAAAGAAACAAAAATCCCTGTCTTTCACGACGATCAACATGGAACTGCTATTGTGACAGTTGCCGGTTTGATTAATGCACTTCGCTTAGTTGAAAAAAACTTGTCAGACATCAAAGTGGTATTAAATGGTGCGGGCGCTGCAGGTATCGCTATTGTAAAATTACTCTATTCATATGGTGTTAGAAATATGATTATGTGTGATTCAAAAGGTGCAATTTTTGAGGGACGTTCGTATGGTATGAATAAGACGAAAGAAACAGTAGCAAAATGGACAAACAAAGATAAAGTTGAAGGTAAACTTGTTGATGTGGTTCAAGAAGCAGATGTATTTATAGGTGTCTCTGTAGCGAATGCTTTGACTGAAGATATGGTGAAATCAATGAATGATGACCCCATTATCTTTGCAATGGCAAATCCTAACCCTGAAATAACGCCTGATAAAGCTAAAGCTGCGGGTGCCAAAGTGATAGGAACAGGCCGTTCGGATTTTCCAAATCAAATCAACAATGTATTGGCATTTCCTGGAATATTCAGAGGGGCACTCGATGTTCGTGCGACACATATCAATGAAGAAATGAAACGTGCTGCAGTCGAAGCAATTGCAAACTTAGTCTCTGATACGTCTCGTAGTGCTGACTATGTCATTCCAGAGCCATTTGATTATAGAGTAGCACCAACTGTTGCTAAAGAAGTTGCGCGTGCAGCCATGGAATCAGGGGTGGCGAGAATCGAAGTGGATCCAGATGATGTATATGAAAAAACTTTGTCGCTTACAGATTTAAAGAAATAAACCTAACAACAGTCTAGCCTATGGTTATGTGGAGGTATTTTAAATGTTTAAAGATTTTTTTAATCGTAATTCTAAAAAGAAAAAATATATTACGGTTCAAGATTCAAAACAAAACGAAGTTCCAGAAGGTATTATGACGAAATGTCCAAAATGTAAAAAGATTATGTATACGAAAGAACTAACGGAAAATCTAAATGTTTGCTTTAACTGCGATCATCACATTCAAATATCAGCACATGATCGTATCAACGCGATAATTGACGAGGGAACTTTTGAAGAGTTTGATAAAGGGATGACCTCTGCAAATCCATTAAACTTTCCTGGCTATGAAGAAAAACTTGAGAAAGACCAAGAAAAAACGGGTTTAACAGAAGCAGTTGTTACAGGAGTAGCCGAGTTAAATGGCATAAAATTTGGTGTCGGCGTAATGGATTCGCGTTTTCGTATGGGGAGTATGGGATCTGTCGTTGGTGAAAAAATTTGTCGAGTTGTGGATTATTGTACTGATCATCGATTGCCTTTCGTACTATTTACAGCTTCTGGAGGTGCGAGAATGCAAGAAGGTATTATATCTTTAATGCAAATGGCGAAAACGAGTGTGTCACTCGAGAGACATTCTGCAGCAAACCAACTCTTTATTTCATATATGACACATCCAACTACAGGCGGTGTTTCAGCAAGTTTTGCATCAATAGGTGATATTAATTTAGCAGAGCCAAAAGCATTGATTGGATTTGCTGGGCGTCGTGTTATTGAACAAACAATCAACGAGAAATTACCTGAAGATTTCCAGACAGCTGAGTTCTTATTAGAGCACGGTCAATTAGATAAGGTCGTTCATCGGAGTGAAATGAAACAAACATTAGCACAGCTTTTTGAAATGCATAATGGGGTGAATAAGTAATGTTAAATTTTGAAAAGTCTATTGAAGATATCAAAAATAAAATAAAGTCATTAGAAGAAACCCAACATAAAAATGACGTCGACCTTAGCGATGAAATCGACTTACTCGAGGCAGCTCTGCAACATGAGAAGGAAAAAGTTTATTTGAATTTAAAACCATGGGATCGTGTTCAAATTGCAAGACTACAAGAAAGACCGACAACGTTAGATTATATTTCTTATATTTTTGATGATTTTATCGAGTTTCACGGTGATCGTAATTTTAGAGATGATCCAGCTATTGTAGGTGGCATCGCATATTTAAATAACCAACCCGTTACAGTGATTGGTCACCAAAGAGGTAAAGATACTAAAGATAACATATATCGCAATTTTGGAATGGCGCACCCTGAAGGATACCGAAAAGCTTTGCGTTTAATGAAGCAAGCTGAAAAGTTTAATCGCCCTATTTTTACATTTATTGATACAAAAGGTGCATATCCTGGTAAATCGGCTGAAGAGCGCGGTCAAAGTGAATCTATTGCAAAAAATTTAGTTGAAATGGCTTCGATCAATGTACCTATTATCTCTATTGTAATTGGTGAAGGAGGAAGTGGTGGTGCACTTGGTTTAGGGGTTAGCAATCGCTTGTTAATGCTTGAAAATAGTACATATTCAGTTATATCACCAGAAGGCGCTGCTGGCATTCTATGGAAAGATAGCTCACTTGCAAAAATAGCGGCAGAAACAATGAAAATAACTGCATATGATTTACAAGAGTTGAATATTGCTGATAAAGTCGTTAAA
Source organism: Staphylococcus felis (assembly GCF_003012915.1). NCBI lineage: Bacteria > Bacillati > Bacillota > Bacilli > Caryophanales > Staphylococcaceae > Staphylococcus > Staphylococcus felis. The sequence goes on along the minus strand of NZ_CP027770.1, from coordinate 2,142,449 downwards.
GAACCATTAGGTGGAGCGCATCATGATATTGAGATGCTTGCAAAGCAAATTAAAAAAGAATTTGTTGCGCAGTTAAAAGATTTTACGCATATGGAACCTATTGATATTAAAGAAGACCGTTTCAACAAGTTTAGAAATATTGGTACATTTGTAGAGTAACTGTTAATGATTGAGGACTACATAACGCGTATAAGTTGTGTAGCGCTCAATCATTTTTTGTTGATTTTATAGTGACTTGAAAGTAATTACTACTTTAATTTTTATGGTTCTATAGTAAATCGGACTGGTGTATAAATAATTTCATTTATTTGATTGTTCCATAAAGCCTCGCTTTTCTAGACGCCTCAGAAGTCTCGGCTTAGGAATCAATCAAATTTGCTATATTTATTCACACCTCTAAGTTATAAAGTATGTTTTACTAACTCAATTTTACTGATTTATGTTGTATTAAAAGAGGCATTAATGTTCAAGACTTTATGATCACACAACGAAAAAGGCGTTAAGCAATTCATTATTGCATAACGCCTTAATTTAATGCGACCAGTCCAATTTGACTGAGAGCCATTTTTATATGATTTTTGATAAAGAACAATGTAACTTGCTTTCATTTTGCAATGTAAAAAGTCAAATATATAATTAGGATTTGCCATATTAATCTTTTTAAGTCATATCTTGTATAATCCGCTATATAAAAACGTTTACACTTTATAGTTTGCTTGTTTTTAATGGAATGATGCGCTATTTTGTGGTATTTTTAACTTAACAACTATGCAAAAGAGGGTATGTCTCATGAAAAAAATTGCAGTTTTAACAAGCGGTGGAGATTCTCCTGGCATGAATGCAGCAATTCGTGCGGTAGTGAGAAAAGCAATCTATCACAATATTGAAGTTTATGGTGTCTACCAAGGTTATCTTGGTTTAATTAATGACGATATCCATAAGCTGGAATTAGGTTCAGTAGGGGATACTATACAAAGAGGCGGAACATTCTTATATTCTGCAAGATGTCCAGAATTTAAAGAAAAGGATGTAAGAGCTAAAGGAATCGAAAATTTAAGAAAACGGGGAATTGAAGGCCTTGTTGTTATTGGTGGTGACGGAAGTTATCGCGGTGCACAACGTATTAGTGAAGAGTGTAAGGATATTCAAACAATTGGTATACCAGGTACTATCGATAATGATATTAATGGAACTGACTTCACTATTGGATTTGATACAGCTTTAAATACAATTATCGATTCCGTGGATAAGATTCGAGACACGGCATCAAGTCATGCGCGCACATTTATTATTGAAGTGATGGGGCGCGACTGTGGTGACTTAGCTTTATGGTCTGGTTTGGCAGTAGGAGCTGAGACAATTATTACACCTGAAACAAGCTATGACATGAAAGACATCGCCGAAAAAATCCAACATGGTATTGATCGTGGTAAAAAGCACTCCATTATCATAGTAGCTGAAGGTTGTATGACCGGAGATTCATGTGCATCTGAGTTAACGAAATACATTAATGTGGATGCACGTGTGTCTGTATTAGGTCATATTCAACGTGGTGGTAGTCCTACAGGGGCAGATAGAGTCTTAGCTTCTCGTCTAGGTGGATACGCTGTAGAATTATTAATGTCTGGTGATTCAGCAAAAGGTGTAGGTATTAAGGATAATAAACTCATCGCTACAGATTTTAATACAATCTTTAACGGAAGTTCAGAGGTTAAATATACACAACGCATGTTAGATTTGACTAAGGAATTATCGATATAATCTAGGAGGCATTATTTATGAAAAGAACAAAAATCGTATGTACGATTGGACCAGCTTCAGAATCTGAAGAAATGTTAGAAAAGTTAATGAGAGCTGGAATGAATGTGGCTCGTTTAAACTTTTCACATGGGTCACATGAAGAACATGCTGCACGTATCACATCGATACGTAAAGTTGCGAAAAAGTTAAATTTAAATATAGGTATTTTATTAGATACAAAAGGGCCTGAAATTCGAACGCATGATATGAAAGATGGCATCATTACATTAGAAAAAGGGTCAGATGTCATTGTAAGCATGTCACAAGTAGAAGGCACACCTGAGAAATTTTCTGTAACATATCCTGAATTAATTAATGATATTCATGTTGGTTCATTTATTTTATTAGATGATGGATTAATCGAATTAAAAGTTAAAGAAATTCACGAAAATAGTGGCGAGATTTTATGTGAAGTTTTAAACACTGGTGAATTAAAGAATAAAAAAGGTGTTAACTTACCAGGTGTTAAAGTAAACTTACCAGGTATAACAGAAAAAGACGCAGAAGATATTCGTTTTGGGATTGAACAAGATGTTGACTTTATAGCAGCAAGTTTTGTACGTCGTGCGAGTGATGTTCTTGAGATTCGTAAAATTTTAGAAGATGTCAATAATCAAAACATTAGTATTATTCCAAAAATCGAAAATCAAGAAGGTATTGATAATATAGACGATATTCTTGAAGTATCTGACGGACTAATGGTTGCTCGTGGCGATATGGGTGTTGAAATACCACCAGAAACAGTACCAATTGTGCAAAAAGACTTAATCCGAAAATGTAATAAGTTAGGTAAACCTGTCATTACTGCAACGCAAATGCTTGACTCAATGCAACGTAATCCACGTGCTACTCGAGCAGAAGCATCAGACGTTGCTAATGCGATTTATGATGGTACAGATGCTGTTATGTTATCGGGCGAAACAGCAGCAGGTGCATATCCTGAAGAAGCTGTTAAAGCTATGAACAGTATCGCTTGTGCAGCTGAACAAGCACAAGATTATAAAAAATTACTTTCTGACCGCACTAAACTAGTTGAAACATCACTTGTCAATGCAATTGGGGTATCAGTGGCTCATACAGCGCTCAATTTAAATGTTAAGGCCATTTTAGCATCAACAGAAAGCGGTAATACAGCACGTACGATTTCAAAATACCGTCCAAAGTCAGACGTTATAGCGGTAACACCATTTGAAACAACTGCACGTCAATGTAGTTTAGTTTGGGGTGTTTATCCTGTTGTACGTGAAGGAAATTATACGACAGACGAACTACTCAACAATGCTGTAGCAACTGCGATTGAAACAGAACGCGTTCAAAATGGTGATTTAATCATCATAACTGCAGGTGTGCCTACTGGTGAATCTGGAACAACTAATTTAATGAAGCTTCATTTAATCGGGGAAGATATCGCTAGTGGTCAAGGTATTGGTCGTTCATCAGTTTGTGGGCGTACAGTTGTAGCTGAAACAGCACAAGATCTTGAAGGCAAAGACCTTAGAAATGCTATTATTATCACACCTTCAGTAGATAATGAAATTGTACCGTTCCTTGATCAAGCTGCAGGACTTGTTACTGAAGAAGGGGGATTAACATCTCCAAGTGCCATCATCGGTTTAGAAAAAGGTATCCCTACAATTGTTGGCGTTAACAATGTAACAAAACAAATACCAAATGATATACTTGTTACAGTAGATTCTGCACAAGGTAAAATATTCGAGGGCTACGCTAACGTACTATAATCAAACATAAAGCCCAAACATTGAAGACGAATTCGTATAATATGCGCATTCGTCTTTTTTAATTCCTAATCATATCATGAGAAAAATAGCCTAGACAATGTTCTTCATGAAAGTTATTATTTTCTTCTCTATACATAATAATTGAAAATAAAATAATTTTAAGAGAAAATGATAAAAGATATATCCTAACTGCAGCATGCGGTATTACATAATATAAGCGTTAATCGACAAACATACAGTTGAATGATATGTTATTTTTACAATATTAGTGTTAATTAAAAACAAATCAATCGCTATCAATTCTTTTTATTGATATTGATAAATAATGCGAATGATGATGATAGTCTTATATAAAAGCGTAATTTAAAAATGATAAACCCTTATGTCATGCGATTTTTAGGATATATTTAGAAATTTACACACCATTAATGTTTGATAATTCAGAATTTAGGAGTTCTTAAAATGTTCACAAATATATATTTATTGGCTATAATGATATTGAAAGCCATTATAAAGAACGAATATAAAGTAAAGGGGAAATTATTATGGCAGAATTAAAGAAAGGTCTTGAAGGGGTAATCGCAGCAGAAACTAAAATCAGTTCTATTATCGATAGTCAGCTCACTTATGCAGGCTATGACATAGATGATTTAACTGAAAATGCTGAATTTGAAGAGATTATTTTCTTGTTGTGGAATTACCGTTTGCCGAATCAAAAAGAATTGACTGAATTAAAAGAAAAGTTATATAAATATATGACTTTGAATCCACGCATGTACAGTCATTTTGAAGAGTATGCGACGGATGAAGTTCACCCAATGACAGCATTACGAACATCAGTATCTTATCTTGCACATTTTGATGAACATGCTGATGACAATGATGAAAGTGCATTGCAAGAACGGGCGATTAGAATTCAAGCTAAAATAGCATCGCTAGTGACGTCATTTGCACGCGTACGAGAAGGAAAAGAGCCTGTTAAACCAGATGCATCATTGAGTTATGCAGCGAATTTTCTGTATATGTTAAGAGGGGAAAAACCTACTGATGTAGAGGTTGAAGGATTTAATAAAGCGCTAATTTTGCATGCTGACCATGAACTAAACGCTTCAGCATTTACAGCGCGTTGTGCAGTATCATCACTATCAGATATGTATTCAGGAATTACTGCAGCTGTTGGTTCATTAAAGGGACCTCTACATGGCGGTGCGAATGAACGAGTAATGAAAATGCTAAAAGAAATTGGTTCAATTGATAATGTTGAACCATATTTGGAAAAAGCATTTGAAAATAAAGAAAAAGTGATGGGCTTTGGTCACAGAGTATACAAAAACGGAGACCCAAGAGCGAAGTATTTAAAAGAAATGAGTCGTAAAATAACAGAAGAAACAGGTCAAAAAGAACTATTCGAAATGTCAGTTAAAATTGCTGATATTATGAAAGACAAAAAAGGACTGCTTCCAAATGTCGATTTCTTCAGTGCGACTGTCTATCATAGTATGAATATTGAATATGATTTGTTTACACCAATTTTTGCAGTCAGTAGAACAGCTGGTTGGACAGCGCATATTCTTGAACAATTAAGAGACAACAGAATTATGCGTCCTCGTGCAACTTATGTTGGTGAAGTTGATCGTAAATACACATCAATTGATGAACGTTAATTATAAAATGTTTAATCATAAAAGCTATTAGTGGAGGTATTCAAACGATGAGTGAAAAAATTATAAAAACTGAAAGTGGATTACAAGTACCAAATGAACCTATTATCCCATTTATTATTGGTGACGGTATAGGCCCGGATATTTGGAGTGCAGCAAGTCGCGTTATTGATGAAGCTGTCAAAAAAGCATATAACGGTGACAAAAAAATAGCGTGGAAAGAAGTTTTAGCAGGTCAAAAAGCATTTGATGAAACTGGAGAATGGCTTCCAGCAGAAACTTTAGATACGATTAAGTCATATTTAATCGCTATTAAAGGCCCACTTACAACACCGATTGGTGGGGGGATTCGTTCTTTAAACGTTGCTTTACGTCAAGAATTAGACTTGTTTACATGTTTACGTCCTGTAAGATGGTTCCAAGGTGTACCATCTCCTGTTAAACGACCAGAAGATGTTGACATGGTGATTTTCCGTGAAAATACAGAAGATATCTATGCTGGTATTGAGTTCAAAGAGGGTTCTGATGAAGTTAAAAAAGTCATCGAATTTTTACAAAATGAAATGGGAGCTAAAAATATCCGATTCCCTGAAACGTCAGGAATTGGTATCAAACCAGTTTCTAAAGAAGGAACTGAAAGACTCGTTCGCTCAGCGATTCAATATGCTTTAGATAATAACCGAAAAACTGTGACGTTAGTGCATAAAGGTAACATTATGAAATTTACTGAAGGTGCATTTAAACAATGGGGTTATGATTTAGCTGAAAGAGAATTCGGAGATAAAGTGTTTACTTGGCAACAATATGACAAAATCGTTGATGAAAAAGGTAAAGACGAAGCAAATGCTGCTCAAGATCAAGCGGTTAAAGACGGTAAAATTGTAATTAAAGATTCAATTGCTGACATTTTCTTACAACAAATTTTAACTCGCCCAGAAGATCATGATGTAGTTGCGACAATGAATTTAAATGGTGATTACATTTCTGATGCTCTTGCTGCTCAAGTCGGTGGTATAGGAATTGCACCAGGTGCCAATATCAACTACGAAACAGGACATGCCATTTTTGAAGCGACTCACGGTACAGCACCAAAATACGCAGGATTAAATAAAGTTAATCCATCGTCTGTATTACTTTCAGGTGTGCTTATGTTAGAACATTTAGGTTGGCAAGAAGCTGCAGATTTAATCACGCAATCAGTTGAAAAAACGATTGCTTCAAAAGTAGTAACGTATGATTTTGCTCGTTTAATGGAAGGTGCGACTGAAGTTAAAACATCTGAATTTGCAGATGCATTAATACAAAATTTGTAATAAATCTATAGCTTAATCAATTTCGGATAAGATTGCCAAAAAAGGTCAATCTTATCCTTTTTTTAATATAATTATCAAGTTGTTAATCAAAGGGCTTAAATATTATCAATTTAAAAGAGAAATTGAATATAACTTTAACTTTATGTAATGATTGTATTAAGATACTGTAAAATCACTTAATGACATATGATTTTTAAGTTGATTTTAAGTTATAATGAAGAAAAAGATGATTAGGAGGTAACGTCATGGCTCAAAGAGTGCTTGTTGTTGATGACGAACAATCCATTGTTACATTATTAAAATACAATCTTGAACAAGCAGGGTATATTGTGGAAATTGCTCAAGATGGTGAAGAAGCGTTAATAAAAGTTGAAGAAACAAAACCAGATCTTATTGTATTAGATGTTATGTTGCCTAAAAAAGATGGTATTGAAGTGTGTAAGACTATAAGGTCTGACAAGAATCAAGTCCCTATATTAATGTTAACAGCTAAAGACGATGAATTTGATCGTGTTTTAGGTCTTGAGCTAGGTGCGGATGACTATATGACAAAACCTTTTTCGCCAAGAGAAGTTGTTGCACGTGTTAAAGCGATTTTGCGACGCTCTTCATATACACAAGTTGCAAATAGCTCCGAACAAGATGAAGATATTGTCATTGGGGCGATAAGAATTCGGCCGGACTTCTTTGAGGTGTATCGCAACGATGAATTGCTTGAGCTGACTCCTAAAGAATTTGAACTATTACTCTATCTAGTTGAAAGACAAGGACGTGTTATTACTAGAGAGCATATGTTAAACTCAGTTTGGAACTATGAATTTGCAGGGGATTCTCGTATAGTAGATGTACATATAAGCCATTTGCGTGATAAACTTGAAGAAAATCCTAAACAACCTCAATTTATTAAAACGGTTCGTGGTTTAGGCTATAAATTGGAGAGACCTAAATAAATGCTTAAATTTTATCATAAATTATTAATAATACTTACAACAATTACTGTTGTAAGTTTTCTTCTATTAGGATTTATTGTACATAATGCGATTTATACCATCTCAGTTGAAGATCAAAAAAATGAATTAACGAAACAATCACAACAAATTCTGTCATTACACTACGAAAATAATGATGCTCGAATTCAACTGTTGTCTGATATTTATAAAGCTAATATGCTTATCATAGAAGGCAATCGTAAATATAAGTTTAATTCGAGTGATAATTATTCAATAGAAAAACGGGAACGCGAAATCACTAATCAGTTATCGACAGAAACAAGTGCCTATATTTTAAATGGTAAAAAAGGGGAGTATTTATTCGGTTATAAGAATAATGACGTTACAATATTAATTAGTGGTAAATATACAATGGTTTATAACTTGCAATTAGAGTTTTGGAAATATCTCATCTTGGTTGGGATGTTTATCATTGCGCTCATATATTTTTCAGTGCGTTATATTAATCGTACATATATTCAACCGATTAACGAGGTATCATATGCTGCATCTTTATTAACGGAAGGTAACTATAAAGTACGTGTACCTGAGAGTAGTGTCAAAGAAACAAAAGATTTATATGTCACTATCAATGTTTTGGCAAGACGATTGGAAGCGCTAAATCGTGCGCAAAAAATTCAACGTAATCGATTAGTGACAACCTTAGAAAATATTCCAAGCGCAGTATTAATGATCAATAAAAATGGAAAGATTGTAGTCGCTAATCAAACGTACTATGAAATATTTAATCAGAGTGACAATGTTGAAAACAAAAATTATCAACAATTTTTAAATGATACTTTAAAAAAACTGGTAGTCGAGGGATTCAGAACGGAACAGGCTGTTCATGGTCAAGTTGAACTTTATGTTAATAATATACATCAAAAGTTTTTTGATACATCTTGTGTTCCAATCTTATCTCGTACAAGAAAGAAACTTGAGGGTATGGTCGTTGTTTTACATGATATCACTAAATTAAAAAAACTCGAAAATTTAAGACGTGATTTTGTTGCGAATGTTTCTCATGAGCTAAAGACGCCGATTACATCAATGAAAGGATTTACAGAGACATTAATTGACGGTGCTAAAAATGATCCTGAATCTCTAGACATGTTTTTAGGTATTATTTTAAAAGAATCTAACCGAATTCAATCATTAGTAGAAGATTTGTTAGATTTGTCTAAGATTGAACAGACTTCGACTTTAGAAAAACATCAGATTAATTTATCACAGGTGGCAGAATCGTCGTTGTCAGTTATCAAACCTATTGCTGATGATAAATTCATTACCTTGAAAAATGCGGTTCAAAAAAATGTTTTAGCAATGGCTGATGAAAATAAAATATCACAAGTCATTGTTAATCTATTGTCAAATGCAATTAACTATTCTTCTCCGCATAAAACCGTTACTTTACGTGTATATAATGTAACGAATAGCCAAATTATTGAAGTGATTGATGAAGGCATCGGCATGAGAGAAGAAGATAAGTATAGAATATTTGAACGATTTTATCGTGTTGATAAAGCTAGAAGTCGTGATTCTGGAGGTACTGGACTCGGTTTATCGATTACTAAGCATATCGTTGAAGGGTATGGTGGCCATATTGAAGTTGAATCTGAACTAAATGTTGGATCTACATTTAGAGTGATTTTACCAAGCTAGTTTTTTAGGTGCGTTTTATATTTTAATACATGGTGGCTTAATATAGGTTGATTATCTATTTTAAGTCGCCTTTTCTTGTACAAGTGACTTAAGGATAAGTACCACAATGGCATATGATATGGATAAAACGAGTTCTGTGATAAAATATAAACAAACGGTGTTGGAGGGAAAAGCGTGGATAAACTAATTTTAATTGATGGTAATAGTTTAAGTTTTAGGGCATTTTATGCGTTGCCATTATTACAAAACAAAGCAGGTATACATACGAACGCTGTATACGGATTTGCTCGATTACTCGAAAAAATATTGAAAGAGGAAAAACCCTCACATTTTCTAGTCGCATTCGATGCTGGAAAAACGACATTTCGTCATGAGACTTATCAAGATTACAAAGGAGGTCGCCAAAAAACACCACCAGAATTAAGTGAACAATTTCCATATATTCGTCAATTACTAGAGGCGTATCAAATTCAAAGTTATGAGTTAGAAAATTATGAAGCGGATGATATTATTGGAACGTTGAGCCGTGAAGCAGATGAGCAAGGCATGCAAACCATTGTTATCACAGGTGATCGTGATTTAACGCAACTTGCTTCACAAAATGTTACGATTTATTACACTAAAAAAGGTATTACTGACGTGGACCATTATACGCCAGAGTTCATCTCTGAAAAATATAATGGGTTAGTACCGAGTCAAATTATAGATTTGAAAGGATTAATGGGAGACACCTCTGATAACATTCCTGGAGTTGCGGGAGTCGGTGAGAAAACAGCGTTAAAATTATTGCATCAATTTAATTCAGTTGAAGGTGTATATGACAATATTGACGAAGTTTCTGGTAAAAAATTAAAAGAAAAACTCCAAAACAGTCAAGAAGATGCTTTGATTAGCAAGAAATTAGCGACGATTAATCGTAATTCACCTATTTCAGTTAAGTTAGAAGATACAAAGCGACCAGATTTAGAAGACGAAACTCAAAAGATTCAATTGTTTAGAGAATTAGAATTTCGTCAATTATTAGATGCATTAGACCAAGATGCATCACAAACTGCAGAAGATATTCATAAATCTTTTGAACCTATAACTGATATCAATCAGATTGTTTTTGAGAAGTTAGAGGTTGCATCGATTCATATTGAAATGGAAGGTGTGAATTATTTAAAAGATACGATTCTAAAATTCGGTATTTTTGATGGTGAGCAGTATGTTGTATTAGATCCTAGCGAATTAAAACAACATCAAGGTTTAGTAGATTGGCTAGAAGATAACGAGTCTCAAAAATATGTATATGATGCAAAAAAAACGTATATAGCATTGAAACGACTTGGTGTGAATATCCAAAATATTACATTTGACACAATGCTTGCAAGCTACTTAATTGATCCTTCACATGCGATTGATGATGTTCACTCTGTCATGTCTTTATTCGATCATACTTATGTTAAAAGTGATGTTTCAGTATACGGCAAGGGTAAAACTTTTAGTGTGCCTGATGATAAAGTTTTAAATAAGCACGTTGCATCCATTTTAGACGCGGTTTATGAAGTGCGTCCGAAAATGCTTGAAATTTTAGAGTCAAATCAACAACTTGATCTGTTGATAAATATGGAAATGCCGCTAGCTTATATTTTAAGTGAAATGGAATATGTAGGTGTATATACTGATCAAAAGACATTACAAGAGATGGAAAAGGAACTACAATTACAGCTTGAAAAGTTAATTTCTGATATACATGAAAAAGCTGGAGAATCTTTTAATATTAACTCACCAAAGCAACTTGGTGTCATATTATTTGAAAAGCTAGAGTTGCCTGTCATTAAGAAAACGAAAACAGGTTATTCAACTGCAGTGGATGTGCTTGAAAAATTACAAGGAGAACATCCGATAATTGACTCGATTTTAACTTATCGTACTTTGTCGAAATTACAATCAACTTATGTAGAAGGATTGCAAAAAGTGATATGGGAAGATGGCCGAATTCATACACGATTCAATCAAACATTAGCTCAAACAGGTCGTCTGTCATCCGTTGACCCGAACCTTCAGAATATTCCTATTCGTTTAGAAGAAGGGCGAAGAATACGTAAAGCTTTTAAATCATCACATGAAGACTATGTTATATTGGCAGCCGATTACTCTCAAATTGAATTGCGTGTACTTGCTCATATTACAGGTGATGAAACATTACAACGCGCTTTTAACGAAAATGAAGACATTCACACAACGACTGCGATGAAGGTGTTTAACGTGAGTGAAGATAACGTCACGCCATTAATGAGACGTCAAGCGAAAGCTGTTAATTTTGGTATTGTTTACGGCATTAGTGATTATGGGTTAAGTCAGAGTTTAGGTATTTCACGAAAAAAAGCTCAAAAGTTTATAGATGATTATTTAAATCATTTTCCAGGTGTTAAAGATTACATGGAGCGCGTAGTCCAAGATGCTAAACAAGATGGTTATGTTGAAACATTATTAAAACGCCGTCGCTATATTCCTGATATAACAAGTCGTAATTTTAATAAAAGAGGATTTGCTGAAAGAACTGCTATGAACTCACCTATTCAAGGTAGTGCAGCTGATATTATTAAGCTTGCGATGGTTAACTTTAACGAAGCTATTAAACAAACAGATTATCAAGCCACTTTATTATTACAAGTACACGACGAGTTAATTTTTGAAGTGCCTAAATCTGAAGTGGACTCATTTAGCATATTCGTTGAAGATATTATGACAAATGCTTTAAAATTAGATGTCCCATTATCAGTCGAATCAGATTATGGAAAAACTTGGTATGATGCTAAGTAGAAAGAGGTCAATAAACGAATGCCAGAATTACCAGAAGTTGAGCATGTTAAAAGAGGTATAGCGCCGCATATATTAAATCATAAAATTAAGCGTGTGCAGTTTTCTGAAAAAGTAATATTAGGGAAATCACAAGGTAAAGATACCATCATTAAAGGAATAACCCTTGAGAAATTTAAGTTATTTACAGAAAACTATGAAGTGACACAAATAGAAAGGCGAAGTAAATATATATTAATATATCTTAAAGACAACCATACCACACGAATCATAATTTCTCACTTAGGAATGTCAGGTGCTTATTTTGTTGTTGAAAAGCTCGAAGATATTCCGATATATAATTATCAAAAACATTGGCAAGTGGTCTTTCATTTAGAAAATAATAAGATGTTAGTGTATTCAGATATTCGTCGGTTTGGTGAAATTAGAAATGTGCAAACACTCGAAGATTATCCATCTATATTAGAAATAGCACCTGAGCCGTTTGATGAAAAAGCGATGGATCATTTTATGAATCAGTTTCATCTAAAAAAATATCAAAACATGTCGATCAAACAAATGATACTTGATCATAAAGTGATTGCCGGATGTGGTAATATTTACGCTTGTGAAGCACTGTTTGACGCTTCTATTCATCCTCAAACGAAGGCACAAAATATGACTGAAGAAGCTAAGCGCCGTCTATTTAACAGTGTTATCAAAGTATTATATATGGGTATTGAAAATGGCGGTACGAGCATTTCAGATTATGTACATGCTGATGGCGAACGTGGAACAATGCAAAATAACTTAAAAGTATATAAACAAAATATTTGTTCAGTTTGTGGTGGAATGATTAAAAGAGAGATTATAGCTGGACGTAACACACATTATTGCCCAAACTGTCAATTATAAAAGGAAGAGGGAAAATATGCCAAAAGTGATTGGACTTACAGGAGGCATTGCAACTGGTAAATCAACAGTTGCAGAATTGCTTCAAATACATGGCTTTAAAATTGTGGACGCCGACGTAGCATCTCGAAAAGCAGTTGAAAAAGGATCAGAAGGTCTTGAAAAAGTTCGAGCTCTATTCGGAGAAGAAGCGATTACAGCAGAGGGTGAAATGAATAGAGCGTTCATTGGACAAGAAGTATTTTACGATGATGAAAAAAGAGAAAAACTCAACCAAATTATTCATCCAATTGTCAATCAATTGATGAAGAAAGAGCGTGATGACTATCTTGAAAAAGGTTACAACGTGATTATGGATATACCTTTATTATTTGAAAATGGATTGGAAGACACTGTTGATGAAGTTTGGTTGGTTTATGCTTCGGAACCTATACAAATTGATCGATTAATGGCACGAAATAATATGTCAATTGAAGATGCCAAAGCGCGTGTTTACAGCCAAATTTCAATTGATAAAAAAAGTCGAATGGCAGATGTTGTGATTGACAATTTAGGGTCTAAATTAGAATTAAAACAAAATTTGGAAAAGGTGCTCGTAGAAAAAGGGTTTTTAGACGCATATCATCCAAATGATACAGAATAAAAAATATGAAGTCGAAACGTCATGTTTGTGAATTGATGAGAGTTTGAGAGAAGGTGCGTAATGCAACCTGAATAAAAATGAAATACTTCTCGATGATTCTAAGTTGATTCACATTGATAGGATTGTGACACAACAATATTTTCTTATGGGAAATAATAAAAAGTATTGTCTCAATCTATCATGAATGCATGATGTTTCGGCTTTTTTTGATGAATCGTAAACATTTAGCGAAACATCTATGGCCATTTGTGTATAAGTACAACTTTAAAGTGAAATTGATGATAGAAAACGATTTCAATATGATATAAATATGTTATACTGTTTTTATAAAGTATAACACATTATCTAAGGAGTGCTTTTTAAATGACGACGAAGATTGCGATTAATGGTTTAGGTCGAATTGGCCGTATGGTTTTAAGAATAGCATTAAATAGAGAAGATATCGAAGTTGTAGCGATAAATGCAAGTTATCCATCAGAGACTATTGCACATCTTCTTAAATACGATACAACTCATGGACGATTTAATCAAACTGTTGAAGCGACAGAAACTGGCATAAAAGTAGAGGGTAAAGAGATTAAATTAGTGTCAGATCGTAAGCCTGAAAACTTGCCGTGGCGTGATTTAGGTATCGATATAGTTGTTGAGGCAACAGGTAAATTCAATCATGGGGACAAGGCGATAGCACATATACGTGCAGGTGCAAAAAAAGTCATTTTAACTGGTCCATCAAAAGGCGGGGATGTTCAAACGATTGTAAAGGGTGTTAATGATAACACATTAGATGTCGATAAGTATGACATATTTAGCAATGCCTCTTGCACAACAAACTGCTTAGCCCCTGTTGCAAAGTTATTAAATGATGAGTTTTGTATTAAGAATGGCTTAATGACAACAGTCCATGCAGTAACAAATGATCAAAATAATTTAGATAACCCTCATAAAGATTTAAGACGTGCTCGCGCTGCTTTTGAAAGCATCATACCAACATCAACTGGAGCTGCAAAAGCCTTAGCATTAGTATTGCCAGAACTTGAAGGAAAACTTCATGGTATGGCATTACGAGTGCCTACTAAAAATGTCTCGCTCGTCGATTTAGTAGTAGACTTAAATCAATCTGTGACGAAAGATCAAGTCAATCAGTTATTCAGAGATAATAATTTAGACGGTGTTATTAATATAGTCGATGAACCTTTAGTTTCAGATGATTTCACTACAGATGCACACTCTGCTATTATTGATGCACCATCAACAATAGTAATGAATGATAATAAGGTGAAGGTATTAGCTTGGTATGATAATGAATGGGGTTATTCTACACGAGTTGTGGATGTTTTACAGATGATTGCTCAAAAATTATAAATTATTAGAATAGATGTGAGGATGAGACTGGGACATCAATCCCAAAAGGATAGCGTAGAGATGATTCATGATTGAATTACCTCTACGCTTTCCTTTTATCAATCATTCGTATTGTTTGGGCTCTCAGTCAAATTGGACTGGTCGCATAAAATTAAGGCGTTATGCAATAATGGATTGCTTAACGCCTTTTTCGTTGTGTGATCATAAAGTCTTGAACATTAATGTCTCTTTTAATACGACATAAATCAGTAAAATTGAGTTGGTAAAACATACTTTATAACTTAGGGGTATGAATAAATATAGCACATTTGATTGATTCCTAAGCCGAGACTTCTGAGGCATCTTGCCGTAACCGAAAATCCATTTTAAGATTGGGTAAGTTCAATCTTAAAATGAGTTGAGGTGAGGCGCCTAGAAAAGCGAGACTTTATGGAACAATCAAATAAATGAAATTATTTATACACCAGTCCGATTTACTATAGAACCATTGTTTGGCTCGCATTTCCTAGGGGATGGGTCGAGCCTTGGTCTCGACGCTCATCCTATTCCCTCAGGCGTCTCGCCAACAATACGACGTGATATACATGTCATTTTACTTTAAAATACTTTTAAAAAAAGACACTTTCGTATCATTGAATGAATCATCTCATTATAAGAAAACTTCGAGATATTTACGTCCCAGCCTGTTCTTTTATGATATAAGCATTTAAAAAGTAGAAGGGCTTAAAATATGTAAATTGTATGCTTTAAATATACAGTTTAGTATGAACAACTTTTGATATGTTGTGGTTTATAGTATAATGAAGCAAAATCAACATGAAGAAGGTGGAAGTCGTGAAATGCCCCAAATGTAATCATTCGCAATCTAGAGTAGTAGATTCTAGACATGCGGATGACATGAACGCAATTAGAAGAAGAAGAGAATGTGAAAATTGTGGTACACGTTTCACAACTTTTGAACATATTGAAGTAAGTCCTCTAATCGTCGTTAAAAAAGATGGGACAAGAGAGCAATTCAATCGCGAAAAAATATTAAATGGTCTAGTTCGCTCTTGTGAAAAGCGACCTGTTGGATTACAGCAACTAGAAGATATTACTAATCGTGTAGAGTGGAAGTTGCGTGAAGAAGGGATAGCTGAAATTTCCTCACGTGATATTGGTGAGTATGTGATGGATTTGTTGATGCATGTTGATCAAGTGTCATACGTTCGATTTGCATCAGTGTATCGTGAGTTTAAAGATGTGGATCAACTGTTGCAATCTATGCAAGGCATTTTGAAAGAGAATAGACGGAGTGAGTAGTATGTCTATATCAAGGTTTCAATCAAAATTGAGCTCTCATGATGGTTTCGTAGTTGTGCGACAATTCCAATACCATACGCATCACTATGATATTCTAAACCGTTTATTTACACCTTTAATTGGTGCTTCTGCAATAGGTATCTATCAATTTTTAAATCAGTTTGAAGGCATCACATTTAAAGAAGGAATGACACATTACACGATGATGTCTGAATTAAAGATGAACTTGATAGATTTTAGAGAAAATCTGGATTTGTTAGAAGGTATAGGTCTTTTAAAAACATTTGTTAAACAAACAGATGAGGAGACAAAGTTTATCTACGAGTTAATACCACCACCATCTGCATATGAATTTTTTAATGATCCGATGCTCTCTATATATTTTTATGAGACAGTCGGTCAACAAAGGTTTCATAAGTTGAAAGCTTATTTCTTACCTTCTCAAGTTGACTTGTCAGGTTTTTCTGAAGTAACAAAGACATTTACGGATGTTTTTAAAGTTCCAAAGCAGGCAACACTTTCAAATGATACCAGACTAAAACCAAGTCATTATGAAGGTTTAGATTTAAGGGATGTTGCATTTGATTTTGAATTATTGGCGGATATGCTCCAAACGTATTTTGTTAGCCGCTCTGTATTATCAGAACCTAATAAATCAGTTATCATACAACTTGCTACGCTTTATCAACTGTCGCCAGATGTGATGAAAACGATGATATTAAAATCTTTAAACAGTGATCAAAGTTTATCTATTACAGATCTACGTAAACAAGCACAAAATTATTATTTAATAGAAAACCAACAGCAATTGCCAGCTTTAAATGTACAAAGTCGATTAACACAAGCAAGCCATTCAAAAGAAGATAATCTATCTGTCAAAAGTTGGGATGAATGGTTTGAGTTAATGGATCAAACAAGTCCATTAGTCATGTTAACGTCGTATGGCGGATCTGAACCCCCTAAATATCAAAAGGAAATGATAGAAGAACTCATGAATAGAGAAGGCTTTGGTTTTGGTGTTATTAATGTCTTGCTACAGTATGTGATGCAAAAAACGGATCGAAGTTTGCCTGAAAAATATGTCTATTCCGTTGCATCAACATGGAAAAAAAGCGGTGTCACTGATGCAAAATCGGCATATCAAAAGGCGATGGAAGTTCAAAAGAATCAAGAACAAGCGAAAAATAAAAAATATAAAGAACCTTCTACTGGAAAGCGAAACAAGTATCAGCATACTAAAGAGGTACAGCCACGCTGGATTACACATCCTGAAGAATTTGAGCAAAAAAATGAAGATCAAGATGCTTTGGCAAAAGATAGGGCTGCTTTTTTAAATAAATTAAAAAACAAACGACGGGCAGGTGAAGACTGATGCAACAGTTTAACCGTATTATCGGCAACAATCAATCTATCCAAAAAAAAATCGAAAAAATTAAACGTCAAGTATTGAATGATCCGGACATCAAACAGTTTTTAGAGACGCATCAGTCTGAAGTGACTTCACAAATGATTGATAATGATTTGAATGTTCTCCAAGAGTATAAAGATCAACAAAAGCACTATGATGACAATCATACTTTTGCAAATTGTCCAAACTTTGTGAAGGGGCATATACCTGAGCTTTATATCCAAGATCATCATATTAAAATTCGCTATAAACCTTGTCCTTGCAAAATCAGACATGACGAAGAGAAAAAATCTAATAGTATGATAACATCATTTCATATGCATTCGGACACACTCAACGCTAAAATAAAAGATATTTACATGACAAGACGTAATCGCCTTGATCTCGCGATGAAGTTAGATGATGTCATTGATGCTATTATTGAGAATAAGCCGACTAAAGGCTTTTATTTGTACGGTGCATTTGGAACGGGGAAATCATTTATTCTAGGTGCAATTGCGAATGAATTGAAAAATAGCCGCGTATCTTCAATGATTATTTACGTTCCTGAATATATTAGAACATTAAAAAATGGTTTTAGAGATGGAACTACAGCTCAAAAAATTCAACAAGTTAGAGAAGCTCGAGTATTATTCTTAGATGATATTGGTGCAGAAGATATGACGCCGTGGGTACGTGATGAAGTGTTAGGTCCTATACTACATTACCGTATGATTCAAGAACTTCCTACATTTTTTAGTTCGAATTTGAGCTTAGAAGAGTTAGAAGTACACCTTTCAGATACGAAAAGTGGTATAGATGGTATGAAAGCAAAACGTATTATGGAACGGATCAAAACGTTAAGCGATTCATATCTTCTAGAAGGTGAAAATTATAGAAAGCATTGAAAAAATGAAAATTAGCGTTATAATAGAATTAACTTAATAACAGTTTTAAAATTCAAGGACATGATGTTACATTTATTACTGTACAGAGAGCTACTAAACGTTGAGAATGTAGTCTGTAATATGTGATGATTACTCCCTTATATAGATGATGTTTGTAATGAACGTCCGGCTCAAGACCGTTATCTTAAGTAAAGATGAGACTCAAGCATCGGTTATGATTGTTATCATGTGATGCAGATGTCTTAAATTAGGGTGGTACCGCGAAACCTCGTCCCTTATTGGGAGGAGGTTTTTTGTTTTTATTGCTGTTAAAGATGATGAGGAGGATATCAATGTCAAAAATTAATGTGCGTTTTCCAGATGGTAATCAAAAGGAATTTGAACAAGGAGTGACAACTGAAGAGATTGCTCAGTCTATTAGTCCAGGCCTTCGTAAAAAGGCGGTTGCAGGTAAATATAATCATCAACTAGTAGATTTAACAAGACCGTTAGAGGTCGATGGTGATTTAGAAATTGTTACACCAGATAGTGACGAAGCATTAGAGGTGTTACGTCATTCTACTGCGCATTTAATGGCTCATGCTCTTAAACGTTTGTATGGAGATGTCAAATTTGGTGTAGGTCCAGTGATTGAAGGTGGATTTTATTATGATTTTGACATGGATGAAAAAGTTTCAAGCGATGATTTCGAAAAGATTGAAAAAACCATGCGTCAAATTGTAGATGAAAATCATAAAATCGAACGTAAAGTAGTTTCTCGCAATGAAGCTAAAGCCTTTTTCGAAAACGATGAATATAAATTAGAGTTAATTGATGCTATTCCAGAGGATGAAAATGTAACACTCTATACACAAGGTGAATTTACAGATTTATGTCGTGGGGTGCACGTGCCATCAACATCAAAAATTAAAGAGTTTAAGCTTCTTTCTACTGCTGGTGCGTATTGGCGTGGTGATAGCGATAACAAAATGCTCCAACGTATCTATGGTACAGCATTCTTTGATAAAAAAGCGCTAAAAGCCCATTTGAAAATGTTAGAAGAGCGTAAAGAACGCGACCATCGTCGAATTGGTAAAGATTTAGAATTATTTACAAATAATCAGTTGGTCGGCGCAGGGCTTCCACTTTGGTTGCCAAATGGTGCAACAATTCGTCGTGAAATTGAACGATACATTGTTGATAAAGAAGTCAGTCTTGGATACGACCATGTATACACACCAATAATGGCAAATGTTGAATTGTATAAAACATCAGGGCACTGGGATCATTATCAAGATGATATGTTCCCGGCCATGCAGCTAGATGCTGATGAAGCAATGGTTCTCAGACCAATGAACTGTCCCCACCATATGATGGTTTATGCGAATAAACCACATTCTTACCGTGAGTTGCCGATTCGAATTGCTGAACTAGGTACAATGCACCGTTATGAAGCAAGCGGCGCTGTATCTGGATTACAACGTGTAAGAGGGATGACATTGAATGATGCGCATATTTTTGTTCGTCCTGATCAAATTAAAGAAGAATTTAAGCGCGTTGTATTGATGATTTTAGATGTATACAAGGACTTTGGCTTCAAAGATTATACATTCCGTTTGAGTTATCGTGATCCAGAAGATAAAGAGAAATATTATGATGATGATGAGATGTGGAATAAAGCGGAAAAAATGTTAAAAGAAGCGGTTGATGAATTAGGATTGGATTATGAAGAAGCTATTGGTGAAGCAGCCTTTTATGGTCCAAAACTGGATGTGCAAGTGAAGACTGCGATGGGTAAAGAAGAAACATTGTCAACAGCTCAGCTTGATTTCTTATTACCTAAAAAATTCGAACTCACATACATTGGTCAAGATGGTGAACATCATCAACCTGTTGTTATCCATCGTGGTGTTGTATCAACAATGGAACGCTTTGTAGCATTTTTAACTGAAGAGACTAAAGGGGCATTTCCAACATGGCTTGCGCCTCAACAAGTTGAAATTATCCCAGTTAATGTTGATCTGCATTATGATTATGCTCGTCAAATTCAAGATGAGTTGAAATCACAAGGCGTTCGTGTCAACATAGATGATCGCAATGAAAAAATGGGGTATAAAATCCGTGAAGCACAAATGAAAAAAATTCCTTATCAAATTGTTGTAGGGGATAAAGAAGTTGAAAATAATGAAGTGAATGTGCGTCAATATGGCTCTAAAGAGCAACAAACTAAGGAAAAAGACACATTCATCTGGGATTTAGTTGATGAAATTCGATTGAAAAAGCAAAGACAGTCTTGATAGAAACAGACATATAGTGTATAGTGAAAATTAAATTAAATAGAGATTTAGTTAGAGGATGCATTTGCAATAAGTAACTTGTCAGAAGTATTGATGGTACGTATGTTGAATGAGTGAAAGGTGTCGATGCCGAAATTATAAAAGACTATCAACTTTTATAGTTGGGCTAGTTTTCAAATAGGAACTAGACTGTCACAGATGTGATGCGCTGCTATTCATACAGTAAAAAGGGTTGCATCATAAAGGTGTAGCCCTTTTCTCTGTTTTGGGTCATAAGTTAAAGCTTGATAGAGAGAATGTTGAGAGATTTAAATGTATTAAGTAAAAATAGTAGTGCCAATTTTATTTAGCCTTATTATTAGAGCTTCACATGACCTCTAAGTAAAAGAAAGGACAAATTTATGAGTAATGATGTTTCGAATCAAAATACCGTTCAGCGTCATCTGAAAGATCGACATATCTCAATGATTGCAATTGGAGGCGCAATAGGAACTGGTTTATTTATGACTTCTGGTGGTGCCATTCATAATGCGGGACCTCTTGGCGCCTTATTAGGATATGCAATTATTGGTATAATGGTGTTCTTTTTAATGACTTCTTTAGGCGAAATGGCAACTTATTTGCCTGTTTCAGGGTCATTTAGTACCTATGCAACACGTTTTGTTGACCCTTCGTTAGGGTTTGCATTGGGATGGAATTATTGGTTTAATTGGGTGATTACAGTTGCAGCTGATGTAACCATTGCTGCTCAAGTCATTCAGTATTGGGAACCACTTCAATTCTTGCCAGCTTGGGCATGGAGTTGCATTTTTATGGCGATCATATTCAGCCTTAATGCACTGTCTGTACAAGTATACGGTGAGAGTGAGTATTGGTTTGCATTTGTCAAAGTTGCGACAGTTATTATTTTTATTATCGTTGGATTACTTACTATTATTGGAATAATGGGAGGCAGTGCTGTTGGATTTGATGTCTTTACAAGAGGCGAAGCACCATTATTAGGAGATGGATTAGGTGGCAATCTTCTAGTTGTTTTTGGTGTATTTCTAATTGCAGGGTTTTCATTTCAGGGTACAGAACTTGTCGGGATTACTGCAGGTGAGTCAGAAAATCCAGAGCGTGCTGTCCCAAAAGCGATTAAACAAGTTTTCTGGCGTATTTTACTCTTCTATATATTTGCAATCTTTATTATTGGAATGTTAATTCCATATAATCATGCTGCATTAATGGGTGGTGGAGATGATATTGCTACGTCACCATTTACGCTTGTTTTCAAAAATGCAGGACTTGCGTTTGCAGCATCATTTATGAATGCAGTTATACTGACATCCGTTTTATCAGCAGGAAACTCTGGTATGTATGCAAGTACACGGATGTTATATTCCATGAGTAAAGATGGATTGGCATCAAAAGCATTTGGCAAGACCAATCAGAAAGGAACACCTATTATCTCAATGTTATCAACAGCATTAGTTGTCATCTTAATCTTTGTTGTGCAACATTTAAGTGGAAATGCTTATGAATATATCGTTGCGGCTAGTGGTCTAACAGGTTTTATCGCATGGTTAGGTATTGCAATCAGTCATTATCGCTTCAGAAAAGCATTTGATGCACAAAATTATGATGTAAGTCAGTTGAAATATCAAGCTAAGCTGTTTCCTTTCGGACCAATACTTGCACTGATTTTATGTATTGTTGTCATTATTGGACAAGATGTGGATTTCATCACGAGTGGCGACTTTGACCCTAAACGATTTTTAATTACTTATATGGGAATACCGGTATTTTTAATTTTCTTCTTTTATCATAAAATAAGATATAAAACGAAACGAATACCTTTAGAAAAAGTAAACTTAGATCCACATGTTTCAATGGAAGAAAGAAACTTTCAAAAAAAGGTTGACTAAACACTAAATCGTTGGTATAGTTGTTTTTGTTGAATACGAAACGGACCAAGTAGAAGCAACCCGCTTCTCACCTGTAGCGACGCTTTATGCTGTTGGCAGGTTAACGATTTAACATGTGTGATAGTTCATGTTGACGTTTGAAGCGGGGGTGGTATACCCTCGCTTCTTTTCGTGCTTGGACCATTCGTAAAATTATTGGAGGTGTCAACCATAGCTAAGGATCAAACGCAAGTAAATGAAAAGATTCGTGCAAAAGAATTACGTCTTATTGGTCAAAATGGTGATCAAATCGGTGTTAAACCAAAACGTGAAGCATTGGAGATGGCAGACCGACTTGGTTTAGACGTTGTAGTTGTTGCTCCAAATGCTAAGCCACCTGTTGCACGTATCATGGATTATGGAAAATACAAATACGAGCAACAGAAAAAAGAAAAAGAAATGAAAAAGAAACAAAAAATTATTAACGTGAAAGAAATTCGTCTAAGTCCAACAATTGAAGAACATGACTTCAATACTAAGTTGAAAAATGGGCGTAAGTTCTTATCTAAAGGTGATAAATGTAAAGTTTCAATTCGTTTCAGAGGGCGTGCAATTACGCATAAAGAAATTGGCCAACGTGTTTTAGAAAAATTTGCTGATGAATGTAAAGACCTTGCAACAATAGAGCAAAAACCTAAAATGGAAGGTCGTCAAATGTTCCTTATGTTAGCCCCAATCAATGAAAAATAAAAAGATACTAGGAGGACATCATTATGCCTAAAATGAAAACTCACCGCGGAGCAGCGAAACGTGTTAAAAGAACAGGATCAGGTAAATTAAAACGTTCAAGAGCTTACACATCTCACTTATTCGCGAACAAGTCTACAAAACAAAAACGTCAATTACGTAAAGCAACACTTGTATCAAAAAGTGATGCAAAACGTGTAAGTCAATTATTAACATACGTAAAATAAGCGCATTTAAATCAATGACATGGGTATGAAACGACATACCATAGAGATAAAAGGAGGAATTTACTATGCCACGTGTAAAAGGTGGAACAGTAACAAGAGCACGTCGTAAAAAGACAATTAAATTAGCTAAAGGTTACTTCGGTGCAAAAAGCACGTTATATAAAGTAGCAAAACAACAAGTCATGAAGTCAGGTCAATATGCATTCCGTGACCGTCGTCAAAGAAAACGTGACTTCCGTAAATTATGGATTACTCGTATTAATGCAGCTGCACGTCAACATGACATGAGCTACTCTCGTTTAATGAACGGTTTAAAACAAGCTGGAATTGATATTAACCGTAAAATGTTATCTGAAATTGCTATTTCAGACGAAAAAGCATTTGCTGAATTAGTTAATAAAGCTAAAGCGGCATTAAAATAATAATACTAATCAAAGAGTTGGAATGAGATATAGTTCCAACTCTTTTTTAAATGACAAGAATGAAAAAGTTAAATCATAATGTGTCATTTGATATAGATAACGATAATTACTTTACCTTGAATTTATAGTTTTGATAAGATGAAGAAAATAGGTTAAAGGAGTAAATGAATGTCAAAATTTGATGAGCAAATTACTGTAGTATTAAGAGAACGTTTATTTCAAAATGAGAAATATGCATTCAACGGATTTATTGCTAAAGACGATGCAAAAAGTTTGGAAATCTATAGAGCGCTTGCTGACTATGAAATTAAACGAAGAGGCGACATGGAAGAAGACCCCTCATATAAACAATTAATATCATACTGTTTGCTAGAAAATGAAGATAACGAATTACTTGTCTATGAACGATTGTCAGGTGGCGGTGAAGCGCGTCTACATGGTCAATCTTCAATTGGTGTTGGTGGTCATATGAATGAGGTTTCTAATGCGCAAACGATTGAAGAT
This sequence comes from Staphylococcus felis, assembly GCF_003012915.1. Taxonomy (NCBI): domain Bacteria; kingdom Bacillati; phylum Bacillota; class Bacilli; order Caryophanales; family Staphylococcaceae; genus Staphylococcus; species Staphylococcus felis. Next base: position 2,117,925 of record NZ_CP027770.1, on the reverse strand, counting down.
GTAATCAAGGAAAATGCAAGTCGAGAGCTAGAAGAAGAGGTAGGTTTCACAATTGAACAACCAGAACAGCTTCAGCATATAGGTTTTATCAATGATGATCAAAATGAAGTAGGGCGAGTACATATCGGCGTCGTTTTTAAAGTGAAAGTGAACCGTGATAAAGTGGAAGTGAAAGAAACAGATACATTAAAAATTGAGTGGCAGTCGCTTGATGACATCCATGATTTACAGAATTACGAATCATGGAGTTCGCTCATATTAGAAGCTTTAAAATAGGTGATCAAAATGTCTGATGTTATTCCTTTCCCGAAATTAAAAGAAAAGCTAGTTCGTGATATCACTGAAAGTGTGCAGGATGAAAATTATGAAACTGCTTATGATGTCATTAATGAGTATGAGTCCTATTTTGAGTTAACGGATAAGCTGGCTATCCTTAAATGCGAGGTTTTGTGGGAGCTCAGCGCCTATTTAGAACTAAAAGAAGAAGCTAATATTCTTTTAACTTTAGGATATAAACCTTATGATATCTATATGACCTACTATGTGAAGAGCCTATTTGAACTTGAACAATATCAATCTGTAATGGATATCATTGAGCAAGTCCTTGACGAGGTCACAGAACATCAAACGCGTATGACTTTATTACCTATAAAGGATCGTGCTCGATCTAAATTAGATGAACGCAAAGATTATATGGCATATCGGTTACAGCAATTTCATTCACTCAATCAGCATGAACAGATGCAACTGATTTTATCTCTCATAGATGATAATGCATATCAATTCACTGAAAGCATTAGTTATCTATTCAACACATCATTCATGCCCACACATATCCAAAGTTTGATGCTTGAATATTTACGGCTTGCTGAATATGATCGATGTGTATCAGTCACAAAAGCTTCAAAAACCATTACAGTCATACCTTCAAAGTTAATAGGTTTAGAACATAGCCAATTCAAACGCATCGTTGTACCGGAAGTGATTGCGCTATTAGAAGAGCATATACCATCATTAGTACAAGAGGCATATATCCATTTGAATACACATAATATCGCGCTTTATCCACTTGATATTGAAGAGGTGGCATCTATTAAAGAATGGAAAGAAGCTTATTTGTTATATTTTAAAGAGATGATAGGCCAAATGGATGAAAGTGAATATGCACAGCAAACACTGGTTGAACTTATAAAATCACTAAATACATAGCCGTTCATGTTTAAATCAGCATGAACCTGTGTTATAATTAAGAAGTTGAAAAATTTTAAAAATGATAAATCATGGAGGTTTTTATACATGACAGCAACATGGGAAAAAAAAGAAGGTAACGAAGGCGTTTTACAAGTTACTGTACCTGCAGAAGAAGTAGATAAAGCTTTAGATAAGGCATTTAAAAAAGTAGTCAAATCAATTAATGTACCTGGTTTCCGTAAAGGGAAAGTACCACGTGCTATTTTTGAACAACGTTTTGGTGTTGAAGCATTATACCAAGATGCGGTTGATATTTTATTACCACAAGCCTATAGTAATGCTGTAGTCGAAGCAGGTATTAATCCAGTAGATCAGCCTGAAATCGAAGTAACACAAATCGAAAAAGGTAAAGAATTAAAATTCAATGCAACGGTTATTGTTGAGCCTGAGGTTGAGTTGGGTGACTATAAAGGATTAGAAATCGCTAAACAAGAAACAGAATTAACAGAAGAAGAATTAGAAGAAACAGTGAAGCAACGTTTAGAAGCTATGGCTGATATGGTTGTTAAAGAAGACGGCCAAGTTGAAGAAGGAGACACTGTAAATCTAGACTTCGATGGTTACGTTGATGGTGAGCAATTTGAAGGTGGACAGGCTGATGGATATGATTTAGAAATTGGTTCAGGCATGTTCATTCCAGGTTTTGAAGAACAATTAGTTGGATTAAAAGTTGGAGAAGAGAAAGACGTTGAAGTGACATTCCCTGAAGAGTACCATGCAGAGGAATTAGCAGGTCAACCAGCAACTTTCAAAACAAAAATTAACGAAATCAAAACAAAAGAAGTTCCAGAGTTAGATGACGAATTAGCAAATGAATTAGATTCTGAAGCGAATACAGTTGATGAATATAAAGCTAACTTACGTAAACAATTAGAAGAAAGTAAGCAAACTGAAGCTGAAAATTTACAAAAAGAAGAAGCGATTACGTTAGCGACTGATAACGCTAAGATTGACATTCCAGAAGCTATGGTTAAAACTGAGCAAGATCGTATGTTACAAGAGTTCGCTCAACGTATTCAGCAACAAGGTTTAGACCTAGAGACATATTATCAAATTTCTGGTCAATCAGAAGAAGATTTACGTAATCAAATGTCTGAAGATGCGGAACAACGTGTTAAAACAAATTTAACTTTAAGTGCAATTGCAGATAAAGAAGATATCCAAGTTTCAGACGAAGATATCGATAATGAATTGGAAACGATGAGTAAACAATTTAATATTTCTGTTGAGGACATCAAAAAGACTTTAGGTAATACGGATATCGTTAAGAATGACGTACGTATTAAAAAAGTGATCGACTTATTAGTTAAAGAAGCTAAGCTTGTTGATGCACCTGAAAAAGAAGACGATTCAGAATAATTAATGTGTGATTTAGCTCACCGTAATCAATCGTTAGCAGATACAAATTGATTTTGTATCTGCTATCGTTATTTTATGCAAAAAACTTGAAAGTATCATTGTTTGCGTAATAAAATGCTTTCTAGTATAGTCGTAAAAGAACAGGGGTGTATATTAGTATGTTTAAATTCAATGAAGACGAAGAAAACTTAAAATGTTCTTTTTGTGGTAAAGATCAAGATCAAGTTAAAAAATTGGTAGCAGGTAGCGGTGTTTATATCTGTAATGAATGTATTGAACTTTGTTCTGAAATTGTAGAAGAAGAGTTAAGCCACAATGAGGTTGAAGAATTAACCGAATTACCAACACCGAAAGAAATTATGGATGAACTCAATAATTATGTGATTGGGCAAGAAAAAGCTAAAAAATCTTTAGCTGTAGCAGTTTATAATCATTATAAACGTGTGCAACAACTTGGACCAAAAGATAATGAAGATGTTGAATTGCAAAAAAGTAATGTTGCTTTAATCGGTCCAACGGGTAGTGGTAAAACATTACTTGCTCAAACGTTAGCAAGAACGTTAAATGTACCTTTTGCAATTGCAGATGCTACAAGCTTAACTGAAGCAGGATATGTCGGCGAGGATGTAGAAAATATTCTATTACGTTTAATCCAAGCTGCTGATTTTGATATTGATAAAGCCGAAAAAGGAATTATTTATGTTGATGAAATAGATAAAATAGCACGTAAGTCTGAAAATACATCTATTACAAGAGATGTATCAGGTGAAGGTGTACAACAAGCATTATTAAAGATACTTGAAGGTACGACTGCAAGTGTTCCACCTCAAGGCGGCCGTAAGCATCCAAATCAAGAATTCATTCAAATTGATACTACAAATATTTTATTTATACTTGGCGGTGCGTTTGATGGTATTAATGATGTAATTAAGCGTCGTCTGGGTGAAAAAGTGATTGGATTTTCAAGTAGTGAAGCTTCTAATTATGATGATGATAGTTTATTAGAGCATATTCGTCCTGAAGATTTACAATCATATGGACTAATACCTGAGTTTATCGGACGTGTTCCTATTGTCGCAAATCTTGAAACTTTAGACATAGCTGCACTTAAAAATATACTCACTCAACCTAAGAATGCGCTTGTTAAACAATATGCCAAAATGTTAGAACTTGATAATGTGAATCTTGAATTCACAGACGAAGCGCTTGCTGCCATAAGTGAAAAAGCGATTGAACGTAAGACGGGTGCACGTGGATTGCGTTCTATCATTGAAGAAGCGCTCATCGACATTATGTATGATATTCCATCAACTGATAATGTTGCTAAAGTCATTATTACAAAAGATACAATTGTTAATGAGACAAACCCAGAATTGTATGATGCTGATAACAACTTGTTAAATGATGAGAAAACATCTGCATAATGATAGTTGGTAGCAATATGTATAGTTAATTTTATTACTGTAAAGATATTAAAAGTAGATTTAATGAAAAAGGAGCGGGACGATGGAATCGCATATTGCAGATTTCACACCCGCTCCTTTAAAATTAATATTGAAAGAATGATTGATTGGAGGCGAAGATATGAATATTAATCCTAACCATGTGGATATTTTAATTAGTGCTGTTAAACCAGAACAATACCCGGAACTTGATTTGCCGGAAGTCGCTTTAAGCGGACGCTCAAATGTAGGAAAGTCAACTTTTATTAATACAATGATCGGTCGAAAGAATATGGCTCGAACATCACAGCAACCTGGCAAAACACAAACGCTTAATTTCTACAATATCGATAATCAACTCATTTTTGTAGATGTTCCGGGGTATGGCTATGCAAAAGTAAGTAAAAAGCAACGTGAAGCTTTTGGTAAAATGATTGAAACTTATATTACAACACGACAAGCTTTAAAACTTGTGATTCAATTAGTAGATCTAAGACATCCACCAACTGAAGATGATATTTTAATGTATGATTTCTTAAAACATTATGATATTCCGACTTTAATTATTGCTACTAAAGAAGATAAAGTACCTAAAGGTAAAATTCAAAAGCATATTAAAATTATAAAAGAGACATTGGAGTTGGAGCCTGGAGATTCCATCATAAGCTACTCGTCTTTAAACAAAGCAAAAGCACCGCTAATCTGGAATGCTATTGAGTCATTTTTAGTCAACAACTCATCTAACAATGAAAATGAATAATTAAATGATATATTGTGCCGGTTGATTGAGAAGTAAGGTCCTAAGTCAAACCTCACTTCATTTTTACGTATTCGTTAATAGCGTCTTGAAAAATTTCAAACATTTTTCTACAATTTCAGTTTAATCCTTAATTTTAAGTTTGTTTTAATTAGAATTACTATAATCTATGTTATAATGTTCGTATTGAAGAACGTATGGGGGATATATGCATGTATATTATAGCAGTGAGTGTTAATCATAAAACAGCTGATGTTACAGTTAGAGAAAAACTTTCATTTAATGATCAAAATATGTTACGTGTACATGAAGCGTTATTTGAAACAAAATCTATTTTAGAGAACGTTATATTATCAACATGTAACCGTACTGAGGTTTATGCAGTTGTTGACCAAATTCACACAGGTAGATATTATATCCAACGCTTTTTGGCACGAGAATTTAACTTTGAAGTAGATGATATTAAAGCAATGTCAGAAGTTAAGGTGGAAGATGAAGCGATTGAGCATTTATTGAAAGTGACGTCAGGCTTAGATTCAATTGTCTTAGGAGAAACTCAAATTCTGGGTCAAATTCGTGATGCATTTTTTACAGCGCAAGAAGCTAAGACAACTGGCACCATTTTTAATGAACTTTTTAAGCAGGCGATTACGTTTAGTAAAAGAGCGCATCATGAATCAGATATTGCCGATAATGCTATAAGTGTTTCGTATGCAGCTGTTGAGTTGGCGAAAAAGATGTTTGGAAAATTACACAAAAAAAGCGCACTTATTATAGGTGCTGGTGAAATGGGAGAGCGCGCGATTATGAATCTAAAAGGTGCCGGGGTTACTGACATCACTTTAATTAATCGCACATATTCGAAGGCACAAACATTAGCCACAATGCATCACATAAAAGTGGCTCCTATTAACCGACTCGCAGATGAAATACTAAATGCTGATGTAGTGATTAGCTCTACTAGTGCCAATCATTTTGTAATATCTAAAGAGATGTTAGAAATGTGTAGTAGTGTCGATTCATTTAATCAAAAAGTACTGATTGATATTGCAGTACCTAGAGATATTGAGCCTATCGATACATTAGATACAAATTTATTCATATATGATGTCGATGATTTAAAAGGTCTAGTTGATGCAAATATTCGTGAAAGACAAAGAGCAGCTGAAATCATTGCTTCAAAAATACCTGCACAAATTGAAAAACATAATGAATGGGTACAGATGTTAGGCGTTGTACCAGTCATACGTGCCTTACGCGAAAAAGCAATGTCCATTCAACAAGAAACAATGATAAGCGTTGATCGTAAATTACCTCACTTAAGTGAACGTGAACGTAAAGTTATATCTAAGCACACGAAAAGTATTATCAACCAAATGTTAAAAGATCCAATCAAAATGGCAAAAGAAATTAGTAGCGACAAAGATGCCCAATTAAAACTATCTTTATTTCAAGATATTTTTGATATAGAAGTAGAAGAAGATTACAAAGCACAAGCAATTGAAAATAAACGTCAAATTTTGAAACAGAAAATTTTAAGATTTGATCATTAATAGTTGGTGATGCTGTGGAAGAAGTTTTTTTAATTCGTTTTCATGAAGTCATTTTGTTGATCTATTTAATCTGTACAGCTTCACTTATTATAGACTTATTTCAAAAAAATTATCGACTTCAAACTTTTGGTTTTTATTCTTTAGGGATTGTTTGGGTATGCCAAACAGTCTCTTTGACAATTTTTATTATTTGGAGGGGCTACCTCCCGTTAACATCAATAGTTGAAAGTATGAGTGTTTTAACATGGCTTATACTTACAATCAGTTTTATGCTAACAGCTATGAAACAATCGGATTTTATGATAGTCCTTTTAAATGTTCTGGGTTTTATTTTTATGATGATTCACACGTTTCATCCCTACCAATTTAATTTAGATGTTTCTCGTATGACGGTGATGAATGAATTATTAGTTGTTCATATTTCTCTTGCGTTAATAAGTTATGTTATTTTTGCGATTGCATTTGTTAATTCGATTATTTATCTGATGCAATTTCAAAACTTAAAGCAGAAAAAGTTCACGCAATATTTCTTTAGAATGAGCAGTCTTGAACAGATAGAGTACATTGTCTTTTTTTGTTCATTAGTTGGAAATGTACTATTATTGGTGAGTTTAATATTAGGTGTTCAATGGGGGCTTATGACTGTTGGACTACATATTTTTGTTGATTTAAAGGTTATTTCATCATTACTTATTTTTATATGTTATATGGTATATATCATACTTAGATTAGTAAAACAGTTTAAGATTATCTCATTAATTTACTTTAATATTTTTCTTTTTTTAAGTTGTATGATTAATTTAATTGTAATTACTCAATTGTCTTCATTTCATCAGTGGACTGGGGTATAAAGTTGTCATAAAGGAGGAAAAGCAATGCGTCAACTCGTTGTAGGCTCAAGGCGGAGTAAACTTGCAATCACACAAACAAAACAGTTTATAGCACGTTTGAAAGAGATAGACCCTACACTAGATATTAAAATTAAAGAAATTGTAACTAAAGGAGATCAAATTGTTGATCGTCAATTATCTAAAGTAGGGGGGAAAGGATTATTTGTAAAAGAGATACAAAATGAGCTTTTTAATCATTCTATTGATATGGCTGTGCATTCTTTGAAAGATGTACCGAGTGAGTTGCCTAAAGGTCTAACACTTGGTTGTATTCCTGATCGAGAGAATCCATTTGATGCTTATATAGCCAAAAACCACGTGCCATTAGACCAACTACCAGATGGAAGTGTTATTGGAACAAGTTCATTACGTCGAGGTGCACAAATCCTTGCGCAATTTCCTAACCTTGAAATCAAGTGGATTCGAGGAAACATAGACACACGATTAAAAAAGTTGCATGAGGAAGATTATGACGCCATTCTTTTAGCAGCTGCTGGACTTAAGCGCATGGGTTGGTCTGATGATATTGTGACGAGTTATCTTGATGCGGATTTACTCGTTCCTGCAATTGGTCAAGGGGCTTTAGGAATAGAGTGTCGTGAAGACGATACAGAGTTATTGAATTTATTACAAAAAGTACATAACCCCGATGTTTTTGAATGTGTCAGTGCAGAACGTACTTTCTTGAAAGAAATGGATGGAAGTTGTCAAGTGCCGATAGGAGGCTATGCTAAAAAGGTAACTGATGATGAAATAGAATTCACTGGATTAATTATGTCTCCTGATGGAAAAAGACGTTTTCAACATACAATTAAAGGGTCTAAAGGCATTGAATTAGGTAAAGAGGTCAGCCGAATCCTTAAAGAACAAGGTGCTTATCAGATTATCCAATCTTTAAACGAGGGTTAATGAGGTGTAAAATATGAAGCCAACTGTAGTAATGACTCAAACTAAAATGTATACTAACCAATCAGTTAATATTGTTCATTTACCACTGATTGAGACAAAGTCTTTGTCGTTTGATATACAAGTTTTGGGTGAGCACTATCAATGGCTTCTTTTTTCATCTCAGAATGCAGTTCGCCACTTTTTACCTTATATGAGTCAAGTTTCTTATGAGAAAGTTGCTGTTATCGGTATCAAAACTGCACAGATTTGTGAAAAGTATGGGATTAAAGTGGATTTCATACCTCATAACTACTCTCAAGAAGGTTTCCTAGAATCATTCAATGCTAAAAGTTCGGATAAAATTTTAATTCCGTCCAGTAAAGGTGCAAGACCTCTATTAAATCAATCACTTAGACAAAGAGGGCATTCGACTTGTAAAATAGATTTATATGAGTCAGCACCCCATATTCAAAACGTTCAAAAAGTATACCGCTTAATCAATCAAGGTTGTGTGGATGTTATTACATTTGCAAGTTCCTCTGCGGTTAATGCATTTTTTGACTATGAAGCAACATTAGTAAACCAATATGACATTGTTACAATTGGTAGTCAAACGCGACAAACTGTGGAAGATTATGGTATGCAATGCAAAACTGCTGATATTCAAACATTAGATGCAATGATTGAAAAAATTATTGAAACGAGGGATTAAATAATGCATTTTGATAGACATAGACGTTTGCGTTCGTCTAAAACAATGCGTAGTTTGGTACGTGAAACACATTTAAGAAAAGAGGATTTAATTTATCCTATATTTGTAGTTGAGCGAGATAATGTTAAAACTGAGATTAAATCGCTACCAGGTGTATATCAAATAAGCTTGAATTTGCTTCATGATGAAATAAAGGAAGCATATGATTTAGGAATTCGAGCAATTATGTTTTTTGGTATTCCTAATGAAAAAGATGAGTGTGGTACGGGAGCATTTATTGAAGATGGAGTGATTCAAAAGGCAACGCGTATTGCTAAATCATTATATGATGATTTGTTAATTTTAGCCGATACTTGTTTATGTGAATATACTGATCATGGCCATTGTGGCTTAATAGATACCCATACGCATGATGTGGATAACGATAAAACATTACCTTTACTCGTGAAAACAGCTGTGTCACAAGTAAAAGCGGGGGCAGATATTATTGCACCTAGCAATATGATGGATGGATTTGTAGCTGAAATTCGAAAAGGTTTAGATGAAGCAGGGTATTATCATATCCCGATTATGAGTTATGGTATTAAATATGCATCAAGCTTTTTTGGCCCATTTAGAGACGCAGCAGAATCTGCGCCTTCATTTGGCGACCGCAAAACATATCAAATGGACCCAGCTAATCGATTGGAAGCAATGCGTGAGTTAGAAAGTGATTTAAAAGAAGGTGCAGACATGATGATTGTCAAACCCGCATTAAGCTATTTAGATATTATTCGTGATGTGCGCAATCATACAAATATTCCAATTATTGCCTACAATGTAAGCGGAGAATATAGCATGACAAAAGCCGCAGCCATTAATGGTTGGATTGATGAGGAAAAAGTAGTTATGGAACAAATGATATCAATGAAGCGAGCTGGTGCAGACATGATTATTACCTACTTCGCAAAAGATTTATGCCATTATATTGAACGACAATAACTAAAGGAGGAGCAAAATGCGTTACGAAAATTCAATTCAAGCATTTGAAAAAGCACAGACATTAATGCCAGGTGGAGTTAATAGTCCAGTTCGAGCCTTTAAATCAGTAGATACACCTGCTATCTTTATGGACCACGGAGAAGGAAGTCATATTTTCGATATCGATGGTAATGAATATATTGACTACGTTTTAAGCTGGGGACCGTTAATTTTAGGCCATAAAGATCCTAAAGTGATAGAAGAAATTCATAAAGTAGTCGATAGAGGAACAAGCTTTGGTGCTTCCACAATCGAAGAAAATAAATTAGCAGAACTCGTTATCGAACGTGTACCTTCGATTGAAAAGGTTAGAATGGTATCTTCAGGAACGGAAGCAACACTTGACACATTAAGACTTGCTCGAGGTTATACTGGAAAAAATAAAATTCTTAAATTTGAAGGGAATTATCATGGGCATAGTGATTCTTTGCTTATTAAAGCAGGGTCAGGTGTGGCGACACTAGGGTTACCAGATTCTCCAGGCGTGCCAGAAGGAACTGCTCGCAATACGATAACAGTACCTTACAATGATTTAGATGCTGTGACCTATGCATTTGAGCAATTTGGTGATGATATTGCAGCAATTATAGTCGAGCCTGTATCTGGTAATATGGGGGTTGTTCCACCTATTAATGACTTTTTGAAAGGATTACGTGAAATTACAAAACGTTATGATGCCTTACTCATATTCGATGAGGTAATGACTGGATTTAGAGTGGGATATCATTGTGCTCAAGGTTATTATGACGTTATTCCAGATTTAACATGCTTAGGTAAAGTTATTGGCGGTGGATTGCCAGTTGGTGCGTTTGGCGGACGAAAAGACATAATGGATCACATTGCACCGAGTGGCGATATTTATCAAGCTGGTACACTTTCTGGTAATCCGCTTGCAATGACAAGTGGTTATATGACTTTAAGCCAACTTACACCTGAAAGTTATCAATACTTTAATGAACTTGGTGATAAATTAGAAGTTGGACTGAAGACTGTTTTCGGTAAGCATCAAGTCCCGCTTACGATAAATCGTGCTGGGTCAATGATTGGTTTCTTTTTAAATAAAGGACCGGTCACAAACTTCAAGGAAGCCAATCAATCTGATTTAAAATTATTTAGTCAGTTGTATCGCGAATTAGCACAAGAAGGTATCTTTTTACCGCCATCACAATTTGAAGGTATGTTTTTGTCTACAAAACATACTCATAAAGATATCGAACAAACAATAGAAGCTTTCGATATTGCGTTAACACGTATTTTAAATGCGTAAGATGACGTTTTGAAAACGATATTTTGGACTAGGCTGAGTTTTTTGTCTCGGCCTTTTTAACATATCATTGCGTTTGAAAACATAAAGGGGAACATATGTCGAAACTATATCTAAAGAACAATCTGATTGTATTATTACTTTCTATTATTTTGGGTTTTATTCTATATTATATGAATATAATGCTACCATGGATGTTCGGGCCTATCATTGCAAGCTTAATAGTTGTTAAAATACTCAAATTAGAGGTAGAATGGCCGTCTTGGTTGAGCCAGCTTGGGTTGGTTTTGTTAGGTGTTCAAATTGGAAGTGCATTTACTAAATCGGTAATGAATGATATTAAGAATGACTTTTTTTCAATTGTAATCGTGAGTGTTTTGTTAGTCATTTTGGCTTTAATCGTATCTATTGGATTTCAAAAAATTGCAAAAGTAAATGTCGAAACAGCTATACTGAGTGTCATACCAGGTGCTTTAAGTCAAATGTTAGTTATGGCTGAAGAAAACAAAAAGGCAGATATATTAGTAGTCAGTTTAACTCAAACGTCTAGAATTATTTTTGTAGTTATTTTAGTTCCATTAATTTCATTCTTTTTTCAAAATGAGACGACTACAAACAGCGCAGTTAAGACTGCACATCACATGACCCATGTATTACAAGTTTCACACATCATGATTTTAATAATAGGTATTATTATTGTTTATTATGTAATGAAGTGGATTCATTTCCCTACAAAAATGTTACTCGCACCAATTGTTGTGCTTATTATTTGGAATATATCAACAGGCCTAACATTTACTTTGGATCAGCCTATTATTGCAGCTGCACAAGTGATTTATATGATACGTGTCGGTTTGCAAATTGCACATTTGACGAGTAGGTTAAAGGGGCGAATTGCACTAGCGATTGCGTTTCAAAATGTGCTGCTTATCATTTGTAGCTTAATAATGGTGATTTTATTAAGCTTTATAAATCACGAATCGATTAATGAGTTGTTTTTAGGAGCTGCACCAGGTGGAATGAGTCAAATCGTGCTTGTAGCATTAGAAACAGGTGCAGATGTAGCACTAATATCAAGCTATCATATTTTTAGAGTTTTCTTTATTTTATTTTTGATTGCACCGATGATTCATATTTTCTTAAAACGCCGTGTTTAGCTTGTTGTATTTTCACACAATTTATTGACTTAATCGTTAATTCAGTATACTATAAAAGAGAATTTAATAACCATTTGGGAGGAGTACACTTATTATTTTTTTAGAGAGTGCATGTTTGGTGGAAATGCATAAAAGCGTAAGTGGAAGGTAGCCCAGTAATGACCTTAACTGAATTGTAGTAAGTTAAGGCGTGTCATGAGCGTTAATCATATGAGTGCAATAATTTTTCAATTATTGAATATAGGTGGTACCACGGAAACATCCGTCCTATTTTTTAGGACAGATGTTTTTTTATTTTATGGAGGGATTTTAAATGGAAATGAAACCAAAATACAATCCGCAAGAAGTTGAAGCGGGTCGTTATCAATCTTGGTTAGATCAAAATTTATTTACACCAAGTAAAACATCGGATAAAGACACATACACGATAGTGATTCCACCTCCTAATGTAACAGGTAAATTACATTTAGGACATGCATGGGATACAACGTTACAAGATATATTAACACGTATGAAACGTATGCAAGGATATGATACTTTATATTTACCTGGTATGGACCATGCGGGCATTGCTACTCAAGCTAAAGTAGAAGCTAAAATGAGAGAAGAAGGTATTTCTCGTCATGATATCGGACGTGAAAAGTTTCTTGAAAAAGCATGGGAATGGAAAGAAGAATATGCTGAGTTTATTCGTCAACAATGGGCTAAACTTGGATTAGGGCTTGATTATTCAAGAGAGCGATTTACTCTAGATGAAGGTCTAAGCAAAGCGGTTAAAAAAGTGTTTGTTGATATGTACAACAAAGGATTAATTTATCGCGGAGAACGTATCATTAATTGGGATCCTAAAGCGCGCACAGCATTGTCAGATATTGAAGTGATTCATGAAGATGTGAACGGTAAGTTTTATCATTTTAAATATCCTTATGCGGATGGGGAAGGATTTATTGAAATTGCAACGACACGACCTGAAACAATGCTTGGAGATACAGCAATAGTAGTTAATCCAAATGACGCTCGATACAAAGATGTTATTGGTAAAAAGGTTATTTTACCAATTGTTGGACGCGAATTACCGATTTTAGGCGATGAATACGTTGATCAAGAGTTTGGTAGTGGGGCTATGAAAGTGACGCCTGCACACGATCCAAATGATTTTGAAATTGGAAACAGACATGAACTTGAGCGCATCGTTGTTATGGATGAAACTGGACATATGAACGAACATGCAGGTAAGTATGAAGGATTGGATCGATTTGACTGTCGTAAACAACTCGTAAAAGATTTAGAAGCACAAGGCTTAGTCATTAAGATTGAAGATCATATGCATTCTGTAGGTCATTCTGAACGAAGTGGTGCTATTGTTGAGCCGTATTTGTCTACACAATGGTTTGTCAAAATGAAGCCGTTAGCGGAACAAGCTTTAAACAATCAAAACACAGATAATCGCATTGAATTTGTCCCAGCTCGATTTGAAAAGACTTTTAATAGGTGGATGGAAGAAATCAGAGACTGGACTATTTCACGTCAATTATGGTGGGGACATCAAATTCCAGCTTGGTATCATAATGAAACGGGAGAAATGTATGTATCAGAAGAACCGCCTGCTGATATTGAAAATTGGACACAAGATGAGGATGTATTAGACACATGGTTTTCAAGTGCATTGTGGCCGTTTTCGACATTAGGTTGGCCAAATGTTGATACAGAGGATTACAAACGATTCTATCCGACAAATGTTTTGGTGACTGGGTATGATATTATTTTCTTCTGGGTAGCCCGAATGATATTCCAAGGCTTAGAATTTACAGATCAAAAACCGTTTAATGATGTCCTACTACATGGTTTAGTTCGTGCTGAAGATGGTAGAAAAATGAGTAAGTCATTGGGTAATGGTGTTGACCCGATGGATGTTATTGATCAATATGGTGCAGATAGTTTACGCTACTTTTTAGCAACTGGGTCGTCACCAGGACATGATTTAAGATATTCAACAGAAAAAGTTGAATCAGCGTGGAACTTTATTAATAAAATTTGGAACGCTGCACGTTTTAGTCTTATGAATATCGGCGAATCATTTACTGTGAAGGATATTGATTTATCCGAAAATCTCTCTATTGCAGATCAATGGATACTCACACGCTTAAATGAAACAATTGAAACTGTCACGTCACTGAGTGAAAAATATGAATTTGGTGAAGTAGGGCGTTCATTATATAACTTTATCTGGGATGAATTCTGTGATTGGTATATTGAAATGAGTAAAATTCCAATGAACCAAGAGGATGAAATTCAAAAAAATGTGACACGTTCAGTACTAAGTTATACTTTAGATAGAATAATGAGATTGTTACACCCGTTTATGCCGTTCGTTACTGAGCATATTTGGCAGAATATTCCTCATGAAGGAACTTCAATCGTAACAAGTCAGTGGCCGACTGTGGATCAAAGCTTAATGTTTGAGGACAGTAAAGTAGTGATGGAACAGCTTGTAGAAATCATTAAATCTGTTCGTCAGTCACGTTTAGAGGTGAATACACCACTATCAAAGCCAATACCAATTAAAATTCAAGTGAAAGATCAAAATGTACAAGCGTTGCTTATACGTAATCAAGACTACTTAGAACGTTTTTGTAACCCAAGCACTTTAGAAATAAGCACAAATATTGAAATCCCGGAAAAAGCAATGACATCTGTCGTAACTGCCGGAGAAGTCATTTTACCGCTTGAAGGTTTGATTGATATGGAGAAAGAAATCAAACGATTAGAAAAAGAATTAGATAAATGGCAAAAAGAGTTAGATCGTGTTAATCATAAATTAGCTAATGAAAACTTTGTAAATAAAGCTCCTGAAAAAGTAATTAATGAAGAAAGAGAAAAGAAAAAGAATTATCAGGAAAAATTTGACGGTGTGAAGTCAAGAATCGAACAATTAAAAGCTTAGGAGTCTGAGTTATGAATTATCTAGATAGTTTATATTGGATACATGAAAGGACGAAATTCGGTATTAAGCCAGGTGTCAAACGGATGGAATGGATGTTAGCTCAATTAGGACATCCTGAAAGAAACATCAATGTGATTCATATTGGTGGTACAAATGGAAAAGGTTCAACAGTTGCTTATTTACGCGAAGCTTTAATGAAAAATAATTATCAAATCGGAACATTTACATCACCTTATATCGAAACATTTAATGAACGAATTAGTGTGAATGGTCATCCAATATCGAATGAGGCTATTGCAGAATTAGCAACACGTGTCAAACCGATTAGTGAAGCAATGGAAGAAGAGACGGAGTTAGGGACAGCTACTGAATTTGAAATTATAACAACAATGATGTATTTGTATTTTGGAGAGTTCTATACAGTTGATTTTGTTCTAGTAGAAGCAGGGCTTGGTGTAAAAAATGACTCTACAAATGTGATTCATCCCGTTTTGAGCATTTTGACGAGTATCGGTCTTGATCATACGGATATTCTAGGCAACTCTTATCTTGATATCGCTCGTGATAAAAGTGCCATTATCAAAGAAAATACACCGGTAATTTATGCAATAAAAAATGATGATGCTATCAAACAATTTCGTGATACAGCTGAAAGACTAAATGCTAAAGCGATCGAATATGATCGTGATATCTTGATAAAATCAGAAGATGATGAATTTACGTATCGCTATAAAGAATATGAGCTCGAAAATATCGCTTTAGATATGAAAGGTGAACATCAAAAAGAGAATGCCGCACTTGCCATAACTGCACTTATTGAATTGTATGAGCAAGGGGTTATCAAACTTGATTTTAATAGTATGATTGAAGGTATTGAACATACCTACTGGACTGGTCGTATAGAAGAAGTCTCAAAAGAACCACTCATGATTATTGATGGTGCACACAATAAAGAAAGTATTGATGCACTTGTTGATACTATACACCGATACTATGAATTAGAGAAAGTTGATGTTTTATTCTCTGCTATTGATGGAAAACCCATTCACCACATGTTGACTGCATTTAATGATATTGCAGAACATATCTATGTAACTGAATTCGACTTTCCTAAAGCATTACCTAAACATACCCTTTATGATGAGGTAGAATTTACTAATAAATCCATCGTTGATAATTTTGTTGATTTTATTAAAAATTATCAAGGAGATTGCTTATTAATCACAGGTAGCTTGTATTTCATCAGTGAAGTTAAATCAAAAATATATTTTAATTAAAATATACCCCACTGCAAATAAGAGGAATTCAAGTTCACTCTAATTTGTAGTGGGGTTTGCATTTTTTTAATACTTAAATTGAACAAAATAAATAATCCAAAATTTGACCGATTCTCGTCAAACTCATATACTAAAATCATGATGTTAAAGGAGGTAGTTATGGTAGGAATCATCTTTTTTACCGGTGCAAGTTTAATGAGTTTTTTATTACAAATTTCAGAAGTAAAGTGCATCTCTATTCAACATATGATGAGGCGATCGTGTTGTTCGAGCTGTAGTCGTCGTTTGAACTTTGCTTTTTTAATACCGATATTCAGTTATGCTATATTAAAAGGGAAATGTCGATATTGCAAAGCGATTATCCCCATCTATTTATGGATTGGCGAAATATTTGGTGGAATCCTTTTTATTATACCTATTTATTTAGAAGTTGATATTCACTTGTCCATTTTTTATCTCGTAACATTAATTCTACTTACTTTGTCTATTATAGATTTACGATTTCTAATCGTTCCTCATCGATGGTTAGTGATACTAGTGATTTGTGCTTTCTTTATGAATCATATTCCCAAAATAGAACTTAATCAATGGCTCCTTTTTATACTCCTTTTATGTATAGGTTTAATCTCCCCACACCTAATCGGGTTTGGTGATATCAAGTTGTTGATGCTTTTTTCACTTATTTTCCCTTTTAAATTTATGATTTTATTTCTTTTTTTAATCTTTCCTATAGCATTATTGCTACTACCATTCTTCTTAGCATTGAAATGGATAAAAATCCCATTTATACCTCTTGTTCCTTCAATTTTTGTAAGCTTTCTGTTAGTTTCTCTATTTTTTCAAGACTTAGTATATTATTTTGGAGGTGTGATATGACGAGAATTCATGATTTATCAAATGATGAAAAGCCAAAAGAAAGGCTTATACAAAAGGGGGCACATGTACTATCCAATACTGAACTGCTTGCTATTTTAATTAATACAGGTAGACGAGGAAGGTCGAGCTTAGACATAGCGTCAGAAATGCTAAGTCAATATACAAGTCTAAATCAACTTAAAACGTTATCAATGATAGAACTACAAACAATTAAAGGTATTGGTCAAAATAAGGCAGTTACCCTCTTGGCAGCTTTTGAATTGGCTTCGAGAATTCATTTTGATCGTCAAGTATTGTTATCAGAGCCTATTAAAAGTCCTGAACAAATTGCAAATTATATGTTTCACGAATTAAAAGGCATACAGCAAGAACATTTTGTTATACTCATACTTAATACGAAACATCATATCATTCATAAAGAAACATTGTTTATCGGTACTTTAAATAGTGCGATTATTCATCCACGAGAAGTGTTTAAAGTTGCGTTAAAATGGTCTGCACATGCGATTATTGTTGTTCACAATCATCCATCGGGAGACCCATTAACCATAGTATAATAAATAATAGTAGTTAAAGTAGTTCAGGAGGAGATGTTAAAGGGAGATTTTACTTTAAATAAAAATTAACAAGGTTTATAATTTGTAGTACTTAAAGTGTTTAAAGAGGGGGGCGCGTGTGAGGGTTCAAAGGATAGAAGTGGAGAATAAGCCGTATCCATTGTATTTATTACTAGATAAAGAATACCAGCTAATTGAACCAGTAATGAAATTTATTAAATACTTAGATAACACTGGTAAGTCTCCAAATACCATTAAAGCATACTGCTATCATTTAAAGTTGCTGTATGAGTTCATGGAACAGAGAGGCGTTATTCTTAATGATATTAACTTTGAGTTGTTAGCAGATTTCGTAGGTTGGTTGAGATATCCAACAGCAAATAATGTAATTGATCTTCAGTCAAAAGAAGCCATAAGAGAAGAAACGACAGTGAATACAATTTTAAATGCCGTTATGAGTTTTCTTGATTATTTAAGTAGATTAGGAGAATTTAAATCAATTGATGTATTTAAACAAGCAAAGGGAAGAAACTTCAAAGGATTTTTACATCATGTTAATAAGGGTAGATACCAAAAGAATGTCTTAAAGTTAAGGGTTAAAAAGAAACAGATAAGAACATTGACAGCAGAGGAAGTTAAGCAAATTATTGACGCTTGTCATACGAAAAGAGATAAGTTAATTTTAATGCTTATGTATGAGGGTGGTTTAAGAATCGGTGAAGTGTTATCGCTTAGGCTTGAAGATATTGCCACTTGGGACAATCAAATCCATTTAACACCTAGAGATGTTAATGTTAATGAAGCTTATATTAAATTAAGGAAGGAAAGAACAATACATGTGAGTAAAGAACTGATGTCACTTTATACAGATTACTTGGTATATGAGTATAGTGAGGAATTGGAGCATGACTATGTTTTTATTTCCTTAAAAGAAGGCTATTTTGGGAAACCACTAAAGTACCAAAGTGTTCTTGATTTAGTTAGAAGAATAGTTAAAAGGACTGGAATAGAATTTACATCGCATATGCTTCGCCACACTCACGCAACGCAGCTAATTAGGGAAGGGTGGGATGTTGCGTTCGTTCAAAAGAGATTAGGTCACGCACATGTTCAGACAACGTTAAATACCTATGTTCATCTTTCAGATCAGGATATGAAAAATGAGTTTAATAAATACCTTGAGAGAAAGGAGCATAAGAAATGAATGCTTCTAGTAAAAGGAAAATTATCAGTCAGAGTGAGATCAGCAAAAAAATAGCTGTAATGAATGAAGAAATGCAAGGGTTTTGGGCTAATAATAGTTGGGATATAAGAAAATGTCCACATCCTTCTGCCATAGAATTAAGTAAGAATCCTGCTTTAAGAAATCGTTGGGTTCGTTTTGAACGTGTTAAAAATCTGTGGTTAAGAACAGAATTGAAATATTTTTATTTTTACCATTTAAACAATGGAATATGGAATGCAAAAACTGTCTGGATTAGAAAAGGAACAGTAATTAATAAAATGTTGGATTTTTTAGATTTAAAGTATCCCAGCATTACTTCAATTACTGAAGTTCCTATTGATAAAGCAATGACGGAGTATAGAACATATTTGACAAAACAGGGTGTTAGAATTACCACCACTAATTATAAGATTACTGCTAATCAAGAAAAAACACCTGTAAAAGCTAATTCTTACTATGTTACTAATCTAAAACAATTTATTGAGTTTTATGAGGATTTTTATTTTGATGGAGAGGAGTGGGATAAAGACGTTTGGGATAGACGAAACTTACCTTTGCCAGATGATAAGGTTAACCCAACACAATATGAATATACAATTAACTTTAAAGGGTTTCGGAATACATATTTTAAACAGCTTGTAAAAAGATATTGTAAGTTAAGATTGAACATGGATAGCTTTTCCTATGTAAGTGATATTGCCCAAAAACTTAAAGAGTTCTTTAATTTTCTGGACATAAAGTTTAAACACGTTCAGAGAGTACACCAATTAACGAGAGTGGAAATTGAAGCATATTTAAGTGAACTAAACATGATGGGGATAAAACCTAGTACAATAACTGGGAGGATCTCTATATTGGAAGGACTATTTAGTACCCTTCATAGGCTAGAATGGGATGATGTTCCTTCCAAAATATTAATTTATCCCGAGGACTATCCGAAAATACCAAGAGCAAAACCTCGCTTTATAGACGAATTCGTTCTAGAGCAATTGAACAGTCATCTTGATAAATTGAATCGTCTACACTTAGTTGGACAAATTCTATGAGAATAGATATTGTTAAATTAAGAAAGTAGGCGATTTTTATGACAAGAGAAAGAAGAACTTTTAGTCCTGAATTTAAATTACAAATGGTAAAGCTTTATGAAAATGGTAAGCCTAGAAATGAAATTGCTCGTGAATATGATTTAACACCTTCGGCGTTAGGGAAATGGATTAAGCAACATCAAAATACTGGTTCATTTAACCATCAAGATAACTTAACTAATGAAGAAAAAGAACTAAGAAAATTACGTAAAGAAAATCAACAATTGAAAATGGAAAATGATATTTTAAAGCAAGCAGCGCTGATCATGGGACGAAAATAGATGTCATTCGAAAGAATGCCAATAAATATTCAGTATCAGCAATGTGCAAAGTCCTGCAAATCTCTAGAAGTAGTTACTATTACGAAATTAACAAATCACCCAACGTTGAAAAAGATGATCGAGATAAGGAAATTAGCGATAAAATTATCGAGATTTTCAATTCTAATCGCAAATGTTTTGGAACAAGAAGGATTAAAAATGAACTTATCAAAAATGGTTTAAATGTCTCAAGACGACGTATAGGACGCATTATGAAAGCAAATAAATTAGTATCTTCTTATACGACATCGAAGTATAAATCATTTCCTTCTCGCTCAAGTGAACGCGAAATCAATAATGAATTAAATCAAAGTTTCAATAGAAAAGAACCATTGGAAGTTCTTGTCAGTGATTTGACATATGTAAAAGTGGCTGGAAAATGGCATTACATATGTTTATTTATTGATCTTTTTAACCGTGAGATTGTTGGGCATAGCGCAGGCTCAAAGAAAGATAGCACGCTTGTATCCAAGGCACTTAGTAGCATTAGACACGATTTAAGAGACGTACAAATGTTTCACACTGACAGAGGAAAAGAGTTTGATAATCACATGATTGATGATGTACTAGATACCTTTGGTATCAAAAGATCTTTAAGCATGAAAGGATGTCCATATGACAACGCAGTAGCTGAAAGTACATTTAAAGCGTTAAAAACTGAATTCATTAAACAGTATGATTTTAAATCTATTAATCACTTAAAACTCGAATTGTTTGATTATGTTAATTGGTATAACAACATTCGACCTCATAGTGCATTAAATTATCTGACGCCGAAAGCGTACAAAGATAGTTTCTATAAAAACTGTCTAGAAATCTGTTGACATACCAAATTACCCGAATATATAGCTACGATGACTATGATTGTTCAAGAATGTGGAATGAGGATAAGTGAATTGTGCACCTTGAAAAAAGGCTGTCTATTAGAGGACAAAGATGGAGATTACTTTTTAAAGTATTATCAATGGAAAATGAAAAAGGAGCATATAGTTCCAATATCTAAAGAGGTAGCTTTACTTATTAAAGTTCGGGAAGATAAAGTTTCAGAGGAATTTCCAGATAGTGAATACCTCTTTCCAAGAAAAGATGGATCGCCATTAAAACAAGAAACATTTAGAGGCGAGTTAAATAAATTAGCTTATGAGCAAAATATAGTGGATAAATCAGGCGAGATTTATAGATTCCATGCCCATGCCTTTCGCCATACAGTAGGAACAAGAATGATTAACAACGGGGTGCCCCAGCATATTGTGCAGAAATTTTTGGGACATGAAAGCCCAGAAATGACAAGCAGATACGCTCATATCTTTGATGAAACTCTAAAAAATGAATTTACTAAATTTCAAGAAAAACTGGTTACCAATAATGGAGATGTGCTCAATCTAGATGATGATAGTGAAGTCGATGATGTAGAGCTTCAATGGTTCAAGAAAAATATAAATGCACAAGTGCTTCCAAATGGTTATTGTAGATTGCCAGTAATAGCAGGTGGTTGTCCACATGCGAATGCATGCTTAGATTGCACTCACTTCTGTACCAGTAAGCAATTCTTACCACAGCACGAAGAACAGTTAGAGCGTACAGAAGAGTTATTAACCATAGCAAAGGATAAACAATGGCAAAGACAAATAGAGACTAATAGCCGTGTTAAAGAGCGTTTAGAACAAATCATTGGAAGTTTGACGGGGTAATTATCAATGGATAAACAAGTTAGAAATACAACAGAAATTGTACGTTTGGCGAAGCAGAAATCACAAAAGACAAGGGAAAAAGTAGACAAAGCGATTTCTAAATTTTCGATTGAAGGTAAAGCTATTAATTTTAATTCAATAGCAAAGGAAGCCAAAGTTTCTAAATCATGGCTTTATAAAGAACAAGATATTAGGCAAAGAATCGAATCCCTTCGTAAACGTCAAATAACATCAATTATAGTATCAAAATCTGAGAAAAGCTCTCGATCTGAAGGGGTTCTTGTTAAGACTTTAAAAACAAGAGTTAAGGAATTAGAGGAGGAAAATAAAAAATTAAAAAACCAAATTCAGAAATTATATGGAGAATTGTACAATAATGAATAGTTAAAAGTTAATCTATAAATGAATTGTGAAGAAATGTACTTAAACTAACGGGGCAGTTATGTTTAAGATGCTTTAAAATCTGGTTAAAATCTCTAAAAAGATTGGTTTCTAACATTAGAAACCAATCTTTTTTATTGTAATATTAATATATAATAATCAAACAATCATTTGACTATTTGTTTATGGTGGGATATATTATAATTATCAAACAAACAGTCATTTGAATAAGGAGGATAATTATGACAAAAGATATGTGTGAAGTTACCTGTATTCACGAAGATAAGGTAAACAGGGCTAAAAAAGACCTTGCTAAACAGAATCCTATGGATGTAGCGAAAGTTTTTAAGACTCTGTCAGATGATACAAGGGTTAAAATTGCTTATGTTTTATCTTTAGAGGGAGAGTTATGTGTTTGTGATGTAGCGAATATCATTGAATCTTCAACGGCTACGGCATCCTATCATTTAAGATTGTTGAAAAATTTAGGTATAGCAACATACCGTAAAGAAGGAAAATTAGTCTATTATTCACTAGATGATGAGCATGTTAAACAGCTTGTAGAAAAAGCTTTCTTGCATCAAAGGGAGGTTGCTAGTATTGGATAGTTCAACAAAAACATTAACAGAAGATAAACAGGTTTACCGTGTGGAGGGTTTCTCGTGTGCGAATTGTGCTGGGAAGTTTGAAAAAAATGTAAAGGAACTACCAGGGGTGCATGATGCGAAAGTCAATTTCGGAGCTTCCAAAATTGATGTCTTTGGCAGTGCAACTGTTGAAGATCTGGAAAAGGCTGGTGCTTTCGAGAATCTTAAAGTGGCACCAGAGAAGGCTAGAAGACGGGTCGAACCAGTGGTAACAGAAGATAAAAATGTTTACCGTGTGGAGGGATTTTCTTGCGCAAACTGTGCTGGGAAGTTTGAAAAAAATGTAAAACAACTAGCTGGAGTTCAGGATGCAAAAGTGAACTTTGGCGCTTCCAAAATTGATGTATATGGAAATGCATCGGTTGAAGAGCTTGAAAAAGCAGGTGCTTTCGAGAATCTTAAGGTAATTCCTGAAAAACTGGCGAATCCATCGATACAAGCGGTCAAAGAAGACACTAAGGCTCCTAAAGAAGAGAAAATACCGTTTTATAAAAAACACAGCACATTGCTGTTTGCCACATTAATGATTGCTTTTGGTTACCTTTCTCACTTTGTAAATGGAGAAGATAACCTTGTAACTTCCATGTTATTTGTAAGTTCGATTGTAATTGGCGGATATTCACTATTTAAAGTTGGTTTTCAAAATTTGATACGCTTTGATTTCGACATGAAAACCCTGATGACCGTTGCAGTTATTGGAGCTGCCATCATTGGTGAATGGGCAGAGGCATCCATTGTTGTCATTCTCTTTGCAATCAGTGAAGCACTTGAACGTTTTTCTATGGATAGAGCAAGACAGTCCATTCGTTCATTGATGGATATTGCCCCAAAAGAAGCACTTGTTAGGCGGAATGGTCAGGAAATAATGATCCATGTGGACGATATCGCCGTGGGTGATATTATGATCGTCAAACCAGGGGAGAAAATTGCCATGGATGGGATCATTATAAATGGGGTGTCGGCTGTCAACCAGGCTGCTATAACAGGAGAATCTGTCCCTGTTGCCAAAACGGTAGATGATGAAGTATTTGCAGGTACGCTTAACGAAGAGGGACTACTTGAAGTAAAAATCACCAAATACGTAGAGGATACAACCATCTCCAAGATTATTCATCTGGTTGAGGAAGCACAAGGGGAGCGCGCTCCAGCGCAAGCATTCGTAGATAAATTTGCGAAATATTATACGCCGATCATTATGGTTATTGCGGCGCTCGTTGCAGTCGTTCCACCTTTATTCTTTGGTGGAAGTTGGGATACTTGGGTTTATCAAGGATTAGCGGTACTTGTAGTTGGATGTCCGTGTGCATTAGTTATTTCTACTCCAATCTCGATTGTCTCGGCAATTGGAAATGCAGCTAAAAAAGGTGTGTTGATTAAAGGCGGTGTCTATCTAGAGGAATTAGGAGCCATTAAGGCAATCGCATTTGATAAAACAGGAACACTGACAAAAGGTGTACCAGTGGTAACAGATTTTAAAGTGTTAAATGATCAAGTAGAAGAAAAAGAGCTGTTTTCCATTATTACAGCTTTAGAATATCGATCACAACATCCACTTGCTTCAGCAATAATGAAGAAAGCAGAGCAAGATAATATTACTTATTCCGATGTTAGAGTGGAGGACTTCACTTCTATTACAGGTCGGGGCATTCAAGGGAATATAGATGGAACAACCTATTACATTGGCAGTCCAAGGCTTTTTAAAGAATTAAATGTTTCCGATTTTAGCCTTGAGTTTGAAAATAAAGTGAAAGTTTTACAAAACCAAGGGAAAACGGCCATGATTATTGGAACGGACCAAACAATCCTCGGCGTGATTGCTGTAGCAGATGAGGTCCGCGAAACAAGTAAAAATGTGATTCAAAAACTTCATCAGTTAGGAATCAAGCAAACAATTATGCTGACAGGTGATAATCAAGGTACCGCAGAAGCAATCGGTGCTCATGTAGGCGTTTCTGATATTCAGTCCGAATTGATGCCACAGGATAAGTTGGACTATATTAAAAAAATGAAAGCCGAGCATGGTAATGTAGCTATGATTGGCGATGGCGTCAATGATGCTCCTGCACTTGCTGCATCCACTGTTGGCATTGCAATGGGCGGTGCTGGAACAGATACTGCCATCGAGACAGCTGATATTGCATTAATGGGAGATGATTTAAGTAAGCTTCCATTTGCAGTAAGACTTAGCAGGAAAACGCTAAATATCATCAAAGCGAACATCACGTTTGCCATCGGAATTAAGATAATTGCCTTACTATTGGTTATTCCAGGCTGGCTAACCCTTTGGATTGCGATTCTTTCCGATATGGGAGCCACTATTTTGGTAGCATTAAATAGTTTGCGACTGATGAGAGTGAAGGATAAATAGGTACTATATGTGTGCAATTTACGGAAGGACTTTTCATTTTGAAGAAAAGTCCTATCCCTAAAATATTGGAGATGATAAAATGATCGCGACGATACTGACGGCTACTGCGGTATATGTAGCAACAGGAATTGATTATCTCGTCATATTAATTCTTTTGTTTTCGCAAGTAAAAAAAGGTCAGGTAAAACATATTTGGATAGGACAATATATAGGGACTGCAATTGTGATAGGAGCAAGTCTTTTAGTTGCACAGGGGGTTGTAAATTTAATTCCTCAGCAATGGGTTATCGGACTACTTGGGCTTTTACCACTTTACCTAGGCGTGAAAATATGGATTAAAGGAGAAGAGGATGAAGATGAAAGTAGCATTTTATCCTTATTCTCCTCTGGAAAATTTAATCAGTTATTTTTGACGATGACTTTCATCGTATTGGCTTCCAGTGCGGATGACTTTTCCATTTATATACCGTACTTCACGACCTTAAGTATGTCTGAAATCTTTATTGTCACTATTGTCTTTCTAATTATGGTTGGAGTTTTGTGCTATGTCAGTTACCGTCTAGCTTCCTTCGATTTTATATCGGAAACAATTGAGAAATATGAACGTTGGATTGTACCAATTGTATTCATTGGGCTAGGTATTTATATATTGTTTGAAAATGGAACATTCAATGCTCTGATTTCATTTCTTCTTTGAAGTGGCGAATCCAAACCATAAAGTAAAGTATAAAGAGGTTATCCTATTGATTGGGATAACCTTTTTATATTTAACTAATTATCATTTACGTTAAACACATGTACTTAAAGTAAGAACATTGATTTAAACCATTTTTTTCATAATTTACTCTTGATAAAGCCTAACACCATCTCAAGCAGATATACAAACAACACAACGCCTTAAATCTTGTGGTGAGGCTATGGGTATTGAACTACTCGATCATATCATTATTGGAGAAGACGATTTTACTTCGATAATGAGTGAGGATGATGAGAAGTAAAACCATCTTCTATCTATTATCAGCAAATCGATTGCCAATTCGAATTTAAGGCCATAAATGAAAATAATTTATGAGCCATATTATGAATTTATAGCTTAGAAATAAAATCACTAATGCCATAGCTAACCGTATTATAAATCCTATTAGGGAAATGCTAAATCTAAAAATTAAAATTACAAGTAAAATAGTTAAAAATAAATACAATAAGCTCAAAATAATCACTCCCTTACTATTATTTTACTATTAACGAAAGGTATATGCATCTGACAAATTTTAGAGGCGACTCATTCTCAAGTAGGATGAAATAGTATATGATTATCGTTATACTTATTGGAGTAAATTTGTTACCAAAGGATGGCTTATATTGAAAAGGCTATTTAATTTTTTTATCATTTTATTACTTCTTTTGTGTATTTTCTATATTTCTCTAAAATATATTCCAGCTTTAAGGCAACAAGAATGGAACCCTTTAAAAGAAGATATAGCAGTTGAATCATATGACGAAGAAGGGTATAAAGTTCCAGTAGCGGGAAGAAGTTATGTTCTTGAAGATAACGATTTATTTAGAAATATACCAAGAGCTCAAGCGAGAAATATTTTTAGTTGGATTGATAAATATGAGTTTATGCAAGTACATGAATTGACGCGCATGGGTTATGACCAAGACTACCTCATTGCAGAGCAAGATTCTCAATTTTTACTTTATCATTTTGGAGATAGTGAAATGAGGGTATACACAACTGAGCATGATTTATATTACGACCTTAATCAACTGGGGCACGCTATCAAAATGCTTCCAATCGAGTCATATCAAGGTCAAAATGACTAAATGAGTACACTTGTTTTATATCAAAATTTGCGTTAACCTTGAAGTGAAATGACTAAAGAAAGGTGAGTCTAATGTCTAATCAAAATGATGACAAACAAAAGAGTGAACAGTTGAAAGCTCAAAATTTGTTTGCAAAATTGCGTAAAAA
Organism: Staphylococcus felis; assembly: GCF_003012915.1. Taxonomy (NCBI): domain Bacteria; kingdom Bacillati; phylum Bacillota; class Bacilli; order Caryophanales; family Staphylococcaceae; genus Staphylococcus; species Staphylococcus felis. Next base: position 2,090,286 of record NZ_CP027770.1, on the reverse strand, counting down.
AGAAGCGCTTTATCATGATGATCAAAACGATGAAACACCAGATAGCCGTAGTCATACATCACAATCAAAATGATTTGATCAATCATTCCGTTAATCGAGTGTTTACTTAAGGGTTGGGACTATTCGTAACGATATAGTTTCAACCTTTTTTAAGAAATGTGTAGGAGGGGAATACGACTCATTAGAGAGTGTTGAAAATAGAATAATATTTTTAGACGGTAATGAATCTTTATGTCTCAACCTCTTTATAAATGGAAAGTATTCATATAAAATAATACATTATAAACAAATACATAAAATATGAGGTGTTGAGGTTGTCCAATTTTTTTAGAAACAACAAATTAGTTGTGTTGTTTTGTTCAATCATTCTATTTATTGCTTTAATCGGTCTCTCATTAAGATCGAATACCCAATCAGTCCCAGAACAATATCTAGGGGATACGGTTAGTTTTGGACAGCGTATATTCTCCTATCCTATTCAATTTGTTTCTGGTTCAATCAATCAATTTTTTGAACACAATCAAAGGCCAACAAATAAAGAAAAACAACTTGAAGCTGAAAATAATCGTTTAAAATCAGAAAATGAAAAATTAAAAAAAGAGCTTGATATGAGTGATATTGCGAAATATAATCCTATATCAGCCGCGGTTATCGCTCGACAGCCAGATCAATGGCTTAATACTATCGTTATTGATAAGGGTCAAAAAGCAGGAATTAAAGAAAATATGGCTGTCATGACAAGCGATGGTTTAATTGGGCGCGTAGCCAAAGTGAATCAATTTTCTTCAAAAGTGAATTTAATATCTACAAAAGGCCGAACAAATAGGCTTTCTGTAAACATTCAGCATGACTCAGACGAAGTATTTGGTTTGATTGACCATTATGATGATGAAAAAAATAGATTGATTATTAGCGATATAGATGACAATGATGATGTCGAAAAAGGGGATCAAGTACTGACAAGTGGGTTGGGTGACCAACTTCCAAAAGGATTATACGTTGGTGAAGTTGAAAAAGTACAAAAAGATCAATACGGCTTATCTAAACAAGTTGTCATTAAAACAGGTGCTAATATGAATGGACTATCACATGTATATGTCGCTAAAAATAATGTTGTGTATGATGAGCAAAAAGGTGAAAGCGCATGAAGATCATTCATTATTTTCTATTGGCAATACTATGTTTTTACACTGATTCACTTTTGACTTTTTTATCGCCCATTCACATTGGTAATATCAATCTCATTTTTGTACCACATCTCACTTTATTGATGATTTTACTTTTGACCATTTTAAAAAACACTAATATTGCATTAATCCTTAGTGTATTTTTAGGTCTACTACATGATGTTTATTTCGGTCAAATTTATGGTGTATACTTATTTGGATATATCATTTTTACGTTAAGTGCGGATAAGTTTTTAAAAGTATTTTACCGGGATAATAGTATGATTTATGTATCTACTTTAATACTGATTGCGTTATTTGAAATCTTTTCCGTTATGATATACGCAATACTTGGATTAATTGATTTTAATTTATTCCATTTTCTATTTTATAGAATGTTACCGACGCTATTTTTAAATGCTATTTTATTATTGCTAATACGCTTGGTTATGAAAGTATATAAAAATAAGCGCCATCCTATTGACATGAAATAAGTGTAAATGGTATCATGCAGTAGTTGAGTAGTTTTTAGCTACATACAACCGCTCAAATATAGGTTTTAAAGTACATCAGGTCACCTATATATGGCGTGACTTAATTATAGGAGGTGCAAAGTATGTTTGCTATTATTGAAACAGGTGGAAAACAAATCAAAGTTGAAGAAGGACAAGAAATCTTCGTTGAAAAGTTAAATGTTAACGAAGGTGATACTTTCACATTTGATAAAGTTTTATTTGTAGGTGGAGATTCAGTTAAAGTAGGTGCCCCAACAGTTGAAGGCGCTACTGTTACTGCTACTGTTAACAAACAAGGTCGCGGTAAAAAAATCACTGTGTTCACATACCGTCGTCGTAAAGACTCAAAACGTAAAAAAGGCCATCGTCAACCTTACACTAAATTAACAATTGATAAAATCAACGCTTAATTATGATTAATGTTGATATCAGTTTAAATGACGAAGGTCAAGTAACTGATGTAATCATGACAGGTCATGCTGGTTTTGCTGAGTATGGTCAAGATATTGTCTGTGCGGGAGCGACTGCTGTACTATTTGGAAGTGTGAATGCTATAATGGGATTAACTTCTGAAAAGCCTGATATTGATTACGATGATGATGGTGGATATTTTCATGTGCGCACAATTGATACATCAAATGAGCAAGCGCAACTTATACTACAAGCGATGATAGTTTCTTTGCAAACTATTGAAGATGAATATAGTGACTATATTAAATTAAATCTTAAGTGAGGTGTAACTCATGTTAAAATTAAACTTACAATTTTTCGCATCTAAGAAAGGGGTAAGTTCTACAAAGAACGGACGTGATTCAGAATCTAAACGTTTAGGTGCTAAACGTGCGGACGGTCAATTCGTTACTGGTGGTTCTATCCTTTTCCGCCAACGTGGTACTAAAATTTACCCAGGTGAAAACGTAGGTCGTGGTGGCGATGATACATTATTCGCTAAAATCGACGGCGTTGTAAAATTCGAACGTAAAGGTCGCGACAAAAAACAAGTATCTGTATACGCAGTTGCTGAATAATTTGTCTAATTTAAACACCAGAAGTTGCCTTCTGGTGTTTATTTTTTATACGTCTTATAAATGACTTCAAAATGAGTGATAATAAAGATAAAATAGTGAAAAAGAGGTGAAAAGATGTTTGTCGATCAAGTAAAGATATTTTTAAAAGCGGGCGATGGTGGTAATGGTATCACAGCTTATCGTCGCGAAAAATATGTCCCTTTTGGTGGTCCTGCAGGAGGAGACGGTGGCCGTGGTGCATCAGTTGTATTTGAAGTTGACGAAGGCCTTCGTACTTTGATGGATTTTCGATATCAACGGCAATTTAAAGCTAAAAAGGGAGAAAATGGCCAAGGTAGTAATATGCATGGTAAAAATGCTGAAGATTTGGTATTAAAGGTTCCGCCAGGTACTACTATTAAAAATAGTGACAATGAAGAAGTTTTAGCTGATTTGATTGAACATGGACAACGTGCGGTTGTTGCTAAAGGTGGCCGTGGTGGCCGTGGGAATTCTCGCTTTGCCTCTCCAAAAAACCCAGCACCAGATTTTAGTGAAAATGGAGAACCCGGAGAAGAAATTGAAGTTACTTTAGAATTAAAATTATTAGCTGATGTCGGATTAGTAGGTTTCCCAAGCGTAGGTAAATCTACATTACTTTCAATTGTTTCAAAAGCAAAACCTAAAATTGGTGCATATCATTTTACAACTATTCAACCTAATTTAGGTGTTGTCACAACACCTGATCAACGAAGCTTTGTGATGGCTGATTTGCCAGGTCTTATTGAGGGCGCGTCTGAAGGTGTTGGTCTAGGTCATCAATTTTTACGTCATGTTGAGCGTACAAAAGTTATTGTTCATGTGGTTGATATGAGTGGTATGGAAGGTCGAGACCCATTTGACGACTATGTCACAATTAATAAAGAATTAACTGCATATAAACAGCGGTTAGACGAGAGACCACAAATTATTGTGGCAAATAAAATGGATATGCCTGAATCACAAGAACAGCTCGAACTTTTTAAAGCACAGCTCGATTCTGATGTGACAGTAATACCTATTTCTTCATATACACGAGAAAATATTGATCAATTACTATATGAGATTGCCAATACACTTGAATCGGTAAAAGATATAGACTTTAGTTTAGATGAAGATTCAGTTGGTGTTAATCGCGTGCTTTACAAGCATACCCCATCTCAAGATAAATTCGAAATCACGCGAGATGATGATGGTGCGTATGTTGTGAGTGGTAATGCAATTGAGCGTATGTTTAAAATGACTGATTTTAACAGTGATCCCGCTGTGCGACGTTTCGCCCGACAAATGAGATCGATGGGAATTGATGACGCTTTACGGGAAAGAGGCGCTGAAAATGGAGATATCGTACGTATCTTAGGTGGAGAATTTGAGTTTGTTGAGTAAATGAGGAGGTTTTATAAGGTAATATGGAACATCAATTTTATCTAATTCGAGAAGATGTCTTACCTTATGTAGTACAAAAGGTGCTGAATGTAAAAAAATCATTAAAAGACAACCATTCTCTTACTATCCAAGAAGCTGTTAATATGCATGACTGTTCTAGAAGTGCGTTCTATAAATATCGAGATACTATATTTCCGTTAGAAGCGTTAAAACAAACAAGTAATGAGTTTACGCTTGTTTTGTTTGTAAATGACAAAGTAGGAACGTTAGCTTATATTCTTGATCAATTATCTGAGTACAAATTATCAGTTTTGACAATACACCAAAGTGTCCCGATTGATGGTCGTGCGTCTATTACTTTATCTTTAAATGCTACTGAGTCTTCTATGAATGCTTATGAAATCATCAATCAGCTAAGACAGATGGATAACGTTTATAATGTTGATATAATTGGAATGAACATGTAAGGAGTTTGAATGATATGTACGCTTATTTATACGGGGAAATTACCGAATTAAACCCGACACATATTGTTATAGAAACAACTTCAGGGGTGGCATATGAGGTGCATACGCCGAATTCTTATCGTTTTCAAAAATTGATTAATCAAAAAGCGAAAGTGCACACAACACTTATTGTACGTGATGATGCACACCTGCTATACGGCTTTATCAATCAAGAAGAAAAAGATTTATTTGCGAGTTTAATTAAAGTAACTGGCATAGGTCCCAAATCAGCGCTAGCTATTTTAGCGGCGAGCACGCCAAGTGATGTTAAATTGGCTATTGAGAATGAAAATGATGCTTATCTGACTCAATTTCCTGGTATCGGAAAGAAAACAGCACGTCAAATCATTTTAGATCTAAAGGGAAAAGTCGTCATAGATGTAGAAACTGAACAAACTGTAATGCAAATGGATACAAGTGAAAAACAATTGAATGTCCAAGATGAAGCGATGCTAGCACTTGAAGCTTTAGGGTATTCTAAACGTGAACTGAATAAAGTAGAAAAACAAATGAAACAACAACAATTTGAAAGTGTTGATGATGCTGTTAAATTCGGCTTAAAACAACTTATAAAATAATTGGGGAGGGATTTCATGAATGAAGAACGTACAGTAGATGGACATGAACATTCACATGAGCATGAATTTGAATTATCCCTGCGTCCAGAATATTTAAGACAGTACATTGGTCAATCATCAATTAAATCTAACTTGGAAGTGTTCATTGAGGCAGCAAAATTACGTGAAGAGCCTTTAGATCATGTCTTGTTGTTTGGACCCCCAGGATTAGGTAAAACAACATTGTCTCATATCATTGCAAATGAAATGGACGTGAATATGCGCACAGTCTCAGGTCCATCGATTGAGCGCCCAGGGGATTTAGCTGCCATTTTAACAGCATTACAGCCAGGTGATGTCTTGTTCATTGATGAAATACACAGACTTAGCAGTGTAGTTGAAGAAGTATTGTACCCTGCGATGGAAGATTTTTTCTTAGATATTATCGTGGGTAAAGGTGATGAGGCTAGAAGTATACGTATCGATTTGCCTCCATTTACATTAGTCGGTGCTACAACACGTGCAGGTAGTTTAACAAGCCCGTTGCGAGATCGTTTCGGAGTTCATTTGCGTTTAGAATATTATAAAGAAATTGAACTACAACAGATTATCATTCGAACTGCTGAAGTATTAGGTACTCAAATAGACTATGAAAGCGCCTCTGAAATTGCTAAAAGAAGTAGGGGGACACCGAGAATTGCTAACAGGTTACTAAAAAGAGTGAGAGATTTTCAGCAAGTTCAAAAAGATGACATGATATATATTGAAACAACCAAACATGCATTACAACTATTACAAGTTGATGAAGAAGGATTGGACTATATTGATCATAAAATGATGGCTTGTATTATTGAACAATACCACGGTGGACCTGTTGGACTAGATACAATTGCAGTTTCCATTGGCGAAGAGCGCGTTACAATTGAAGATGTCTATGAACCATTTCTGATTCAAAAAGGCTTCTTAGAACGAACGCCTAGAGGACGTAAAGCGACTGCATATGCTTATGAACATTTTAACTACCCGACTAAGTAAGGAGACATTATTTTGAATATTGAAGAGTTTGATTATCATTTACCTGAAGCGTTAATTGCTCAAACACCATTAAAAAATAGAGATACGAGTCGATTACTACACTTAAATAAAGTCACAGGTAAAGTGGAGGATCTTCACTTTAAAGATATTATTCATTTTTTAAATAAAGGTGATACACTTGTTTTAAATGATACTAAAGTGATGCCAGCACGCCTATTTGGTATCAAAGAAGATACGCATGCAAAAGTTGAAATGCTTATGTTAACGCAATTAGAAAATGACGATTGGGAAGTATTACTGAAACCAGCTAAACGCATCAAGCTAGGGCAAACACTTGTTTTTGGTGATGGCAAGATTAAAGCAACATGTATTGAGGAACGATCCCAAGGCGGCAGAATTATGCGCTTAAACTATGATGGTATTTTGCAAGAGCGACTGGATGAGCTAGGCGAAATGCCACTTCCGCCATATATTAAAGAAAGACTAGATGAAAAAGATCGTTACCAAACAGTGTACGCTAAAGAAAGTGGATCTGCTGCTGCTCCAACTGCAGGATTACATTTTACTGAATCATTACTTTCTGATATACAAGAAAAAGGTGTAAAGATTGCATTTGTGACATTACATGTAGGATTAGGTACTTTTAGACCTGTGAGTGTTGAAAATATTGATGATCATGACATGCACAGTGAATATTATCAAATGACAGAGGAAACAGCTCGAATCCTTAGAGATACTAGACTAAGCGGTGGACGTGTCATATCAGTCGGTACAACTTCTACACGAACACTTGAAACAATATATCGGGATCATAATGATTTTGTGGCATCAAGTGGATGGACAGATATTTTTATTTATCCAGGATTTGAGTTTAAAGCTATTGATGGATTAATTACGAACTTTCATTTACCAAAGTCAACCTTAGTCATGCTTGTATCTGCGTTTAGTTCAAAACAATATATATTAAATGCATATCAACATGCAGTAAATCATCAGTATCGCTTTTTTAGCTTTGGCGATGCGATGATCATTATTTAAGATAGAAGGAGCGTTTTCATGCCAGCTGTAACATATGAACATATCAAAACATGTAAACAATCAGGAGCAAGATTGGGTATTGTACATACGCCTCACGGTTCATTTGAAACGCCTATGTTTATGCCTGTCGGAACAAAAGCGACTGTAAAAACGATGAGTCCTGAAGAACTCAAAGCGATGAACACGAAAATTTTGCTCGGTAATACGTATCATTTATGGCTTCAACCAGGAAATGATATTGTTAAAAAAGCTGGAGGATTACACCAGTTTATGAATTGGGATGGACCGATTTTAACGGATTCGGGTGGTTTCCAAGTTTTCAGTTTGAGTAACTTACGGAAAATATCAGAAGAAGGCGTCGAATTTAGACATCATACAAATGGATCTAAATTATTTATGTCTCCTGAAGATTCAATTCAAATCCAAAATGATTTAGGATCGGATATTATTATGGCTTTTGACGAATGTCCACCTATGCCAGCCGAATACGATTACGTTAAAGATTCTCTTGAACGTACCACTAGATGGGCTAAGCGTTGTTTAAAAGCACATCAGCGACCTGATGAACAAGCTTTATTCGGAATTATACAGGGCGGAGAGTATAAGGATTTACGAAAACAGTCTGCCCAAGAACTTGTTGAATTAGACTTTCCTGGTTATGCGATTGGAGGGTTATCAGTCGGTGAACCTAAACCGGTGATGTATGAAATGGTGAAGTATACCGAACAATTTATGCCTAAAGATAAACCACGTTATTTGATGGGGGTCGGATCGCCTGATGCACTCATTGAATGTAGTATTTTAGGAATGGATATGTTTGATTGTGTTTTACCTACTCGAATTGCAAGAAATGGGACGTGTATGACTTCTAAAGGTCGATTAGTTGTTAAAAATGCGCAATTTAAAGATGACTTTAGACCATTAGATGAAAATTGTGATTGCTATACATGTCGTCATTACACACGCGCTTATTTACGTCATTTAATTAAAGCAGATGAAACGTTTGGTATTCGCCTTACGACTTACCATAACTTACATTTTCTGCTAAAATTAATGGAGGATGTTAGACAAGCTATACGTGAAGATCGTCTTTTAGATTTTAAAGAAGCGTTTTATGAGCAGTATGGCTTAAATGTTGAAAATCCCAAAAACTTTTAGAATAGGAGAAAAAATTTTATGTCTTCATTAGTGAGTTTATTACCATTAATTCTTTTATTTGTTGTAATGTGGTTCTTTATGATTCGTCCACAACAAAAACGTGCAAAAGAGCACCGACAAATGGTTGAAGAATTACAATCAGGTCAACGTGTAACTACAATTGGTGGAATCAAAGGTACTGTTCGTGCAGTTGATGAAACAACTGCTGTTATTACAGTAGACGGTAAAGGCAATGAGTTAACATTTGAAAAACAAGCGATTAAACAAGTTGATCCCTCTTAAATAAAGAAGTACGACATGTTTGAATATCGAAAAAGATATGGGATTCCATATCTTTTTTATTTTTATGATAAAATAGCTTGCGAATTTTTAAAGCATTAAAGTATGCTAGTAACGTGAGAAAAGTCAAAAAGAGGTGTTTATGTGAAAAAAGTAAGTAGATTGATTGCATTTTTATTGATTGTCATACTTTTGTTCGGTGGTATGGCAATGAGTTCAAAAAATGTAGTCAAAGATGTCAACTTAGGACTTGACCTTCAAGGTGGATTTGAAGTGTTATATCAAGTTCAACCTTTGCAAAAAGGTGATACTATTGATAATACAGCAGTTCAATCCACAGCTAAAACATTAGAGCAGCGTGTCAATGTTTTAGGTGTGTCTGAACCTAAAATTCAAGTTGAAGACGGCAATCGTATCCGTGTACAACTTGCAGGGGTTAAAGATCAAAATCAAGCGCGTGAAATATTATCATCACAAGCTAACTTAACGATTCGTGATGCTAACGATAAAGTACTCTTAACCGGCAAAGATTTAGTACAAGGTTCAGCAAAACAGGAATTCAAGCAAAATACCAATCAGCCTGCTGTTACTTTTAGACTTAAGGACAGTGATAAATTCAGAAAAGTAACTGACAATATATCAAAACAAACTGAAAATGTAATGGTTGTTTGGTTAGACTATCAAAAAGGTGATAGCTATCAAAAAGAAAAAACAAAAGAAGATCCTAAATATATTTCTGCCGCAACTGTAGATGAACCTATTAATTCTACAAATGTTGAGATATCTGGTGGATTTCAAGGTGACGACGGTATAGCAGAAGCCAAACAAATTGCAGATTTATTAAATTCAGGGTCGCTACCTGTTGATTTAAAAGAAATTTATTCGACTTCAGTAGGTGCGCAATTCGGACAAGATGCACTTGATAAAACAATCTATGCCTCTATTATAGGGATAAGCATTATTTTCTTATTCATGCTTTTATTCTATCGCATTCCTGGATTGATTGCGGTTATTACATTGACGACTTATATTTATTTGACATTAGTCGCATTTAACTTTATCTCCGGTGTATTAACATTACCAGGACTTGCCGCATTAGTATTAGGTGTGGGTATGGCTGTTGATGCGAATATTATTATGTACGAAAGAATAAAAGATGAATTGCGCATTGGCCGAACATTAAAGCAAGCCTATAAACGGGCGAATAAAAGTTCGTTTATTACAATATTAGATGCCAACTTAACGACAGTACTTGCAGCTACAGTACTTTTCTTCTTTGGTGAAAGTTCTGTAAAAGGATTTGCAACAATGTTATTATTAGCCATTTTAATGAGTTTTGTGACAGCTGTCTTTTTAACTCGCATCTTACTTGCATTAATCGTACATTCTAATGTGTTTAAGAAGAGATTATGGTGGTTTGGTGTTAAAAAATCACAAATTCATAATATTAATGAAGGTTACGATGTTCCTGACTTAAGCACCCCATATGATCGTATTCATTTTATGAAGTTGGCAAAACCTTTATTTGCTTTTAGTGGTGTTATTATTTTGGCTGGTGTTGTCATATTATTTATTTTCAAACTGAACCTTGGTATAGATTTCACTTCAGGAACACGTGTGGATTTACAAAGTAATCAAGCCTTAAAACAAGCAGACGTTGAGAAGAAGATGGAATCTCTAGATTTATCACCAAATCAGCTTTCAATTGGTGGTCAAAATGATGAAAATCTTTCTATGCAATATAAGGACGATTTAACAAAAGATGAAATTGCTAAACTTAAAACAAACCTGAATGAAGCTTATGGAAATGAACCATCGATTAATACGGTATCGCCAGTAATCGGTCAAGAACTTGCAAAAAATGCAATGATGGCTGTTATTTTAGCTTCTATCGGCATGATTATATACATTACATTGCGTTTTGAATGGCGCATGGGTATAGCGTCTATTATTTCGTTATTACATGATGCTTTTATGATTATAGCTGTGTTTAGCTTATTACGTCTTGAAGTTGATATTACATTCATTGCTGCTGTGTTAACAATCATTGGTTATTCTATTAATGATACGATTGTGACATTTGACCGTGTTCGTGAAATGCTGTCTAAAGTGAAGGTCATTACGAAAGAAAGTGAAATTGATTATATTGTAAATAGTTCAATCAGACAAACTTTAACGCGTTCGTTTAATACAGTGTTAACTGTCGTAATCGTTGTGGTGGCTTTACTTGTTTTAGGGGCATCAAGCATATTCAATTTCTCACTTGCACTTTTAATTGGTCTAGTATCAGGGGTATATTCATCAATCTTTATTGCAGTTCCACTATGGGGAATGCTGAAGAAACGTGAATTACGTAAATCTGATCAACATAAGTTAATCGTGCATAAACGTAAAAGAACAAATGATGAAAAAGTATTAGTATAATTCCAAACGACAAGAAAGTGGTTAAATAGAACGTTAAACGTAAAGTTCTATTTTAACCACTTTATTTTTTCGGTTCTATAGTAAATCGGACTGGTATATAAATAATTTCATTTATTTGATTGTTCCATAAAGCCTCGCTTTTCTAGGCGCCTTAGAAGTTTCGGCTTAGGAATCAATCAAATGTGCTATATTTATTCACACCCCTAAGTTATAAAATATGTTTTACCAACTCAATTTTACTGATTTATGTTGTATTAAAAGAGAAATTAATGTTCAAGACTTTATGATCACACAACGAAAAAGGCGTTAAGCAATCCATTATTGCATAACGCCTTAATTTAATGCGACCAGTCCAATTTGACTGAGAGCCATTTTTTCATCTATCAATGCTTTTTATTTATGCTGTTTTTCGATATAATACGTTTGAGAAAGAGGCGGGATAGTTTATGATTCAATCTAAATATCAATGGTTGGCAAAAGACAATAATAATAAAATAGAGTCATCATTAATAAAAGAATTCAATTTGACACCAATGATGAGTCAAGTTTTAGAAAGCAAAGGTTTTACATCTAGAGAGACTATCGAAGCAATACTGAGTTCAAGTGATATGAGTCATTCACCTGAAGCGCTTAGTGATATGACTCGCGCTACAGAGCGTATACATAAGGCAATTCAGAAACAAGAATCGATTCTAGTTTATGGCGATTATGATGCTGATGGTGTAACGTCAACATCAATATTAGTTGATGCATTGGAACAATTAGGTGCGCATGTCAATTGGTATATTCCTAATCGATTTTCAGAAGGATACGGTCCGAGCGAAGGAGCCTTTCGCAATGCATATGATGAGGGGGTTCAGCTCATCATAACAGTAGATAATGGCATACAAGGACATAATGAAATTGATATTGCCAATGAGTTAGGTATGGATGTTATCGTAACTGATCATCACGAGATAGGAGATACTTTACCTAACGCTTATGCAATTATTCATCCTATGCATCCCAATTTTGACTATCCGTTTCAATATTTGTGTGGTGCTGGTGTTGCTTTGAAATTGGCACAAAATTTACTGAAAGAGATTCCCAGTGAGTATTGGATTTTTGCGATGATCGGGACAATTGCTGACCTCGTATCAATGACAGATGAAAATCGATATATTGTCAAAAAAGGGCTCTCGCTTATCAATGAAAAAACGCCAGTTTCTATTCAAGCACTACTCAAGCAAGCAAGCTTTGATGAGGTCATTACAGAAGAAACAATAGGCTTTTTAATTGGACCCCGACTCAATGCAGTGGGTCGATTAGAAGATGCTGGATTAGCAGTCGAATTGTTAAGAACTAAAGAAAAAGACGAGGCGCTATTTTTAGCAGAACAAGTTGAATATTTTAATAATGAACGCAAAAATATCGTTCAAGCAATTACTGAAGAGGCAATGACGATGGCCAAAACATATATAGAGAAAAATCACCAGTTCTTAGTATTAGCAAAAGAGGACTGGCATGAAGGTGTTTTAGGAATTGTTGCTTCACGCATCGTTGAAACGTTTAATCTACCGACCATGATTTTAAATATTGATCACACTCAATCACATGCTAAAGGCTCAGCGCGTAGTATTGCACAAATATCTATGTATCAAGCGCTAAATAATCAAACACATTGCATTGAGAAGTTTGGGGGCCACCATATGGCAGCGGGATTAACTTTATCAATTGAGAACGTAGATGCTTTAAGAAACGGACTAAATGAATGGATGAAGGCTTCATACCATTCTAAAGATTTAAAACCAGTTCGCCACGTAGATGCGGTGTTAGATATAACAGACATGACGATAGATAATATTCAATCGATCGAACGTTTACGTCCCTTTGGTTCAGATTTTGAAAAACCTACATTTCGTTTAAATGATTTATCGATTAATCAAGTTAAATCTATAGGACAAAAAAAGAATCATCTTAAACTTGTATTTAATGAGCAAAGTTTGCAAGGCCTATATTGGAATAATGGCACATTAGCACAAGAGTTAATGGTAGATCAAAATGTAGATTTAATAGGTGAACTTCAAGTTAACGAATGGAATGGATATCAATCACCACAAATAATCATGACTGATATTCAAAGTAAAGATAGGCAGATATTGGATTATAGGAATAAAAATAAGAAATTACCTCAATTTGATCGTAATGTGAGTTATTTAATCCATCCAAGTGAAGATAAACAAAATGAACATGAATATTATTACGGTGAGCCTATTCCAAATTCATACGAAAAATGTGTTTTACGTGATTTGCCATTGACTATTGAGGATATTCAAACGTCTTTAAAACAGTTAAATGCATCTCAAGTTTATTTAGTATTTCAGCATCAATATTCTGTTTACTTTGATGGGATGCCTAAACCTGAATTGTTTAAAAAATGTTACAAAGCGCTTTACCAAAAAGGACAAACAAATTTAGTAGAAGATGGTGTAAAATTAAGTCGATATTTGGATATTAAACCTAATATCTTAAAATTTATATTAAAGGTCTTTTTAGATTTAGAGCTTATCGTACAAAAAGATGGATTAATTTCTATAGCAGCAACAACTGAGAAAAGAACTATCGAATCAAGTCGAATTTACCAAGCACGTCTTCATAGAATTGAAGTTGAAAAAACGTTATTATATCAAAATTTTAGTATGATTAAATCATGGGTTGAAGACCAAATGGTACATGAAAATTAGGAGGAACACAATGGATTTAAAACAATACGTTTCAGAAGTACAAGATTGGCCTAAAAAGGGTGTTAATTTTAAAGATATTACAACGATTATGGATAATGGAGAAGCCTATGGTTATGCTACTGATCAGATTGTAGAATACGCAAAGTCCAAAAATGTGGATATTGTGGTTGGGCCAGAAGCGCGTGGATTTATTATTGGATGTCCTGTGGCATATGCTATGGGAATTGGCTTTGCACCTGTTCGTAAAGAAGGCAAATTACCTAGAGAAGTGATTCGTTATGAATACAAATTAGAATATGGAAGTAATGTTTTGACGATGCATAAAGACGCAATTAAGCCGGGGCAACGTGTCTTAATTACAGATGATTTACTTGCCACAGGAGGCACAATTGAAGCAGCTATTCATCTTGTCGAAAAACAAGGTGGTATTGTGGCTGGGATTACTTTTATCATTGAACTTGCATACTTAGGAGGTATTGAAAAAATTAAAGATTACGATGTTTTATCACTTATTTCGTATGATGCCTAAGTAAAAGATATGAACACGTTAAAATATGTTTAGACGCATAACTTGAGGTTGTGAGTTGATAGAAATATATTTTCACGTGTTCTTTAATTTATTTCAATATCAAAATTTAAATGTGAAACACTTTACTTTTGATTTTATTGAATACATAACTTTTAATGGTTCAATTCTCAACTATCATGTAGTATGATAAAGATATTATTTAAAATGTGGGGGTGTCCTAATGAACAACGAATATCCATACAGTGCTGATGAAGTCCTATATAAAGCCAAAACATACCTGAGTAAAGAGCAGTATGAGTTCGTTTTGAAAAGTTACCACATTGCTTATAAAGCACATGAAGGGCAATTTCGAAAAAACGGTTTACCATACATTATGCATCCCATACAAGTTGCTGGTATATTGACAGAAATGCACCTTGATGGCCCGACAATAGTAGCGGGATTTTTACATGACGTGATAGAAGATACACCGTACACGTTCGATGATGTTGCTGAAATGTTCAATGTTGAAATTGCAACGATTGTAGACGGTGTAACCAAGTTAAAAAAGGTCAAATATCGCTCGAAAGAGGAACAACAAGCAGAAAACCATAGAAAATTATTTATAGCGATTGCTAAAGATGTTCGTGTTATTTTAGTTAAATTAGCTGATCGATTACATAATATGAGAACGTTACGTGCTATGCCTAGAGAAAAACAGATTCGAATTTCAAAGGAAACACTTGAAATCTATGCACCACTTGCACATAGACTAGGTATTAACACGATTAAATGGGAGCTTGAAGATATTGCTTTACGATATATTGATAATATTCAGTATTTCCGTATTGTAAATCTTATGAAGAAAAAAAGAAGCGAACGTGAAGCATACATCAAAAATGCTATTCAAAATATCCAAAAAGAGTTGGATATCATGCATATAGAAGGCGAAATCAGTGGCCGTCCAAAACATATTTACAGTATATATCGAAAAATGATGAAGCAAAAAAAACAGTTTGATCAAATTTTCGACTTATTAGCCGTTCGAATTATCGTTAATTCAATTAAAGACTGTTATGCTGTTTTAGGGTTGGTCCATACATTGTGGAAACCTATGCCTGGGCGTTTTAAAGATTATATTGCGATGCCGAAACAAAATATGTATCAATCATTACATACAACCGTTGTAGGCCCAAATGGAGATCCTTTAGAAATACAAATTAGAACACATGAAATGCATGAAATTGCTGAACACGGTGTCGCAGCGCATTGGGCTTATAAGGAAGGTAAGCAACTGAATACAGATCAAACATCTTACAATCAAAAATTAAACTGGCTCAAAGATATTGCTGAAACAGATCACACTTCATCGGATGCGCAAGAATTTATAGAATCATTAAAATTTGACTTACAAAGTGACAAAGTATATGCATTTACACCAGCGAGCGATGTCATCGAGCTGCCTTATGGTGCGGTACCTATTGATTTCGCTTATGCTATTCATAGTGAAGTCGGTAATAAAATGATAGGTGCTAAAGTAAATGGTAAAATTGTACCGATTGACTATGTTTTGCAAACAGGTGATATAGTCGAAATCAGAACGAGCAAACATTCATATGGTCCTAGTCGTGATTGGCTCAAAATCGTCAAATCTTCCAGCGCAAAAAGCAAAATCAAAAGTTTTTTCAAAAAGCAAGATCGATCATCAAATATTGAAAAAGGCAAATTTATGGTTGAAGCTGAATTGAAAGAACAAGGATTTAAACCAGATGAAGTGTTAACAGAACGTAACTTGAAGGTAGTCAATGACAAATATAATTTTGCAAACGAAGATGATTTATATGCTGCAGTTGGTTTTGGTGGTGTGACATCCAATCAGATTGTCAATAAATTAACTGAACCTATACGTATTGAAAACAAGCAAAAAGCCCTAAATCAAGCACAAGAAGTCACAAAATCGGTGCCAATCAAAGATCACATCACAACAGATTCAGGTGTTTACGTAGAAGGGTTAGATAATGTTCTAATCAAACTATCAAAGTGTTGCAACCCGATTCCAGGAGATCAAATTGTGGGTTATATTACAAAAGGGCACGGGATTAAAGTCCATCGAACTGATTGTCCTAATATTAAAAATGAAACCGATCGTCTGATTGATGTCGAGTGGGTTAAATCTAAAGATGCTTCACAAAAGTATCAAGTTGATTTAGAAGTTACAGCATATGATCGAAATGGTTTACTTAATGAAGTACTTCAAGCTGTCACAAGCACTTCAAGCCAACTGGTAAAAGTGTCTGGCAAATCAGATATCGATAAAAATGCTGTCATTAACTTAAGTATAATGGTAAAAAATGTACATGAAGTTTATAAAGTTGCAGATAAAATCAAACAATTAGGCGATATCTACACAGTTTCTCGAGTTTGGAATTAGGAGTGAATATTCATGAAAATTATTGTTCAAAGAGTAAAATCTGCAGCAGTGACGAATGAAAATATACATCATTCGATTCATCAAGGATTCTGTCTACTAGTTGGTATTTCCAAATTTGATACATTACAAGACGCACACGTTTTAGCGCGAAAAATAGTGAATGCTCGCTTATTTGAAGATGAGAATGGCAAATTGAATCATAATATTCAACAAATACAAGGCGAAATTTTATCGATATCACAATTTACGCTTTATGCTAATGTCAAAAAGGGTAATCGTCCAAGCTTTACAGAAGCAATGTCACCTAAGGAAGCAAATCAGTTGTATGAACAGTTTAATACTTACTTGAGATCACATGATATTCCTGTCAAGACAGGGGAGTTTGGAACAGATATGGTGATAGATATTGAAAATGATGGTCCAGTAACTGTAATTTATGAAAGTGAAGACGGTCAAGTGATATGAAACAGTTTGAAAAGTGGTTAAAATCCAAAAGAATTAATATTCATAAGTTTTATGTACTACTATTTATGATAGCCATTTTGGGAATTGTGATTTGCTCAATTGCATTGTTAAGTAATCAAAAAGAGAAAAAATTACAGATAATTGAAGAATCAGAGTTACGTACCGGTCCAAATGCGGCTTATCCAGAAATCTATCAAGTTCGAAAAGGTGAATCATTTAAAATTGTTTCGAAAGATGGAAAATGGTTGGAAGTGATATCCCCAGACGAAAAGAAAAAAGGATGGATAGCTGGGTGGCATACTTCCCTTGATATTCCAAAAGATGTTGACCCTAATGCTGAACCACTCAAAGGAAAAGTTGTTATACTTGATCCAGGGCATGGGGGTGGAGATCAAGGCGCTGCTAGCCGGACGGGTAAAAAAACACTTGAAAAGAATATGACACTCAAAACTGGACTTGAATTAAAAAAGCTTCTCGAAAAAAAAGGTGCTAAAGTTAAGATGACCCGTACTGATGATACATATGTGAAATTAAAAGACCGTCAAGGTGAGGGTGATGTTTTCATAAGTATTCATAATGACGCTTTAGAATCATCTAATGCGAACGGGGCGACTGTATATTGGTATCATGAACAGCAAGAACGTTTGGCAGACACATTAAACGCTAGCATTCAAAAAAAAGCGTTACTCTCCAATAGAGGCTCAAGACAAGAGAATTTTCAAGTGTTACGACAAACAGAGTTACCTGCTGTACTAGTTGAATTAGGCTACATCAGCAATCCAACAGATGAGGTCATGATACGAGATAAAAACTATCGAACTATTGTTGAAAATGCAATCGTTGATGGTCTTGAAACATATTTTTTAAGTTAATACCTTGAAAGTAACAAAAAAAACAGTTATGATTAATACTGAATTTTATATATAAAACCGTTTGTATTCTTGAACTTTGTATAGAGCGATGAATAAAAGAGAATTTATCCACTGGCTGAAAGATAAATCTTCGATCTATATTGATTGAACACAAGAAGAGGGATGCTATTAAAAGTAGTATCGATTAGCTAACGTTACTAGCTTAGAGTATAGATAGACAACTTAAGTCTATCTTAAATGAGGGTGGCAACACGTCCTAAGTTAACGTCCCTTGTATGTGAAAATGGCATACAAGGGACGTTTTTATTTTGAACTGAATGAATAAAAAGAGGTGTTTATAATGATACACATACCTAGAGGAACACAAGATATTTTGCCAAGTGAATCCCCCAAATGGCATTATATTGAGGACCAGCTGAAACAGTTAATGGAACTATACAACTATCAAGAAATCCGTACACCTATTTTTGAAAGTACTGATCTTTTTGCTCGTGGTGTAGGAGATTCAACAGATGTTGTACAAAAAGAGATGTATACATTTAAAGATAAAGGTGATCGCAGTATTACGTTACGTCCTGAAGGAACTGCAGCAGTTGTTAGAAGTTATATCGAAAACAAAATGCAAGGCTTACCTAATCAGCCGGTTAAATTATATTATAATGGACCCATGTTTAGATATGAGCGTAAGCAAAAGGGGCGTTATCGTCAATTTAATCAGTTTGGGGTAGAAGCTATCGGTGCAGAAGACCCATCAATTGATGCAGAAATTCTAGCTATGGTCATGCATATCTATGAATCATTTGGATTAAAAAAACTCAAACTTGTGATTAATAGTGTTGGTGATGTCGAATCACGTGTTGAATATCAAGAAGCGTTAAGAAAACACTTCAAACCAGTCATTCATACCTATTGTCAAGATTGTCAAAATCGTATAGAGACCAATCCTATGAGAATACTAGATTGTAAAGTTGACAAAGATAAACCAGAGATGAAAACAGCACCATCTATAACAGATTATTTAAATGACTATTCAAAAGACTACTTTGAAGCGGTTAAATCGCATTTAGATCGTTTGAATATCAACTATGTGGTTGACCCAAGTTTAGTAAGAGGTTTAGATTATTATACGCATACGGCCTTTGAATTAATGATGGATAATGAATCTTATGATGGTGCTATTACAACTTTATGTGGTGGAGGTCGTTATAACGGTCTTTTAGAACTGTTAGACGGACCTAAACAAACCGGTATTGGTTTTGCATTAAGTATCGAACGTTTGCTTTTAGCACTAGAGGAAGAAGGAATTGAACTACCAGTCGATAATACGATTGATTTATTTATAGCAACTATGGGAGATGTTGCTGATCAATATGCAGTTCAATTGCTTAATCATTTACGTCATAATGGTATCAAAGTGGATAAAGATTATTTATCACGTAAATTAAAAGGCCAGATGAAGCAGGCCGATCGTTTAAATGCAAAATTCACTATTGTACTAGGTGATCAAGAATTAGAACAAAAGCAAGTCGACATTAAGAACATGGAAACAGGGGAAGCAACAAAAGTTTCTCTTGATGGTATATCCAGTTATATTTTGGAGGAGAGTAAGTAATGAGGAAAAGAACAACGTATTGTGGATTAGTAACAGAAGACTATTTAGGACAAGAGATTACATTAAAAGGTTGGGTTCATAACCGTCGAGACCTAGGCGGACTGATTTTCGTTGATGTTCGTGACCGAGAAGGATATGTTCAAGTTGTATTTAACCCTGAGTTTTCAAAAGAAGCCTTACAAACAGCCGAACGTATTCGATCAGAATATGTCGTTGAAATTACAGGTACTGTAACAAAACGAGATGATGAAACAGTTAATCCTAAAATTAGAACAGGTCAAGTTGAAGTGCAAGCGAAATCGATTGAGATTATTAATAAATCTGAAACACCTCCATTTTCCATTAATGAAGAAAATTTAACAGTTGATGAAAATATTCGATTAAAATATCGTTATTTAGATTTACGTCGAGAAGAGTTCGCGCAAACATTTAAAATGAGACACCAAACAACGCAATCGATTCGTCGTTATTTAGATGATGCTGGGTTTTATGATGTTGAAACACCTATTCTTACAAAATCAACGCCTGAAGGAGCACGTGATTATCTAGTTCCTTCGCGTGTGCATGAAGGTGAATTTTACGCACTTCCTCAATCGCCACAGTTATTCAAACAACTGTTAATGATTAGTGGATTTGATAAATATTACCAAATTGTTAAGTGTTTTAGAGATGAAGATTTGCGTGCAGACCGCCAACCGGAATTCACACAAGTCGATATTGAAATGAGTTTTGTTGAACAAGAAGATGTCATGGCGCTAGGCGAAAAAATGCTTAAAAAAGTTGTGTCAGATGTGAAAGGGATTAAGATAGAAGAATCATTTCCACGTATGACGTATCATGAAGCTATAGAACGTTACGGTAGTGATAAGCCGGATACGCGTTTTGGTATGGAACTTTTAAATGTTTCAAAACTTGGTGAAATAATGGATTTCAAAGTTTTCAAAAATGCTATTGAAAACGGTGGCGAGATTAAAGCTTTAGTAGTTGAAAATGCTGCTAATGATTATACACGTAAAGATATTGATGGTTTAACTGAATTTGTTAATATTTATGGCGCTAAAGGTTTGGCATGGGTCAAAGTTGTTGAAGACGGATTAACTGGGCCGATAGCACGATTTTTTGAAGAACCGCATGTTTCTGAATTAACACGTCTTACTTCTGCAAAAGCAGGTGACTTAGTTTTATTTGTAGCGGATAGTAAAGAAGTAGTGGCGCAAAGTTTAGGTGCTTTACGTAATAAACTTGGTAAAGACAGAGGCTTAATTGATACGAACAAATTAAATTTCTTATGGATCACTGATTGGCCTTTACTTGAATATGATGATGAAGCACATCGCTATGTAGCCGCGCATCATCCATTTACTTCACCTAAAGTAGATGATATTGAAAAATTAGAAACGGCACCTGAAACAGCACAAGCGCAAGCATATGATATCGTATTAAATGGCTATGAACTTGGTGGAGGTTCAATACGTATTCATGATGGTGAATTACAAGAAAAAATGTTTAAAGCATTAGGCTTTAGTCAAGAAGAAGCACGAGAGCAATTTGGATTTTTATTAGATGCCTTTAAGTATGGTGCACCACCCCATGGAGGTATTGCACTTGGATTAGACCGTTTAGTGATGTTGCTTACAGGACAAACAAACTTACGCGATACGATTGCGTTCCCAAAAACAGCATCTGCAACAGACTTATTAACAAATGCACCAAGCACTGTATCTGATCGTCAATTAGATGAGTTGTCTTTACGTATTAAGAAATAATGCTATAAGTAAAGGATGAGCAAAGTATTTTTAGTTTGCCATCTTTAAATCTTGTGTTATGATATAAACATAAGATAGTCGTCTGTAGTGTTCGTAAGTTCGCTTTATGTATTTTGACCTAACACTCTTTGATCAGGGAGTCCAATAGGTTTTCTTGTAGCGCACACGCCTTTGTAGAAGGACGTGCAAAGCAAGAAACAGGACACCCACCTGTATATAGCAGGCCAAAATGATCAAGCACTTTAAACTACGGCACAACGGATTCTATCGGTACGCAAGACATTATGTCTTGCGTATTTTTTTGAAATTAAATCAAAATATAAGTTAAACTGTGCTAAATGATATAACAGTATAAGCAATAGCGATAGCCAGTTGAATTTTTGTGATTTTAGAACAAGTGAGATTTATGAATGTATTAAAAAGGAGTTCAATAGATGAAACATCAATTCTCAAGAAATGAGCTTGCAATTGGAGAAGAAGGATTAAGCCAACTCAAAAATACTACAGTAGTTGTGTTAGGCGTTGGAGGTGTCGGTTCATTTGCTGCCGAAGCACTAGCACGAACAAATATTGGTCATATTATTTTGATTGATAAAGATGACGTTGATATTACGAATGTGAATCGTCAGCTTCACGCTTTGACTTCCACGGTAGGTCAAAGTAAAGTCTCGCTGATGGAAGAACGTATTAAATTAATCAATCCTGAATGTAAAGTAACACCACTACATATGTTTTATACCGAAGAAACCTACGAACAACTATTTGATCATTACAGCATTGATTATATTGTGGATGCTAGCGATACAATTATTTATAAAGTGCATTTAATGGAACAATGTTTAAAAAAGGGGATTAAAATTATTTCAAGTATGGGCGCAGCTAATAAAATTGATCCAACTCGCTTCAAAATAGATGATATCTCTAAGACACACACCGATCCAATCGCACGTATTATTCGTCAAAAACTTAAACAAAAAGGGATTAAAAAAGGGATTCCTGTTGTTTTTTCAGATGAAAGTCCAATTGTGATTCGAGAAGATGTTAAAGAAAAAGTAGGGGATGCAAAAGGACAAAATAGAAAAGCACAAATGCCACCTTCATCCAACGCATACGTGCCTAGTGTTGTCGGATTAATATGCGCAAGTTATGTGTGCAATGACATACTTAAAAATATTCATGTTCAACGTATTAAAGATAAATAAAAGCTAAAAAGCATTAAGTATCTATGCAATAGTCATTAACTATTGAGATATTCTAATGCTTTTTATATTTTTACTTTTTATTTTTTAAGTTTTGGTATATTTCACCAAATTGCTTTTCAATTTTAGATGTTGTTTTTGCTTCGTAGTAACGTCGATTTTGGAGTTGATCTGGTAAATATTGTTGTATGACATGTCCATTTTCGTAATCATGCGGATATCGATAGCCAATAGCGCGTCCAAGCGCCTTAGCACCTTGATAATGACCGTCTTTTAAATGATCAGGGATTTGACCTATTTGACCGTTTCTAATATCAGATAGTGCACTATCAATTGAACGTATTGCAGAGTTGGATTTTGGAGATAAACACAATTCTATAACAGCTTGGCTTAGAGGGATACGTGCTTCTGGAAACCCTAGTCGTTCAGCTGCTTCAATGGCTGCTAAAGTACGTTGACCTGCTCCTGGTGATGCTAAGCCAATATCCTCATAGCTTATAACGAGCAATCGTCTTGTTATTGTTGGAAGGTCACCAGCTTGAATTAAACGGCCTAAATAATGTAGTGCTGCATCTACATCACTGCCACGTATCGATTTTTGAAATGCACTCATCACATCATAATGCATATCACCATCTTTATCACTTATAAAAGCGCCACGTTGAAGACAATCTTTTGCATCTTCAAATGTAATGCGAATAGGAGAATCATTTGCACTTAACACCGCCAACTCTAATGCGTTCAATGCGCTTCGAACATCGCCTTGACTTTGCGTGGCGAAATATTCAATAGCATCATCTTCAACTGTAGCTGCAAAATTTTTAAGTCCTTTTTCGTCATCGTTAAGTGCTTGAGTTAGTGCTTGCTTAATCTCATCACTATTTAATGGATAAAGCTCAAAAATTTGCGCCCTTGATCTTATAGCAGGGTTAATGGCGTGATAAGGATTAGATGTTGTTGCTCCGATAAGGACAATTTGACCATTTTCTAAATGGGGTAATAAAAAGTCTTGCTTTGCTTTGTCTAATCGATGTATTTCATCTAGTAATAATATAATTTGGCCTGACATTTTACTTTCTTCAACAATATAGTGCAAATCCTTTTTAGTATGTGTCACAGCATTGAGTTTACGGAATTTATATTTTGTACTACCTGCTATTGCTTGTGCAATACTTGTTTTACCAATTCCAGGAGGACCATATAAAATGATAGAGGAAAGTCTCTTAGCATTAACCATGCGTCTAATAATACCACGTGGACCTACTAAATGATCTTGACCTATTATTTCATCAATATTTTGCGGTCTCATTCGTGAAGCTAAAGGCTCTACAGTCATTTAAAATTACTCCAATCCTTACATAATATTAATATAAAATATGTTATGCTTTGTAGTGTAGCTATATTGGTATTATAATAATATAAATACTGTTAAATTTTAAGTAAATCGGATTATGTAAGGTGAGGTTAAAATATGAAAATTTCTACTAAAGGAAGATACGGTCTAACTTTGATGATTGCATTGGCTAAAAGAAAAGGGACAGGCTGCGTATCATTAAAAACAATAGCTGAAGAAAATAATTTAAGCGATTTATACTTAGAGCAACTCGTTGGGCCTTTAAGAAATGCTGGACTTATTCGCAGTGTGAGAGGTGCAAAAGGTGGTTATGAATTAAAAATGCCAGCCGAAGAGATAACAGCAGGTGATATTATACGTTTATTAGAAGGACCATTAACCATTGTTGAACGTATCGAATCAGAACCGCCAGCACAACAAAAACTCTGGTTACAAATGAGAGACGCTGTCAAAGATGTGTTAGACCAAACGACTTTACAATCCTTAGCAGATTATAAAGAACAAAGTGATAAGCTCGAAGGTTATATGTTCTTTATCTAAGTTTAGCGTAAGCTGTCTAAAATCCTTCTTCCAAACAGTGCGACATCAGTAGTAAACACTATTCACTGGTTCAACGTCGTCATATTCATTATTTTTTGCTTTCCAGATTGTTTAAACTATATTAAATAAGAGGAGGTTTACGATGGATACATATAAATTAAATAATAATCAAAATATTGATCAATTAGGCTTTGGAACATACAAATTGAATGGTACTATGGGTGCACATGCAATGAGTGAGGCCATTCGCATTGGATATCGGGTTTTAGATACCGCATATAATTATGAGAACGAAGGTGCTGTAGGACAAGCAATAAAAATGAGCCACGTCCCGCGTTGTGAACTTTTTGTAACATCCAAGCTTCCTGGTCGTTATCAAGCATATGATGACGTATTTGTAACGATTCAAGAATCGCTTTATCGACTGGGACTAGATTATATCGATTTGTATTTAATTCATTGGCCAAACCCTAAACAAGGAAAATATGTTGAAGCATGGAAAGCAATGATAGCTGCTCAAAAAGCGGGCCTCATAAAATCGATAGGGGTTTGTAACTTTTTGCCAGAGCATATTGAAGCACTTGAAAAAGAAACAGGTGTTTTACCAGTCGTTAATCAAATAGAATGCCACCCTTACTTTAATCAAAAAGATATGATTTCATTTCACATGAAAAAAGGTATTTTGACGCA
The DNA here is from genome assembly GCF_003012915.1 of Staphylococcus felis. NCBI lineage: Bacteria > Bacillati > Bacillota > Bacilli > Caryophanales > Staphylococcaceae > Staphylococcus > Staphylococcus felis. The sequence continues at coordinate 2,065,016 of NZ_CP027770.1, read as the reverse complement.
AGCATGGAGTCCATTAGGTCGAGATAATGGTGTTATGCAAGAGCAAGTACTGGCAGAAATAGCAGAAAAACATGAAAAAACAGTAGCTCAAGTCATTTTGAAGTGGCATATACAAAATGGCATCATGCCAATTCCTAAAGCAACCTCACCAGCAAGACAAATTGAAAACATTTCAATTTTTGACTTTGAATTATCACAAGATGATTTAAATACAATAGATCAGTTAACACAAAAAAATGGACGCAGAAAAAATCAAGACCCTGCTATATATGAAGAATTTTAATATGCATGTTTAAAAATAATAACCCGTGGAATACTATTAAAGAAATTAGTATTCAAGGAGGTTTTTCAACATGGCAGAAAATGAAAACAAATTCGAACAAGCAAAAGGTAACGTAAAAGAAACAGTAGGCAATGTTACTGATAATAAGCAATTAGAAAATGAAGGTAAAGAGGATAAAGCTTCAGGTAAGGCAAAAGAAGTTGTTGAAAACGCAAAAAATAAAGCAAATGAATTTATTGATAAATTCAAAGGTAATAAGGAGGATAAATAATGGATAAGAAGCAAGGCGAAGAATATTTAAACAAAGCAAAAGACGCCTATGATAAATATCAAGATTCTCAAAACAAGGATAGTAAAAAAGAAGATGGTAGCATTTTAGATAAAGCAAAAGATGCTCTTGATAAGTTTACTGGAGATAAAAAATAAGAATTGATATTACAGAGGTTAGTATATAACAACATTTTCTTCTGAGGAGCCTATAAACGGTCTTTCAGTTGCAAAAATGATGTTCAAATCCTAAACGCCTTTTCATCCATTTAAACATTAAATCCTCAAAGTTCATGAATAATGAATTTTGAGGATTTTTAAATAGTGAATTGTATTTATGAAGTTATATGTTTCGCCTGATTTAAATCGTCCATTATGTGTTTAAATCGCGCATAGGATTGATGTTGTGCTGATTCGTCGTAAATGTAGCTTACAGCCATAATCTCATTAATATTACCGTATTCTATTAGAAAATTTTTAATTTTTTCTTTCACGGTTTCATCGCTACCTATAAGTGATTGTGCGACACGCTGTTGAGACATTGTTAAAATACGAGGTGACAAGATAGTTGATAAATCTTCAACTGGAGGTTGTATTTTGCGCATTCTACCGTTTAAGATGTTTGCAAAAACTTGAACTTGGGTTGTCGCTAAGTGGTGAGCAATGGCATCAGTTTCTGCAACAATTGTATTTAAACAAACGATGATATAAGGTTGTTCAAGATGACGAGATGGTTCGAAGCGTTCTCGATATATTTCAAGAGCTTCTTTCATTTGATCAGGTGCAAAATGTCCTGCAAAAACATAAGGTAACCCCTCGCTGGCTGCAACGTGAGCAGAGTCAGTTGAGGAACCTAGTATATAAATGGGGACGTCTGTTCCAACTGCAGGTATCGCTTTAACATAGCCTTGATTTGTTTCAGGTCCAAAATACTGTAAGAGTTGTCGTACTTCTTCTGGAAATTGATATACACCATCATGTTGATTGCGTCTTAGGGCACTAGCAGTTGCCATATCAGTACCTGGAGCACGACCCAAACCTAAGTCAACACGGTTTCCATATATTTTATGAAGTGTACCAAATTGTTCAGCTACTATTAATGGCGCATGATTAGGCAACATAATTCCGCCTGAACCGATGCGCATTGTTTTTGTATGGGCTAAAGTATGTTGGATTAAAAGTGACGTTGCAGAGCTTACAAGGTTAGGTGCATTATGATGTTCTGCAATCCATAAACGCTCGTAACCACATTTTTCTAAGTGTTTTGCCAATATAATATGTTGGTCAATTGCATCCATATCACTGTAACCTTCGCGGATTGGAACAAGGTTAAGTGCTGAATATTTAAGATGTGTCGTCAATACATACTGCTCCTTTCATACATCATTAATTTCATGCTATCTATACTATATCACGTATTGTATTCTGAATTAAACGAACGGTTTATCATGTAACGTATCATTTTTTGTCTCACTTTCCATAAGAAAAACTTCATCTGAAATCATAATTTAATAAATATTGATACAATTTTTATCATATATACTAGGACTTCCCATCAAACAATAGACTAGAATTTTAAAAAAACTAATGCTAAAATAGGAACATTGAATATGAGAAAGGACTGTCATATATTATGAGTGTTTATGCAGATTATGCAGCAACAACGCCAGTCAAACCAGAAGTTATCGAAGCAATGATGGACATTTATAAAAATCATTATGGTAATCCGTCTTCTATTCACTCGCAAGGCCGTGATGCAAGACGCTTTGTAGATGAATCAAGACGTATAGTGGCAAAGTATTTAAATGCAAATCCTAATGAAATTATTTTTACAAGTGGTGCCACAGAGTCTAACAATACTGCTATTAAAGGCATTGCACTAGCCCATCAAGATAGAGGCAAGCATTTAATTACGACAAAAATTGAACATCATTCTGTCTTGCATGTTTTTGAACATCTTGAAAAGCAAGGATTTGAAGTGACGTACCTTGATGTTGATGAGAATGGGCTGATTGATATAGAACAACTTAAACAATCATTAAGAGAGGATACGATACTTGTATCCATTATGCTTGTCAATAACGAGGTAGGTACAGTTCAGCATATTTATGATATCCAACATATCATGAGCCAAAGTTCGGCATATTTTCATATGGACGCTGTTCAAGCAATCGGGCATTTAGAAATAGACGTCAACGAATTTGGTGTTGATGCTTTAAGCTTAACAGCACATAAATTTGGAGGACCTAAAGGTATTGGAGCGTTATATATCAAGAAAGGAACGCATATGCAATTTCTCCAACATGGTGGCGAACAAGAAAGCAAACGACGTGCAGGTACGGAAAATGTTGCGCAAATTGTTGGTCTCTCAAAAGCACTAGAATGCGCTGAAAAAAATAGGGACCGCCATAATGTTCATCTTGCATTATTAAAAGAGCAGTTAATCGTGGGCCTCCAAGAACGTTCAGTACCATTTGAATTAAATGGATCAATGGTAGACAGTACGAATCATATTATAAATTTATATTTTCCTTTTATAGATGTTGAGACATTACTTACTTTATTAGATTTATCAGGTATCTATGTTTCATCAGGATCAGCATGTACAGCAGGTTCAACCGTCCCTTCGCATGTATTAGCGGCAATGTACAAAAAGAGCAACCGAGTTACACAATCCATTCGTATTAGTTTAAATGAAGTAATGACTATTGAAGATATTAAGCAAATTGTGATTGAAATTCAAAAAATTTATTTAAAATTTAAGGAGGAACATACGTGACACAAAAACAAACGCGTGTAGTAGTGGGAATGTCAGGGGGCGTAGATAGTTCTGTTACTGCACATTTATTAAAAGAGCAAGGCTATGATGTCATAGGTATATTTATGAAAAACTGGGATGATACTGATGAAAATGGTGTATGTACAGCGACTGAAGATTACAATGATGTGATTGCTGTATGTAACCAAATAGGTATTCCTTATTACGCTGTTAATTTTGAAAAAGAATATTGGGATAAAGTCTTTACTTACTTTTTAGAAGAATATCAAAAAGGACGTACTCCTAACCCTGATGTCATGTGTAATAAAGAAATTAAATTCAAGGCATTTTTAGAGCATGCGTTAAAGCTCGGCGCTGACTATGTAGCAACTGGACATTATGCTCAAGTTCGACGAAATGAAAATGGCAAAGTTGAAATGCTGCGCGGTGTCGACAACAATAAAGATCAAACTTATTTTTTAAATCAACTGACACATCAACAACTGGAACGTGTCATGTTTCCACTGGGTCATTTGGATAAAAAGCAAGTGAGAGAAATTGCACTTGAACAAAATCTAGCGACCGCTAAGAAAAAAGATTCAACAGGTATTTGTTTTATTGGTGAACGCAATTTTAGAACATTTCTTTCACAATATTTACCTGCAAAGTCTGGTGAGATGCGGACTTTAAATGGTGAAGTTAAAGGAACACATAGTGGTTTGATGTACTACACTATTGGACAACGTCATGGATTAGGTATTGGTGGAGACGGCGATCCTTGGTTTGTTGTAGGTAAAAATTTAAAAGATAATATATTGTATGTTGAACAAGGATTTCACCATGATGCATTATACAGTGATTATTTAATTGCATCAGATGTATCGTTTGTAAACGACATAGACATGACAACTCCTCTGAAATGTACTGCTAAATTTAGATATCGTCAAAAAGATACACCAGTCACAGTTACAAGAGAAGACGCAAATAGTATACGCGTGGTATTTGACGAACCAGTTCGTGCAATCACACCAGGGCAGGCAGTTGTTCTATATGATGGTGAAGTTTGTTTAGGCGGTGCAACAATAGATGATGTATATAAGCATTCTGGCCAATTAAGTTATATTGTTTAATAGATTAGTATGTCGATATATAACTTAAAATAACGATAAGGTGATAATAACAATGGAACACGAAAAGATTCATCAATTGATACAACAAGGGCATTTCGATAAAGCATTACAAGCCTGTTTTGATAATATTGAAAACAACCCCGAAGAAGTAGAAAATTACATCAACTCGGGTATACTACTTGCTGAAGCGAATGAGACTGAAAAAGCTGAACGTTTCTTTCAACGCGCTATAACGTTGCAACCTGAAAACGGCAGTATTTATTATAATTTTGCGAATATCTATTTTAATGAGCAACGCTTTCAAGAAGCCATTAAATTGTATCAAATTGCAAAACAAAAGGGCTTTGATACTAAAGATACGAATTTTATGTTAGGTTTATCTTTTGTTCAACTTAATGCTAAAAAAGAAGCGTTACCATACTTAATGCGTGCATCTGAATTGGATCAAGCGTTTGATGATATCGCGTTACAATTTCAATATGCATTAGTATTATGCGAACTTGAATTATTCGATCAAGCCATTCCAATTTTGAATCAAATTTTAGAATATGATGACCAACATGCAGATGCACAATATAATTTAACACTAGCGATGTATATGCAAAATGAGAATATCGATGTAGCTATAAAAGGATTTGAACGTGCGATACAAATGGATTCTAGTCACTTGTTAAGTCAACATGCGCTGAAAACCTTTAAAGCTATAAAAGAAGAGGAGGAGGGCTAAGATTGTGGAAAACCCAACATTATTAGATAGCACATATATCAAAGGGAATATCGAATTTATTTTATTTCAAAATAGCGAAAACTTTTACACTGTTTTAAAAGTGGAAGTTCTTGAGTCAAATGGCGATTTCGGTGATATGGCTACGGTTGTTGGGTTTTTTCCAGACATCGTGGAAGACGAAACGTATATATTTCATGGTCATATCGTATTACATCCTCGATACGGCCAACAACTTAAAGCTGAGACATTTCAAAAGGAAATCCCTCAAACAAAAGATGCTGTTATTGCTTATTTATCAAGCGATTTATTCAAAGGGATAGGTAAAAAAACAGCAGAATCAATCGTAAATACAATTGGTGAAGACGCTATTACCCAAATATTAAGAGATGAATCTGTTCTATCGGATGTTCCTAAATTATCTAAAGCAAAGCAACAACAAATTGCTGAACTGATTACCCAAAATCGGGAAAGCGAACAAATAATGATTCGCCTAAATGAACTAGGTTTCGGTGCAAAGTTATCAATGGATATTTATCAATATTATAAAGCTGACACCATCCGAATCGTTGAAAATAATCCGTATCAATTGGTTTTTGATATCCGAGGTGTAGGGTTTCAAAAAGCTGATCAACTTGCATTACAACTTGGTATAGCACCAACGAATCAAGATCGTTTGAAAGCTGGATTGCTTTATTTAATTGAAGAAATATGTATTAAACAAGGTCATACATATCTACCTGAATCAACTCTTATCAATGAAGCGGTACAGTTATTGTCCAAAAATCAAAATATAACGATTGAAACAACACAAATTAAAGAAACTTTGACATTCTTATACGAAGAAAAAAAGTTAATCAACTTTGAAGAAAATGTGTCGTTACCGAGCCTCTATTATTCTGAACTAAAAAGTACTCAAAACTTATTTAAAATTTTGAGCAATGTTGAAATGATTTCAAAATTTGACGATTCGGACATTCAATTACAAATTGGTCAAATCGAGGAACAAAATCATGTATACTATGCCCCTTCTCAAAAAGATGCATTAGAAAATGCAATGAAACACAAAGTCATGTTATTAACAGGTGGGCCAGGAACAGGAAAGACTACTGTAATTAAAGGGATTGTTCAATTATATGCAGAATTACACGGTTTATCTTTAGATTATAATGATTATGAAGAGGATGAGTTTCCGATTGCACTTGCTGCACCGACTGGCCGTGCCTCTAAACGACTTTATGAATCTACAGGTCTTGAAGCAACTACCATTCACCGCCTTATTGGTTGGAGTCAAGAAACAAAGCCAGACGATATTTTAGATTATGAAATCAGTGCAAAGCTTATTATTATTGATGAGATGTCAATGGTAGATACATGGTTGTTTCATCAATTTTTATCAGCTGTGCCAATAGATGCTCAAGTGATACTTGTAGGTGATGAAGATCAACTCCCATCAGTTGGTCCTGGTCAAGTGTTTAAAGATTTAATTGATACAGGTGTACTACCTAGAATTAACTTAACTGAAGTCTTCAGACAACAAGATGGTTCGAGCATTATTGAATTAGCACATCGTATGAAAACAGGACTTAACGTTGACATTACTGAAAGATATCATGATCGCTCGTTTATTCCATGTCATGCTGAACAAATTCCTAGTGTTGTTGATAAAGTTGTAAAAAATGCTGTCAAAAAAGGATATACGATGTCAGATATTCAGGTGTTAGCTCCGATGTACCGTGGTAGTGCTGGGATAAAAAAATTAAATGAAGTTTTACAAAATATATTAAACCCAAAACACGATGATGAACATCGTGAAATTGATTTTGGTGAAGTAAAGTTTCGTAAAGGGGACAAAGTGTTACAACTTGTCAACAGGCCAAACGACAATATATTCAATGGAGATATTGGAGAGATTGTTGGTATTTTTTGGGCAAAAGAAAATGATTTGAATAAAGATGTAGTCGTAGTAGATTTTGAAGGAAATGAAATTACATTCATACGATCAGATTTAATTGAACTGACACATGCTTATTGCACATCAATTCATAAAGCACAAGGATCAGAATTTCCAATTGTGATTATGCCTATAGTTAAGCAGTATTTTCGAATGTTACAAAAACCCATACTTTACACTGGTCTTACACGCGCAAAGCAATCGCTTGTCTTTTTAGGTGAAGCGGAGGCGTTTAACATAGGATTAACGACAGAAGGACAAACAAGGTTAACGTACTTGGCAACGTTTTTACGACAGTATTTTAACGATACGGATGATATACGTGAATCCGAAACATCAAATGATCATCAATCTATTGTTTTAACAGAAGACACTATTTCTAAGATTGATCCTATGATTAATATGGCAAAGATAACACCATATGATTTTTTAGAAATTGACAAAGTTTAGACTCTTACTTATAATTTAAATGAAGTTAAATACATAGATGAGTAGATTACTAAGCAACTATACAGAGACGTACAGAAAGCTGAGAAAGTACGAGTTGTGTAATTGAACGCTACTATGTATCCATGTCGATATTTAATGAGTGATGATTAGATATAATCATAACTAGGGTGGTACCGCGAAGCATTCGTCCCTTTTGTGGATGGGTGTTTTTTTATTTTTTTGAACTGTATAAAGGAGTGGCTGTAAATGAAGCGATTAAAAGCGAGTGAAATTAGACAAATGTATATAGACTTTTTTAAGGAAAAAGGTCATATGGTTGAACCATCTGCACCTTTAGTGCCAATTGATGATAATTCATTACTTTGGATTAATTCAGGTGTAGCGACTTTAAAAAAGTATTTTGACGGACGTGAAATACCTCAAAAACCGAGAATTGTTAATGCGCAAAAATCAATTCGAACGAATGATATTGAGAATGTTGGTTTTACAGCACGTCATCATACATTTTTTGAAATGTTGGGTAATTTTTCAATTGGTGATTATTTTAAACGTGAAGCTATCGAATATGCTTGGGAATTTTTAACGAGTGAGAAGTGGATGGCTATCGATCCAGCAAAACTATATGTAACGATTCATCCTGAAGACACTGAAGCATATCGATTATGGCATGATATGATTGGTTTAACAGAAGACCGTATTATTCGTATAGAGGGGAACTTCTGGGATATTGGTGAAGGGCCATCCGGTCCAAATACCGAAATTTTTTATGACCGTGGGGAATCATATGGTACAAAGGATCCTAAAGAAGAAATGTATCCTGGGGGAGAAAATGAAAGATATTTAGAGGTATGGAACCTTGTATTTAGTGAATTTAATCATAATAAAGATCATAGCTACACACCACTACCAAATAAAAATATTGATACCGGGATGGGTCTGGAGCGTATGGCCTCAATATCTCAAGATGTAAAAACAAACTATGAAACAGATTTGTTTATACCTATTATTGAAGAAGTTGAGAAAGTTTCTGGCCAAAAGTATCTTGTTGATGATTCTTTAGATGTTGCCTTTAAAGTTATTGCAGATCATATTAGAACTATTGCATTTGCTATTTCGGACGGTGCTTTACCAGCAAATGAAGGGCGAGGTTATGTATTACGCCGCTTACTTAGACGTGCAGTTAGATTTAGCCAAAGCCTTAATATTAATGAACCATTCATGTATAAACTTGTTGAAATTGTAGCAACGATTATGGAACCCTATTATCCAAACGTTAAAGAAAAACAAGATTTCATTGCGAAAGTCATTCAATCAGAAGAAGAAAGATTCCATGAAACATTAGAAGAAGGTTTATCCATTCTAAATGATATGATAGCTGAAGCAAAAATGAATCAAAATACAATCGCTGGGTCTGATGCCTTCAAGTTATATGACACATATGGTTTCCCGATTGAATTAACCGAAGAAATCGCTGAAAATGAAGGCCTTAAAATCGACATGGAATCTTTTGAAACGCATATGCAAGCACAACGTGATAGAGCAAGACAAGCACGTCAGAACAGTCAGTCAATGCAAGTTCAAAATGAAGTCCTTAAAAACATTACAACAAAAAGTGAATTCGTTGGTTACGATACTTTGCAATCTCAATCTCAAATGACTGATATTATTTTAAATGGTAAACGTGTCCAACAAGCTGAAAGTGGCGAAACCATATTTTTTATACTAGATAAAACACCATTTTATGCTGTGAGTGGTGGTCAAGTTGCTGATAATGGCATAGTTGAGGGCGAGTCATTTGAAATTGAAGTAACTGAAGTGACTAAAGCACCTAATGGTCAGCACTTGCATAAAGGTTATGTTAAATTTGGTACAATTCATACAAATGATCCGTGTCACGTCAAAGTCAATGCAACAGAACGAGAGGCTATTAAGAAAAATCATAGTGCAACACATTTACTCCATGCAGCTTTAAAAGAAGTATTAGGTAATCACGTTAATCAAGCTGGTTCATTAGTTGAAAGTAAACGTCTTCGCTTTGACTTTTCACATATTGCACCAATGACCAAAGAAGAAGTTGCGCTTGTTGAACAAAAAGTAAATCAAGAAATTTGGAATAATATTCATGTCCAAATTCACGAAATGTCAATTGAAGACGCAAAATCATTAGGAGCAATGGCATTATTTGGCGAAAAGTATGGTGATGTTGTACGAGTTGTTGATATGCGTCCTTTCTCTATTGAACTATGCGGAGGCACACATGTTTCTAACACTTCTGAAATCGGTTTGTTTAAAATTGTAAGTGAATCTGGAACTGGAGCAGGTATTAGAAGAATAGAGGCTGTTACAGGTCAAGAAGCATTCTTATACCTTGAACACTATTTAGAACTTTTCAAAAATGTTAAAGTTCAACTGAAAGCAAAAGATGATTCACAAGTTATTGAAAAAACCATTCAATTACAAAGCAATGAAAAAGCATTACAACAACAACTAGATGAAAAAAATAAAGAAATCAATCAACTGAAAATGGGCGACATTAAAGATCAAGTGATAATGATTAATGACTTACCTGTTTTAATCTCAGAAATAGAAGTAGATAATCCAAAAGCTTTAAGGTCAACAATGGATGATTTCAAATCGAAATTACAAGATACAGTTATCATTTTAGCAAGTCGTCATAATGAAAAAGTGGGATTGATTGCATCTGTTCCTAAAAATTATACAGACAAAATTAAAGCCGGAGATATCATTAAAAACTTAGCACCTCAAGTAGGTGGTAAAGGAGGCGGCCGTCCTGATTTGGCTCAAGGAGGCGGAACGCAACCTGAAAAGATAACAGAGGCATTACAATTTATTAAAAATTATATTAAATCAATCTAATCCAAACTACAATTTTGTAAGATAGATATGTAACAGTTTTCTAATCCATAAGTGCACAGTCACATCTAAAACTAAAGTCATTAAAACGAATGAAATGTAGAAAGTAATACGTTTAGAAAAGATGGAATCCCAGTCGTTTGTCGAAAATTATGATTTAAGGAGTGTTGTATCTATGTCAAATTTTGATAAAACTATGAAATTCAACTCAGAAGAAATTCCAAAAGAAAATGTCGAAATGGTATTAAAAAATGTATATCAAACGTTGGAAGAACGTGGTTACAATGCTGAAAATCAAATCGTAGGATATCTACTATCAGGTGATCCAGCGTATATCCCGCGTCATAATGAAGCTAGAAACCAAATTAGACATATCGATCGTGATGAGATTATGAAAGAGTTAGTGATGTATTATTTGAACCATCACAGTTCAAACCCTGATGCTTAAACAAAAGATTATTGGTCTAGATGTAGGCAGTAAAACAGTTGGTGTTGCCATAAGTGATTTAATGGGATGGACGGCACAAGGATTAGATACACTCCATATTAATGAAGAAGAAAACCAATTAGGAATAGATGCTTTAATGAATATAATAGAAAAAGAAAATGTAGGTACAGTTGTCATTGGATTACCGAAAAATATGAATAATTCGATTGGTTTTCGTGGTGAAGCATCAATAAAATATAAAGAAGCATTGCTTGAGTCACTTCCACATATAGAAGTCATCATGTGGGATGAAAGGCTAAGTACAATGGCTGCTGAAAAATCATTGCTAGAAGCCGATGTATCTCGTGCAAAGAGAAAAAAAGTTATTGATAAAATGGCCGCTGTATTCATTTTACAAGGTTACTTAGATTCATTAAATTAAGGAGCGAATAATCATGACAGATAGTCAAAATAACGAATTTGAAATTAATAATGAAGAACAATTATTAACACTTTTTGATGAAAATGGCAACGAAGTGTTATATAGAAAAATGTTAGAGTTTTATCATCCTGAATTTGATAAAGACTATGTCATTTTAGCTGAAGAAGGAGCCCAAGCTGATGATGATGACTTTATCGAGTTGATTCCAATGATTAATCAAGCTGATGATTCAGGTGAAGGGGGTAAGTTTTTGCCCGTTGAAACTGATGAAGAATGGGATATGATTGAAGAAGTTGTGAACACAAATATGGATGATCCAGAAAGTTAAGTTGCATAAATTCAAATAATTATTTTACATGACGAGTACAAATATATCATCTTTTTAAGATTGTTATATTTGTACTCGTATTTATATGAGTCATCTAACCAAAGAAATATTTGAATTTCTCTTTAAAATCAGTTGATGATTATGATAAAATATATAGAAGTTATTTAAACGTATGTCACGAATTTTATACGCTTTTTAAATGATTGTAAGACATCATGAGCGCAATCATTTGCGTTTGTAATACCCCATTGTATCAAAGCGTAATAAAACTTTTCATCCCTTCATTTAAATCAGTCAACAGACTGGTTTATTTTTTGATTATTACAAAAGGAAGTTTAAATATGGAAAATAAAAATACCCATTACTTTAAAGGTTTAAAAAAATATAATTCAAAAATAGATGCGTTAAGACGTTACGCAGAAGAAAATCAAGTTCCTATTATTCATCAACTGTCGTTAGATTTAATTCAACAATTGATACGTATCCATAAACCTAAACATATTTTGGAAATTGGTAGTGCGATAGGATATAGTAGTATGCAATTTGCATCAGTTGATTCAAGTATTAAAGTTACAACTATTGAACGTGATCCTAAAATGATTCAAGAAGCCAAAAATAATATCGAGCAATTAGGCTATCAAACGCAAATCAGACTTATTGAAAAAGACGCTCTAGAAGCATTTCAAGATGTGAATGATGTCATGTATGATATGATTTTCATTGATGCTGCAAAGGCACAGTCACAGCGTTTCTTTGAGTTATACGAACCACTTTTGAGTATGAATGGTATGATTATTATTGACAATATACTATATCATGACTTTGTCTCTGATATTTCTATTGTTAGAAGTCGAAATGTAAAACAAATGGTGAAGAAAATACAAAAATTTAATAAATGGTTGAGTCAAAATGAAAATTATACAACGAATTTTATAAACATGGATGATGGATTAGCCATCTCAGTAAAGGAGAATTAAAATGACTGAATTAGTTGTAACACCAAAATCAATAGCACACATTGAAACTTTAATCGAAAAAGGTGCTGATGCTTTTATTATTGGTGAAGAAAAGTTCGGTTTGCGATTAGCAGGAGAGTTTAACAAAGAAGATATGCGAAAAGCTGTAGCACTCATTCATGAGGCTGATAAAAAGGCGTATGCTGCTGTTAATGGCATATTCCATAATTATCATATTCCAGCAGTTGAAGATTATATTCGCTTTTTACATGAAATACAAGTGGATCGTATTATTTTCGGTGATCCAGCTGTTGTGATGATAGTACAAGAACAAGCTAATCCAATTCCTTTACATTGGAATGCAGAAACACTTGTTACAAATCATTTTCAATGTAATTATTGGGGGCGAAGAGGGGCAAAAAGAGCTGTTTTAGCTAGAGAACTTAGCTTGGAAGAAATTATTAGCATTAAAGAAAATAGCGACGTGGAAATTGAAGTACAAGTTCATGGTATGACTTGTATGTTCCAGTCAAAACGAATGTTACTAGGTAATTATTACACCTTTCAAGAGAGACAAATGAAAATTGAACGTCAAAATTTAAATGAAGATACACAGCTCTTACTTTACGATGAGGAACGTGAAAATAAATATCCTGTATATGAAGATTATAATGGTACCCATATTATGTCTCCAAATGATATTTGTTTAATTGAAGAATTAGAACCTCTTTTTGAGGCAGGTATCGATAGTTTTAAAATTGACGGTCTATTACACAGCGAAGAATATATCAATGTAGTGACGCAACAATATCGCGAGGCTATAGATTTATATGAGGAAGACCCAGACACTTACGAAGATGAAAAATTTATGTTAATAGATCCTATAGAAGAAATCCAACCTGAACATCGTCCATTTGACGAAGGATTTTTATTTAAGCAAACGGTGTACTAAAAATTAGGAGAGATAAAATGAAGGTATTAGATGAAATTCAATCACATTCAAAGCCAAAAATTAAAAAGCCTGAATTGCTTGCACCCGCTGGTAATCTAGAAAAATTAAAAATCGCAGTTCATTACGGTGCTGATGCAGTTTTTATAGGTGGCCAAGAATACGGTTTACGTTCAAATGCGGATAATTTTACAATTGATGAAATACGTGAAGGTGTCGAATTTGCTAATCGTTACGGTGCAAAAGTTTATATTACTACAAATATTATCGCCCATGATGAAAATATTGACGGTTTAGATGCATATCTCAAACAATTGGAATCAACAGGTGCGACAGGTATTATAGTAGCAGATCCACTGATTATCGAAACGTGTAAGCGTGTGGCACCTCAATTGGAAATTCACTTGTCAACACAGCAATCACTTAGTAATTATAAAGCGGTTGAATATTGGAAGAATGAAGGATTAGACCGAGTCGTATTAGCAAGAGAAACTGGTGCGATGGAAATGCAAGAAATTAAAGATAAAGTTGATATCGAAATTGAAGCATTTATTCATGGTGCTATGTGTATTGCCTACTCAGGTCGTTGTACGTTAAGTAATCATATGACTGCACGTGACTCAAATCGTGGAGGATGTTGTCAAAGCTGTCGTTGGGACTATGATTTACTCACTGTTGATAATGAGGGCGAATTAGATATTTATTATAAAGACAATCAAGCTACTCCATTTGCTATGAGTCCACGTGACTTAAAACTAATCGAGTCGATACCTAATATGATGGATTTAGGCATTGATTCGTTGAAAATTGAAGGACGAATGAAGTCTATTCACTATATTGCTACAGTGGTATCAGTATATCGAAAAGTCATTGATGCTTATGCAGCAGATCCTGAAAATTTCAAAATTAAAACAGAATGGTTACACGAATTAGATAAATGTGCTAATCGAGACACTGCACCCGCATTTTTTGAAGGAACACCAGGATATGAAGAACAAATGTTTGGAAATGAATCTTCGAAAAAAGCGCCATATGATTTTGTTGGCCTTGTTTTGGATTATGATACATCTTCTAAAATTGCCACTATCCAACAACGAAATCACTTTAGACCAGGAGATGAAATAGAATTTTTTGGTCCAGAAATAGAAACATTTAAACAAGTTGTTGAAGCCATTTATGATGAAGAAGGTAATCGTTTAGATGCTGCTCGACACCCACTTCAAATCATACAAATTAAAGTGGACCATCCTATTTATACTAACAACATGATGAGAAAGGAAGTATGAATTTGACTTCGACGACAATAATTGGGATTGCCGGTGGTTCTGGTTCCGGTAAAACATCTGTTACAAATGAAATTATGAATCAACTCAAAGGCCATAGTGTCGCTTTAATAGAACAAGATTATTATTATAAAGATCAATCTCATCTTACATTTGAAGAAAGGTTAGAAACAAATTATGATCATCCTTTTGCTTTTGATAATGATTTATTAATTAGCAATTTAAAGGATTTGCAAAATGGTATTGCTGTTGAAGTTCCAACATATAACTATTCTCAACATACGCGTAGTGATAAAACAATTGCTTTTGAACCTAAAGATGTTATTATCGTAGAAGGCATATTTGCGCTTGAAAATGAAACACTTCGAAATATGATGGATGTTAAAATTTATGTTGACACTGACGCTGATTTAAGAATCTTAAGACGCCTATTAAGAGACACTAAAGAGCGCGGTCGAACAATGGAATCTGTCATTGATCAATATTTAAGTGTGGTCCGTCCAATGCACAATCAGTTTATCGAACCGACAAAAAAGTTTGCAGATATAATTATTCCAGAGGGCGGAAGTAACAAAGTCGCTATTGATATCATGACGACTAAAATTCAAGCACTCGTGCAAAAACAAATTTAAGTTAAAGGATGATAAGAATATGGAAAATCAAAAACAATACCCTATGACTCAAGAGGGTTATGAAAAATTAGAAAAAGAACTAGAAGAATTAAAAACAGTAAAGCGACCAGAAGTTGTAGAAAAAATCAAGGTCGCGCGTAGCTTTGGAGATTTATCAGAGAACTCAGAGTATGATGCAGCTAAAGATGAGCAAGGTTTCATCGAACAAGATATCCAACGTATCGAAACAATGTTACGTCATGCATTAATCATTGAAGATACCGGTGATAATCACGTTGTTCAAATCGGTAAAACAGTAACTTTTGTTGAATTACCTGGTGACGAAGAAGAAAGTTATCAAATCGTTGGATCAGCTGAGTCTGATGCTTTTAATGGTAAAATTTCAAACGAATCACCTATTGCTAAAGCTTTAATTGGTAAGCAACTTAATGATGAAGTTCGTGTACCTTTACCAAATGGCGCAGAAATGAATGTTAAAATCGTAAAAATTTCATAAGTTTACCCTTTAATATTTTGAGGAAGTTAGGATAACAGAGTTAAAGATTTTATAAACCTAAGCGACTGTCTAAGTGCGACATATTTATTGTGTCAATATGTGCTTATGAGCTGATAAGTGGTTTACTAAAATGTGCTCTGTCGAAGCATATTATATTCGACAGAACGACTCTTAAAACCCTAACTTCCTCTTATTTAATATGAATCAAATCTAATGATCTCCACATATTTTAGCGCTTTAAAGCTAGTGTTTAATCTAAAGGGTTTAGAGGTATTTATGAATACAGAATCATTACATTTAACTAACTTTAAATATAAATTTAATTTATTTAATAACTAAACTTAAATAGAAGTTAAATATCAAATTGTCAGTGCTGATGTTTGATGCTAAAATATTTTTGTAAGGGTTTTCTGGAAGGGGGATGAAAATGCATTCTAGACAGATTAGCGAGCAATCATTCATGATTTATTTTGAAGCAAATATTAATGAACGCATATTCGATGAAGTATATGCAGTTGTCGATTATATCAATTCATTACAGCATCCATTTGTTAAAGAAATTGTACCATCGTATCGCGCTATATTAGTCTATTTTGATGGAATGTCTATCAATTATGAAACAATAGTTGATGAGCTTAAGCTTAATGATTTTAATTTTGACCGAGTGCATGAACAAACTAGACGACGTATTGTTAATATTCCAGTTTTATACGGGGGTAAATGGGGGCCTGATTTAGAAATTGTAGCCGAGCATAACAATTTATCGGTTGAAAATGTCATTCGATATCATACTGAAGGCTATTATCTTGTCTATATGATTGGATTTATGCCTGGTTTTCCATTTTTAGGCGGACTTGATGAACATATTCATACACCACGAAAGTCTGAGCCGCGATTACGAATTAAGGCTGGATCAGTGGGCATTGCGAATAATCAAACAGGTGTGTATCCTGCTGATTCTCCTGGAGGATGGCAAATTATTGGTCGTACACCTATTGACGTATTCGATTTGAACCGCACTCCTAAAATATTATATCGACCTGGAGATAAAATTAAATTTTATCCCATTAATGAAGAACAATTTTTACATATTGAAAGATATGTCGAAAAAGGACTAATAGATTACGATGAATGGGTGATGATTGACGATGACCATTAAAATTCTTAAACCGGGGTTATTTTCGACTATTCAAGATGAGGGACGATTTGGGCATCAAGCAGAAGGTTTTTCCCCAGCTGGTGTCATGGATAGACCTAGTTATGAAATATTAAACACATTGTTAGAAACAGAAGGTCAACCAGTCATCGAAGTAACTATGATAGGCCCTAAGATAAAGTTTCTATCTCAAAATCTCTTTGCAATAACTGGGGCTATATTTTCGGCAACATTAAACGGTGAGAAAATCCCACATCAAACTGTTATTAAAGTTGAAAATGGTGATGTATTAGATTTAGGGACAGCTACAAAAGGTATGCGTGCATACATAGGTTTTGCTGAACCACTAGATATTCCAAAAGTTGAAGGTAGCTATTCCACACATACTAGGACAAAAGTAGGTGGTTACCGAGGACGTGTTTTAAAAGAAAATGATATTTTAAAAACCAAACCTACACAACTTGATTTAAGTTTAATTGGACGAACGACAGATTATGTTAGTTTTAGTCCATCAACACAGTTGCCAATAGGTATAATGGATGGCCCACAACTTGAATCTTTTTCAAGACGTACGATTAAAGAAATCGAACGTATCGAGTTCAAAGTATCTGAAAGCTCTGATCGAATGGGTTATCGTTTAAAAGGAGATTCTATCAAACCTATTGAGACAGCAGACATTATATCAGAGCCAGTGGCATTAGGAAGCATACAAGTACCCAACGATGGCAATCCTATTATTCTTTTAAATGATAGGCAAACTGTTGGAGGATATACAAAAATTGCAACCGTTATTGATTGCGATATAGTTGATATTGTTCAACGACGACCTGGTGAGGTCATAAAATTTGAGTGGGTTACGTTTAATGAAGCAAATGAAATATTAACACGTAAAGCGCGTAAATTAGAAGATGCTAAATCACAAATAAGACGTAAGCCTAAGCGTTATCTAAATCACATCCGTCCAACTCAAAGAAAAATAAAAAGTGTATTAAAAGGAGATAGTAGACCATGGATTTAAAACAAATTGAACAAACTTTAAATTTATTAAAAAGTTATGGAGCTAAACATTTTAGATATAGCGATGATGAAATGGAACTCGAATTAGACCTGCCTGCTTCACAATCTACTTATACAAATGATGAAGTTAACGTTAATACGACACAATCCCAAAATAATGAAATTGTAACTAATCAATCTTCGGAACAAAATGAAGCGTATACTGAAGTACGCTCTCAAATGATCGGAACTTTTTACTTGCAAGATGAAAAAGAATTAACAAAACCTGTCATCAAAGTTGGAGATAAAATTAACAAAGGCGATATCATTGGTTATGTAGAAGCGATGAAAGTGATGAACGAAGTCAAATCAGATGAAGCCGGGGAAATAGTAGAAATCCTTGTCGATCATGGTGAAAATGTTGAACATAATCAAATTATTTTAAGATTGAAGTAAGGTGGGAGAATATGAATCGTGTACTAATTGCAAATAGAGGTGAAATTGCTGTTCGAATCATTCGAGCACTTAGAGAAATGAATATGGAGTCAGTTGCTGTATATGCAGTGGGAGACGAAGATAGTTTACATGTAAAGTTAGCTGACTATGCAGTGTGTATAGGCGATGCAAACCCATTAGACAGTTATTTAAACATACGTAATATCTTGTCAGCTGCCGAAGTCACACATGCCACTGCTATTCACCCTGGTTATGGATTTTTATCTGAAAGCCCAGTCTTTGCTGAAAAAGTAGAAAACGAAGGTCTTTATTTCATTGGTCCTACTAAAGAAACCATGGAATTAATGGGAGATAAAATCACAGCACGTCAAACAGTCGATAAAGCAGGGGTACCTATTATTCCTGGATCAAAATCATCAGTTGAATCTGTTGATGAAGTCAAACAATTAGCAGATGAACTAGGATATCCACTCGTATTGAAAGCTGCAAGTGGCGGTGGTGGAAAAGGAATTCGTATTGTTAAAGATGAAAGCCAACTTGAACAATCATTTAAAGAAGCGAAAAGTGAAGGAAATAAATACTTTAACGATGACCGTATTTATGTTGAAGCATTTATACCTGTTGCGAAACATGTTGAG
This sequence comes from Staphylococcus felis, assembly GCF_003012915.1. Classification (NCBI taxonomy): domain Bacteria; kingdom Bacillati; phylum Bacillota; class Bacilli; order Caryophanales; family Staphylococcaceae; genus Staphylococcus; species Staphylococcus felis. The sequence continues at coordinate 2,045,817 of NZ_CP027770.1, read as the reverse complement.
GTTCAAGTATTAGGAGATGGATCACACCATTTTATTCATTTAGGCGAGCGGGACTGTTCTGTACAACGTAAAAATCAAAAATTAATTGAAGAATCGCCATGTAGTGCTCTTACACCTGAGAAGCGTGAAAAAATTTGTAATGATGCGGTAAAAGTAGCAAAAGCGTCAAATTATCGGAGTGCAGGAACAATTGAATTTTTAGTAACTGAAGATGCATATTATTTTATTGAGATGAATGCACGTATACAAGTTGAACACACTGTGACAGAAATGAGAACTAACATTGATTTAGTGAGACAACAACTCTTAATCATGCAAGAAGGCGAATTAAAACTTAAACAAGAAGAGATTCCATTTGAAGGTCATGTCATCGAGGCACGTATCAATGCTGAAAATCCTGAACAAGCCTTTCGTCCTTCACCAGGTACCGTTGAAAGATTACATTTGCCACAAGGTTTTAATATTCGTGTTGACTCATTGTTATATAGCGGTTATACTGTGTCATCATATTATGATTCTTTAGTAGCAAAAGTGATTGTTAAAGGTGACGATCGTAACCATGCTATCAATAAATTAAAAGTTACACTTGATGAAATGGTTATTGATGGTTTTACTACAACTGCTGATTTTCTGTATGCTGTTTTATCTTATCCACCATACTATGAAGGTGATGCAAGAGATGTAGACATCAAATTCTTAGACCGTCATGATATTATCAAGGAGGCTCATAATGACTAAAGTTGATTTGAATTGTGATTTAGGAGAAAGCTTTGGAAATTATAAAATAGGTAATGATGACGCTATAATACCACTTATTACTTCAGCTAATATTGCTTGTGGCTTTCATGCTGGTGACGAAAACGTTATGGCACAAACAGTTAAATTAGCGAAAGAGAATGGTGTCGCTATTGGTGCTCATCCAGGATTTAATGATTTACAGGGATTTGGCAGACGAAATTTAGATATGTCACCACATGAGATTTATAATATGGTTGTATATCAAATAGGAGCTTTAAAGGCTTTTTGCGATATCCAAAATGTAAAAATGAATCATGTTAAACCTCATGGTGCATTGTATCAAATGGGTGCACGTGATCCAAAAATAGCTCAAGCGATTGCTCAGGCGGTTAAGGATGTCGATTCAAAAATCGTTTTAGTTGGATTATCACATTCTATACTCATTGATGAAGCTAAAAAATTAGGTTTAAAAACAGCTTCTGAAGTATTTGCTGATCGTCGCTACGAAAAAGATGGGCAACTTGTGAGCCGAAAAAAAGAAGGAGCGGTTATTGAAGATACTGATGAGGCCATTGCACAGGTTGTTAGAATGGTCACTGAAAATAAAGTAACTGCTATTTCAGGAGAAGATATAGATATTTCTGCTGACACCATTTGTGTGCACGGTGACGGGGCTCATGCGTTAGAATTTGTCGAACAAATTCGTAAAAGGCTCTCGGAGGTTAACGTTGATATTGTCAAAATAGGGGGTTAATGAATGGGGAAAAACTTAAACAAACTTGAAAATCCAGGTGAATTCAAATTTACAAAAGCACATAAACGTTTATTATTAGGATCAGTCTTTTTAATGGCAACATCTGCTATTGGTCCAGCATTTTTAACACAAACTGCTGTTTTTACTGAAAAGTTCTTAGCTAGTTTCGCTTTTGCTATCTTATTATCAATTATTATTGATATCGGGGCTCAAATTAATATTTGGCGTGTTCTCGTTGTAACTGGACAACGTGGTCAAGAAATTGCAAATGATGTTTTAAAAGGGTTAGGAACGTTTATTTCTATTCTAATAGCAATTGGTGGCTTAGCGTTTAATATTGGAAATATAGCTGGTGCTGGACTTGGACTTAATGCTATTTTTAGTTTAGATGTAAGAATTGGGGCTGCGATAACAGCTGTCATCGCTATTTTAGTATTTGTATCGAAAAATGGTCAAAAAATAATGGACGTTGTAACTATGTTTTTAGGTATTTTAATGATTGGTATCGTTGCATATGTCATGCTTCAATCTAACCCACCTTATGCCGATGCTGCAAAACATATGATACTACCTGAAAACCCAACAGCTTTAGTACTACCTATTATTACATTAGTAGGCGGTACAGTTGGTGGATATATTACGTTTGCCGGTGCGCACCGTATTTTAGATGCTAATATAAAGGGAAAAGAATACTTACCTTTTGTTAATCGATCAGCAATTACTGGTATACTGACAACTGGTGTAATGCGTGGTTTATTATTCTTAGCTGTACTAGGTGTTGTTGTAACCGGTGTTACGTTAAACCCAGATAATCCACCTGCATCGGTATTTGAACATGCTATTGGCCCAATCGGAAAAAATATTTTTGGTATTGTTTTATTTGCGGCTGCCATGTCATCAGTGATCGGTTCTGCATACACTAGTACTACCTTTATTAAAACATTGCATCATAAACTGAACAAGTTTGATAATTATGTTGTCATAATATTTATCGTGATCTCAACATTGATTTTCTTATCAATCGGGAAACCTATTAAATTATTAATCATTGCAGGGGCACTTAATGGATTAATCCTTCCTATTACATTAGGTACAATATTAATTGCTTCTAAAAACAAGCGAATTGTTGGAGATTACCATCACCCAACTTGGATGCTTATATTTGGAATTGTAGCCGTAATTGTTACACTATTTACAGGTTTCTTTTCATTCCAAGGTTTAGCAGAATTATGGAATCAATAATATTAATATAAATAAAGAGTCCAAGCGCTATAAGACATGTTGATGCCCAATAGTGCTTGGGCTCTTTATGATGATTAATAAGACGTACTTTAATCTTATATTGAGCTTAATTTCAATTCGCGTTAAGGTAAGTTATCGTATTTTTTAGAGTTATCAACGACTTAATAAGACTGAATATGATAAAATAACAACTGATTTCGTAATTTAAAGACTCATTATATATTAAAAACATACAAAAGGAGTTAAAATAAATGATTGGTATTATTGGAGCGATGGAAGAAGAAGTTCATATTTTAAAAGAACGTATGACGAATTTAGAAGTGCAACAAATCGCACATACACTGTTTTATAGAGGGAGCCTTGAAAATAAAGATGTTGTATTAATTCAAAGTGGAATTGGTAAGGTAAATGTAGCAATGGCAACCACACTGTTAATTCACTGTTTTAATCCAGATTATATTATCAATACAGGGTCTGCTGGGGCTTTACAAGGTGGGATGGCGCTTGGTGATGTTGTAATCAGTTCAGAAGTCAGTTATCATGATGCAGATGCTAGAGCATTTGGTTATCATATGGGCCAAATCCCAGGAATGCCTGAAAGTTATAAGGCTGACTCATATTTATACGAAAAAGTTGAGCAAGCGTTAAAAAATACCAATTCAAATGTAAAAGAAGGATTGATTGTTTCAGGCGATAGTTTTATCGGAACTAATGAACAACGTCAATTCATATTACAACATTTTCCTACCGCAATTGCAGCAGAAATGGAAGCAGCAGCAATTGCACAAACATGTTATCAGTTTAAAGTACCATTTATCATTACGCGAGCAATTTCTGATTTAGCAGATGCAGAAGCAAATATGACTTTCGATGCATTTTTAAAAGTTGCCTCTAAAGCTTCAAGTCAAATGGTTATAGAATTAATTAATTTATTATAAGCTTTATTTTTGTAATATAAATTGTGTTATAATTGTATGAATGAACTAAAGAAAGTTGGAGGAAACACGTGCATGATTAAACGTTTATTTTTACCAAATCAATATGTAAAATCTATTTATGAAATTGATTTTGATGAATTACAAAAGCGACGAATAAAGGGTGTTATTACTGATTTGGATAATACACTTGTAGGTTGGGATGAGGCTGAACCTACACCAAAGGTAAAAAATTGGTTTAAAGCTCTAGATGAAAAAGGGATACAGGTAACTGTTGTTTCAAACAATAATGAAAAGCGTGTTAAATCATTTTGTCAATCATTAAATGTCGATTATATTTTTAAAGCTCGAAAACCTTTAGGTAAATCATTAAGAAAAGCATCTTCACAAATGGGATTAAATCATGATGAAGTCGTTGTCATCGGGGACCAAATGTTAACAGATGTATTTGGTGGAAATCGTAATGGATTATACACGATTATGGTTGTTCCAGTTAAAAATTCTGATGGCTTTGCCACAAAATGCAACCGTCTTATTGAGCGTCGACTTTTAAATTATTTTAAGCGTAAAGGTTTTATAAAGTGGGAGGAATAATCATTGACTGAAGTTCATAAGTGTATAGGCTGTGGTGCTGTGTTACAAAGCGAAAACAAAAACGCACCTGGATATGTTCCGCAATCGCGTTTAAATGAAGAAGATGTTATCTGTCAACGTTGTTTTAGATTAAAAAATTATAATGAAGTTCAAGATGTTGGTATGGAAAGTGAAGACTTTTTAACACTTTTAAATAATTTAGCAGACAAAAAAGGTATTGTCGTAAATATAGTAGACGTATTTGACTTTGAAGGATCTTTTATCCATTCTATAAAAAGAATTGTTGGTAATAAGAAAATCATTCTGGCAGCAAATAAAATAGACGTATTACCTAAACAAATAAATAAGCGTCGTGTCACAGAATGGATTAGACAATCGGCCAAAAATTATGGCTTATATGCAGACGATGTTGTTCTGATATCGGCTATGAAAGGTCATGGCTTAAAAGAATTAATGGCTTCAATTGATAAATATAGACAAAACGAAGACGTATATATTGTTGGAACGACAAACGTTGGAAAGTCCACACTTATCAATAGGCTAATTGAAGAAAGCGTTGGGGAAAAGGATGTTGTAACAACATCTAAAGTTCCTGGGACAACATTAGATATGATTGATATCCCACTTGATGACACAAGCCTTATTTTTGATACACCGGGCATTATACAAGAACATCAAATGACACATTTAGTCACAACTAAAGAATTAAATACAATTATACCTAAAAAAGAAATTAAGCAGCGTGTTTTTCAATTAAACGAATCGCAAACTTTATTTTTGGGTGGTCTTGCGAGAATTGACTATATTAAAGGAGGGCGTCGCTCATTAATTTGTTATTTCTCAAATGATTTACCAATCCATCGTACAAAGCTAGAAAAAGCGGATCAACTGTGGAAAGAACAAATAGGTCATATTTTGAGTCCTCCTTCAAATGCTAAAGATTTTAATTTTGAAGAATTGAAAAAAGTTCAACTTAAAACTGAAAATGGAAAGAATGATGTCATAATCTCAGGACTTGGGTTTATTACAATAGATGAAGGCGCTACAGTTACAGTAACAGTTCCTAAATCAGTTGATGTTGTTTTAAGACCTTCGATAATGTAGGAGGTGATATATTGAAATTTGCAGTCATTGGACATCCTATTAAACATTCTTTGTCACCTGTCATGCACAATGCAAATTTTAAAAGTTTGCAACTTGATTATAATTACGAGGCTTTAGATATTAATCCAAAGCATTTTCATCATATTAAAGATATTATTTCTGAGCGAAATTTAAACGGCTTTAATATCACGATACCGCATAAAGAGCGCATTATCCCATACCTTGACGAGATTTCACCTGAAGCGAAAGCAATAGGGGCAGTCAATACCGTTAAAATTATGAATAATCGTTGGTTTGGTTATAATACTGATGGCAGTGGATTTGTAAAAGGGTTAAAAAACAAGTATCCACAATTAGAGAAAGCACATATTCTCATCTTAGGTGCTGGTGGTGCTAGTAAAGGGATTGCATATGCTTTAAAATTAATAAATCAGAACCCTATTACCGTAGCCAACCGTACTCTCTCAAGATTTAACAACTGGGATTTTGATGTTAAGACGATGTCATTAGATGATGTGCCTCACTATATTAATACTTATGATATTATTATTAACACAACACCACTAGGTATGCATCAATCTAATGATACTATTCTAAATTTGGCAGGCATACGACCGGAAATATTAGTGTGTGATATTATATATACACCTTTTGAAACTGAATTTTTAAAGCAAGCATATCAAAATGGTAATGAGATTTATAATGGTCTTGATATGTTTATATATCAGGGAGCCGAAAGTTTTAAAATTTGGACAAATCAACAGGCAAATATTGATGTAATGAAAAATACAGTTTTAAAATATTTATAAATAAGGAGGCTTTTATGGTTTTAACAGGTAAACAAAAAAGATATTTAAGAAGCAAAGCACACCATATTGACCCTATTTTTCAAATTGGGAAGTCTGGTATTAACTCAAATATGATTACACAATTAGATGAGACACTTGAAAAAAGAGAATTAATTAAGATTCATATTTTACAAAACAACTTAGACGATAAGCAAGAACTTGCAAATGAGTTAAGCGTGCAAACTAATAGTCATTTGGTGCAGTTAATTGGTTCTATGATTGTTTTATATAGAGAATCTAAAGAAAGCAAACAAATCGAGTTACCTTAATGGATAAAATAGTTGTCTACGGAGGACAGTTTAATCCAATTCATAGTGCACATGAAATGATTATTAGTGAAGTTAATGCGCAAATTAAACCAGATTATTTTTATATTGTGCCTAGTTATATATCGCCTTTAAAAAAAGTGGAAAATCCCATCAACGTAAAGCACCGAATAAAAATGGTTGAACTGGTTATTGAAAATTTAGGATTCGGCACAATATATTTGGATGAGATTGAAAGAAAAGGCGAAAGTTTTACTTTTGATACGATGAAAACGATTGATAAGAAGCATCCAAATGCAAAACTCTTTTTTGTGATTGGTACCGACCAATATTTACAATTAAATAAGTGGTATCGGATTGAAGAGCTTAAATCGTTTGTAACGTTTATTGTCGTCAATCGAGGTCAAGAAAAAACAATCGTTGATGACTCAATCTTAAATGTGAACATACCTAACATGGAAATAAGTTCTACAGAAATTAGAAAACGACGACAATCGCATCAAACCATCCATATGTGGGTACCGTTGAATATTGAAAAGTATATTTTGGAGGAAGATTTATATGGATAAGGCGTTTGCAATAGAACTTGTTGAACAAAAGTTACCTCAAAAACGATTCGATCACTCTATTCGTGTAGCTGAAACAGCTGTAAAACTTTCTAAGATATATGAAGGTGATGCCCAAAAAGCTGAGTTAGCAGGAATTTTACATGACTTTTGTAAGTATGATGATTTAAGTTCATTATATCAAAAGGTGACCGAGTACGAACTTGATTCTAATCTTTTAAGTTACGGTACAGAAATTTTACACGGCCCAGTATGTGCTGCAATTATGGAACATCAATATCATATTTCAGATAAGGAGATTTTATTAGCCATTGCTAACCATACAACAGGACGAAAAAATATGACAAAAACAGAAAAGCTGGTTTTTATCGCTGATTATATCGAACCTGGACGTAAAACACCAGGTGTCGATGAGATTCGCTCTTTTGTCTATAGTGGCAAAGGCTTAGATCGTACAATTTACGAAATATCTAAACGTACCGTTATGTATCTTGTCTCTAAAGATGTTACGGTATATCAGAGAACAATTGATTGCCTTAATTATTATAATTTAAATGAATCTAAATAAAGGATGATTAAATGAATTCGAAAGAACTATTAACTTTAAGCATTAAAGCTGCAGACGATAAAAAAGCAGAAGATATTGTATCTATTACAATGAAAGAAATTTCAGATGTTACTGATTACTTTGTTATTTGTCATGGTAATAATGAACGTCAAGTCCAAGCTATTGCAAAATCTGTTAAAGATGCAGCACATGAAATGGGTATAGAGGTTAAAAGAATTGAAGGATTTAATGAAGGGCGTTGGATTTTGATTGATTTAGTAGATGTTGTTGTTCACGTTTTTCATAAAGATGAACGTTATTATTATAATATCGAAAAATTGTACAGCGATGCAGAAATGTTAGGCTATCAAGAGGCTATACAAAGATAATGCAATATCAAAATTTGAGTCATTTTTATGATATCCTTTCAAATGATCAGCCCTATGATTTGTGGTTGAACTTAATCAAAGAAATCGCTGTCAAAAATAATTATCAATCCATATTAGATTTGGGATGTGGCACAGGGACTTTGACTAGTCAATTAACACATATTTTTCCTAATGTATATGGTATGGATCTTAGTGCAGAAATGTTACAAATAGCTGCGAGAAAATCAAATGATGTAACGTGGGTAACTGGTGATATGAGTGACCTTCATTTAGATAGATCGTTTGATATGATTACAATACTATGTGATTCTTTAAATTACGTGCCCGAAGTAGAAGAGGTGATGAATACATTTAATCACGTATTTCATCATTTAAATGAGGGAGGCACTTTAATCTTTGATGTACATACATTGTATAAAGTTATCACGCAATTTGACAACCAACTATACGTAGATGATAGAGAATCATTAACATTAGTTTGGAAAGCTGAACATGGCGAATTACCCAATAGTATTTATCATGATTTAACGTTTTTTATAAAAAATGACGATTCTGGACAATATACACGCTATGACGAAACACATTTTCAAGTGGTTTTAGAAAAAGATCAGTACCTAGAAATGTTAAAATTGATTGGTTTTAAAGATATTAAAACTTTCTATGATTTTGATTTTGAGAATCAAAATCCAGAAAGCAATCGCTTGTTTTTCATAGCAAAAAAATAAAGTAAAACACCTCTTTTATACATGTATCAGTATGAAAGGGGTGCTTTTTATTAATCAGTTAAACTTATTAAACGACTTTCTATCGAAATACAAAGTCTTTATCATTATCATTAGTGTTCTACTTGTTTTAGTGGCAGTTTTACTATTTAATCAATTTAAAGCTGATGAAAATGCATCAGCACCTTCAGACTTAATAGATGAAACAGTGCTAGAAGATACATCAACTCATGAAAAACAAACAGAAAATGCAAGCCAAAAAAATATCGAAATTATTGTTGATATAAAAGGTGCTGTCAAAAATCCCAATACTTATACTATGAAGTCTAACGATAGAGTACAGCAGCTTGTTAACAAAGCACAATTGCGTTCCGATGCTGATTTAACTCAAGTTAATCTCGCAGAACGATTGACTGATCAAAAGATGATTATTATACCTTCAAAGAATGATACGACTTCTTCAACAGCTCATCATTCATCTCAAAGTCAAAATAAAACGCAACCCATTAACCTAAATACAGCAGAAGAATCAGATTTAACTGAAATACCAGGTATAGGGCCTGCAAAAGCTCAGACTATTTTGATGTATAGAGAAGAACATGGTCAATTTCAATCAATCGATGAATTGAAAGAAGTTAAGGGCATTGGCGATAAAACGTTTGAAAATTTAAAAGAGTATTTTGTAGTTTAATGATGATTTACTCGCTTCGTTTTAATAGTTTAGTTATAATCAACTTGATTCAATTAAAGTAATATTAGAGGTGATACATATGGATCGAATCAAATGGGATGATTACTTTATGGCGCAAGCACATTTACTATCATTACGCTCAACGTGTCAAAGACTATCTGTCGGTGCAACAATTATTAAGGACAATCGCATAATTGCTGGAGGGTATAATGGCTCTGTTGCTGGTGAAGTACATTGTATAGACGACGGCTGTCTAATTGAAAATGGGCATTGTATTCGAACTATACACGCAGAAATGAATGCATTATTACAATGTTCAAAGCAAGGTGTCCGAACTGAAAACGCGACTATATATGTCACTCATTTTCCGTGCTTAAATTGTACTAAATCAATAATTCAAGCGGGTATTAAAACTATATATTATGCACAAGACTATCGTAATCATCCATACGCAATTGAATTATTACAGCAGTCTGGTGTGAAATTTGAAAAAGTTCCTTTTGATGCAAACCATATTGCTCAAATGTTTTTAGATGAAGCATGATTTACTTACTTTTAAGTTATGTAATCGGACAGATTTTTTATCACCATTTGTATACTGCATGTTTTTTATTCTTAACATTAACATGCAGTATGGTTTTTAAAAAATATCCAATTCCATTTTATATACTAATCGTATTTGTAAGCATTTTAGGTTATAACGTTGAATCTTATATGCTAAAAGAATACAACTCCCAACAGCATCCCCAAATTAATTTCCCATCTCCCATAAGTATAAAAATGAACATTGACTTCAATAGTCTCCCTCTAATCAAAAATAATCAATACACCGCTAATATTACGTCTAACCATAATCACTTCATTTTGTCTTCTTATAACCTTAAACGTATGTATCGGCCTAATGCTTCCTTTATATTAAATTATTCATGTACTGTCGAAGGCAAAATCAAGCCTTCATCAATCAAAGGAGCACCGGCATATTTCACTATCAAAACCCTTCAAACAGCACAATGTTTTAAAAGAAAACCAAATCTAATGAATCGAATAGAATATTATAAAAACATCGCAACTGAACGCATAATGAATTCAAATATTCATGGCAAGAGAACTATAATCGCACTTATTACAGGCCAAACTCAATTTTTAGATCACAATTATAGAGAGATTATACGTAGTCTCGGTATTTCTCATTTATATGCTATTAGCGGTACACACGTCGGTATATTTACGTTTCTGTTGAATAATCTTTTAAAACGAATGCCTATCCCTAGATTTATAGTTAAATTGACCCTTTTGATCATTTTACCGGTATTCTTAATTTTTACTGGTTATTCTCCAAGTGCCGAACGCGCTGTATTCATGACGATGTTAGGTTTAGTTTTTTCAAAATGGCTTCACATTGCTAGCCTTCATTTATTATTAGTCACATATTTGCTATTAAGCTTTTTTGAGCCTCAATTGCATTATCATATAGGATTCCAATTCTCTTTTACAATTTGTTTTTTACTTATCTTTTTACAAAAGTGCTATATACACTTATCATTTATTAAAGTCCTATTCATTACTAGTTTTCTTTCTACCATTGGAACACTAGCTATCTCATATCATCATTTGAATGAATTTCAATGGTTAGGCCTGATTACAAATGTATTTTTTATTCCATTGTATTGTACATTGATACTTCCCTTTGCATTTTGTACTGTTTTATTTGGCGTGATGGCCCCGCAATTACTCTTTTTATTTGAAGCCCCATTTTATATTTTATTTCACCTGGAGCAATGCTTAATATTTATATTTAATCCTATGACAGCTATACACTTTTTTATACCTCACGCTGGTGAAGTAGGTTATTTTATATTTGTAGTCTTCATGTTTATATTGATGCTTCTGTGTAAATATAATCGCTATTTTTTAGCGCTGTCTATGATGTTCGTTTTGATATACATGTCTTCAATTTTTATGACTCATCACGTTAATCGAATGACAGTTATCGATGTTGGTCAGGGAGATAGCATTTTATTTGAAAGTCAAAACGGTAAAAAACTAATGATCGACACAGGAGGTAAAAATGAAAGATTAAAAGCATTTAACTCAACTTATAATATTTCAGAAAAAAGAATATTACCATTGTTTAAGAAAAGAGGCATTCGAACAATTGATTATCTAGTCCTTACGCATGATCATCAAGACCATATTGGAGAACTAAAGCATTTAGTAGATGCGATTAAAATTAAACAAATTATCATTAACCCCAATAAGTTTGATAAAGAAAAGTTAAAAACAATCATACAACTATCGAATGAAAGAGATATTAAAGTTCAATCATACCTAAATCAACACCAAATTCAGTTAGGTGAATTTACATTCAAATTTTACAATACAGATATTCAAAATAGTGATGATCCGAACGAACATTCTATTGTCACATTAGCTAGCTTTAACAATATTGATACATTACTTATGGGAGATGCAACTGAATTAAATGAAAAACAGCTTTTATCAAAGTATTCATTACCGACAATTGAATTATTAAAAGTAGGTCATCACGGTAGTAAAACAAGTAGTTCTGAAAAATTTTTAAAAACAATTCATCCTAAAGTGGCATTAATTTCTTCTGGACAAAACAATGTTTATCATCTTCCTCATCCTGAAATTTTAAAAAGGTTGAACTCATTAGATATCAAAACATACAACACTTCCAAAAATAGCCATATATCTATCATTTTTCAAGATAATCATTACTTTATAACAAATGAGAAATAGTCATATAGTTGGATAAATCATGTTATAATAACGCTATTGATGATACGTTGGAAAGGAATTTAAATAATGTCTCAAATTAACGTTATTTATGGCGATGTGCCCGAATTGATTGAAAAAGAAACTGATCAACTCATCCAAAAATATCTAAAAAAGGTTCCAAAAGATGATTTTAACTTTGTTAAATATAACCTTTATGAAGCAAATATTAATCAAATAATGGAGGAAGCAATGACACTACCTCTATTTTCTGATAAAAAAGTTGTGCTAGTACAAAATGCATTTATTTTCACAGGAGAAAAAATACCTCAAGAGATGAAAACATCATTGACACAACTCATTAATTTTGTTGAAAATTATGATTCCGACACTTTAATGATATTTCAGGTGCATTCTCTGAAATTAGACGAAAGAAAAAAATTAGTTAAATCGGTTAAAAAAGTGGCTAATATCAAAAAAATCGAGCAATTGTCAGAAGAAGAGATGAAAGCATGGATATCTTCTTATTTGCAAAAAGAAAGTAAAGCAATTAATCAAGAAGAACTTGAATACTTTTTGGGTCTAACAGGCATTCACTATCGCATTATTCAACAAGAACTCGATAAACTATTACTTTATATTGGGGAACGACCTACGATTTCCAAAAAAGATATTGAACTCATTGTGAATCGTAGTTTAGAACAAAATGTGTTTTTATTAACTGAATACATTCAAAAAGGGCAAAAAGAAAAAGCCATTTCACTTATGAAAGACTTGATTCAATTAAAGGAAGAACCTATTAAGTTATTGGCATTAATTACAAGTACATACAGAATTTACTATCAAACCAAAATACTCAGTGAAAAAGGGTATAGCCCTACCCAAATTGCCAAAACGATAAATGTTCATCCATATCGCGTTAAACTTGCACTCAGTCAATCTAGAAAATACCATTTAAAATCACTTTTAGAAGTGATTAATAAGTGTGCTGAAACAGATTATAAACTTAAATCTTCTTATTTAGATAAAGCCTTAATATTAGAACTATTTATATTATCTGTATAAAAAACATAGTCTTCGGTAAAGAATCTAAGAGCGGCTCATTTTAGAAAAACGATAACTGCTAGTTTAACCATTATAATATGTAAAAAGTCAACCACCTTCTTGCAGCTGATTAGTAACGTCCTATATAGTGAAGCGTATACTTCGAATCAACATCTATAAAAAAGGTTCTATAGTAAATCGGACTGGTCGCATTAAATTAAGGCGTTATGCAATAATGGATTGCTTAACGCCTTTTTTGTTGTGTGTTCATAAAGTCTTGAACATTAATGCCTCTTTTAATACAACATAAATCAGTAAAATTGAGTTGGTAAAACATATTTTATAACTTAGGGGTGTGAATAAATATAGCACATTTGATTGTTTCCTAAGCCGAGACTTCTGAGGCATCTTGCCGTAACCGAAAATCCATTTTAAGATTGGGTAAGTTCAATCTTAAAATGAGTTGAGGTGAGGCGCCTAGAAAAGCGAGGCTTTATGGAACAATCAAATAAATGAAATTATTTATACACCAGTCCGATTTACTATAGAACCTAAAAAAACTGTCTACAAAGGCAATGGCCTTGTAGACAGTAGAACCTTGAGACTCCTCAAGGTTCAAGTATTATTTAGCTGACATTAATTTAGATTTCATTCGGTCAGCTTTGTTTGAATGTATTAAATGACTTTGTGATGCTTTGTCAATACGTTTAACAGCTTGACTAATTAATTCTTGTTTATTATCAGCGTTAGATTCAATTGCTTGTTTAGCACGTTTCACAGCTGAACGCATGTCATTTTTTTGAGAAATGTTTTTAAGTTCAGTTGTTTCTGTTTTTCTTACACGTTTAATAGCAGATTTAATATTTGGCATGTGAGACACCTCCTATAGTCTTCTTGGCATCAAAATGAATTTGATTACAACAAAATTTATTCTATCAAAAGTCATAGTAATGTGCAATGATTATTTCTAAATGATGCTGTTTTTATAATCAAAAAATGTATACTTTGATTTAACACATGACTTGAATGAGTGATTTGCATTTATAGTCTAAAAACGTTATCATATCAAAGATGTAATAGTTATATAAGTTGGGAACTTAATGAAAGTGAGTAGAATGATATGGATAATCAAGAACGAATCAATAGACTGAAATATATCAGAAACTTTTCAATCATTGCACATATCGATCACGGGAAATCAACACTTGCTGATAGAATACTTGAAAATACGAAATCAGTTGAATCTCGTGAGATGCAAGCACAATTGTTAGATTCTATGGATCTGGAAAGAGAACGTGGTATTACAATTAAACTTAATGCAGTACGATTAAAGTACGATGCTAAAGATGGTGAAACTTATACTTTTCATTTGATTGATACACCAGGACATGTCGATTTTACATATGAAGTGTCTCGATCACTTGCAGCATGTGAAGGTGCTATTCTTGTAGTCGATGCAGCTCAAGGCATAGAAGCACAAACTTTAGCAAACGTATATTTAGCACTCGATAATGATTTAGAGTTGGTACCTGTTATCAATAAAATTGATTTACCAGCAGCTGAACCAGAGCGTGTCAAAAATGAAGTAGAGGAAGTCATTGGGCTTGATAAAGATGATGCTGTATTAGCTAGCGCCAAGTCCAATATAGGTATTGAAGAAATTTTAGAAAAGATTGTTGAAATAGTCCCTCCACCAGAAGGAGATCCTAGCGCACCATTAAAAGCATTAATATTCGACTCTGAATATGATCCTTATAGAGGCGTTATTTCATCAATTAGAATTGTTGAAGGTGTCGTTAAGCCTGGTGACCAAATTAAAATGATGGCAACGGGCAAAACGTTTGAAGTTAACGAAGTAGGAATTAATACGCCTAAGCAGATGCCAACTGACGAATTATCAGTTGGTGACGTTGGATATATTATCGCAAATATTAAAAATGTAGATGATTCACGTGTAGGGGATACGATTACATTAGCAAATCATCCTGCCGACACCCCTTTAAAAGGATATAAAAAAATGAATCCTATGGTTTATTGTGGACTTTTTCCTATTGATAACAAAGATTACAATGACTTGCGTGAAGCTTTGGAAAAACTTCAACTCAACGATGCTTCTCTCGAATTTGAACCAGAGTCTTCTAAAGCACTTGGATTTGGATACCGAACTGGATTTTTAGGTATGTTGCATATGGAAATTATTCAGGAACGTATTGAACGCGAATTTGGTATTGAACTTATCGCAACAGCACCATCTGTAATTTATACTGTTCAACTTCGTAATGGTGATGAAATTTTGGTAGACAATCCAGCGCAAATGCCTGAGCGTGATCAAATTGAGAAAGTTTTTGAACCTTATGTTAAGGCTACAATGATGGTTCCAAATGACTATGTCGGTGCTGTAATGGAACTTTGCCAACGTAAACGTGGACAGTTTATAAATATGGATTATCTTGATGATATTCGTGTTAATATTGTTTATGAGCTGCCTTTATCTGAAGTCGTATTTGACTTTTTTGATCAATTAAAATCAAATACAAAAGGATATGCATCATTTGATTACGAATTCATCGAAAATAAAGAAAGTAATTTAGTTAAAATGGATATTTTATTAAATGGCGAAAAGGTCGATGCTTTAAGTTTTATTGTTCATAGAGACTTTGCATATGAACGTGGTAAGGTACTTGTTGAGAAATTAAAGACACTTATCCCAAGACAACAATTTGAAGTACCAGTCCAAGCAGCAATCGGGCATAAAATTGTTGCAAGAACAAATATCAAATCAATGGGTAAAAATGTTCTATCCAAATGTTATGGTGGAGACATTAGTCGTAAACGTAAATTATTAGAGAAACAAAAAGCTGGTAAAGCAAAAATGAAAGCTGTCGGCAATGTAGAAATACCACAAGATGCATTTTTAGCTGTTTTGAAAATGGACGAAGATTAGTGATATGCTCCCATTCCACATGATTCGATGTGGATGGGGGTGTTTTTTAAGGAGGACTTATGAGTATTAAAAGTGCATATATCCATATCCCTTTTTGTACCAAAATTTGTACTTACTGTGATTTTAATAAATATTTTATTCAAAACCAACCAGTGGATGATTATATCAACTGCTTAATTAAAGAAATGGAAAGCGCTCATACCACTCAATTAAATACAATATTTGTTGGAGGAGGTACTCCAACAGCACTCTCAGAAGTTCAACTCGAAACTTTACTGAACGCAATTGGGCGTCGATTTAATATTCGTGATGAATATACTTTTGAAGCTAATCCGGATGAATTGACAGAATCTAAAATTGCTTTATTAAAAAAGTATGGTGTCAATCGCTTATCATTAGGCGTTCAAACTTTTGATCCACATCTATTAAATTCATTAGGAAGAAGTCATCAACCAGAAGATATTTATAATGCCATAAAAATTGCACGGAAATACCAAATACCATCCATAAGTTTAGATTTAATGTACGATTTACCAGGTCAATCTTTGCAACAATTTGAAGATAGTTTAAATCAGGCGCTTCAATTAGATATTGACCATATTTCAAGTTATGGTTTAATCATCGAACCTCAAACTCAATTTTATAATTTATATCGCAAAGGCAAATTGAGTTTACCTGATGAAGATATTGGAGAAAATATGTACAAGTTATTAATTGATCGCATTCATAGAAGTGAATTACATCAGTATGAAATTTCGAATTTTGCAAAAAAGGGACATGAGTCAGTTCATAATCAAGTATATTGGAAAAATGAACATTATTATGGATTTGGTGCTGGTGCAAGTGGTTATATAGACAACGTAAGATATACAAATGTAAAGCCAGTTGGTCACTATATCAATAAGATTAAATCCAATCAGTTGCCAAGATTAACTGAATCCAAAATATCTATCAAAGAACAAATAGAAGAAGAAATGTTTTTAGGATTACGTATGACTAATGGCGTAAATAAGTCTAGATTTAAGAATAAATTTGGGCTTGAAGTTGAGGAGATATATCGCGATGAATTGAACCAGCTTTCAAGTGAAAATCTTATTATCAATAATAGTGAAAGTATTGCATTGACTGAGAGAGGTAAAGTCATTGGAAATGAAGTTTTTGAATCTTTTATTAAAATATAACTTTCCAATGCTTTAACATTGACTTACTTTGACCAATTTGTTAAATTATAGTTAGCACTTGATAGGGAAGAGTGCTAACGAGGTGAAAACATGATTACTCAGAGACAATTCAGTGTTTTAAATGCTATTGTTGAAGATTATGTTGAATTAGGGCATCCAATTGGCTCTAACACAATTATTCAAAGGCATGATTTAAATGTCAGCCCAGCAACAATTCGTAATGAAATGAAATTCTTAGAGGGCATGAAGTTGATTGAAAAGACACATTCATCATCTGGACGCATACCTTCTGAATCTGGATTTCGTGTATATGCCAAACAATTGTTAGAGCAACCCCTAAATGAAGATAGTGCTCATAATTTAGATATGTATGGAATGTTTATGGAACACCATTTTGACATTTCATCAACGTTGGAATATTTTGCTAGAGTATTTTCAAATCAATCGCACTATACAACATTAGTGATAGGACCAGACCACTCTAAAGCAACCATTCTAGACATACGATTAATCAAAGTTAGTCTTAAACATTTAATAGTAGTTTTAATATTTGATACTGGACACGTTAAGCAATTACACGTATCTGTTCAAGTCCCAATTAGTGACTTATCGATAACGAAGGTTTCAAATTTTATATCTCAAAACTACCAGGAATTTTTAAGAAACGGTCAAAAAAATCATATTGATGCGTACAGATTATTAGGTTTTAGTGATGAAGAGACTCAGTTATTGTTAAGGGTATATTTATTAATCCAGCAATATCAGTCTTCAGAATCATCTCGTGTGTATTTAGGTGGAAAAAATCAACTCATAGAAGGTCTAGATGAATCTACTGTAAGATCCATTCAACCTATTCTCAAGTACATTGAATCAAATCAGATTACTGATTTAATTCGGAATATTTCTGAAGATCCTATATCCATAAAGATTGGATCGGAAATTGAGTCGGATTTTCGAGATATAGCTATACTCACTAAACCCTATCAGATTGATGATAATGTCAAAGGCTACATTGCTGTAATTGGTCCTACTGCGATGCGTTATCAAAGTGTCATAAACTTATTAAATCTAATTTCATAAAATTTTAGAATCAATGGAACGTCTATTGGAGGTTTGAAAATGTCAGAAAACAACGAACCAATCAACCCAGATCAATCAAAAGATGAATCTCAAGTTGAATCGTCAGAAGCGATTTTAGAGAACGAAAAAAATCAGAATCAAACAGTTGAACAAACTGATGAAGAAAGTAAAACGCCATCTCAACAAGAAGAAAACGAAGAGATAGATCCTAAAGATGAAGAAATATCAAATTTGAAAGCTCAAGTTGAACAAGAACAGGAAAAGTACTTACGATTGTATGCTGAATTTGAGAATTATAAACGTCGCATTCAAAACGAAAGTGATATTCAAAAAAAATATCAATCTCAAAGCGTTTTAAGTGATATATTGCCTACACTAGATAATTTTGAACGCGCTTTAAAAATTGAAGGCGATGATGAATCTTTCGTATCATTAAAAAAAGGCGTTGAAATGGTTTATGAAAGTCTATTACAAGCTTTAAAAAATAATGGCTTAGAGCGAATTAAAGCTGAAGGTGAACAATTTGACCCTAATTATCATCAGGCAGTTGTTCAAGACGATAATCCTGATTTTGAATCCGGTGCCATTACAGAAGAATTACAACCCGGTTATCAATTAAAAGATCGCGTTTTACGCGCTTCAATGGTGAAAGTAAACCAATAATTTTTGACGAATAAATGGATATATGTAAAAATAATTATGTTTGAAAATTAGGAGGAATTTGAGTATGAGTAAAGTAATTGGAATTGACTTAGGTACAACTAACTCTTGTGTAGCTGTTTTAGAAGGAGATGAACCAAAAGTTATTCAAAACCCTGAAGGTGCAAGAACAACTCCATCAGTTGTTGCTTTTAAAAATGGTGAAACACAAGTAGGTGAAGTGGCAAAACGTCAAGCAATCACTAACCCTAACACGATTCAGTCAATTAAACGTCATATGGGGACACAACATAAAGAAAATATTGAAGGTAAAGATTATACACCACAAGAAATTTCAGCAATGATTTTACAAAACCTTAAAAACACTGCAGAAAGTTATTTAGGTGAAAAAGTTGAAAAAGCTGTTATAACTGTCCCTGCATATTTTAATGACAGTGAACGTCAAGCTACAAAAGATGCTGGTAAGATAGCCGGTCTTGAAGTAGAACGTATTATAAATGAGCCAACTGCTGCAGCATTGGCATACGGATTAGATAAAACTGATAAAGATGAAAAAGTTTTAGTATTTGACCTTGGTGGCGGTACATTTGACGTTTCTATCCTAGAATTAGGCGATGGTGTATTTGAAGTACTAGCTACTGCTGGTGATAATAAACTTGGTGGTGATGACTTTGACCAAGTTATTATTGATCACTTAGTCAATGAATTCAAATCAGAAAATGGTGTTGATTTATCTAAAGATAAAATGGCGCTTCAACGTCTAAAAGATGCAGCTGAAAAAGCTAAAAAAGACTTATCTGGTGTATCTTCAACACAAATTTCATTACCTTTCATATCTGCAGGAGAAGCGGGGCCATTACATTTAGAAACAACGTTATCACGTGCAAAATTTGAAGAATTATCTCATGAGTTAATTCAAAAAACTATGGGACCTACACGTCAAGCAATGAAAGATGCTGGATTATCTAACTCTGATATTGATGAAGTCATTTTAGTTGGTGGATCTACTCGTATTCCAGCAGTTCAAGAAGCAATTAAAAAAGAAATTGGCAAAGAACCAAACAAAGGTGTAAACCCTGACGAAGTAGTAGCTATGGGTGCTGCAATTCAAGGTGGCGTAATCACTGGTGACGTTAAGGATGTTGTTCTATTAGACGTAACACCTTTATCACTTGGTATTGAAATTATGGGTGGACGCATGAATACGCTAATTGAAAGAAACACAACAATCCCAACTTCAAAATCACAAGTTTATTCAACAGCGGCAGATAATCAACCAGCAGTAGATATCCATGTTCTACAAGGGGAACGTCCAATGGCTCAAGACAACAAAACGTTAGGTCGTTTCCAATTAACTGATATTCCACCAGCACCACGTGGTGTGCCTCAAATCGAAGTTACATTTGACATTGATAAAAATGGTATCGTTAACGTTACTGCTAAAGATTTAGGTACTAATAAAGAACAAAACATTACAATTGAATCTTCATCATCACTTTCAGACGAAGAAATTGATCGCATGGTGAAAGATGCAGAACAAAATGCTGAAGCTGACAAAAAACGACGCGAAGAAGTAGATTTACGTAACGAAGCTGATCAATTAGTCTTCCAAGTTGATAAAACATTAGAAGATCTTGGAGAAAATGTAAGTGAAGAAGATAAAAAAGATGCTCAAGATAAAAAAGATGCTTTAAAATCAGCGCTTGAAGGCGAAGATATTGAAGACATCAAAACTAAAAAATCTGAATTAGAACAAGTAATCCAACAATTATCTATGAAAGTTTATGAGCAAGCACAACAAGCAGCTCAAAATGCTCAAGGTAATGACGCTTCTCAACAAGATGATACAGTTGAAGATGCTGACTTTAAAGAAGTTAACGATGATGATAAAAAATAATGTATCACACGTTTTAAACTGACTATGACAAGTCGCTCAAAAAGGGGCTAGGACATTCATTCGTCCCAGCCTCTTTTTATCCTTATAAAATAAAAAGGGGAGATTGTATTGGCAAAAAGAGATTATTATGAAGTCTTAGGTGTTAATAAAGGTGCTTCTAAAGATGAAATCAAAAAAGCCTATCGTAAATTATCAAAAAAGTATCATCCAGATATTAATAAAGAAGAAGGCGCAGATGAAAAATTCAAAGAAATTAGCGAAGCATATGAAGTGCTAAGTGATGATAATAAGCGTGCAAACTATGATCAATTTGGTCATGCGGGGGCACAAAATGGTGGCTTCGGGCAAGGTTTTGGTGGTCAGGACTTTTCAGGTTTTGGCGGAGGCGGCTTCGAAGATATTTTCAGTTCATTCTTTGGTGGCGCTCAACGTCAACGTGATCCCAACGCACCTAGACGCGGCGATGATTTACAATATACGATGACTGTTACATTTGAAGAAGCTGTGTTTGGTACAGAAAAAGAAATCTCTATACGAAAAGATGTAACTTGTCACACTTGTGACGGTGATGGTGCCAAACCAGGTACTAAGAAAAAAACATGCTCATATTGTAATGGTGCGGGCCATGTATCAGTTGAACAAAATACTATTTTAGGTCGAGTTAGAACTGAAAAAGTGTGCCCTCAATGTAATGGGTCTGGTCAAGAATTTGAAGAAGCTTGCCCAACATGTCACGGTAAAGGAACAGAAACGAAAAATGTTAAATTGCAAGTCACTGTACCTGAAGGTGTAGACAATGATCAACAAATCAGATTAGCAAATCAAGGATCACCTGGCGAAAATGGTGGACCGTCTGGAGATTTATTTATTATCTTCCGTGTGAAACCGTCTGATAAATTTATCAGAGAAGGGGATGACATCCTATATAAACATAAAATCAGCTTTTCACAAGCTGCATTAGGAGATGAAGTTAAAATCCCAACACTAAATAGTCATGTTATGCTTACGATTCCTTCCGGCACACAGTCAGGAAAACAATTTCGCTTAAAAGGTAAAGGTGTCAAAAATGTACATGGCTATGGTTACGGCGACTTGTTTGTTAATATTATTGTCGAAACACCAACTAAATTAAATGACCGACAAAAAGATTTACTTAGAGAATTTGCAAGTGCAAGTGGCGAAGAAATAAGTGAGCAATCTTCTAATTTCAAAGATAAAGCTAGACGTTTCTTTAAAGGAGAATAAACTATGAATTGGATTGAACTTTCTGTTACTGTTAATCAAGATGCCGAAACGCTAGCCTCATCAATTCTACAGGACTTTGGTTCCAATGGTGTTGCGATTGAAGATTCTAATGAAATATATAAAGAACGAGAAGATCGATTCGGAGAAATTTTTGACCTGAACCCAGACGATTATCCAGAAAAGCATATCATTATTAAAGGTTATTTCAATGAAGAACAATATTATATCGGATTAAACAATCAAATTGAGCAACTTTTATTAAATAATGATATTGTTGACAAAACAGTGCTATCTATTCGAGCAACCGAAATAAAAGAATCAGATTGGGAAAATGAATGGAAAAATTACTTTCATCCTTTTCAAGCTTCAAGCCGCTTTTTCATCATTCCTAGTTGGGAATTAATCGAAAGAGACGATAAATATTTATATATCGAACTTGATCCAGGTATGGCTTTCGGCACTGGAGATCACCCTACAACAAGTTTGTGTTTAAAAGCATTAGAAAAAGTGATACAGCCTAAACATCGTGTCATTGATGTGGGTACTGGGTCAGGTATATTAAGTATTGCTTCTTTTCTTTTAGGCGCACAATCAATTAAAGCCATCGACTTAGATGAAATGGCTGTAAAAGTAGCTAAAGAAAATTTTGAAAAAAATCATTGCTTGCATGCTATTGAAACATCGACAGGAAATCTATTAGAAAATGAAGTCGAGACTTATGATGTTATTATTGCAAATATTTTGGCACATATAATCGAAAAAATGATACCTGATGCATATTCTCACTTAAATGCTAATGGTATATTTATTGCTTCAGGTATCATTGAAGAACGGGAAACAGACATCGTATCACAAATGAAAGAAGCTGGGTTTCAAATTCAAAACATTCAACGCGACAGTGGTTGGATATGTATTACAGGTCAGAAGGTGAAAATCTAATGCAACGTTATTTTTTAAAAGAAAACGCTGAATGTCATCAGCGTTTTTTTATCACTCAAAAAGAAGATATCCATCATATAAAAAATGTAATGCGTTTGTCAGTTAATGATGAAATTATTATTAACTTTTTAAATGGTACTTATAAATCTAAAATATTAAGCACAGATGATTCAATTGAAATCATGACAATGGAATTGATAAATATTCATACAGAACTACCTGTTGAGATTACAATTTGTAGCGGACTTATAAAGTCAGATAAATATGAGTGGCTCTTGCAAAAGGGAACAGAATTAGGTGCTACATCTTTTATAGCGACTCATATGGATCGTTCAATTGTTAAATTAACAGAATCTAAAGTGAATAAGAAACTTGATAGATGGCAAAAAATAGTCAAAGAAGCAGCTGAACAAAGTTATCGTCAAATGATTCCGGAAGTGAAATATATCTCGAATTTAAATGCTATTTATGATATGATAAACAAATATGACTATGTACTTATAGCATACGAAGAAACAGCCAAAAATGGTGAAAAATCTAATTTTAAAAAAGTTATCCAAAATTTAGATAAAGATTCCCATATTCTACTCATTTTCGGTCCTGAAGGTGGCTTTTCATCAGAAGAAATTAATTTATTCAGTGATAAAGCAATAAAAATTGCATTAGGGCCTAGAATTTTAAGAGCTGAAACTGCACCACTTTATGCATTAAGTGCTATAAGTTATGAAATAGATTTAATGGGGTGAATATATGTCAACAGTAGCTTTTCATACTTTAGGTTGTAAGGTTAACCATTATGAAACTGAGGCAATTTGGCAATTATTTAAAGAATCTTCATACGATCGCGTCGACTTTGAACAAAATGCAGACGTATTCGTTATTAATACATGCACGGTAACTAACACAGGAGATAAAAAGAGCCGTCAAATCATACGACGCGCCATTCGCAAAAATCCTGATGCTGTCATCTGTGTCACTGGATGTTATGCACAAACATCTTCAGCTGAAATTATGGAAATTCCTGGAGTCGATATCGTAGTTGGAACTCAAGACCGTCATAAGTTACTTACATATATTGAACAGTTTAATAAAGAACGCCAACCTATCAATGGTGTAAGTAATATAATGAAAAACCGTACTTACGAAGAATTAGATGTACCTTATTTTACAGACCGTACAAGAGCGTCTTTAAAGATTCAAGAAGGTTGTAACAATTTCTGTACATTTTGTATTATTCCATGGGCTCGTGGTTTAATGCGCTCACGTGATCCTGAAAAAGTGATTGAACAAGCCACACAGCTTGTTAATTCCGGTTATAAAGAAATAGTATTAACTGGTATTCATACAGGTGGTTATGGACAAGATTTAAAAAACTATAACTTAGCTCAACTCTTACGCGATCTTGAATCAGTTGATGGTCTTGAGCGAATACGTATCTCGTCAATTGAGGCAAGTCAACTAACAGATGAAGTCATCGAAGTACTTAAACAATCTCAAAAAGTGGTAAGACACCTTCATGTCCCTCTACAATCTGGTTCGGATACTGTACTTAAGAGAATGCGACGTAAATACTCTATGTCACACTTTTCAGAGCGGTTACAAAAACTACATGCTGCTCTTCCTGGGTTAGCCGTTACGAGTGATGTTATTGTAGGATTTCCCGGCGAAACAGAAGCGGAATTTCAAGAAACTTATGATTTTATAGTACAACATCAATTTTCAGAATTACATGTTTTTCCATATTCGCCAAGAATTGGCACACCAGCTGCACGGATGGATAATCAAATTGATGAAAACATCAAAAACAAGCGTGTTCACAAACTCATTGAATTAAGTAATCAACTTGCTAAAACTTATGCATCACGCTTTGAAAATAGCGTTTTAGAAGTAATCCCTGAAGAAAAAGGGTCTCGCGATGGCGTTTTAGTCGGTTATGCTGATAATTATATGAAGGTTGAGTTTGAAGGTCATGAATCTTTAATTGGCGAGATTTGTAAAGTAAAAGTTAAAAAATCTGGATATCCACTTAACAAAGGTGCTTTAATACGCACTGTTCAGCATGCTTCAAACGACACAGAACAAAAAGTATTAGTTTGATAGCTTAGATCATTCAAATTTAAAATTTTATTAAAAAAATGTAACTTTGTAGATTGACCAATATAAAGATTTAATTTATACTAATGTTTACATGGTTGAATAATCATGCAAATAAGATTAAAGCTTTCTTGATATTTGGAGGGAGGGAAATACAGATGTCTAAAACAGTAGTTCGTAAAAACGAATCATTAGAAGATGCATTACGTCGTTTTAAACGATCAGTTTCAAAAAGCGGTACAATTCAAGAAGTTCGTAAGCGCGAATTTTATGAAAAACCGAGTGTTAAACGTAAGAAAAAATCTGAAGCTGCACGTAAGCGTAAATTCAGATAATTAATTTTGTGTTGAACTCCCTCAACATTAAGATTAATATATATAGAGATTGAAACTATAGCTTGCTAATGGGATTCTAAATAGGCTTCCTGTAGCAAATGTCTAAAGGTTTCAATCTCTTTTTTCATAAACACATCTTATTAACATAGTGTCTTAATCCTTTTTGCTTATATTATTTGAAATAATATACTCCCAAAAGTTTAAATTTTACTTAAATATAGGAATTCAACTATTAGATTTTATTTTTTTAATGTATACTACTAAGTATGAAAGTGAGGTGCAAATGCTTATTATAATAATTATACATACACTCGGTCACTTTTCTGTATTCCAAAAGTCAAGTTTGTTTCTCGATATTGCAAACTGGCTAACATCACAAGAGGTGTCGTTATTTCTAACTTGTATCACTTTTTTAGGCTTTCTTTACCAACTTTATTCACGTCGAATCAATTTTGCGGGGATTGTTGGTTTCATAGCCTTATTAATGATTTTTTTAGGCTTTATCATTCAAGGTAGTATCTCATTAGTGACGCTTTCAACTTTTATTATTGGTGTTTTATTTATAGTCATTGAACTCTTTATAGTAGGAGCAATACTTGGAATTATTGGATTGTTACTTGTTACATTTAGTTTGATTACAATGGGTGACAATCTTTCAATGATGTTATTCAATGTAATCATCGCTATGATATTAACAGTAATTGAATGGGTGATTTTAGTGAAATTTTTCAAAAAAAGAATTAGTCTGTTTGATCAAGTGGTTTTAAAAGATTCGACAAGCAAAGAATCTGGTTATACATCACACAATGATAACACATATTTAGTAGGTCAAAATGCAACAACATTAACCGACCTACGTCCTTCTGGTATTATTGTCTTAGATAATCAACGTATCGATGCGGTTTCTGAAGGATCATTTATTATGAAAGATACCGCAGTAAAAATTATTGAAGTCGAAGGAACACGTGTTGTAGTTAGAGAACAAAATTCAAAATAAGGAGTGTCAATATGATATCATCAAGCGTTATTACAATTATTGTAATTGCTGTATTAGTATTAATTGCATTATTAATCTTATTCTCATTTGTGCCTGTTGGTTTATGGATTTCTGCATTAGCCGCGGGTGTGAGAGTTGGAATCGGAACACTTATAGGGATGCGTTTACGTCGCGTTTCACCGCGTAAAGTTATCGGCCCTTTAATTAAAGCCCATAAAGCAGGGCTTCAGCTTACAACGAATCAATTGGAGTCGCATTATCTTGCAGGAGGTAATGTAGACCGTGTTGTAGATGCGAATATAGCAGCGCAACGTGCAGATATTGATCTTCCATTTGAGCGAAGTGCAGCTATCGATTTAGCTGGTCGTGATGTTTTAGAAGCAGTGCAAATGTCTGTTAATCCTAAAGTAATCGAAACACCGTTTATAGCCGGTGTAGCTATGGATGGTATTGAAGTCAAAGCAAAAGCAAGAATTACAGTGCGTGCGAATATTTCACGTTTAGTAGGTGGTGCGGGTGAAGATACAATCATCGCTCGTGTAGGTGAAGGGATTGTATCTACTATCGGTTCAAGTGACCGCCATACTGAAGTCCTTGAAAATCCAGACAGTATTTCAAAAACTGTTCTAAGTAAAGGGTTAGACTCAGGTACAGCTTTTGAAATTTTATCAATAGATATAGCTGACGTTGATATTAGTAAAAATATCGGTGCAGATTTACAAACTGAGCAAGCTATTGCAGATAAAAATATCGCTCAAGCTAAAGCTGAAGAACGTCGTGCAATGGCAGTAGCACAAGAACAAGAAATGAAAGCACGCGTTCAAGAAATGCATGCTAAAGTTGTTGAAGCTGAAGCAGAAGTACCACTGGCGATGGCCGAAGCATTACGTTCTGGTAATATTGGCGTTAAAGATTATTACAACTTAAAAAATATTGAAGCTGATACAGGCATGAGAGAAGCAATCAATAAAAGTGCACAACCTAATGAAAATACACCTAAAACAGATCAATAAAAATGAGGTGATTTCATGAGTATAGGTACTATTATATTTATCATTACTGTCATTATTTCCATTATTAGTGCTGTTAATGATAAAAGTCACAAAAAGCGACAAGAGCAAAAGAAACCTCAACCGACTTCAACTTCTAAAGCTGATCAAAATGAGACCTTTTTAGATAAAGTACAAAGAAAAGTGAAAGAAGCTGAAGCAGAACTTTTAAGTGAAGAAACTGAAACATCAAAGCCGCAATCTGAAAAAAAGCAGCCCTATGAACCGAATGCTCCAAAGCAAAGAACTGACGAGAAACAAAAGCCCTCATGGACAAGGCAAACAGCATCCCGTAGAAAGACGGATGATTCATCAAATGAAACACCATTAAAAGAAATACTAAATGAACAATTATCTCATTTAGAAAAAGAAATTGATTTAGAACGTGTTAAACAAAAAGAATATATCGAAAAAAGAGCTTATGATATTTTAAATGATAAATATTTATCTGAACGTACAAAACGTTTGAAGTTACAACAACTTAGAACACCTCAAAATAATCAAAGCACAAATGAATCATTAACATTTTCAAAAGATCCTGTCGTAAATGGCATCATTTGGTCTGAAATCATCAACAAACCAAAACAACTTTAACACGAAATCAATAACAAGCATCTTTTGAAATGAAAAGCTAAGGCGTTTAATGTCTTAGCTTTTTCTATTTTCAATTTACGTACCATTCAAGAATAAAGTCTAAAATCATGATATAATAACGATGCATTGGCTATTAACAATTGCAACTCGTATTTTAAATTTGATACATTAAACTTAAGATTATTTGTAAAGGAGCTACTTTATGCCTGGAATCATTCAGATTGATGATATTCATCAAGCACAAGCTTTATTAGGAAACCATGATGAACATATTAAACTCCTTGAGGAAGCATTTGATGTAGTAATACACGCGAGAGGTCAAGAAGTCGCAGTTAAAGGGGCTCAAATAGAAGAAGTGACGCAGGCTGAATGCGTTTTACGTAATTTATTAAAAGTGATTGAACAAGGAGCTTCAATTACTGTCAAAGATGTCCAAGCCGCGATAAAAATGGCTAAAAATGGCCAAATTGAGCATTTAATCGATCTTTATGAAGAAGAAATCACTAAAGATGCTTTCGGTAAAACAATACGCGCTAAAACAATGGGACAACGTATGTATATCCATGCAATGAAAAAAAATGATATGGTTTTTGGTATTGGTCCAGCAGGTACAGGTAAAACATTTTTAGCAGTTGTTTATGCTGCCAAAACATTACGTGCAGGCAAAGTTAAACGCATTGTTTTAACACGACCAGCTGTTGAAGCTGGAGAATCGTTAGGGTTCCTACCGGGAGATTTAAAAGAAAAGGTAGACCCTTATTTGAGACCTCTATATGATGGTTTAAACACCGTATTAGGTGCCGAGCAAACAGCAAGGCTCATTGAGAGAGGTGTGATTGAAATCGCACCTCTAGCGTACATGCGCGGACGTACTTTAGACGATGCTTTTGTTATTTTGGATGAAGCTCAAAATACCACACATGCTCAAATGAAAATGTTTTTAACACGATTAGGATTTGGCTCTAAAATGGTGGTGACTGGTGATAAAACGCAAATCGATTTACCAAAAGGGATTAAAAGCGGTCTAATTGAAGCCGAGCAGCGCCTTAAAGGTATTAAAGGGTTAAGTATTCAGCAACTCGATGAAACAGATGTTGTTCGCCACCCACTTGTAGGTCGTATTATTACTAAATATGAGGAGGAGTAGTATGTTCACAATTGACTTTAGTGATCACACACAAAATGTTGATCCAAAGTGGTATGAGCATATTCGTGAATTACTTAACTTTGCTAAAACAAAAGAAGGTATTTCAGAAGATGCTGAACTCTCTGTAACATTTGTTGACGAGGAAGAAATTCAGGCTATTAATAAAGAGTATCGAAATAAAGACCGTGTTACTGACGTTATTTCATTTGCGTTTGAAGAGCAAGAAGAGCTTTTTGAAGGTGTCGATTTGCCTCGTGTATTAGGTGATATTATTATTTGTACTGATGTAGCAAAGGCTCAAGCAAATGAATATAATCATTCATTTGAACGTGAATTAGGCTTTTTAGCATTACACGGATTTTTGCATTTATTAGGCTACGATCATATGAATGATGAAGAAGAACGAGAAATGTTCGGTCGACAAAAAATAATTCTCAATGATTTTGGTTTAACGAGAGACTCATGAAGCGTTTTAAATATGCCTTTGAGGGCGGTAAAATACTCTTAAAAAAAGATCCAAATTTCACCTATCATTTGATTTGTGGGTTAGTCGTTTTGATACTTGCCATTATCTTTCAAGTCAATCAATTCGAATGGTTGTTTTTAATTTTAGCAACCTTTTTAGTTTGGACTACAGAAGCAATTAATACAGCGATTGAATTCACAGTCGACCTTGTTACAGATAAATATCATCCATTAGCAAAATATGCTAAAGATATTGCAGCATTCAGCGTGTTAATATCATCTGTTTTTGCAATAATAGTAGCTTGCATTATCTTTATACCTAAAATAATATAAATCAGGAGAACTTTTATGGAGTATACAAATAAACATTATGAAGAAGTTAGAAAAGCACAACAAAAAGCTTATGCACCTTATAGTGGATTTAAAGTGGGAGCTTATTTAATTACTAAGGATGGTCGAACATTTCATGGTGCAAATGTTGAAAATGCTGCCTATCCATCTTGCATATGTGCCGAGCGTTCTGCTTTAGTGGCAGCCATTTCAGAAGGGTACAGACCTGGAGATTTCGAGTCCATTACTATTACAGTAGATAGTCCTTCATTGGCATCACCATGTGGACCTTGCCGTCAAGTCTTAAAAGAATTATGCGACGATGAAATGCCAGTATATATGACAAATCAAACTGGTGAGATGAGAGCATCTACTGTGGATCAATTATTGCCATACGGCTTTTCAGGAAAGGATTTATAAATCATGACAAGTTACAAATCAGGATTTGTTACAATTATTGGTCGACCAAATGTTGGGAAATCAACATTTGTCAATCGTGTAATAGGTCATAAAATAGCAATTATGTCTGACAAAGCACAAACAACACGCAATAAAATTCAAGGTGTTATGACTGAGAAAGATGCTCAAATAATATTTTTAGACACCCCTGGTATTCATAAGCCTAAGCATAAATTAGGAGATTATATGATGAAAGTAGCTAAAAATACCCTTTCAGAAATTGATTGCGTGATGTTTATGGTTAACGTCAATGAGCCTATTGGGCGAGGAGACCAATACATTATGGACATGTTAAAACATTTAAAAACACCTGTATTTTTAGTTTTAAATAAAATCGACTTGATTCACCCAGATCAATTGATGCCCATTATTGATTCATATAAAAAATATATGGATTTTGCAGAAATCATTCCAATTTCAGCGTTAGAAGGTCATAATGTCGATCACTTCATCTCAGTATTAAAAAATTATCTACCTGAGGGTCCAAAGTACTATCCTGACGGTCAAATATCTGATCATCCTGAGCAATTTGTAGTGAGTGAATTAATACGCGAAAAAATTCTTGAAACAACAACTGAAGAAATTCCTCACTCAATAGGCGTTAATGTTGAACGTATGATTCGAGAAAGCGAAGATCGCGTAACAGTTGAAGCAATTATATATGTCGAACGTGATTCTCAAAAAGGAATTATCATAGGTAAGGGTGGCAAGAAATTAAAAACTATTGGTCAACGTGCACGCCATGATATTGAATATCTTCTTGGCTCAAAAGTTTATCTTGATTTGTGGGTAAAAGTTCAAAAAGATTGGCGCAACAAATCTAAATTTATAAAGCAAATGGGCTATGTTGAAGATGAGTAATTAAAAACCTCAGGATGGTGACAATGTGCTAGTAAAACAAAAAGGCATCATCATAAAAGTAGTAGATTATGGTGAATCCGATAAAATTATCACTATTTTAAATGAACATGGTGCTAAAGTTCCACTTATGGTAAGGCGCGCTAAAAAAGTAAAGTCAGGCTTACAAGCTACAACTCAACTTTTTGTTTATGGATTGTTTATCTACAATAAATGGCGTGGAATGGGGACCTTAAATTCAATCGATGTGATTGATTTAAATTATGATTTAAGAACCGATATCTATGTAAATAGCTACGCAAGCCTATGTTTAGAAACAATTGATAAAGCTATGGAAGACATTGAAACAAGTCAGCCATTGTATGATTTACTTATGTTCGCTATTAGCCGTATTCAACAAGGTGTTTCAGCACAACTCATCGCTAATATCGTGTTGTTAAAATGTATGCCTTATTTCGGGTTTAATGTATCGTTAAACCGATGTGTCCTAACAGAAAATACAAATCCCGCTTCATTTGCCGGGTATAGCTTTCGCTACAATGGTATTATTTCGAAAGAAGTTAAGCACCGTGACGAACATGCATTACCGCTTTCAAACAAGACGATTTATTTAACAAGTGCTTTAATACAATTGCCGTTGGATAAGATAAATGAAATACGTATTCATGCAGATATTATAGAAGAGATGTCACAGTTTATTTTATTATTATATCGAGAATATGCAGGAATATTTTTTAAAAGTCAACGCCTTATTAATCAACTTAAGCGACTCGAACAATAAAACAATCATTAAAAAAACTTCGAATCTAAGACTTATCGATTCGAAGTTTTTTTGTGATTTATTAGGGTTCTATAGTAAATCGGACTGGTGTATAAATAATTTCATTTATTTAATTGATCCATAAAGCCTCGCTTTTCTAGGCGCCTCGCCTCAACTCATTTTAAGGTTGAACTTACCCAATCTTAAAATGGATTTTCGGTTACGGCAAGATGCCTCAGAAGTCTCGGCTTAGGAATCAATCAAATGTGCTATATTTATTCACACCCCTAAGTTATAAAATATGTTTTACCAACTCAATTTTACTGATTTATGTTGTATTAAAAGAGGCATTAATGTTCAAGACTTTATGACCACACAACAAAAAAGGCGTTAAGCAATCCATTATTGCATAACGCCTTAATTAATGACTTCAGTCAGTTGAGCACGTAAAACGTGCGAAACAATAAACCACCTGCTATGCGGGTGGGCAACAAAAGTTATACTAAAAAAATCCCTGCTTAGCGTTATAATTAAGGTGTTCAAGCCAAATTAATAACGAAAGTAGGGATTTTTTATGGCTAATAAAGCCAAGAGTTTAGCACATACAAAATGGATGTGTAAATACCACATTGTATTTACTCCAAAGTATAGAAGAAAAATCATATACAATCAATACAGACCATCAATTATTGAAATTATAAAGTTATTGTGCAAATACAAAGGTGTGGAGATTATAGAAGGACATATGATGCCAGATCATGTACATCTATTAGTGAGCATCCCACCCAAAATAAGCGTTTCAAGCTTTATGGGGTATTTAAAAGGTAAAAGCGCTTTGATGATATTTGATAGACATGCAAATTTGAAATACAAATTTGGAAATCGTCACTTTTGGACAGAAGGATATTATGTAAGTACAGTTGGATTAAATGAAGCTACAATAAAAAAATATATACAGAATCAAGAAAAACACGATAAAGCGATTGATAAGTTGAGCGTAAGAGAATATGAAGACCCTTTTAAGGGTTATTGAAGTTAGTCAAAAGCCTCTTTAGAGGCTAGCTAAAGAGACAATGGCATTTTGGCTTGAGCATGAAATGAAAAAGCCAGCGTCTTTAGACGCTAGCCGGTAAAGCGGGCTTATAGCCCAAGAGCAAACCACCCGTTTTACGGGTGGTCCTGATTTAATGCGACCAGTCCAATTTGACTGAGAGCCTTTATTAGAAGCGTGTTTTTTCTGATAAGAATGTAGAAAGTTCATTAATTGGCATACGAACTTGTTCCATTGAGTCGCGATCACGTACAGTAACTTGATTATCTTCTAATGAATCAAAATCAAATGTAATGCAATACGGTGTTCCGATCTCATCTTGACGACGGTAACGTTTACCAATTGATTGAGATTCATCGAAATCAATTGTAAATTCACTGCTTAGTTGCTCATAAACTTTCATAGCATCTTCAGAAAGTTTTTTACTAAGTGGTAATACAGCAGCTTTATAAGGTGCAATTGCAGGATGGAAACGTAATACAGTACGCGCGTCTTTACTGCCTTCTACACCTTCTTCTTCATATGCATCACATAAAAATGCTAAAGTGACACGATCCGCACCAAGAGAAGGTTCAATACAGTATGGTAAATATTTTTCATTCGTTTCTGGGTCATGATATTTGAAGTCCTCACCTGAATATTCACTGTGTTGTTTTAAGTCATAGTCTGTACGACTTGCAATTCCCCAAAGCTCTCCCCAACCAAATGGGAATCGGTACTCGATATCAGTTGTTGCATTTGAATAATGTGACAATTCATCTTCATCATGATCACGTAAGCGCATATTTTCTTCCATTATACCTAAATCTTTTAACCATTTTGCAGCAAAATCTTTCCAATAGCTTTGCCATTCAATTTCAGTACCTGGTTTACAGAAAAATTCAAGCTCCATTTGTTCAAATTCACGCGTACGGAAGATAAAATTACCTGGTGTAATCTCATTTCGGAAGGATTTACCAATTTGACCAATGCCAAATGGTAATTTTTTACGCATTGAGCGTTGAACATTTTTGTAGTTAACGAAAATACCTTGTGCAGTTTCTGGACGTAAGAAAATTTCATTTGTAGAGTTTTCTGTAACACCTTGGAATGTTTTAAACATTAAATTAAATTGGCGAATATCAGTCCAGTTTGAAGTCCCACTAACTGGGCATTTAATACCTTCTTCATCAATGATGCGTTTCATTTCATCAAAACTCAAACCATCTGCAATAAAGTTTTCATCACCTTTTTCGTTTGACATATAATCCTCAATAAGCTTATCAGCACGATATCGAATTTTACTATCTTTATTGTCAATCATAGGATCATTGAAGTTACTCAGGTGACCAGAAGCTTCCCAAGTCTTAGGATTCATTAAAATAGCAGCATCTAGTCCGACGTTGTAAGGTGATTGCGTAATGAATTTTTTCCACCATGCTTTTTTGATATTATTCTTCAATTCAACACCTAATGGACCATAATCCCAAGTATTCGCTAGTCCACCATAAATTTCACTACCTGGAAATACAAATCCTCTGTGTTTCGCTAATTGTACAATTGTATCCATATTTTTTTCCATCATTATCCACTCCTTAAATATAAAAAGCCCCAAGCCAAAGATATTAAACTTTGCCTTGGGACGAATTATTATAATCCGCGGTTCCACCCAAATTAGTGTATCCACTCACTTATATTCATAATCTTTAAATTGCCAATTAATGTGTTAAGCTTTCACTATCCTTAACTCGCTTTATAATAATTTTAGGACATAATGATATGAAAGGCAAGTAAAATCATAATTGTAACGCATTCTAATACAAGTTATAATAGTAGGGTATGCACATAGAAAATAATTTTAATTGAATTTAGCATAGAAAGGTTCAAATTTGTATTAAATATAATGCTAATATTTAGAAGAGGAGGCAGTTCTGCTATTTAATTAGCATAACCGATGTGGTTTTAAATATGCAGAGATCAAGATAGAACTCAATCAAAGACAAGAACGTATAGTAGAAATTGTCAAAAGTCAAGGGCCTATCACAGGTGAAAAGATTGCACAACATCTTAATTTAACACGTGCAACATTACGCCCAGATCTAGCAATTTTAACAATGGCAGGTTATTTAGAAGCTAGACCACGTGTGGGTTATTTTTATTCAGGTAAATCAACCGCACAACTTCTCACTGAAAAATTGAAACAATATGTTGTAAAAGACTATCAATCACACCCAATCATTTTAAAGGATAATGTCACAGTTTATGAAGCTATTTGTTCAATATTCATTGAAGATGTAGGGACGTTATTCATTGTGAATGATGATAATGATTTAGTTGGAGTATGTTCAAGAAAAGATTTATTACGGGCTTCAATGGCAGGACAAGATATCCATAAATTGCCCATAAATGTTATTATGACACGTATGCCAAATATAGTGCTGCTAGAACAAAATGACTTGGTTTTATATGCTGCAAAACAAATGATTACTAAAGAAATCGACTCTATACCTATCGTTAAAGAAAAATCAAATGGCAAATATGAAGTGACGGGACGTATTTCCAAAACAACAATTACAAAACTTTTTGTATCCTTATTTGATGAGTAGGAGGTTAACACATGTCAAATATTAAAATCATTATCGCCTCAGATTCAGTTGGTGAAACTGCTGAATTAGTTGCTAAAGCTTGTATCTCTCAATTCAATGTTTCAGAAGATACTTCAAATATATTACGCTATCCATATATTGAAAGCGAACAAAATATTGATGAAGTTATTGCTGTCGCACGCGAAAATAAAAGTATCATTGTCTATACTTTAGTTCGTCCACATATTAGAAAGTATATGGAAGAACGTATTCATCGCTATCAATTAAAATCTGTAGATATTATGGGACCTATGCTTAATTTATTAAAAGAAAGTTTAGAATTAGAGCCATTCAATGAACCTGGTATCGTACATAAGTTAGACGAAGATTATTTCAAAAAAATTGAAGCGATGGAATTCGCAGTAAAATATGACGATGGTAAAGATCCAAAAGGATTGCCTAAAGCAGATATAGTATTAATTGGCGTATCTCGAACTTCGAAAACGCCAATTTCACAGTATTTAGCGCACAAGCGTTATAAAGTTATGAATGTGCCAATTGTTCCTGAGGTGACACCACCAGAGAAACTATTCGAAATTGACCCGAAAAAATGTATCGCACTTAAAATTAGTTCAAAAAAGTTAAATGCAATTCGAAAAGTTAGATTAGAACAATTAGGTTTATCACACTCAGCACGTTATGCGGATGACAAACGTATTGAAGAAGAGTTACAATACTTCAACCAAATTGTTGAACGAATTGGTTGTCCAGTTTTAGATGTTACTGATAAAGCTATTGAAGAAACGGCAAATAATATTATTCAAATTATTGAGCATAATCATTCTTTTTAGCACCTATTAACTGTATAATAATTAAACTGTTTAAAAAAATTATACAAATTCACAATTATGGTGATAGCGATGAGTATTCCACAAAATGTAATCAATGAAATTAAATCAAAAACCGATATTTTAGATGTAGTAGGTGAATACGTTAAATTGGAAAAAAGGGGACGCAATTACATCGGTTTGTGTCCTTTTCATGATGAAAAAACGCCGTCGTTTACAGTGTCCGAAGATAAACAAATATGCCATTGCTTTGGATGTAAAAAAGGGGGCAACGTCTTCCAATTTATTCAAGAAATTGAAAATGTTTCCTTTACTGAAGCAGTTAAGTCATTAGGTGAACGCATCAATATTAAAATAGAAACGGCATCACAACAATCTGAACATCATATTGCTTCGGATGATTTAGCTATGATTCAAATGCATGAAATGCTGTTGGATTATTACCATTATATGTTGAAAAAAACGGTTGAAGGAGAAGCAGCATTAAACTATCTTTATGAGCGTGGATTTACTGACGAAATGATTGATGATAGAAAAATAGGTTATGCTCCTAATACATCACACTTTGCGACAGATTTTATTCAGAAAAAAGGTTATGATGTTCATTTGGGATATGAAGCAGGATTATTGTCTCGAAATGAAGTTGATTTTAATTATTATGACCGCTTTAGAGACCGTATTATTTTTCCACTTTCTAACGCTCAAGGAAGAGTTGTAGGTTTTTCTGGAAGGACATATACAAATCAAGAGCCTAAATATTTAAATAGCCCAGAAACACCTATTTTCCAGAAAAGAAAGCTTTTATACAATTTGAATAAAGCGCGTAAATCCATACGCCAACAAGACGAAGTGATTATACTGGAAGGATTTATGGACGTTATTAAAGTTTCCAGCGCTGGAATTCAAAATGTCGTTGCGAGTATGGGAACACAAATATCGGACTCACATATCACGTTTCTAAAAAAAATGTGTGGTAATATCACATTAATGTTTGATGGTGATTTTGCAGGTATAGAAGCAACATTAAAAATAGGTCAAAATTTAATAGAACATCATTTTGATGTCTTTGTGGTGCAAATGCCTTCTAAGATGGATCCCGATGAATACATTGAAAAGTATGGTCCAGAGCAATTTAAAAATTTTGCAAACCGAGAGAAAAAAGCATTTGTCACTTTTAAATTGAAGCAACATCAAAATGACATACTTAATAATGATTTAGAATATGAGAAAAACTATAAAACATTTATTACGGATGCATCAAAAATAAAGTCTAATATCCTTAGAAATAAGGTCATACAAGATGCCTCTGAAGTGTTTAAAATGAGTGTAGATAGTCTAAATAAAGAAATAGATAGGGTAAGTCCCAAATCTAGTAGTCATTCTAAACCTATTTCAGTTCAAAATAGCTTGAATATAGTGACGAATAAATATGAAAAAGCAGAGTGTGCACTTTTAAAACACTTTATTAATGATAAAGAGCTATTTTATAGTTATTATGAAAATATCGAAGCAATAGACTTTACAAATGCACAATTTAAAAGTATATTTAATATTTTACGGGACTTTTATTCCGAACACGAGAAATTTGAAGTTAGTGAATTTATGTCTTATATTAATCAGAGCGAATTAAAAGAAGTGTTATTCTATTTAATAGATTATCCACTTAATCGAGAACCCTTTGAAAATGAAATAATTGATTATATTAATATTATGACAGAACATCGCTATTCAGAGTCAATTGAATCTCTTCATAACAAGTTAAGAGAAGCGACTCGGATTGGAGACATCGAATCTCAAAAATACTTTTTAGAACAAATAGTAAATAAAAAAAGAGCAAAATTAAAGAGTCAAGATTAATTTCGGGAGGCCTTTTTATGTCAGATAACCAGGTAAAAGTAATCAAAAAAGAAACCATCGATCCGACACTTACATTAGAAGATGTAAAAAAACAACTTATTGAAAAAGGTAAAAAGGAAGGTCATCTTAGTCATGAAGAGGTAGCGGATAAGTTACAAAACTTTGATATGGATTCAGATCAGATGGATGAATTTTTCGACATGATTAATGATAATGATATTCAACTTGTTAATGAAAAAGATAGTTCAGATACTGATGATAAATTAAATCCAAATGATTTAAGTGCCCCTCCAGGCGTTAAAATTAATGATCCGGTTAGAATGTATTTAAAAGAGATAGGGCGTGTAGATTTATTAAGTGCTCAAGAAGAAATCGAGCTAGCTAAGCGTATTGAACAAGGGGATGAAATTGCTAAATCTCGTCTAGCTGAAGCTAACTTACGCCTTGTCGTGAGTATTGCTAAAAGATACGTAGGTCGTGGCATGCTATTTTTAGATTTAATCCAAGAAGGTAATATGGGATTAATCAAAGCTGTTGAAAAATTTGATTTCAGTAAAGGATTTAAATTTTCAACTTATGCCACTTGGTGGATACGACAAGCCATTACGCGTGCAATCGCCGACCAAGCACGTACAATACGTATTCCTGTGCATATGGTTGAAACAATCAACAAATTAATTCGTGTGCAACGACAATTATTACAAGATTTAGGACGAGATCCTGCTCCAGAAGAAATTGGTGAAGAAATGGATTTACCACCAGAAAAAGTGCGTGAAATTCTAAAGATTGCTCAAGAACCCGTGTCTTTAGAGACACCAATAGGCGAAGAAGATGATAGTCATCTTGGTGATTTTATTGAAGATCAAGAAGCACAAAGCCCTTCTGATCACGCAGCATATGAATTGCTAAAAGAACAACTTGAAGATGTACTCGATACATTGACAGACCGCGAAGAAAATGTATTACGTCTTCGATTCGGTTTGGATGATGGCCGTACGCGTACCCTTGAAGAAGTCGGTAAAGTTTTTGGCGTAACACGTGAACGAATTCGTCAAATCGAAGCAAAAGCATTACGTAAATTACGACATCCAAGTAGAAGTAAGCGCCTAAAAGATTTTATGGATTAAGTATGTTGTGAAATTAGCTCAATTTTTACCATTTTGACAATTGAATTTTAATATAGTTATCGTTAAAAACGACTCATATTCTTTTATTTTGAGTTTATTATTGTGGGACATGAAAATTCATTTGTCATATTGGATTTCTGTTCCACTTTTTTATAGTTAAGTTTAAGGAGAAAAATATTATGATGCCCATCAATAAACGTCTTAAAAAAGTAAGTGAATTTGTCAAAGGAGATATTTTAGCAGATATTGGCTCTGATCACGCATATTTACCAATGTATTGTCTTCAAAATGGTAAAATACAAAAAGCGATTGCTGGAGAAATTATAAAAGGCCCTTATGATGCTGCAGTCAAAAATGTTGAACTATATGGTTATCAAAATGACATAGATGTTAGACTAGGTAACGGACTTACAATCTTAAATAAACACGATTTGATTGATACTGTAACAATTTGCGGCATGGGAGGGCCATTGATTACTAAGATATTAAATGAAGGATTTTCCTATTTGATACAAAAGCCACG
This sequence comes from Staphylococcus felis, assembly GCF_003012915.1. NCBI lineage: Bacteria > Bacillati > Bacillota > Bacilli > Caryophanales > Staphylococcaceae > Staphylococcus > Staphylococcus felis. Next base: position 2,005,634 of record NZ_CP027770.1, on the reverse strand, counting down.
TTTTGTTTTACAATCAAACATTCAATCTGAACCGATAAGACGTTTTCTTCAAGAACATAATTATCAAATTATTGAAGAAGTATTAATTAAGGATCGACATCATATATATGAAATTATAATAGCAGAACCAGGTCAAATGAAACTTTCCAATAAAGCATTTCGTTTTGGTCCATTTTTACTTAAAAATAAAAATAGCTTGTTTTACGAAAAATGGGAACGTGAATATGAAGCGCTAGATAATATATTACAAAATTTAGATCCAAAGCTGCATCACAATCGATATAGTGAAATACAATATAAGCAAGAAGAAATCAAAGAGGTGTTATCATAAAATGAAAATCCGAGAACTACTTGAAATACTGGATAAAAAAGTTCCTTTTAATAGTGCGGAATCATGGGATAATGTTGGACTATTAATTGGTGATTCATCAAATGAAGTGAATGGTATTTTAACTGCTTTGGATTGTACTTATGATGTGGTAGAAGAGGCTATCGATCTCAAATATAATACAATTGTTGCACATCATCCATTAATCTTTAAAGGGGTTAAATCCATTATTAACGACGACGCATATGGCTCAATCATATATAAATTAATTCAAAACAACATTAACTTAATTGCATTACATACAAACCTCGACGTACACCCAAATGGTGTCAATGCAATGTTAGCACACCAAATAGGACTTGAAAATTTAAAGGTATTAAATCCTCAAAAAGAGCAATTTTATAAAGTGCAAGTCTTTATTCCTAAAGAAAACGCAGATACTTTTAAAGACGCACTCGACCAAAATGGGTTTGCGAAAGAATCTAATTATGAATATTGCTTTTTTAATTCTGATGGGACGGGGCAATTTAAACCAGTTGATAATGCAAATCCAACATTAGGCCAACTAAATGTAATTGAAAATGTACAAGAAGCTAAAATTGAGTTTATGATAGGAAAGTCTCAATTTGATAAAGTTATTAAAATCATTCATCAATATCATCCATATGAAGTGCCTGTTTTTGATATGATACCGATGGATCGTTTGTCAGATACTGGTTTAGGAATGATAGGGGAATTATCAGAGTCGCGCTCTATCGAGACATTTGTTAAGCATGTTAAATCTGCTTTAAATATACCTAGTGTCAAATTTACAGGAGACATACATTCCCGGGTGAAGAAAATAGCAATTATTGGTGGAGCAGGGATAGGATTTGAATATTCAGCGCAAAAACAAGGAGCCGACTTGTTTATTACAGGGGATATCAAACATCATGAAGCGTTAGATGCAAAAACAAATGGAATGAATTTACTTGATATCAACCATTACAGTGAATATGTTGCAAAAGATGGCTTGGTTAGCTTAATAAGTGAGTGGACAGATTATGATAATATCAGAGCCTCACAAATTAATACAGATCCATTTAAATACATGTAGCGATTTTGAAATAAATTATACTCACATTTAAGCAGGATTCAAGTCGAACCGAAAATATTCAAACTCGTCTTTTGAAACGTGTTAGGTTCTACTAGAAATCCTGCTTTTGGGGTTTAATGACTTTAATTTCAGTTAATTATTCCATGATTTTAACAGGTTTTGCTTTTTTTATTTTAGGCAATATCTTGTCAACAGGAACACTAGATTGTGTTACATGTGTCTCAGGATTCATTGGGTCGTAATTTTTAAAGAAATTGATAACTTCTTTGACAATTGGTGTTGGAGTTGATGCACCAGCAGTAACAGCTACTGTTTCTACACCATCTAGCCACGTTAAATCTAATTGCGAGATATCAGCAATACGATATGAACGTGTATGCGCAATATCTTTTGATACTTGTGCTAATCTATTAGAATTATTACTTTTAGGATCTCCTACTACAATGAGTAAATCTGCGGCACCAGCTTGATCGGCTACTGCCTCTTGACGAACTTGAGTCGCTTGACAAATTTCTTTATGCTGTTCGATATGCGGATATTTATCTTTTAAATCATCCATCAAGTGCATAACATCCCATTGGGACATCGTTGTTTGATTCGTTACAATAAGTGGATGTTGACTTAATGTTTCTGGTAATGATTCAACGTCATCTTTAGTTTCAACTAGGTGAACAACATCGGGTGCAACACCTACAGCACCTTCTGGCTCAGGATGCCCTTTTTTACCTATATAAATGATATGGTATCCTTCAGATTTCTTTTCTCTGATTAGTTCGTGAGTATTTTCAACATCAGGGCATGTTGCATCAATACAAGTTAAACCTTTTTCTCTAGCACGTCTTTTGACTTCTGGTGAGACACCATGTGCTGTAAAAATAACAGTCCCTTTATCTATCTTCTCTAATATTTCAAGACGATTAGGCCCGTCTAAAGTGATAATACCATCTGTCTCAAAAGCATCTGTGACGTGTTTGTTATGCACAATCATACCTAATATATATATAGGTCTTGGTAAATTAGGATCTAATGAAGCGTTCCGAGCGATAACCATTGCATCTACAACGCCATAACAGTAACCCCTAGGTGTAATTTTAATTATTTCCATAATATTCACGAACCTCCTTCAATGGTATATTATATCAATTACAAAGCGTGTTTTAAATCAATATACAATTCTTAAGAGGTATTATTTTGATTCCAATTGCAATTCATACTAAACTAGGCTTGACTAGTAAGAATATTATTTTCGTACGCTACAACTATTCAGTTCTTATCAATGATGATGAATGACTCTTAAACTATACATTTTAGTTATTTTCTTATAACCTAAATTCATTTATAATATAGAGATGAACCTTTAAGGAGGCCAAATTATGGCAAACCATCCATTTGAACAATTTCGCTTTGATGACGAAATAATTAAAGCAATTTCTTCATTAAAATTTAACAAACCAACAGATATTCAACAACGTGTCATTCCAAAAATTATGAAACGAATGAATATCATTGGTCAATCACAAACAGGTACTGGAAAATCTCATGCATTTTTGTTGCCACTTTTCCAACAACTTGATGCTAATATAGAAGAACCTCAAGCGATTATAGTAGCACCAACAAGAGAATTAGCAACGCAACTATTTCATGCGGCTTTACAATTAAGTGAGTTTAAATCAAACATCAAAGTAAGTCTATTCATAGGCGGCAATGATTTTGATAAAGATTTACAAAAAACAACTCATCAACCTCAATTGATTATTGGGACACCAACGCGAATCAATGACTTAGCCAAGAAAGGTGCACTACATGTTCATTTAGCACATTATTTAGTCATTGACGAAGCTGATTTAATGATTGACTTAGGCCTAATTGAAGAAGTTGATCAAATTGCATCTAAATTAGACAAAAACGCAAATATGGCAGTATTTAGTGCAACTATACCTAAATCACTCTATCCGTTTTTAAATAAATATTTAGAACAACCTGAATTTATTAAAATTGATCATACTTCAATGAATAAAAGTAGTATTGAATTTTATCTCATCCCAACAAAAGGCGCGGATAAAATTGATAAAACAGTTAAACTCTTGAACATACTTAATCCTTATTTAGGTATTATTTTCTGCAATAGTCGTGACAGTGCAAATGAACTTTCAGAGCAGCTTTTACAACACGGGATTCAGTTCGGAATGATACACGGTGGATTATCACCACGAGAAAGAAAGCAACAAATGAAACGTATCCGAAACTTAGAATACCAATATGTCATAGCAAGTGATCTTGCTTCACGTGGTATCGACATTGAAGGGGTAAGCCATGTTATTAATTTTGATGTACCTAAAGATATTAACTTCTTTACGCATCGTGTTGGACGAACAGGACGAGGTAATTACAAGGGGATTGCTATCACGTTATATACACCAGATGAAGAAAGTTTAATTCATCAAATAGAACAAAAAGGATATATCTTTAGCACTGTAGATATTAAAGACGATGAGTTAAAACCCATCAAAGCTCACAATACGAGACGCTTACGTCAAAAGCAAGATGACCATATTACTCAAAAAGTAAAACATAAAGTTAAAAAAAATACACAGAAAAAAGTAAAACCAGGATATAAAAAGAAATATAAACAAGAGCTTGAGAATTTAAAAAGACAAGAAAAAAGACAACACAGTCGTAGAAAAAATAGACTTAACCGAAAAGGGAAAGGATGAAAATGATGTTAATTGGATCACACGTTTCAATGAGCGGTAAAAAAATGCTTGAAGGCTCAGCAATTGAAGCTAACAGCTACGGTGCATCTACGTTTATGATATACACAGGAGCACCCCAAAACACACGTCGAAAAGCAATCGAAGACCTTAACATACAAGCTGGTCAAGAGGTTATGAAAGCGCATGGCTTAAGTAATATCGTAGTCCATGCCCCGTATATCATTAATATTGCTAACACTCAAAAACCAGAAGTGTTTGAACTAGGTGTAAACTTTTTACAAAATGAAATTGAACGTACAGAAGCGATAGGCGCAAAAGACATTGTTCTACACCCGGGTGCACATGTTGGGGCAGGCGCTGATGTAGGAATTAAACGTATTATCGAGGGGCTAAATGAGGTATTAACAAATAACAATGATGTACGTATTGCTCTAGAAACAATGGCTGGTAAAGGATCAGAAATTGGACGAACATTTGAAGAGCTTGCACAAATTATTGATGGTGTTCATCATAATGAACGTTTATCTATTTGTTTAGACACATGTCATATTCACGATGCAGGTTACAATATCGTAGAAGATTTTGATGGCGTACTCAATACATTTGATAAAATTATTGGGGTTGAACGTATTAAAGTCGTACACGTTAATGATAGTAAAAATCCATTAGGCGCACGTAAGGATCGCCATGAAAACATTGGCTTTGGCCACATTGGGTTTGACACATTAAGTTACATTGTACATCATGAACAGTTTAAAGATATACCTAAAATTTTAGAAACACCGTATGTAGGTGAGGATAAGAAAAATAAAAAGCCGCCTTATCAATTTGAAATTGAAGCGCTGCGTAACAACCAATTCGATCCGAATATGAAAAATCACATCTTAACTGTTTAAACTTAACGCAGATACTAAATTAAAATACTAGGGCTGAGGCATTCTTGTCTCAGTTCTATTTGTTGTAATCAATCATTCGAAACTTGTTTTGTTGATTAAAGCAACATAGTGTGATAACACATATATCTCTTCGTAAACGTTACTATTTACTTTTGAAACTGATAGATGTATAGTATTGAAATGAGGTGAACTTATGGCACAACCTATTTTCGAATTAAAAAATATTGATTTTTTCTACGATCACAAAAAAGTGCTTGAGAACATTAATATACAGATTAAAAAGGGCGAATTTTTAGCAATAGTGGGTCCAAACGGCGCTGGTAAATCCACTCTACTTAAATTAATGTTAGGTCTGTTGCAAATTCAATCCGGTGAAATATTAGTGGAAGGCGAATCATACCGTAAAAAAGCCAACTCAGATAAAATCAGTTACGTATCCCAAAAAGCTTCATCTGCTACTCTAGGCTTTCCAGCAACAGTTAAAGAAGTTGTTTTAAGCGGTTTAACGCGAAAAAAAAGAATACTTAGATGGTTTAATCGTGCAGACGATATGAAAGTCGATCAAGTTCTAGAGCGCTTAAATATCAAAAATCTTAAGTATAAAAATATATCCTCATTATCAGGAGGTCAGCAGCAGCGTGTTTTAATTGCCAGAGCGCTCGTTTCTAATCCGTCAGTTCTTATTTTGGACGAACCTACAAACGGGATTGACGCAAAGCATATTGAAGAATTTTATACTACATTAGCACACCTCAAAAATGAAGGCGTAACAATTATTCTTGTTACACATGATATTGGCGTTGTAGCTGATACCGCTACTGAAGTGGCATGTTTAAATAAACACCTCCATTTCCATGGTACAACTTCTGAATTTAAATCACTTGATGAAGTGGAAATTTCAAAAATTTATGGTCACCCAGTCAAATTTGTTGACCATAAGCATGATAGGGATTGTTGCATATGATTGATGCATTATTAAATTTTGAATTCATTAGATACTCAATGATAAGCGGATTACTAGTTGGACTCATCGCACCATTAATAGGTACCTTTATAGTAGTAAGAAGGCTATCGCTTATTGCAGATGCATTAAGTCACGTTACATTAGGTGGAATTTCATTTAGTATGTTTTTGATGACATTAACGCCTTTTTTCAGTCAGATTAATCCTATTTGGACAGGTATCCTGTTTTCAATTGTAGGTGCGCTTTTAATTGAAAAATTGCGAACTTCATATAAAAATTATCAGGAAATCGCTATTCCTATTATTATGAGTGCTGGCATTGGATTAAGTGCCATTTTCATTTCTCTAGCTGATGGGTTTAACCAAGAACTTGTAGGATTGTTATTTGGATCAATTAGTGCTGTATCTTTAAGTGACTTATTGACAATTACAATGATTGTTGTGATTGTGTTGGCTTTCATTATCTCTTTATATAAAGAGCTTTTTATACTCTCATTTGATACTGAATATAGTCAAGTAATTGGTGTGCCTAAATGGATTCAATTTCTATTTATTGTTGTTGTTGCACTTGTTATTTCAGCTTCTATGCGTGTAATTGGTATTTTATTAGTGAGTGCACTGATAACATTGCCGGTAGCTATAGCAATGCGTTGGACTAAAGGATTTAAACAATTCATAGTGCTGAGTATTTTGATTGGTGAATTTTCTGTTATTTCAGGACTTGTAACTGCATTTTACTTAGATATTTCCCCAGGTGGTGTTATTGTTGTCATTTTAGTTTTATTATTATGTCTAACGCTTTTCTTTCAAAAATTTAAGTCAAGACAAATAAAAGGAGCGATTACGAATGAAAACAGTAGAAGCCATTAAAATTTTAAAAGACAACGGGCATAAATACACTGATAAACGTAAAGATATGATTGATATATTTATAAGCGAAGATAAATATATTAATGCTAAATCCGTCCAAAAAAAAATGAACACTCATTATCCAGGCATCTCTTTTGATACTATTTATCGTAATTTACATTTATTTAAGACACTTGGTATTATTGAAGGCACTGAAATGGATGGAGAAATGAAATTTAGAGCAGCATGTACCGCACATCATCACCATCATTTTATCTGCAAATCATGTGGAGATACTAAAGTGATTGAAATGTGCCCGATGCCAGAAATCAAAAAACATTTACCAAACGTTGATATCGAAACACATAAACTAGAAGTATACGGTATCTGTGAAAATTGTAAGTAATCAAAAACCGATTCTATTTTTTCAGAATCGGTTTTTGATTTATCTAATTTTTTCTTGTTCTTTAGAATGATGATTATTATTTTCCCACTCAGCAGCAAGTTTATCAATTTCTATTTTCAACTCATCTACCATAGATGCTTCAGGTACTTTGCGAACAGTCTTACCCTTCATAAAGAGTAATCCTTCGCCTCTAGCTCCAGCGATACCAATATCGGCTTCACGCGCTTCACCCGGACCATTTACAGCACAACCTAATACTGCCACTTTTAAAGGTACTTTGAGTTTTTCAATATAGTCTTCAACTTCATTCGCAATTGAAATTAAGTCAATTTCAATTCGACCGCAAGTAGGGCAAGCAATCAATGTAGCAGCATTACTCGCCAAACCAAATGCTTTTAACAGTGATTTGGCTACTTTAACTTCTTCAACAGGATCGGCTGATAACGAAATTCGACACGTATTACCAATTCCTAAAGCTAAAATAGCACCTAAACCTGCAGAGGATTTGACTGTACCATTAAATAATGTCCCGCTTTCAGTAATACCTAAGTGTAACGGATAATCAAAGGCTTTGGCAGCCTTAGTGTATGCTTCAATCGCTAAATTAACATCACTTGCTTTCATTGATACAATGATATCATGAAAATCTAAATCTTCGAGTATTTTGATATGATGTAATGCACTTTCTACCATTCCATCTGCAGTAGGATAACCATATTTCTTTAAAATATGTTTTTCAAGCGAACCAGCGTTAACGCCGATTCGAATTGGAATACCTTTTTCCTTACAAGCTTCTACTACAGCTTCTACTTTTTCACGTCTACCAATATTACCCGGATTAATACGAATTTTATCCGCACCATTTTCAATAGCAATTAATGCTAATTTATAATTAAAATGGATATCAACAACAAGTGGAATATTAATTTGAGCTTTAATATCCTTAATCGCATGTGCATCTTCTTCATTAGGACATGCAACACGTACAATTTGGCAACCTGCTTCTTCAAGTCTTTTGATTTCAGCTACAGTTGCTTCAACATCATGTGTCTTTGTAGTCGTCATACTTTGAATAACTACCTCGTCAGCGCCACCAATCGTTATATTACCAACTTTAACAGGTCGGGTATTTTTACGATGTGTAATTTCAGACATGTTAGAGACTCCTTTATTACTTGAATTAATATTGAAAATGCACTTTTTGTAAAAGCAAATGTTTCAATGCTATTGATTATTATACAATAAGGACACACTATAATACAAAACAATCTGTTTTCGCATGTTGACATGTTTAAAATAGCGCAAATGAGATAATATATATACTAGTAATAAAAATAGTATATGCGCAACTTGAGTTGTAAGCATATTTATTGTTAGGACTAGCATAAAGTTGGTACAATTAATGTGGAATTAATATTAGGAGGATGATTATTTATGGCTTTTGAATTACCAAAATTACCTTATGCTTATGATGCATTAGAACCACACATCGATAAAGAAACTATGGAAATTCACCATAGCAAACACCATAACACATATGTTACAAAATTAAACGCTACAGTAGAAGGTTCAGATTTAGAAAATAAATCTCTTGAAGATCTTATTGCCAATGTAGATAGTCTTCCAGAAGACAAGAAAACAGCTGTACGTAATAATGGTGGCGGTCATCTTAACCACTCATTCTTCTGGGCACTTTTAACACCTAATTCTGAAGAAAAAGGTGAAGTAGTTGATAAAATCAATGAAAAATGGGGCTCATTAGACGCATTCAAAAAAGAATTTGGCGATGCGGCTGCTGGTCGATTTGGTTCAGGCTGGGCATGGTTAGTTGTGAACAATGGTGAATTAGAAATTGTTTCAACACCTAACCAAGACAATCCATTGTCTGAAGGTAAAACGCCAATTTTAGCTCTTGATGTTTGGGAGCATGCTTACTATTTAAAATATCAAAACAAACGTCCTGATTACATTTCACAATTCTGGAATGTTGTAAATTGGGAAAAAGTAGATGAATTATACAATAAAGCTAAATAATGCTATTAGGTATAAACAGAATTGAGACACAACAACTTTTCTTTTGTCTCAATCTCTCAGTTTTTAGACAAACCTTTCATACAAAAAGGTTTGTCTTTTTTTATATTTAAATGTCATAATTATAAATGGGATTCTGTGTTATCACAGACTCTCCATCGATAAAGCATGACAATAATTCATAAAGATGCAAGAGTATTTAACAAAACATTAGCCAAACGTTACAATATCATATATCATTTATACAGAGAATCAGTTCGAATAGAGGTAGGTAGTATTGCTAAAACGATTAAAAGAAAAAACTAATGATGAAAAAATGCGCAACCATATGAATAAGCGTATCAACTTTTTATTCGGTATTGTTATATTATCTTTCGTCATTATCGTATTACGGTTGGGTTACTTACAAATAGCTCAAGGGGCTCACTACAATCAAATGATACGCGAAAGTGAAAATGTAACAGTCAATGAATCCGTTCCAAGAGGGCGTATATTAGACCGAAATGGCAATATAATAGTCGATAATACGTCTAAAAAATCAATTACATATACGAGAAGTCGAAAAACAAATCAGCACGAAATACTCGAAACTGCCCAAAAATTATCTCATTTGATTAAAATGGATACGAATAAAATTACAGAGCGCGATCGAAAAGATTTTTGGATTATTAAAAATCCTGATAAAGTTGAACAGCTCATGAAAACTGAACAAAAGTTATATGATAGCGGTGATTTGTCTCAAGATGATTACGATAAAGCATTATTAAATAAAATCACTTCAAAAGATTTAAAAAGCTTATCGCAAAACGATTTGCAAGTCTTGGCAATTTATCGTGAAATGATGCAAGGGTCAACTTTAAGTCCAAGAACGATTAAAAATGAAAATGTATCTAATGAAGAATATGCAGCTGTATCACAACGATTATCAGAATTACCAGGTATTAACACAAGTATGGATTGGGATCGAAAGTATCCATATGGTGATACTTTAAGAGGCATATTAGGCGCTGTCTCGACACCTGAAGAAGGTTTACCTAAAGAATTAACTCAAATGTATTTATCAAAAGGGTATTCACGAAATGATAGAGTTGGTAAAAGCTACCTAGAATTACAATATGAAAATATATTACGAGGTAAAAAGAAAGAGATGCGTTATACCACAGACAAATCTGGTGCTATTATTGATTCTGAAGTCATCAATCAAGGTTCTCGAGGAGATGATTTAGTTTTAACTATTGATATCAACTTACAACAAAAAGCCGAAGAGTACATGGAGCGCCAAATTTCTAAATTGCGTTCAGAAGGCGCTACTGATATGGATTCGGCAATGATGGTGATTCAAAACCCTAATAATGGTGACATATTAGCAATGGTCGGAAAACAAATCGACAAAGATGGTTCTCTAACTGATTATGATATAGGCACGTTTACCTCTCAATATGCTGTTGGTTCATCAGTAAAGGGTGGTGTTTTACTTGCAGGCTATCAAAACCATGCTATACAAGTTGGAGAACAAATGGTTGATGAGCCGTTAACGTTTAGCGGTGGTCTTTTGAAACATTCTTATTTCAATCAAGATGGTAGCGTACTTATTAATGATAAAGAAGCTTTAATGCATTCATCTAACGTCTATATGTTTAAAACGGCTTTAAAAATTGCAGGACTTGACTTTAGCCAAGGCATGGCATTGCCACAAGATGTTTCTGAAGCTGGTCAAAAGTTAAGAAAAGGGCTAAATCAGGTCGGCTTAGGCGTCAAAACTGGTATCGACTTACCTAATGAAGTCAGTGGTCAAATTGAACCATTAACAAGCAATCCTGGAAACTACTTAGACTTAGCAATTGGACAATATGATACGTATTCACCACTACAACTCTCTCAATATGTATCAACGATTGCAAACGATGGTTACAGAATTCAACCACATTTAGGTAAAGAAATCCGTAAAGCAACAAATAATGATGAATTAGGTCCAGTAAAACATGCCATTAAAGGAAAAGTACTTAACCGTTTAAACAATTCGCCAGAAGAGATTAGTCAGGTTCAAAAAGGGTTTGATATGGTTTTCAATGAAATTAAAGGTACTGGATATAAAAGCTTTCATGACACAAAAGTAAAGTCAGCTGGTAAAACAGGTACTGCTGAAGTTTTTCAAGATGGAGAACCTAGAGTTAATGCTACATATGTAGGTTACGCTCCTGCTGACGATCCGGAACTCTCTTTTTCAATTGTTTACTCAAATCAGCCTGTTCCAGAACCATGGCTGAATGGCGGTGACCTAGGTCGCGATATCATTAACGATTACTTTAAATAGTTTTATAAAAGTCTTTATACTTAGTAATGAATGATTCGTTTCATTTATTGCTAATGTATAAAGGCTTTTTAAATTAACATAAACTTTACATTAGCTTGATTATGTATTTACATAAGATGCGTATTCTAGAAGTGTAATCAATTGCGAGTGATTATTATTCTAGGAGGATGTTTCAATGAAAAAATGGCAATTAGTAGGGACAACAGTTTTAGGAGCTTCATTAATTTTAGGCGCATGTGGTGGTGCCGGACAAGAATCGAGTAGTGACAATAGCTCAGGTTCTGAAAATACAAATGTTGAAGGTACAGTGAAAGGAAATGGTTCCTCAACAGTAGCTCCTATAATCGAAAAGTTAAATGAAGATTTTTCTTCTAAATTTAACAAAGTAACACTTGAAAATGTTACATCAGGTACTGGTGATGGGTTCAAACAATTTATTGCTGGTAAAACTGATTTCTCAAATGCCTCTCGACCAATCAAAGATGAAGAGAAACAACAGTTAGAAGATAAAAATATCGATTATACTGAATTTCAAATAGCTCAAGATGGCTTGACAGTAGCTGTCAACAAAGATAACGATTTCGTTGATCAATTATCTTTAGATGATTTGAAAAAAATCTATTCAGGTGAGTCAAAGAAATGGTCAGATGTCAACTCAAAATGGCCTGATGAAGAAATTAAAGCTTTCTCACCCGATCAATCACACGGTACTTATGATTTCTTTACTGAAGAAGTAATGGGAGATGCTGAAATTAAAGCAGAAAAGAATCAAAATACAGATGTTATCGTTAGCTCTGTTAAAGATAACAAAAACGGTATTGGATTCTTCGCATATAACTTCTTTAAAGAAAATGAAAATGATTTAAAAGCTGTCAAAATTGTAGATAAAAATAATAAAGCCGTTGAGCCAAATGAAAAAACAATTCAAGATGGTTCATACCCATTAAGTAGACCACTTTTCATCTATGCTAATAATCAAAAATTAAAAGACAATGATGCGTTCGCTCAATTCATGAACTACACATTAGAAGATAAAGGAAAAGCTGCTTCTGCTGTTGATTATGTTGCATTAAAAGATGAAAAATACGACGAACAAATAAAAGAACTTAAAAAACTAACAGGTGACGATAAATAAGCATATCAAACACATTTAAACTAACACTCTAGTAGAGGAGGTTGGGACAAAAGCGGTTAGGATTTGTGTAGAACTAAGCGATGCACAAAATGATTATTCAATTTTGTCGAGCGTGAACGTTCTGACTAATGAATCCTACTTCTAAGGCACTGTAAATCAGAGACGCTTAGAAAATACGCTTTTGTCTCAACCATTAATCGTTTAACAAGCCTTTTGGGAGTTTTAAATATTGACTTTCCAAAGTGAGTAAGGTGTTAAATCAGGATGCAATCCTAATTAATTTGATATAGCTTCTCACTTTTTCTATGTAAAAGGAGTATGAAAAATGAGTTCTCAACAAAAAATACGCAATATGATTCGTAAGCAAAGTGATTCAAGCACATCGATTAGCAATAAAGTTATGCCGGTTATTTTATTTTTAATTGCAATCATTTCAATTTTAACAACAATTGGAATTGTGATTACATTATTAACTGAAACAATTACATTTTTTACACGTGTACCCATTCATAAGTTCTTTTTAGAGACAGATTGGAATCCTTTTTCATCTGATCCTAAATATGGAATTTGGGCTTTAATTATAGGAACTTTAAAAATTACAGTCATCGCAACTATATTTGCAGTACCCGTTGGAATAGGAGCCGCTATATACCTTAGTGAATTCGCTTCGACTAAGGTTAGAAAAATCATTAAACCTATTTTAGAAGTTCTAGCAGGTATTCCAACAATTGTTTATGGATTTTTTGCATTAACGTTTGTAACACCTATTTTAAGAGCTATATTCCCAAATATTGCAAGTTTTAATGCGATTAGTCCAGGATTAGTAGTCGGCGTAATGATAATCCCAATGATTGCTAGTATGAGTGAAGATGCCATGTCATCTGTCCCAAATAAAATAAGAGAAGGCGCATTAGGATTAGGTTCAACCAAGTTAGAAATGATTATCAAAGTCATTATTCCTGCAGCTACTTCTGGGATTATGGCTTCAATTGTTTTAGCTATCTCACGTGCAATTGGTGAAACAATGATTGTATCTTTAGCAGCTGGATCTAGTCCATCATTTGATTTAAGTTTAACAAACTCTATTCAAACAATGACTGCATACATTGTCCAAGTCTCTCAAGGGGACGCTACAAATGGTTCTGACTTGTACTATAGTATTTATGCAGTAGGTTTTACATTGTTTATTTTCACATTAATAATGAACATTATTTCACAATGGATAACAAAACGTTTCAGAGAGGAGTATTAGGATGGGATTAATTGATCAAACTGCTGTTGAAAAAAAGCTCTCTGCACGTATGGCTAAAAATAAAGTTTTTAAAGGTATATTTTTTGCTTGTACTTTAATTGGTCTCATTGTTCTTGCAATTTTGATGATTGATATTTTAAGAAAAGGACTTCCTGTGATGAATCTAAACTTTTTTAGTCATTTTTCATCTTCATCAGCAAGTTCTGCAGGTATCAAAGGGGCATTCATAGGTACACTTTGGTTAATGATGACACTTATACCTATAGCACTCGTGTTGGGTGTTGGCAGTGCAATTTACCTTGAAGAATATGCAAAAGACAATGCATTAACACGATTTATCCGAATTAATATATCAAATCTTGCATCTGTACCGTCCATTGTTTATGGATTATTAGGCGCAACAATATTTGTAGCGTTATTACGCCTTGGTAATTCAGTTCTTGCTGCTGCTTTAACGCTTGCATTACTGATTTTGCCGGTCATTATTGTCGCTAGTCAAGAAGCCTTAAGATCCGTTCCTCAATCTGTTAAAGAAGCATCATATGGCTTGGGTGCAAATAAATGGCAAACTATTAAAAATGTTGTACTTCCAGCTGCTATTCCAGGAATAGTTACTGGGGTAATTTTATCAATTTCTCGTGCAATAGGCGAAACAGCACCATTAGTAGCAATTGGCATACCTACCATTTTGTTACGCACACCTAATAGTATTCTCGATTCTTTTCAAACGTTGCCACTCCAAATTTATGATTGGGCACGTAAACCTGGTGTAGATTTCGAAGCACTATCTTCTGGGGCAATTATCGTTTTACTGATTATTCTATTGATATTAAATGGTATTGCAATCTTTATTCGAAATAAATATACAAATAACATGAGATAAAGTATTTAAGACGGGAGTTTTATAATATGATTAATACTAAAACTGTAAATGAAAATAAAAACGAAAATGTAAACACACCATTTACGACTACTCAACAGCATGAAAAAAAAGATGTACTTACCGATGATGAAAGACGTATTGTATATTCAACACAAAATCTTGACCTTTGGTATGGCGAGCAACATTCTTTGAAAAACGTCAACTTAGATATTTTAGAAAAAAATGTTACTGCCATAATTGGACCATCTGGATCAGGTAAATCAACTTATGTTAAAACTTTAAATAGAATGGTTGAGCTAGTACCTGGAGTGAAAACATCTGGAAAAATTTTATACCGTGATCAAAATATTTTCGATAAGAAATATCCAGTTGAAAAATTGCGTACTAATGTGGGTATGGTGTTTCAACAACCTAATCCATTTCCAAAGTCGATTTATGACAATATCACATATGGACCTAAAATTCATGGTATTAAAGATAAAAAAATATTAGATGAAATTGTTGAAAAGTCTTTAAGAGGCGCTGCAATTTGGGATGAATTAAAAGATCGTTTAAACCAAAATGCATATGGATTATCAGGTGGTCAACAGCAGCGTGTTTGCATAGCGCGTTGTTTAGCTATTGAACCAGACGTTATCTTAATGGATGAACCAACATCTGCTCTAGATCCTATTTCTACATTAAGAGTTGAAGAACTTGTTCAAGACTTGAAGAAAGATTATTCTATCATCATCGTTACGCACAATATGCAACAAGCAGCGCGTGTTTCTGATAAAACTGCATTTTTCTTAAATGGCTATGTTAATGAATATGATGATACTGATAAAATATTTTCGAATCCGAGCGATAAACAAACTGAAGATTATATTTCAGGACGATTTGGTTAATGCCTATTATTAGAAAAAGATATGAAGATCAGCTTAACGAACTTTACAAAGATTTACGCAAATTAGGACTTCGAGTTTATTTTAATATTAATCAGTCGATTCAAGTATTAACCGATAGCCAAATCACACACGCTAGAAAATTGATTAAGCGGGACAAATTAATTAACGAATTAGAATATGAAATTAACGATAAAGTTATTATGCTTATTACTCGTCAACAACCCATTGCTACTGATTTGAGGTTAATGATTTCTGCTTTAAAAATAGCTAATGAGTTTGAAAGAATGGGCGATAATGCAGCAAATATTGCAAAACTTCGAACTCGTGCACAATTGACAGATCAATATATTATAATGAGACTCGAAACGATGGGGAAATTAGCTTTACTTATGCTTAAAGACTTAGACAATGCTACCAAAAACAGAGATATTGAATTAGTCAAAGAAATTATTGAGCGTGACGTCGATATCGATGATTTATACAAAGACATCATCAATACAACTTATCTTATTGACAATGACCCTTTCGTCGCTGGACAAGCAAATTTAGTTGCACGTTATCTCGAGAGAATTGGTGATCATATTGTTAATATAGCTGAGCATATCTACTACTTTTATACTGGTAAGCATTATGAATCATATGAAAAATAGTACTTTCCAATTTTCATATTAGATGATATGATAATAAGGTCGTATTTTGAAGATTAGGAGGGTTAATATGCGCGTTAATGTAACATTAGCATGCACAGAATGTGGAGACCGCAACTATATTTCTAAAAAAAATAAAAGAAATAATCCTGAGCGTGTTGAAATGAAAAAATTCTGTTCACGTGATAACAAACACACTTTACATCGTGAAACTAAATAATCAATAATCTTGGACTAGAACATCACATTGTTCTAGTCTTTTTTATTTAAGTACATTTATCGCCTCATATCATGACATCAACTTTTAAGAATTGTATAATATAGTTGTAAGTGAGGAGGCGAGTCATGTGACTAAAAAAGAAATACGTGCACGGAAAATTCACGCAATGAAAACTTTAGATGTTCGAAAAAAAGAAAAAGCCGATCAATGGCTAAAAAAACAAGTCATTGCACATGAGCAATTTCAAAAAGCTCATTCAATAGGTATCGTTTTATCAATGCCTCACGAAGTCGAAACAGATTCAATTATTGAATGCGCACTTAACTTACATAAATCTGTCTATGTACCTAGAACAAATTATCAGCATAAAACAATGGATTTTCAAAAGCTGACATCATTGAACCAAATTGGCGTTGATGAAAAAGGAATACGATACGTTAATCAAAACAGTATCATTAATAATCATTTAGATTTAGTTATTGTTCCAGGGGTCGCTTTTTCAGAAAATGGCTATCGTATTGGTTATGGCGGTGGTTTTTTTGATCGATATTTAGCAGCATTCAAACCAGAAACTTTAAGTTTGCTGTATGATATTCAATTATGTGAAAATCTACCTATTGATGAATATGACTACCCTGTGTCAGAATTAATTATTGCAACCACATAATAATGGAGGATATCGAATGATTGAAGAAAAGCAATTATGGAAAACAGCATATTTATGGGTTCGATATTTTAAATATAAATGTATTCATTACGATCCAGAACGTAAAGAAGTTTGGCTTTCACATACTCAAACAGGTCATATCAATATATTTAAATATGGTTCATTTACAACCCAAGAACTTGAATTTGATAAATCACGAATCATTGAACACCACGAAGAATTACAAAATCACCTTAGTTTCAAAGTATTAAAATATGACATTTATATCATTACGGATAAGCCTTTTGATCCGGTCACATTTAATACTATGAACCCTGTCAAAGTTCGTTTTCACTCTATTCATTCAAAAAAAGATTTACATCAAATCACACATCATCCAATTGTTAAATATTGGATAGCAAATAATGATAAAAAAAGTATAAAACATTATCAAAGACGTGTTTTAAATCAAAATAAAATAGAACAGTCAATGTATCAATTTACGCCGGTGACATATAGCCTAATAACGATTAATATATTAATATGGTTATTTATATTACTCTTTACACCTCATCGAACCGATATTGAAATTATAAATCTTGGGGCACTTTCTCATTTTAATGTTGTTCATGGAGAATGGTATCGTCTTATCACTTCAATGTTTTTACATTTAGATTTTGAACATTTGATTTTTAATATGTTTTCACTTTATATTTTCGGAAAAATAGTTGAAGCGAATATAGGTTACTGGCAAATGCTAGTTGTTTATTTCTTTTCAGGTATTTTCGGTAATATTGTGTCATTGGCACTCCTGCCTTCTGGATTTTCCGTCGGGGCAAGTGGCGCGATTTTTGGTTTATTAGGTGCGATTTTTGCTTTAATGGTTATCAGTCAAAGATTCACGCGGAAAGCTTTATTGCAATCAATCGCAGCCATCTTAATTATGGCCGTCATTACTTTATTAGTCAGAAATGTTAATATTGTTGCACATTTAGCAGGAGTAATGGGTGGTTTCCTTATTTTATATTTAGGCTATTTAAAAAGTAAGCATAAACGCCACTTTTTTCTAGTATTAGGTATAACAATCTTAGTTACTTTAGGGTTGATAATCAAAATATATTTGACACAGAGTACAAATATCTATAATCAAATCATTCAAAATGAGATGCATCAAGGTCATTACAGAGAAGCTAGAAATATGGTATCAGATACTTTAAAACATCACTATGATGACGATGAAACATATTTTTTATCTGGCATGATTATCGCAACTCAAGACTCCAAAGCTGAGGCGATGAATGAGTGGGAGAAGGGGTTACGTGTGTTTCCGAACTCTTCCGTTTTAAATTATCATATGGCATTAGCGAATCGATCTTTAGCGGATACAAAAAGTGCTAAAAAACATATCAATAAAGCTTTAAAAGTAGAGCCTAATAATAAAAATTACAAAAATTTAAAAAAAGAATTGGATGATGCAAGTGCAAACTGAACTCAATACTTTTTATGACGTATTGCAACTTTTAAAAAAATATGGATTTATTATTTATTTTGATAAAGAAGAAGACAGACTCACCATGATTGAAAGTGAAATACAAAATCTGTATCATCACAAATTAATAAATAGAGAGACATTTATTCAATCTAAATTATTAATTAATCAAAGAAGGATGGAAAGTAAATGAGCAAAGATTTAATTTTAGCTGTTGATGTTGGCGGCACTACTTGTAAACTTGGTATTTTTAATCAATCACTTGAAATGATCGATAAATGGTCTATTGACACTGATATTTCGGACTCAACAGGAAAATTAATTTTAAGACAAATATACGAAGCATTTGTACAAAAGTTTGAAACTCAAGACTTAAACATGAAAGATGTTATCGGCATGGGCATTGGTATCCCAGGACCTGTTGACTTTGAGACAGGCACAATTCATGGAGCGGTCAATTTAAACTGGCCTAATAAAGTCAATGTCATTAATATTATGAAAACCTTTGTTGATTTTCCAGTTATTGTAGATAACGATGCCAATGTTGCAGCCTTAGGTGAAAAATTTAATGGCGCTGGTAAAGATGCCGATGATGTAGTTGCTATTACACTAGGTACTGGACTAGGCGGTGGAATTATATCAAATGGTAAAATAGTTCACGGGCATAATGGCTCAGGCGCTGAATTAGGGCATTTTAGAGTTGATCACGACCAAAGATTTAAATGTAATTGCGGAAAGTCTGGTTGTATTGAAACTGTAGCGTCTGCAACTGGTGTTATTAATTTAGTTAATTTTTATTATCCTAAATTAACATTTAAATCTTCTATTTTAGAACTGATTAAAAATAAAACTGTTACAGCAAAAGCTGTTTTTGATGCTGCTAAAGCTGGAGATCAATTCTGTATTTTTATCACAGAAAGAGTTGCAAATTACATCGCATATTTGGCAAGTATTATTAGTGTGACAACTAATCCAAAATATATTATCCTAGGCGGTGGGATGTCAGATGCTGGTGATATTCTCATTGAAAACATCAAAACTGAATATCGTCACCTCACTTTTACACCAGCCCAAGAAAATACTGAAATTGTTCGGGCAGAATTAGGTAATGACGCAGGAATGGTTGGTGCAGCAGGTCTTATTAAAACTTATATTATAGACAAGGAGTAATTAAAATGGCAATTGTAGATGTAGTCGTTATACCAGTAGGTACTGAAGGTCCAAGTGTTAGCCAATACATTGCAGAAATACAAACAAAACTTGAATCTTTTAAACAAGAAGGGAAAATTGATTATCAACTTACACCAATGAACACTCTAATTGAAGGGGACTTAACAGATTTACTTGAAGTCATACAAGTAATTCATGAGCTTCCGTTTAATAAAGGTTTAGACCGTGTATGCACAAATATCCGAATCGATGATAGAAGGGATAAATCTAGGAAAATGAATGACAAGTTAAAATCTGTCGAAAAACATTTAAAATAATGTTTAAAATTGGAGGTTTAACATGATTATTTCATACCTTACACTCGGTCCTGTGAGTACAAATACTTATTTTATTGAAAATGAACATGAACTTTTATTGGTTGATCCATCAGCAGATGTCGATAAAATTATTGATAAAATTAAAGCGATTAACAAACCTTTAGTGGGCATCTTATTAACCCACGCACATTTTGATCATATCGGCGCATTAGATGACGTATTAAACGTTTATCCGGTTGATGTGTATGTCCATCATAATGAATTAACATTTCTAACCTCTCCTGAAAAAAATGGTTCAGCTCAGTTTAAATCATACGGATTACCTGTGATTCAAAGTAATGCAGAAGCTAAGACACTTGATGAAGGCACACACCAAATAAGTAGTTTCACTTTTAAAGTAATGCATACACCCGGACACTCTCCAGGTAGTTTGACATATGTTTTTGAAGAATTTGCTGTTGTCGGGGATACGCTATTTAATAATGGAATCGGCCGAACAGATTTATATCAAGGTGATTATGAAACTTTGATTGATTCGATACAAGATAAAATTTTCACCATTGACGACATGCTACCATTATACCCTGGTCATGGGCCGTCAACGACTGTTGAAAATGAACTTATGAATCCTTACCTTCACGGATAAATAAAGAAAATACAAAGTAATGTTGACGCCTCTTACGTGTTTATATGTGAGAGGTGATTTTTTATGCAACTATTATTAGATAACGTTTTACAATACGCACTAAGCCAAAATGCTTCAGACATTCACTTTATTCCATCTCATTCACAAGTTGAAGTGAAATTAAGAGTTAAAGATGCACTGATTTTATATGACACATTAAATATAGATACATACAGAAAATTGATTACACTATTAAAATATCAAGCAGGTTTAGATGTATCTTCTCGTCACAAAGCTCAAAGTGGTCGATATATTTATGAACATCAATCGCTTTATTTTTTACGCGTATCTACACTGCCACTTAATTTAGGCATAGAAAGTTGTGTCATCCGTATAACTCCTCAATACTTTCAATCATCTTCCAATGAAGCCACAAATGATATCAAGAAAATTATGGAGAAAAAACAAGGATTAATTTTATTTAGTGGTCCAACAGGTGCTGGTAAAAGTACATTGATGTATCAGATGGTGTTGTATGCAAAAGAGCATTTAAACCTCAATATCATTACCATTGAAGACCCCGTGGAACAGATTTTAAATGGCATTACTCAAATTTCAGTGAATGAAAAAGCAAATATTACTTATGGAACCTCATTAAAAGCGATATTACGATGTGATCCAGATGTTATCTTAATCGGCGAAATACGAGACGCAAAAATTGCCAAAGATGTGATACAAGCGAGTTTGAGTGGACATCTCGTCTTATCAACAATCCACGCTACAGATTGCAGTGGCGTTCTTCTTAGGTTACTTGAGATGGGGATTACAAAGCAAGATTTAACTCAAGCTGTTAATCTTGTAATCAATCAAAGATTAGTTACCACAAAGAGTTATGATCGACAACTTGTTTACGAAACGATGAGACATCCAGAAATACAATATTTTCTTACGCATAATTATCAACTCCCTAATGAATTTATAAGCTTAGTAGATAAGCTATCTTCATTAGAAAAAGAAGGCGTTATTGATGAAACAACTTTACGAAAATATCAAAAATAAGCGAGCACGGAAATTAATCATTCAACATCATTTAATTATTATTGATCGATTGAAACAATTGCTTAGTCACGGTTTCACACTAGGGGAGGCGATGAGCTTTATTATCAAACAACTGAAAATAGCAGATCAAACATTATATGATGATGTGCAAAATCAACTCACAAAAGGTGCGAATTGTTATGACGTTTTTAAACAACTTGATTATCCCCGAACCATCCTGATGCAACTTTATTTTGCTGAAAAATACGGCACAATATTAGATACTTTAGAGCGCTGTCATGTATATTACAGTAAAAATCGTAAATTAAAACAAAAGTTAATCAAGACCATTCAATATCCTCTCACTTTATTATTAATTTTTTTGATTTTAATCATTGTATTAAATTACACTGTGATGCCTCAATTCGATCAAATGCATGATTCGATGCAAGTTAATGTTTCTACAGCACAAATCATTTTAAAACAGTTTATCTCTAATTTTCCTATCATTTTTGTAATCACTATAATCACAGTTGTAATTTCAGTACTTTCATTTAGATATTGGCTTGCTAAACAAAATATAAACTATCAAATTTATATCCTTTCACGTATCCCGCTTTTCAACAAATACTATAAGCTTATAATGACTTATCAAATTGCGAATCAATTCGTTTTATTTTTAGCTAATGGTATCTCTTTAAATGATATTGTGCATATATATATAAATCAAAATGAAAACGCGTTCTTTAAATATATCGGTTATGAATTGCAAAAAAATATTAAGCAGGGAATTCCTTTTTCGGCTATACTTTCAAAATTAAACTGTTTTGACTCTAACTTCATAAGCTATATTGAACAAGGGGAGAAAAGAGATAAACTAGACATAGAACTAAATATTTATTGTAATTTTCTTATTGATCATATAGAAAGTTTTATGATGAAGCATATTAAGTGGATTCAACCTGTCATGTTTTTATTAATTAGTTCTTTAATTTTATCTGTTTATTTAGTCATGATGCTACCGATATTTGAAATGATTCAAACTATACAAAATTAGGAGATGAATACTATGAAAAGTTTTTGGAAAAATAAAATCCAAAATAACAAAGCGTTTACACTCATTGAAATGTTATTAGTACTATTAATTATTAGTGTCTTATTAATTCTTATCATACCTAATATTGCCAAACAATCTGAACACATTCAAAAAACAGGTTGTAATGCACAGCTTAAACTTGTCGATAGTCAAATAGAGGCATATACATTAAAATATAACACTAAACCAAGTTCAATTGAAGAATTAGTAAGAGAAGGCTATATAAAAGAAAATCAAAAATCATGTAAGTCCGGTGAAACTATATCAATCTCAGGCGGAAAAGCTGTTGCGTCATAATGATGGTTTTACACTATTAGAAATGCTTTTTGTAATATCTATAATTGTATTGTCACTTTCTTTAATGATTACTCATCCCCCTCGCATACTATCTGAAAATCAAATCGAATATCAGATTAAACTATTAACTTCAAAAATTGAATTTTATCAATCCCAAGCCATTAAGTCTAAAAAGCCGGTTTTATTAGTTTTTAGAAAAAAACAAAATGATATAAAAGTGATGATGAGCGATCCAAACACAACGCATTACGAAACCTTATATCCTCTTCATTTATTACCACAATCAAATTTAACTTATTTGGCGTTTGATTCAAATGGTAATATCAAAAAATTTGGCACTTTAAGTTTCACATATCTAAATAAGCATTTTAATATTATTTTTCATATTGAACAAGGGAGGTATAGAATATCTTATTCAAATTAAAGAACGGTTACACATATTTAGAAGCTACTTTTTCACTATTTATAGTAAGCATTTTATGTTTTACAATTATCTATTCATTAAATACAATCCAAAACAGTTATAATACTATTAAGTCGGAATTAGAATTAAATAGAACACTTTATAATGTTTTAAAGCAGGACATCCCCTCAGAAAGGACCATCATTCAATCATATGAAGTTTATCCTCAAAAAAATAAAATATGTATTCAAAATAATCATAACCAAAATACGATTTGTCACAATTACTAATGGTTTTACTCTCATTGAATCTATTTTTGCACTCTTTATACACTCTTTGATAGTGATACTAATCCCAATACTGATTTATACACTTCAAAATTACAAAAGTTTCATCATAGATGATAATACTTATACAATAGAGTTGATGGCAAAAGAAGTTGCTTCACAAATACATTCCGCAAATTTTATATCAATACCTCCTAAACAAAATGAAATAACAGTTAAAATAAATACAGAATTTATTACGTTTAAAGAGAAAAACTTCAAACTAATTAAAACAGTTAACAATAAAGGGAATATTACCGTACTTAATCAAGTAAAACATATAAGTTATAAAAAGCTACCTCATAAACACGTAATAATGTCATTTAAATATTTGGAAGGAGAAAAATGGTATGATAAAGAAATATTATTCTAAATCTGGATTTACACTCCCTCTGTTATTCATAATATTTAGTACTTATACTTTTTTTATGTCCTTTTATCTAGTAATATACACAATGAAAATACAATCTTTAGATGCATTGATAGACTACTATAATCATGAAATTCAATTAATTATGCAAAAAGGGGATAGCAATGAAGAAAAGTAAATTACCGTTAATCTTAATCGGTTTTATGGGGTCAGGTAAAACTACATTAGGTTCGTATTTTTCAGAACAACATGATTTAAAATTCGTAGATTTAGATGATTATATTGTAAATCAAACAAACAAATCAATACCTGAAATTTTTAAAGAAAATGGGGAAGAAACTTTTAGAAACTTAGAATTGAAATATCTTAAAGAAACCATTAATTCCTATGATGTTATAGCCACAGGTGGAGGAATCGTAGAAAATAAAAATACCTTTACTTATCTAAAATCATTAAGCCCTCACATTGTTTGGGTTGATGCACCATTTGAAATTTTATATGAACGCATAAAGGATGACTCAAATCGACCTAATGCACACAATCAAGATTATAACGCTATAAAAAACTTGTATTTCAAGCGTTATTCACGGTATAATGAAATCGCATTCATTAAGTTACAATCCAATATTATATTGTCAAAAACACTTGATGAACTCAATCACATATTTACTGCGAATGACCAATATTAGAGAGTATGGTTAATCCATCGCCGAAGGAGCAAGTATTTTATACGAATCTCTCAGGCAAAAGGATAATATTGTGACGCATTCCTGAAGGTATCACAACAGGGTTGTATTTTTTAAATACACTCTGTTTTTTTATTATTATTGTAGGAGGGTATGCTATGGTTCAAGATTTGAAAAAGACACCATTGTATCAACATTATGTTGATGTTGGAGCTAAGATTGTTGAATTTGGTGGTTGGGCAATGCCAGTTCAGTTTTCAAGTATTAAAGAAGAACACAACGCCGTTCGTACTAATGTCGGGCTATTTGATGTGAGTCATATGGGAGAAATTTTGGTTGAAGGTGAAGATGCTAAAGATTTAGTCCAATATGTACTCTCAAATGATGTCAATTTATTAACGGATAATAAAGCACAATATACAGCGCTGTGTAATGAAGATGGCGGTGTTATAGATGACTTAGTTATATATAAGTTGAATCATGATAAATACTTACTTATAGTTAATGCGGCAAATACTGAAAAAGATTTTGATTGGATTAATAAAAACAAAAATAATTTTAATGCTGAAGTTAAAAATGTTTCAAGCGAATATGGACAACTTGCGCTTCAAGGGCCAAAAGCACGTGAAATTGTTCAAGAAAATACTGATATTGATGTTAGTGGATTGAAAATGTTTGAATTTTTAAAAAATGTAGAAGTCTTCGGTAAAAATGTCATTTTATCTCAATCAGGCTATACAGGTGAAGACGGATTTGAAATTTATTGTCATAAAAATGACGTGATTGATATTTGGGAGTCTATCCTTAAATACGACGTCACTCCATGCGGTCTCGGGGCGCGTGACACATTACGCTTAGAGGCTGGACTGCCATTACACGGCCAAGACCTTACTGAGAGCATCACACCTTATGAAGGTGGTATTGCATTTGCTGCAAAGCCACTCATCGAAGAGGATTTTATAGGGAAAAATGTACTTAAATCTCAAAAGGAAAATGGTGCCCCTAGACGTACTATTGGACTACGTACAATTGAAAAAGGCATTCCGCGAACTGGGTACACTATTTTAGATTTGGATGGAAATGAAATTGGTGAAGTCACTTCAGGTACACAATCACCATCATCTGGTGAATCTATTGCATTAGGACTTATTAAACGTGAATCTTTTGAAATGGGTAAAGAAGTTATCATTCAAATTAGAAAACGACAAGTTAAAGCGAAAATTGTTAAGAAAAATCAAATCGAAAAATAAGGGGTGTAGACATTGAGTCATCGTTATATTCCATTAACTGAACAAGATGAAAAAGAAATGTTAGATACGATAGGTGTTAAATCAATTAGCGATCTTTACAGTGACGTACCTGAAAACATTTTATTAAATAGAGATTTAAAAATCGCAGATGCAGAACCTGAAACTCAATTATTGAAGCGCTTAAATAAAGTAGCTCAAAATAATGTGACTAAAGAAACACACACAAGCTTTTTAGGGGCTGGCGTATACGATCATTACGCTCCTGCTGTGGTGGACGCATTAATATCTAGATCTGAATTTTATACTGCGTACACACCTTATCAACCTGAAATATCACAAGGTGAACTACAAGCCATTTTTGAATTCCAAACAATGATTTGTGAGTTAACGGGTATGGATGTAGCAAATTCATCTATGTATGATGGTATGACGAGTTTTGCTGAAGCTTGTTTATTAGCGTGGTCAAAAACAAAAAAGAAAAAAATTGTAGTGTCTAAAGGATTGCATTATCAGGCGCTTCAAGTTTTACACACATATTCTCAGATTCGCGACCAATATGAAGTAGTAGAGGTTGAATTAAATGGCACTATAACAGACCTAGACAAACTGAAAGATGCTATCGATGATGATACAGCAGCTGTTGCTGTACAATATCCTAACTTCTTTGGTTCGATTGAGGATTTAGAAACGATTCAATCATATATTGAAGATAAAAAAGCACTTTTTATTGTTTATGCAAACCCACTATCTCTCGGATTACTGACGCCTCCTGGAGAATTTGGCGCAGATATCGTTGTAGGTGATACACAAGTGTTTGGCATACCGACTCAGTTTGGAGGACCTCATTGTGGTTATTTTGCAACAACTCAAAAGCTCATGCGTAAAATACCTGGTCGTTTAGTTGGCCAAACTCAAGATGATCATGGTAATCGGGGCTTTGTGTTAACTTTACAAGCCAGAGAACAACATATACGTCGCGAGACAGCAACATCAAATATTTGTTCAAACCAAGCTTTAAATGCATTAGCTTCTTCAATCGCAATGTCTGCACTTGGTAAACAAGGATTACAAGATATTGCAATTCAAAACCTAGAAAATGCAAACTATGCAAAAGAACAATTTAAAACTAATGGATTTGAAGTGAATGAAGATGTTTCTTACAATGAATTTGTTGTAAAATTTGATCGCCCAATCGCCGAAGTCAATGAAGCATTAATCGAAGAGGGAATAATTGGTGGATTTGATTTAAGTGTCGTTAATGATTCATTCAACAAACATATGTTAGTTGCAGTTACTGAATTACGCACGAAAGAAGAAATTGATACATTTGTTAAGAAAGCAGGTGAGCTGAATGGTAAGTAAATCAAGCCCATTAATCTTTGAACGCTCTAAAGCAGGTCGATTTGCATATTCATTACCACCCAAAGAAATTGACAACAAAGTAGCAGATAAACTATTAGATCCAAAATTTATTCGTAAGGATAAAGCGGAATTCCCTGAAGTTTCTGAATTAGACTTAATTAGACACTACACAGAACTTTCAAATAAAAACTTTGGTGTAGATACCGGCTTTTATCCGTTAGGCTCATGTACAATGAAGTATAACCCTAAAATCAATGAAAAAGTAGCACGTATTAATGGTTTTGCAGAGTCTCATCCGTTACAAGATGAATCACAAGTACAAGGTTCACTAGAAATCATCTATAGTTTGCAAGAGGAATTAAAAGAAATTACAGGAATGGATGAAATTTCTTTACAACCTGCTGCTGGTGCCCATGGAGAATGGACAGCGTTAATGATTTTTAAAGCGTATCATTTAAATAACGGCGATACTGAGCGTGATGAAGTCATTGTTCCTGACTCAGCACACGGAACAAACCCAGCTTCTGCTGCTTTTGCTGGCTTCAAATCAGTTACAGTTAAATCTAATGAAAAAGGCGAAGTAGATATTGACCACTTAAAAGAGGTTGTTAGTGAAAAAACTGCCGCAATAATGTTAACTAATCCAAATACTCTTGGCATTTTCGAAACGAATATAATGGAAATTCGTGATATAGTTCATGAAGCAGGTGGCTTATTATATTATGATGGTGCCAATTTAAATGCAATCATGGACAAAGTGCGCCCTGGAGATATGGGGTTTGATGCAGTTCATTTAAATTTACACAAAACATTTACAGGACCACATGGTGGTGGTGGCCCTGGATCTGGACCTATCGGTGTAAAAAAAGAGTTGCGTGAATATTTACCAAAACCATTAGTAGTTAAAAATGGCAACCGCTTCCAATATGATAATGATATTAAACATTCAATCGGACGTGTTAAGCCGTTTTACGGTAACTTTGGTATTTACCTACGTGCTTACACTTATATAAGAACTATGGGTTATAAAGGACTCAAAGAAGTGTCTGAAGCAGCTGTTCTTAACGCTAATTATATTAAAGCTAGGCTAAAAGATGCTTTTGTTATTCCTTTTGATCAATATTGTAAGCACGAATTCGTCCTTAGTGGTACTAAGCAGAAAAAATTAGGGGTACGTACGCTCGATATGGCAAAAAGATTGTTAGATTTTGGCGTGCATCCACCAACTGTTTATTTCCCATTAATTGTTGACGAAGGTATGATGATTGAACCAACTGAAACGGAATCTAAAGAAACACTTGATCATTTCATAGAAGCTTTATTACAAATCGCTCAAGAAGCTGAAGAAAATCCAGACAAAGTATTGGAAGCACCCCACACTACAATTATTGATCGATTAGATGAAACTACCGCTGCACGTAAACCAATATTAAAGTTTGAACAGTTAAAAGCTGAAAAATAAATATAAAACATAAAAAGAAAAAGCTGGGACATCAATCCCAAAACAAATAGCGCTAAGATGATTTTAATAAAAATACGTCTTAGCGTTTCCTTTTGGTTCTATAGTAAATCGGACTGGTGTATAAATAATTTCATTATTTGATTGTTCCATAAAGCCTCGCTTTTCTAGGCGCCTCACCTCAACTCATTTTAAGATTGAACTTACCTAATCTTAAAATGGTTTTTCGGTTACGGCAAGATGCCTCAGAAGTCTCGGCTTAGGAAACAATCAAATTTGTTATATTTATTCACACCCCTAAGTTATAAAGTATGTTTTACCAACTCAATTTTACTGATTTATGTTGTATTAAAAGAGGCATTAATGTTCAAGACTTTATGATCACACAACGAAAAAGAAGTTAAGCAATCTATTATTGCATAACGCCTTAATTTAATGCGACCAGTCCAATTTGACTGAGAGCCTTCCTTTTATGATATAACTTTGTATGATATGGTTTCGCTTTCCGAGGAGACACCCCCAAGCTTTCTAAACTAAAAACACACAGAATCTAATAAGTAAAGAAAAGTTGATGTAGGGTCTGTTTTGGAATTCAATCGCATGGCGGTTCGAGGACTGAATAAAGTAAAACGAAAAGTATGGCATTAAATATAAAATATTAGTAGCACATTATGCTAATAAATCTATCATTAAAGGAAAAACTTCGAGATTTTTCGCAAATTCTTACGAAAGCCTCGAAGTTTTTCGATTACTGAGATATTTATCTCACAGTCTCTTTCCTACAATATACTTATAGGTTATTTTTTCGATTTGATCTTACCTGTCCACTTTTTATATCCGCCTTTAAGCATATACAGATCTTTATAACCTTTCTTTTTTAACAGACGCGCTGCTCTATAACTTACAATTCCATTAGCATCCACTAAATAAATAGGCTGATCCTTACGTAGTCCTTGATAACGTTGTCTAAACATTGTCATTGGAATGTTTCGGGCACCATTGATGTGACCATAATCATAATCGGCTTTCTCTCTCAAATCTATAACTTGAGCCTTTCTCAAGCCTTCTTGGAATTGTGCCTGATTTAATTCATTTACTGATTTTTTATTTAAAAAGTATTGAATAACCATCCACAAAATAATGGCAATTAAGATAATTAAAGCAATAATCAATGAGTTCGTCATCTTGCATCCTCCCTAAAATACCGATATTATTATTATAAAGCTGATAAGATAAATTATCAAAATTTTTTTGCTGCCAAAAATAAAATTAAAGCTTTATTTTTTATGTACATTAATGTTTGGAGGATTTTCAAATGACTGAAACGTGGCATTTTATTAATACAGGACAACATGACCCTTATTATAATATGGCATTAGATGAAGCGCTATTAAATTTCGTATCTAGAGGGGAAATTGATCCAGTCATACGCTTTTATACATGGGATCCACCAACTTTATCAATAGGTTATTTCCAACGTTTAGAAAAAGAAATCGATATTGATATGGTTCGAAAAAAGGGCTACGGATTAGTAAGAAGACAAACTGGTGGTCGAGGCGTTCTTCACGACAAAGAATTAACTTATAGTGTAATTGTTCCTGAATCGCACCCTGCAATGCCTAAAACAGTGACTGAGGCATACCGCGTCATTTCAAATGGTTTATTGGAAGGTTTTAAATCACTTGGGTTTGATGCCTATTTTGCCATTCCAAGATCTAAAGAAGAAAGAGAAAAACTTAAACAGCCTAGAAGTTCCGTATGTTTTGATGCACCAAGTTGGTATGAACTTGTAGTAGAAGGTAAAAAAATTGCCGGAAGTGCACAGACCCGTCAAAAAGGGGTTATTTTACAGCACGGTTCAATTTTACAGTCCATTGATATCGATGATTTATTTGATATGTTTATCTATAAAAATGATAGATTGAAATCTAAAATGAAAGACGCATTTGTTGAAAAAGCAATCGCTATCAATGATTTGTCTGATAAACATGTTACACTATCAGAAATGGAAGATGCATTTAAAAAAGGGTTCGCCAAAGGGTTAAATATTAACTTCAAGCCTCTCGAATTAACTAAAGCACAACAACAAGAGGTACATGAACTCGAAAAAAAATATCGCTCAGATGAATTTTTATACCGCAAGTAATTTTGACCTATTAAGCCTATAATCTGAGCTGAAATTTTAGTTTCATAACGAATAAATCCATCGGCACACACCTTTAGAAAGTTTCAAAATGTGTGCCGATTGTGTTTGTTTGCTACTTACGCCATTTAAATTTATTTTTCCATAACGTCATTTTATATTTTCTTTGAGTCGGTGTCATAAAGAAAAAGAAGTAAATAGCATAAATGATTGCTATCATTACACCAACAGAGATAATAGTACGCATTATACTCCATAAAAGTAAATCTAAATTTAAAACCAATCCTAATAAAGCAATTATAATGATAACTCCAAATATAATTTTTTGTGATAACGACATATCAATACTCCTTAATAATTAGTCTGTTTGTCTTTTTCTGTTTTTATCTGTAAATTCATCAGCATTTCTCTACCTTTTTGAATTTCTTCTTTTTTCTCTTTCTTATATCCAGTTTGAATACTCATGAATGCCTTATTAATATCCTGTTGTAATTTTTGAATATCTTTATCTTGAGCTTTAAGTTGTTCATCTTTTTTAATAATCTCTTTGTCTAATGTCATTTTATAGCTATCGATAGCTGATTTATGATCTTCAATTAATACATCTAAACGCTCCACAATATCTTTATCCTTTTTATTTTTTATTACTTCTTGATCAATGCGATTATAATCTTTTATGATATTCGTTACCTCATTATAATATTCAGATGAAGCATCTAAGTATCCTGAGATTTTTTGGTTTTTCTTAGCTTGATCTGTGTTCTTTTTATCAATATTTAACGACTTCAGTTGCTTTTCTTTTTTGTTAATATCATTCTTTAATTCTTGATTTTCGAGTTTGATTTCATGATTCTTATCACTTAGGTCTGTACTTTTTTCCTCAAGCGGAAGTAAATTTTGATTACCACATGCTGACAATAATATAGTAGTAACCGCGCTAATAGCTATTATTTTTTTCATATATAACTCCTATATTTCAATTGTTTTTATTATACATCTATTTATTTTAAGGTATCATATAAATAAGCACAAATATATGGAGGTATATATTATGAACCATAGAATCTCTAAAATCCGAAAAATACTTACTGATAAACATCTTGACGCTTTGGTTGTTTTAAGTGATTATAATAGACGTTATTTATCTGGTTTTACCGGAACAAGTGGCGCCTTGCTGATTACTCAAGATACATTAAAATTGATTACTGATTTCAGATATATTAAACAGGCAACTGAACAAGCGCCATATTTTGATATCATTAAACAACAAGAAAATCTATTTGATGAACTCATACAACTGTTTAAAGATCAATCCTTATTTAATATTGGGTTTGAAGGTCATTTAGTTTCATATGATTCATTTCTGAAGTTAAATAAAGGACGGCATGACTTAATTTCATTAGGCACAGAAATTGAAACAATACGACAAGTCAAAGATGAAGACGAGATAGCCATTATCCAAAAAGCAGCTGATATTGTAGATGCTGCATATGAATATATTTTGACAATTGTTAAACCTGGCATGACAGAAAAAGAAGTGAAAGCTCACCTTGAAAGTAAGATGCTACATTTAGGAGCTGATGATACATCTTTCGATACAATTGTGGCTTCTGGTTACCGCGGCGCATTACCACATGGTGTAGCGTCCGATAAAGTGATTGAGTCTGGAGACATGGTCACATTAGATTTTGGTGCTTATTATAATGGTTATGCATCAGATATTACACGTACATTTGCAGTAGGCCAGCCTGACCCAAAAATGATTGAGATTTATAATATTGTGTTAAAAGCACAAGAAGCTGCTTTACAACAAATTAAACCTGGTATTTCAGGAAAAGCCATTGATCAAGTTGCACGTGATGTGATTAATCAAGAGGGCTATGGCCAATACTTTGGTCACTCATTAGGTCATGGCATCGGGTTAGATGTACATGAACAACCAGCACTCTCACCAAAATCACAAGATACTCTTGAAATCAATCACTGTGTCACGTTAGAACCTGGCATATACATTGAAGGTTTAGGTGGCGTTAGAATTGAAGATGATGTATTAATTACAAAAAATGGCGGCCAACGCTTTACTAATTCCACAAAAGACCTTATTATTTTAAAAGAAGAGTGATACACGAGGAGGAAGCTTAATGATTTCTGTAAATGATTTTAAGACAGGTTTGACAATTTCAGTTGATAATGGTATTTGGAAGGTTTTAGAATTCCAACATGTTAAACCTGGTAAAGGATCTGCTTTCGTAAGATCAAAATTACGTAATTTAAGAACAGGTGCTATTCAAGAAAAAACATTCCGCGCTGGTGAAAAAGTTGAGCAGGCTATGATTGAAAATCGTCGTATGCAATATTTATATGCCGATGGTGACAATCACATTTTTATGGATAATACGTCATTTGACCAAATTGAATTAGAAACATCATATATTGAATATGAATTAAAGTTTTTGAAAGCAAATATGGATGTTCAAGTTCAAATGTATGATGGCGAAATTATCGGTGTCGAATTACCTAAAACTGTTGAGCTTGAAGTGACTGAAACTGAGCCAGGTATCAAAGGAGATACAGCAACTGGTGCAACTAAATCTGCAACAGTAGAAACTGGATATACATTAAATGTTCCTTTATTTGTAAATGAAGGTGACATCTTAGTTATCAACACTTCAGATGGTAGCTATGTATCACGTGCTTAAACTTATATAGAGGTATTCAAACAGTTGAGTTATACGTTCATACTCAACTGTTTTTTGTTCATTTAAAGAAGATATTAGATTTGAGTCTTTGCTTGAATTGGCTCTTTTCGTAAAGTAAAATGGATAAATAGAATAAAACAACTACAAGGGAGTAACCAATATGAATTTTAAAGAAATAAAAGAGTTGATTGAGATTTTAAACAACTCTAATTTGACTGAAATCAACATTGAAAATAAAGGGTCAATTGTTAATCTAAAAAAAGAAAAAGAAATTGTAACAACACATACTCCAATACCACAATCGACTACTCATGTACCAACACAACATTCAGTAGAAAACACGCAAAGCACTGAGTCAAATACAACAAATTCAGTTGATGAAAACTTAAAAACAATTACTGCTCCAATGGTCGGAACTTTTTATAAATCACCATCTCCTGAAGAAAGCGCATATGTTAAAGAAGGAGATCAAGTCTCACCAGACACAACAGTTTGCATACTTGAAGCAATGAAGTTATTTAATGAAATTCAAGCCGAAGTATCTGGCGAAATCGTAGAAATATTAGTTGAAGATGGACAAATGGTTGAGTATGGCCAAGCATTGTTTAAGGTGAAATAATATGAAAAAAGTATTAATAGCTAACCGTGGCGAGATTGCCGTCCGTATTATTCGTGCATGTCATGAATTGGGAATTCAAACAGTCGCAATATATTCAGAAGGCGATAAAGACGCATTACATACTCAATTAGCTGATGAAGCGTACTGTGTTGGTCCTAAGCAATCCAAGGATTCTTATTTAAACATACCAAATATTTTATCCATCGCAACTTCAACCGGATGTGACGGTATTCATCCTGGTTATGGATTTTTAGCTGAAAATGGAGATTTTGCCGAATTATGTGAAGCAGTACAATTAAAGTTTATAGGTCCTAGCTATAAATCGATTCAAAAAATGGGGATTAAAGATGTTGCAAAAGAAGAGATGATACGTGCAAATGTGCCTGTCGTTCCGGGTAGTGATGGGTTAGTTGAGACAATTGATAAAGCCATTGAAACTGCAAATTCAATTGGTTACCCAGTCATCATAAAAGCTACTGCAGGGGGCGGCGGTAAAGGTATTCGTATAGCTCGCAATGAAGACGAACTGATCAATGGATACAAAATGACCCAACAAGAAGCTGAAACCGCATTTGGAAATGGCGGTTTATATCTCGAAAAGTTCATTGAAAACTTTAGACACATTGAAATTCAAGTGATGGGTGATGAACATGGCAATGTCATTCACTTAGGAGAAAGAGATTGTACAATCCAAAGACGCATGCAAAAATTAATTGAAGAATCACCATCTCCTATAATGTCGGAAGAATTAAGAAAAGAAATGGGCGAAGCAGCCGTAAGAGCAGCAAAAGCTGTCAATTATTATAATGCTGGAACGATTGAATTTATATACGATTTGAATGATAACCAGTATTATTTTATGGAAATGAATACACGCATACAGGTTGAACATCCTGTAACCGAAATGGTAACAGGTGTTGACTTAGTAAAATTACAACTTAAAGTCGCAATGGGAGAACGTTTACCATATACTCAAGATGAAATTACTGTCAATGGTCATGCAATTGAATTCCGTATCAATGCAGAAAACCCGTA
Organism: Staphylococcus felis; assembly: GCF_003012915.1. NCBI lineage: Bacteria > Bacillati > Bacillota > Bacilli > Caryophanales > Staphylococcaceae > Staphylococcus > Staphylococcus felis. Next base: position 1,969,983 of record NZ_CP027770.1, on the reverse strand, counting down.
TAAGAATTTCATGCCTTCTCCAGGTAAAATCACACAATATTTAACACCTGGTGGATTTGGTGTGCGCATTGATTCCGCATGCTATACAAATTACTCGATTCCGCCGTATTATGATTCAATGGTTGCAAAACTAATTGTTCATCAACAAACACGAGAAGAAGCCATTCAAGTCGGATTAAGAGCCTTAAGAGAGTTTGTTGTTTTAGGCATAGATACTACAATACCATTTCACATTAACGTACTAAATCACCCAGTATTTAACGAAGGATTTTTTAGCACAAAATTCTTAGAAATGCATGATATTATGAAAGAAGAACATTAATCTCTTGGAGGCGTGTAATTATGGTTAAATCAATTGAGAATTATAATCCGAAATTAGGAAATGTTGAAATTGTGCCTGAAGTCATTTCGATAATCGCAAGTATCGCTACGTCTGAAGTTAAAGGTGTTCACGGAATGTTTTCTGATTTAAAGAACAGTACATTAGAGCGCTTAGGACGTAAAAATTTGAGTAAAGGTGTCAAAGTTGAAACAGTAAACAATGAACTTGTCATCAATGTTTATTGCTCTTTAAATTACGGTACTAAAATTTCAGATACCGCATTAAAAATTCAAGAATCTATTCATAGCGCTATCAAAACTATGACTGCTTTAACACCAAAACAAATAAATGTCCATATTTCTCATATCGAAATGGGATTACCTAAAAGTTAGTAATCAAAGAATGGAGAATTTTTATGAGTAGAAAACTAGCAAGAAGCCAAGCTTTTCAAACGTTGTTCCAATTAGAAATGAAAAATTCTGATTTAACAATTGAAGAAGCGATTGAATTTATTAAAGATGATTATCCAAACCTTGATTTTGAATTTATACATTGGCTTGTAACAGGTGTAAAAGACCATGAATCTATATTAGATGAAAAAATATCTGCGCACTTAAATGGTTGGACAATTGGTCGATTGCTAAAGAGCGACCGTATCATTTTAAGAATGGCTACATTCGAAATTTTAAATAGTGATACGCCTCAAAAAGTAATTATTAATGAAGCTGTTGAACTGACAAAGCAATTTAGTGATGATGATCATTACCGTTTTGTTAATGGTGTCTTAAGTCATATTCATAAAGATTGAGTGATAAAATGGAGAAGTATTTAACAGTATCTGCACTAACAAAATATATAAAATACAAATTTGATAAAGATCCGCATTTACAATCTGTTTTAATAAAAGGCGAGCTTTCAAACTTTAAAAGACATAGTAGTGGTCATCTTTATTTCGCAGTTAAAGATGAAGAAACAGTCATTAATGCGATGATGTTCAAATCACAAGCAAATTCACTTGCGTTTGATCCTAAAGAAGGCGATCAAGTTTTTATTGAAGCTCGTGTGTCAGTATATGAAAGACGGGGCAATTATCAAATTTATGTTAATAAAATGCAGCTTGATGGTGTAGGGAATTTATATCAAAAGTTTGAACAACTTAAACTCAAATTATCAAAAGAAGGTTTGTTTGATAAAACTCATAAAAAAGTAATTCCTCGCTACCCACGTAAAATTGCAATATTAACTGCTAGCACAGGAGCAGCCATACGTGATATTCAAAACACACTCTATCATCGTTATCCTTTAGTAGAACAAATTAAAATTAGTACACTTGTACAAGGTGAAAATGCTAAGTTTGATATTATTGAAAAATTGGCTTATGCGGATCAGTTAGATGTTGATATCATTATATTAGGTCGTGGTGGTGGTTCAATTGAAGACTTGTGGAACTTTAATGAGGAAGACGTTGTTAGAGCTATATTTAATTGTAAAACACCTGTTATTTCTGCAGTGGGACACGAAACGGATACGACATTAAGTGATTTTGTTGCTGATGTACGAGCGGCAACACCGACACAAGCAGCTATGATCTCCACACCTGATCAGCACGATTTACTAGAGGCTTTAGGTCAAACTCAAACCATTTTAAATCGGTTTATCAAACAATATTTAAAGCAGAATTACCAAAAATTAGAGCATTATCAGAATTATTATAAATTTAAACAACCTACTTTATTATATGAACAACACGTACAAAAGAGAGATGATTTGGATCGATTATTGCATCAGACGATGTCTAGAAAGTTAGAATTATATAATCAGCAACTCACATCTATCAAACAACGTTTACGATATAAAAATTTCAAAAATACCATTCAGCGCGAGCAAATGACAGTTAAACAGCTGCAACATTCTCTTAATCATTCAATATCAAATCGACTCAAACAAAAAAGACAATCTTTTATTCATCATTTAACATTGCTCAATAATTTGAGTCCCACGAATACCATGTTAAGAGGTTACTCTATAGTACATCAAAATAATGAAGTCGTTACGAGTGTCAAAAACTTAAAAACGAATGATTTAATAGAAGTTACAATGAAAGATGGATCTATCGATGCAATTATTGAGAAAGTTAGGTGGCAAGAAAATGACAGAAAATAAAACATTTGAAGAAATGATGCAAGAACTTGAACAAATTGTCAACCAATTAGACAACGATCAAATTTCATTAGAGGCATCTTTAGAATTGTATCAAAAAGGAATGGCGTTATCTAAAGCTTGTGAATCAACATTGAAGGATGCCGAAAAAAAAGTATCAGAATTAATCGAAAAAGAGGCAGATGAAAGTGATGAATCACAGTCTGAATAATATACTTGAAGCATTCAATCATATGATAAATGACGCTATTGAGGACTCCACATTAAATACGAATCTAGAGAAAAGCATGCGTTATTCATTAGAAGCTGGCGGAAAACGTATTAGACCACTTTTGTTATTGTCTACTCTAAAAATGTTGCAACCTGAGTCTATTGAAAAAGGTATGAAAACTGCGCTAGCATTAGAAATGATTCATACCTATTCTCTTATACACGACGATTTACCTGCAATGGATGATGATAATTTGAGAAGAGGAAAACCGACAAACCATAAAGTGTTTGGCGAGTGGTTGGCAATCTTATCAGGTGATGCTTTGTTAACTAAAGCATTTGAAATCATAGCAAGTGATGATACCAATTCAGCTGAAGTGAAAATCAAGCTCGTTCAACTTTTAGGTCAAGCAAGCGGACATTTAGGTATGGTTGGAGGCCAAACTTTAGATATGCAAAGTGAAAATCAACCCATAAGCTTACCAACACTAGAAAAAATTCACTCACATAAAACTGGAGCACTTATACGTTTTGCTGTTGAAGCCGCTACAATTATTGCTCAAATACCGCAAGAACTATCACAAACACTGATACGTTTCGCTGAACATTTAGGAGTTATCTTTCAAATTAAAGATGATTTACTAGATGTCTATGGAGAAGCTACTGAAATTGGTAAACCAGTTGGCAGTGATATCACCAATCATAAAGGTACATATGTTACTCTTTTAGGGCAACAAAATGCTGAAAAAGAGTTGTCTCAACATGTCAATAAAGCTGAATCAATCTTAAAAGATTTATCAACTTCATACCATACCAATGATTTAAAAGCATTACTCGATTTATTCCATCAACGGCATCACTAATAAATTTGTATCAAGTATATCAATGAAGTGTTATAATCATAACGACATATTAATTAAGGGTGATATAAATGGATATAAAACATATACAAAATCCTTCATTCTTAAAAGAACTTTCTATTGAAGAACTCAAAGAACTAAGTGAAGATATACGAAAGTTTTTAATTGAAACGTGTGCAATTACGGGGGGGCATATTGGAGCTAACTTGGGTGTTGTAGAGCTTACAATCGCTTTACACAAACATTTTAACAGCCCAAAAGATAAGATTATTTGGGATGTGGGGCATCAAAGCTACATCCATAAAATCTTAACTGGTCGTAGCACTCAATTCAATACTTTAAGACAGTACAAAGGATTATGTGGATTTCCAAAATTAAAAGAATCAGAACATGATGTCTGGGAGGCTGGTCATAGCTCCACATCATTATCAGCAGCAATGGGAATTGCTAAAGCTCGTGACATCTTAAAAGATCAGTACCACGTTGTTCCTGTAATTGGTGATGGTGCTCTGACAGGTGGCATGGCCTTAGAGGCACTCAATAATATTGGTCATGATCGCACAAATATGACCATTATACTTAATGATAATGAAATGAGTATTGCACCTAATGTAGGGGCAATGCATAATATGCTAGGCCGCATCAGAATGAATCAAGGGTACAATCGTTTAAAGTTAGATGCTGAACATGTCCTTAGTAAATTACCTGGAGGCAGTCGATTACGTGAATCTGCCGATCGCATCAAGGATAGCCTCAAGTACTTAGTTGTTGATGGTGCGTTTTTTGAAGAGCTGGGTATCCGCTATATCGGGCCTGTTGATGGACATAGTTTTGAAGAACTTGAAGATGCATTGAAAGCTGCTGACTCGATTAATAAACCTGTTTTAATTCATGTTGTTACTAAAAAAGGGAAAGGTTATCGTCCTGCCGAAAATGATAAAATTGGTACATGGCATGGACTCGGACCTTATAAGTTAGAAACAGGTGAACAAATTAAAGGTCAAACGAATGCACCGTCTTGGAGTCAACTGATGAGTGATGAAATATTATCCTACGCTAAAAATGATAGACGCATCGTAGCTATCACCCCAGCTATGCCAGTAGGATCAAAATTAACAAAATTTCAATCTGAACTACCAGACCAATTTTTCGATGTTGGTATAGCTGAGCAACACGCAGTCACAATGGCTGCTGGCCTTGCGATTCAAGGTATGAAGCCTTATGTTGCTATTTATTCAACATTTTTACAACGCGCTTATGATCAAGTTTTACATGATGTAGACCGTCAAAACCTTAATGTCATTTTTGGGGTGGATCGCTCAGGTTTAGTTGGAGCAGACGGTGAAACACATCAAGGGATATACGATGTAGGCTTTCTTACACAATTTCCAAATATGATTGTAATGATGCCAAAAGATGAAAACGAAGCTAAAGATTTAGTTTACACAGCAATGCATTATGAACAAGGTCCAATAGCTATACGTTATCCAAGAGGTAATGGATTAGGTGTCACTATCAATGATAAAAGAGCCCATGTACCTATTGGTTCTTGGGAAAAACTATCATCTGGTAAAGATGTAGTCTTGATTAGTTACGGACCTACTGTTCAATCCATTCAAGAAGCTGCTAAAATCCTCAAAGAAAAAGGGATATACGCAACTGTTATAAATGCTCGTTATATTAAGCCTATGGACTTTGAAATGCTTGATAGCATTGGTCAATCAAACCTTCCTGTCATTACCGTAGAAGAAGGTATGTTAAATGGTGGTTTGGGAAGTCAAATTGCCAATTACTTAACTGACCATGAATACACAAATCGAATTAAACGCCTTGGAATCAATAATGAATATATTGAACATGGTGATGTTAATAAAATATTAGATGATTTAGGATTAGCTTCAGGCGCTATCGCAAATACGACCGAGCTATTTATCAACTCAAAAGAATCACAATTGTAATTGATCACTTCAAATATCATATACTAATCCAACAGCACTTCCTAAAATATATTAAGTATTTGGGAAGTGCTTACATATCAAAATACTTCTTTATCGCTTTTATTTGTTGCTTAACCTCTAACTACTTGCATGTTCCTCTTTATCAATATTAGGTTAATTATTCATTATGTGATAAAATCATTGTATAAATATTCGTTATGAGGTGTTCCTTATGCCTAAAAAATCAGTTAGACATATTAAGATTAGAGAAATCATTTCAAATGAACAAATCGAAACTCAAGATGATCTTGTTCGAAGATTAAATGATTATGAAATGAATGTAACTCAAGCTACAGTATCTCGAGATATAAAAGAACTTCAACTTATTAAAGTCCCTGCACCAAGCGGACAATATATCTATAGTTTACCTAATGATCGTCGTTACCATCCTTTAGAAAAATTAGGTCGCTATCTAATGGACTCATTTGTCAAAATTGATGGGACTGATAATCTTCTCGTACTCAAAACATTACCCGGCAACGCTCAGTCTATAGGAGCAATTTTAGATCAAATTGATTGGGAAGAGGTTTTAGGTACTATTTGTGGTGATGATACTTGTCTCATTATTTGTCAAAACGAAATAGCTGCTAGTGAAATTAAATCTAGAATTTTCAATATGTTGTAAGGTAAGGATGCGATTTAAAGATGTTACAAAGTTTATCAATCAAACAATTCGCTATTATTGAAGAACTTGAAATTCAATTTACCGATGGATTGACTGTTTTAAGTGGAGAAACTGGTGCTGGTAAATCTATTATTATCGATTCAATCGGTCAACTAATAGGCATTCGCGCTTCTTCTGATTTTGTTCGTCATGGTGCAAAAAAAGCAATTATTGAAGGGGTTTTTGATATTGATAATGCGAATGAAGCAATCGAAGTTTTAGAAACTTTAGGTATAGATGTTAATGAAGACTTTCTAATTGTAAAACGTGAAATTTTTAGTTCTGGTAAAAGCATATGTCGCATTAACAACCAAACTATCACTTTACAAGATTTACGCCGAGTGATGCAAGAACTATTAGACATACATGGTCAACACGAAACGCAATCCTTATTAAAACAAAAATATCATGTTGAATTACTAGACAAATATGCTGATGGTATCTACGAACAACATTTGGATCAATACAAACGCTTATTCAATGCCCATCAAGAGAAAATAAGCGAACTCAAAGAGCTAGAATCTGCTGATCAAGCTTTATTACAACGACTCGATTTACTCAGATTTCAATATGATGAATTAAAAGAATCTAAGCTTAAAGAAGGCGAAATTGAGCAACTTGAAATAGATATCAAACGTATCCAGAATTCTGAAAACCTAAGTCTTTCTTTAAATGCAGCCTATGTAACTTTGACTGATGAACATGCTATTCCTGATCGTTTATATGAACTAAGCTCTCAGTTACAAACAATCAATCATATCGTTCCTGAAAAGTTTCAACAATTAAAAGAAGAGGTTGATCAATTTTACTATTTACTTGAAGATGCCAAACATCAAATTTATGAAGAAATCAATCAGACAGAGTTTGATGAAAATTATTTAAATGAACTTGAGTCTCGAATGAACCTGCTCAACAATTTAAAGCGAAAATATGGGAAAGATATCTCTGAGCTCATTCATTATCAAGCTAAAATCAGTGAAGAGATTAATAAAATTGAAAACTTTGAAGAAAGCACATCTAATTTAAGAGATGAAATTAAAGAATTAAATACTCAATTAAAGCTTGAAGGAGAAAAGCTATCAAAAGAAAGACGGAAAGTTGCACGAACACTTAGAGATCATATTGTCACCGAAATTCAATATTTACAAATGAAAGATGCAAACTTGGAAATTTCGTTTAAGCCTTATGAATCTCCTCAAAAAGATGGACTTGAAAGAATAGAATTTTTAATAAGTCCAAATAAAGGTGAACCACTAAAAAGTTTGAATAAGATTGCAAGCGGCGGTGAGTTATCTCGTATCATGCTCGCTTTAAAAAGTATTTTTGTTCGCTCTAGAGGTCAAACAGCAATACTTTTTGACGAAGTTGATTCAGGTGTATCAGGTCAGGCAGCTCAAAAAATGGCAGAAAAAATGAAGGAAATCGCCAAAGTGATTCAAGTTATCTGTATATCTCATCTACCACAAGTTGCATCAATGAGCAATCATCACCTCTATATATCTAAACAAGAATTGAACGATAGAACTATAACAAGTGTTCAAACGTTACATGATGATGCACGCGTGGAAGAAGTAGCTCGAATGATTTCTGGCGCAAAAGTCACTGAGTTAACAAAACAAAATGCAAAAGAAATGATTGAACAAAATCAAAAGCTATAAATATTTTAATCACAATACGGTTGGAACAATGAAGAATCAATCAAATCATTTTTAATATGAAAATAAAATGAAGCTATCACTTTTCATACGTATGATTTTTATGACATATTTTAATGTTCCAACCTTGCTTTTTATAATTCATAAAAATAAAGTTTTTAATTTACACTCTGAATATAAACTTTTTTACGTATCATTTTAATCAAATATCAAGGAGTTAAACTATGGCAAAAGAAAAATATGATTTGGTAGTCTTAGGAGGCGGTATAGCAGGCTATTCAGCAGCTATTCGCGCACATCAATTAGGTAAGACTGTTGCCCTTGTTGAACAAGACAAATTAGGCGGCACTTGTTTGCATAAAGGCTGCATTCCAACAAAATCCTTTTTGAAAACGTCTGAAATATACCGATATATTAAAAATGCAAAGACGTTTGGTATTCGTACTGGAGAAGCACACGTCCATTTCCCTGATGTAATCAAACGGAAAGATTATACTATTCAATCTATCTATAGTGGTCTTGAAGCATTGATTAAAAGTAAACAAATAGATGTCTATAACGGTATTGGTAGGCTCTTAGGCAGTTCTATTTTTTCACCCCAAAATGGTACAGTATCTGTAGAATACGAAAATGGTGAATCTGATTTACTTCCTAATGATTACGTTTTAATAGCCACTGGATCTAGACCAACAGAGTTGCCATTTCTACCATTTGATCATCAATTAATCTTAAACAGTGATGATATGATGCATATGGAGTCTTTACCGAAATCAATCACAATTATTGGTGGCGGCGTTATTGGTGTTGAGTTCGCTTCTTTTCTAAATGAAATGGGGGTTGAGGTTCATATTATTGAAGCATCAAAACGATTGCTCATCAATGAATCCCCACAAATTAGTCAAGCTTTAGAAAAGAGCTTTGAAAAAGATGGCATTCATATACATACTCAAGTATCTCTAGAAGATGAAAACATTGAGATTGAGCATGATAAAGTCAATTTTAATATTGAGAATTCAAAGTTTAGTACTGAAAAAGTTTTAGTTGCTGTAGGGAGAAAGGCAAATGTTGAAAATATCGGACTAAATAATACAAAAGTTAAGCTAAATCAGCGTCAGACAATTGAGACAAGCCCATTTATGGAAACAAATGAATCACACATTTATGCTGCTGGCGATGTTATTGGCCATCTTCAACTAGCGCATGTTGGTGCTAAAGAAGGTGTAATAGCTGTTGAACATATGTTTAACCAAAATCCGTTACCAATCGATTACAATCAAATGCCTAAATGTGTATACAGCTATCCTGAGATTGCTTCAGTAGGAATGGATGAAGCAACAGCTCAGTCTCAAAACATTAAGGTTAAAAAAGTTAAAACGTTTTTTAAAGCAAATGGAAAATCATTAATTGAAACTATCTCAAATCAAGATGGATTTGCTGAATTATTGTTTGATAGTGAGACTGACACTTTTATTGGTGGATCATTAATCGGACCTCATGTCACTGAGCTTATCAATGAACTCAGTATGTTATATTTTATGAATGGTTCATCAATCGAATTAGGACAAACTACACACGCCCACCCGTCAATATCAGAACTATTAATGGAATTAGGTTTAAAAAACCATAATGAATCGATTCATATATAAAAGGAGTATCAAACGATGCAAGATTATAAAGCAACAGACCTTAATCCAGATGATTTAAAAGCAATGTATCAAGCTATGGACCTTGGTCGTAAGTTAGATGAACGAATGTGGCTACTAAATAGAGCAGGTAAAATACCATTTGTTATTAGTTGTCAAGGACAAGAAGCCACACAAATTGGCGCCGCATATGCTTTAAAGCAAGGTGATATTACTTCACCTTATTATCGTGATTTGGCCTTAGTCACTTATTTAGGAATGACACCATTAGAAACAATGTTATCAGCGTTCGGAAAAAAAGATGATATCAGTTCAGGGGGCAAACAAATGCCTTCTCATTTTAGTAAAAAAGAAGTAGGTATCATGTCACAAGGATCAACTGTTGCAACTCAAATTTTACACGCTGTAGGTGCTGCATTAACTTTTAAAATGGATGACAAACAACAAGTGGCGCTGACGACATTAGGTGAAGGCAGTTCTAACCAAGGAGATTTTCACGAAGGTTTAAATTTCGCAGGTGTTCACAAACTACCTTTTATATGTTTAATTGAAAATAATAAGTATGCCATTTCTGTTCCTAACTCTTTACAATATGGTGCTGAAAAATTATCAGACCGTGCAAAAGGATATGGTATGCATGGAGAAACAATTGATGGAAACGATCCAATAGCAGTATACGCTGCTATTTCCAAAGCACGTGAACGTGCAATCAATGGAGACGGCGCTTCACTTATCGAAGCTATGTGTACTAGACTTACCGCGCACTCTTCAGATGATGATGATAGATATCGTTCTTCAGAGGAAAAACAAGTTGATCTTAAAAATGATTGTAATGTTCAGTTCAAAAACTATTTAATCAATCATCAGATAGCTGATCAAAGCTGGTTCGATCAAATTGAAAATGAAAATAAGGATATTGTCAATAAGGCTACAAAATCAGCAGAAGCAGCTGCATATCCTGAAACGTCAGAAACGTATAATCACGTTTACGAACAGGGAGGACCCTTTTAATGAGTAATAAATCATATTTAGAAGCAATACATAGTGCATTAGACCTAGCTCTTGAACACAATCCAAATACATTTATTTTAGGGGAAGATGTCGGAAAAAAAGGTGGGGTTTTTGGTGTAACTTCAATGCTTCAACAAAAATACGGATTTTATCGTGTGCTTGATACGCCTTTAGCAGAATCAAATATCATTGGTTCTGCAATAGGTGCAGCAATGATGGGGAAAAGACCCATTGCTGAGATACAGTTTGCCGAGTATATTTTACCTGCTACAAATCAAATAATGAGCGAAGCTGCCAAGATGAGATACCGTTCAAATAATGACTGGCAAGTTCCATTAACGATACGTGCACCATTTGGTGGAGGAATTCACGGTGCCCTATATCATTCACAAAGCATCGAAAGTGTCTTTGCATCAACGCCTGGATTAACTATTGTCATACCTTCAACTCCATATGATGCAAAAGGGCTACTACTCTCAGCAATTGAATCAAATGATCCAGTTCTATATTTTGAACACAAAAAAGCATATCGATTACTAAAAGAAGATGTGCCTGATAATTACTATACTGTGCCTTTAGGCCAAGCTGACGTCAAAAAAGAAGGCGATGATATTACTGTGTTTGCATATGGACTCGCAGTTAATTATTGTTTACAAGCAGCCGATGTGTTAGAAGAAGAGGGGATTAGCGTTGAAGTTGTTGATTTACGCACAGTTTACCCATTAGATAAAAAAACAATTATTGAAAGAGCCAAAAAAACAGGTAAATGTCTACTCGTCACAGAAGATAATTTAGAAGGTAGTGTGATGTCTGAAGTATCGGCTATTATTGCAGAAAATTGCTTATTTGATTTAGATGCGCCAATTATGAGATTAGCTGGTCCTGACGTACCTGCAATGCCTTTTTCTCCTCCATTAGAAGAAGAATTCATGATAAATCCTGAAAAAATCAAAATCAAAATGCAAGAACTTGCTCATTTTTAAGGAGGAACTACTATGGAAATAAAAATGCCAAAGCTAGGGGAAAGTGTTCATGAAGGTACGATCGATCAATGGTTAGTTAAAGAAGGAGATTATGTTGAAGAGTACCAGCCTTTATGTGAAGTTATTACTGATAAAGTCACTGCTGAAGTTCCTTCTTCATATGCGGGTCAAATCAAAAAAATCACTGCACAATCAGGCGAAACTGTTCAAGTTGGTGAAACAATTTGTGAACTCGTCAATGATCAAACTGAAACTATAAATAATGAGGACGAAACTTCAGACAAAATTGAGAAGAACAATCCAACAGGAGTCGTTTCAAAAACTGATTCATTAGATAACAAATCTTACACTTCTATAGCTACTGATACACATAAAACTAAAAACAATGGTCGTTTTTCTCCAGTTGTATTTAAGTTAGCATCTGAACATCAAATTGATTTATCACAAGTAGAAGGAACAGGATTTGAAGGACGTGTAACAAAAAAAGATATTTTAAAAATAATTCATAGCTCAACCACTACTTCAGATCAAACACTTCAACATGATAAAGTATCAACTAACGATGTCAGTCAAAAATCACTACCTATCAATGGTTTAAGACGACAAATTGCCCAAAAAATGAAACAAAGTGTGCATGAGATTCCCCATGCCTGGATGGCTGTTGAAGTGGACGCAACGGAAATGAGCAAAACTCGCAATCATTTTAAACATTCATTTAAGCAACAAGAAAACTATAACCTGACATATTTTGCTTTTTTTGTGAAAGCTGTCGCTGAATCATTAAAAAATCATCCATTACTGAATAGCTCATGGACTGACAATGAAATCGTCATTCATTCTGATATCAATATTTCTATTGCAGTGGCTGTAGAACAAAAATTATTTGTTCCTGTAATTCGAAACGCAGACGAAAAATCGATTAAAGGTATTGCTAAAGAAATACACAACCTTGCTGAAAAAGCACGTCGCAATGCATTAACACAAAACGATATGCAAGGTGGCACATTTACTGTCAATAACACGGGTTCTTTTGGATCAGTTAGTTCAATGGGGATTATCAACTACCCACAAGCAGCCATTTTACAAGTTGAATCTATTGTAAAACGTCCTGTAGTTATAGATGACATGATTGCCATTCGAAATATGGTTAATTTATGCTTATCAATTGATCATCGCATATTAGATGGATTAGCAGCCGGTCAATTCTTACAAGAAGTTAAACAACGTATTGAAAATTATAAACTTGAACATACATCAATTTATTAATCACAGCTTGATATACTTTGTTTTAAACGCTTAATATTGAATTGTAGAAAATCGTTTAGTAAAATAAAATCAAATTAAACTTTGGAGGTATGGTCAATGGATTTGAATTTTGACTTATATATGAATGACGTTGTTAAACAAGCGCGTAATGAAATTGAAAGCGCAGGTTATGAACAGTTAACAACTGAAGAAGATGTAGACAAAGTATTCAAACAAGATGGCACAACGCTTGTCATGATTAACTCTGTTTGTGGTTGTGCGGGTGGTATTGCGCGTCCAGCTGCAAGTCATGCATTGCATTATGATGTATTACCAGACCGTCTCGTAACAGTCTTTGCTGGTCAAGATAAAGAAGCGACTCAGCGTGCACGTGATTATTTTGAAGGGTACGCACCATCAAGCCCATCATTTGCGCTAATGAAAGATGGAAAAATCACTCAAATGATTGAACGCCATCAAATAGAAGGTCATGATACGATGGATGTAATCTCTCAACTTCAAAGCTTATTTGACAAATATTGTGAAGAGAAATAGAGGCGTTACCGTATGTTTCGTTTAAATCCATATCGTATAGGATTTAGAACAATTAAAACAGCAGTAGGTATGGCACTAGGCGTTATTATAGCAAAGTTTCTTGGGCTAGATAACTATGCATCTAGTGCCATTTTAATTGTTTTATGTATCAAAGACACTAAAATGAATTCAGTCAATGCGATTATCTCGAGGTTTGTTTCTTGTATTATTGCAATTGGATTTGGTGCATTAGTGTTTTCAATTCTCGGTCAACATGCGATTGTCCTCGGCTTAATTGTACTATTTTTCATTCCATTGACTGTTATGATTAATATGCAAGAAGGTGTAGTGACTAGCATTGTCATACTACTACATTTATTTAACGCACCATCAATTGATTTACACCTAATGTATAACGAGGTGTTATTACTCATAGTGGGGCTTTCAATCGCTTTTTTCATGAATTCAATAATGCCGAGTTTTGATAAAGAATTAGAAAAATATCAAAAAGAAATTGAAACCCAAATCCAAAAGATTTTTTACACATTTAGTAATGCTTGTGCTTCTCATAATAATCATCCAAATGTCTCATTTCAGCCACTCATGAAAATGATTCAAGAGGCAAAATCAGTAGCATTTAGAGATGTTAAAAACCATTTTGTAAGAAATGAAAATAGCTACTATCATTATTTTGATATGCGTGAAGATCAAATCGAAATTTTAAAGCGTATACAGTATCACATTGAGCATATTCATGCAAATGATGAATTAAGTGTCCATGTTGCTGAATTATTTAGAGAAATGGCTGAAAATGTCAATGAAAATAATTATACTGCTTTGCGATTGCATAAACTTTATCACATTCGTCTATTAATAGATAAACAACCACTGCCAGAAACACATGATGCTTTATATACACGGTCTAGTATGATTCAAATTTTATACGATACTGAAGAGTACCTATCAATTAAATCCCAATTTGGTTCTCTTAAAATGCATCATGAAGTATAAGTTATTTACTTCAATGATTCATAGCCTTAATCATTTAAAGTTTGATACCATTTAAATCATTATAAAAAGCCTACAAAAGTTTGCATTGATACGTGAAACTTTTGTAGGCTTTTCATTATGTGGTCATTAATGGCGCAACCCCGGTTAAAATAAGTGAAATAATGATAGCAACTAACATAATAATGAGTAATGTTTTTCTTAAATTTTTATTTTGCAATTTAATTATCCTCCATAGTTAATCAAAATCCTAAAGGCTATATTTAACAACATTATAACATTAAGATTGAAGGTTTCTCAAATGGCCACTTTCTCTTTATCCATATAGAAACACATTGTTTTGCATGATGAAAATTTTCAGATAAAATGATATTAATATACGAGAAGAGGTGTCAACGTGATTAACGAAAGTAGATTGATACAAACTTTTATCGATTTAGTACAAATCAACTCAGAAACTGGTCATGAACAAATAATACAACCTATATTAAAACAAAAGTTTCAAGAACTAGGTGTTAATGTTGTTGAAGACAATGCCAAAAATGAAACCGGCTTCGGTGCAAATAATCTCATTTGTACTTTGCCAAGTACAGAAGCACATCACGACAAAATTTACTTTACAAGCCATATGGACACAGTCACGCCTGGAAACAATATTAAACCTATTATCAAAGAAGACGGTTATATATATTCTGATGGCTCAACGATTTTGGGAGCTGATGACAAAGCTGGATTAGCAGTCATTTTTGAAGTCATTGAAGTCATACAAGAGCATAATATCCCACATGGACAAATACAGTTTGTCATTACTGTTGGTGAAGAATCGGGCCTAGTCGGTGCTAAAGCCTTAAGAGCTGATGATTTAGATGCAGATTACGGTTATGCCATCGATTCATCAGTTCCAGTAGGTGATATTACTATTGGTGCACCTTACCAAATGAAAATCAATGCACAAATTTATGGTAAAAAAGCACATGCAAGTACACCTCATCACGGTATGAGCGCTATCAAAATTGCTTCAAGTGCTATTCATAATATGAAACTAGGACAAATTGATCATGAAACGACTGCTAATATTGGACGTTTTGAAGGTGGTGGACCCACAAATGTGATTTCAGATTTAGTTACAATATGGGCTGAGGCACGTTCACATTCAAAAGAAAAAATTTATCAACAAACTAAACATATGAAAGAGACCTTTGAACAAACAGCTCAATCCTATGGGTGTAGTGCCAAAGTTGAAACCTCTTTATCTTATCCCGGATTTATCGTTGATCAAAGTGAATCCGTAATTCAAAATGCTGTTGCGGCAGCCAAAAAAATCGGTCTTTCCTCCAATTTAGGTATTGCTGGTGGTGGATCTGATGGAAATATTATTAATCAATTTAATATTCCAACTGTTATATTAGGCGTTGGCTATGAACATATTCATACAACAGAAGAGCGTATTTCTAAACAATCTTTAACAAAACTTGCACAATTTGTGCTTTCAATTATTCAAACCGTTTAATTTCAATATCGTTTTTTTATGTAATGGCTTATCACGCAAACTTATCTATGTATATTAATGCATGTAATGTGATACAATATAGCCGTAATTTATAATAAGAGAGGTAAGTAAAATGACACAACAAATCGGTGTAGTAGGTTTAGCTGTAATGGGCAAAAACTTAGCATGGAATATCGAATCACGTGGATATAGTGTTTCTGTATATAATCGATCATCAGAAAAAACAGACACGATGGTAAAAGAATCTGAAGGTAAAAATATAGTACCCACATATTCAGTAGAAGAATTCGTAAATTCTTTAGAAAAACCTCGTAAAATTTTATTAATGGTAAAAGCTGGTGAAGCAACTGATAAAACGATAGATGCTTTATTACCATTATTAGATGATGATGACATTTTAATCGATGGTGGTAATACAAACTACCAAGATACTATTCGACGTAATAAAGCTTTAGCTCAAAGTGGTATTAACTTTATAGGGACTGGTGTTTCAGGGGGAGAAGTTGGAGCATTAACTGGCCCTTCGATGATGCCAGGCGGTCAAAAAGAAGCATATGAAAAAGTGGCCGATATTTTTGAAGCTATTTCCGCTAAGGCAAAAGATGGAAAACCTTGCGTAACATATATTGGACCAGATGGTGCGGGTCACTATGTTAAAATGGTGCATAATGGTATTGAATATGCAGATATGCAACTGATTGCAGAGAGCTACAACATGATGAAAAATCTGCTAAAAATGTCTCATGAAGAAATTGCAAAAACATTCAAAAATTGGAATGCTGGCGAACTTGAAAGCTATTTAATTGAAATTACGGGAGACATTTTCACAAAACTCGATGAAGAAGGCGAACCATTAGTTGAAAAAATTATGGACAAAGCTGGTCAAAAAGGAACTGGTAAGTGGACTTCAATCAATGCACTTGAATTAGGGGCACCTTTAACAATCATTACTGAATCCGTATTCGCTCGTTTTATTTCATCCTTAAAAGAGCAACGTATGATTGCTTCAAAATCTTTAATTGGACCTCAATCCGAATTTAATGGTGATAAAGATGCATTCTTAGAAAAGATTAGACGCGCTTTATATATGAGCAAAATCTGTTCATACGCTCAAGGTTTTGATCAGATGAAATCAGCGAGTGCAGTTAACAATTGGAACCTCCAACTAGGAGAACTAGCAATGATTTGGCGTGAAGGTTGTATCATTCGTGCACAATTTTTACAAAAAATAAAAGATGCTTATGATAAAGATGCATCGTTACAAAATTTATTATTAGATGATTACTTTAAATCAATTGTCACAGAGTATCAATCATCATTACGTGAAGTTGTATCTGAAGGTGTCCAAAATGGAATTGCTATCCCAGGTTTTGCTGCAAGTATCAACTACTATGATAGTTATCGATCACATGATTTACCAGCCAACCTTATCCAAGCACAACGTGATTATTTTGGCGCACACACATATGAACGTAAAGATAAAGAGGGCACATTCCACACACAATGGACTGAGTAAGTTTCCTAGGTGTATGGGACATCAATCCCAAAAAAATATAGCGTAGAGATGGTTCATGATTGAATCACCTCTACGCTTTTCTCTTATCAATCATTCGTATTGTTTGGCTCGCATTTCCTAGGGGGATGGGTCGAGCCTTGGTCTCGACGCTCAGCTCATCCTATTACCTCAGGCGTCTCTCCAACAATACGACGTTATACATGTAATTTTACGTTAAAATACTTTAAAAAAGACACTTTCGTATCATTGAATGAATCATCTCATTATAAGAAAACTTCGAGATATTTATGTCCTAGCCTGAATGTACATAACGTATGATATAAGGAATAATCTAATACGCATTAAGATGTAATGATTCAATGTTTTTCGGACGTGATCCTCTAGATATTTTCTTACACATCCACCCATATCACTTTTCATATTCAAGCAAAAAAAGAGGCTCTCAGTCAAATTGAACTGGTCGCATTAAATTAAGAAGTTATGCAATAATGGATTGCTTAACGCCTTTTTCGTTGTGTGATCATAAAGTCTTGAACATTAATGCCTCTTTTAATACAACATAAATCAGTAAAATTGAGTTGGTAAAACATACTTTATAACTTAGGGGTGTGAATAAATATAACAAATTTGATTGATCCCTAAGCCGAGATTTCTGAGGCATCTTGCCGTAACCGAAAAACCATTTTAAGATTGGGTAAGTTCAATCTTAAAATGAGTTGAGGTGAGGCGCCTAGAAAAGCGAGGCTTTATGGAACAATCAAATAAATGAAATTATTTATACACCAGTCCGATTTACTATAGAACCAAAAAAGACTGCCACAAGTTCAGAGACTTTGTCGACAGTCTAAACCCAAGGTATTTTTTAATTAGTATCAATTGAAACGGGAACACATAATTGTATTTTGGTAAAAGGATCATCAAAGGATATATTAAAAGGGTAAATTTCGATATATAAACTATTGTGTTCAAATGGTAACGTCATCTGTAAACATGTTTCTATGTAATGCCATGCTTCATTTGTTGCATAATCTATCTCACCTTGTAAATTAAAGACAGCATATTGTCGCTCATCTAAAAATCGCTCTTCTAAATGAGAGGGGTACCGTTCACTCGGGACACCAATATAAACTTCTAATCCATGATCAAGTGGACAGCTAATCGCATACAGTGCATGGGGGCCGCGATCATTATATTGAATCATATCCTCTAGTAATCCATTCATTTTTAAATCTTCTAGAAAGTCTGGAATAATGAAGTGATTGTCAAGTTCATCTGCAGGTATGAAACGAGATACACCAACTAAAGGGATATTTCCGATATTTTCTAAGCGATACATATATGGTTCAGAAGTCGTAGTTGTTAATTTTAAATATAATCTATCTTGTAATTTAAGTTGGTCTTGTTTAATTTTAGCTTGAATAGGGGAAACATCATGGTGTTTACTAAAATCATGCGCAAATTCATTCGCATTTGAATAACGATATTTTTTGGCTAAATCAATCAATCGTCTATTGCCATGCATCAAATCGTAAGCTGCTAGTGTCATTCGGCGTGCATGCCAATATTGTTTTGGGGTTAATCCCAAAATCATTGTAAAGGATTGTTCTAAATGATAGGGAGAGATTTCAACGTAATCACATAATGTTTGAAAATCAAAAGTATCTAAAAGATGATCTTCAATATATACGATTGATTGTTGTACTTTTTTGATAACGTCCAAATTTGTGTCACTCCTAAAATTACTATGCTTAGTTAGTAACTGTAATAAAGTATCTAAGTATATATTATAAAACAAAAAAGCGCTAAGTTACACTAGATATCGGTAACTTAGCAAAATTTTCATAAACAATGACATTTATAACAGATGAGCATTCCAAAACGGGTATTACTGTATATCGTCCCACCACTTAAATCCATCACGACTTAATAATAAATTGCTTTCTAATGGGCCATTTGTACCAGATTCATAATTCGGAAATTCTGGATCAAATTTATCCCACTGCTCCTGAATAGCATCTACAAATTTCCATGTTGCCTTTAATTCTTCCCAATGTGTAAAGTTTGTTGCATCACCTTTTAAACAATCAAATAATAAGTTTTCATAGGCATCTACTGTGTTCATTTTATCTTGAGCACTCATTGAGTACGATAATTGAACAGGTTCTGTTTCAATGCCTTGTACATATTTTTTACCATTTAAATGGATAGATACACCTTCATTAGGTTGTATATTAATAACCAATAAATTAGAATCTAAATGTTTATCTTTTTCATAATAAAGATTCATAGGTACTTCTTTAAATTCCACAACAACTTGAATTGATTTTCGCTTCATTCTTTTTCCAGTACGAATGTAGAACGGGACACCAGCCCATCTAAAATTATTGATTAAAACTTTTCCAGACACAAATGTCGGCGTTACAGAAGTCGATGATACTTTATCTTCATTACGGTATGCTTTAACAGTTTGTCCGTTAATTGTACCTTCATCATATTGCCCTCTCACAAAATGATTTTGAACTTCTTCTGGCTCAAGTACTTGTAGTGATTTTAATACTTTTACTTTTTCAGAACGTATATCATCACTTTCGAGACTAATTGGTGGTTCCATAGCAAGTAAAGCAACCATTTGAAGCATATGATTTTGAACCATATCTTTTAATGCGCCGCTTGATTCATAATAACCACCACGATCTTCTACACCTAAAATTTCTGATGACGTCACTTGAATGTTAGAAATATACTTATTATTCCATAAAGGTTCAAACATAGCATTACTAAATCGCAACACTTCGATATTTTGAACCATATCTTTTCCTAAATAGTGATCGATTCTAAAAATTTCTTCTTCTTTAAAAGATCGTCTAATTTGCTCATTTAATAATTCTGCTGAAGCGAGGTCACTTCCAAAAGGCTTTTCAATCACTAAACGTTTAAAGCCACTTGTTTGGGTTAGACCCGATGATTTTAAATAATCTGTCACAATACCGAAAAATTGAGGTGCCATCGCTAAATAGAACAGGCGATTACCACCGAGAGAAAATTCTTCGTCGAGAGATTCACTTAGTTTAAGCAATTTCTTATAGCTTGCTTCATCATTTACATCATGGGGTTGATAGAAAACATGTTGCAAAAACTTATCTAAATGTTTTGTATCTTGGACGTGCGCTTGTATAGACTTTTTAACTTGCGCTCTGAAGTCATCATTTGAAAGTTGACGTCTACCAATACCAATAATAGCTATTTGTTCATTCAAATGATCTTGTTGATACAAATGAAACAATGACGGAAATAGTTTACGGTGACTTAAATCACCAGTTGCACCAAATATAGTGATAAGCGCTGGAATGTGATTATGTGTCTTATTCAAGATTCAAAACCTCAATTCTTATTTAATATCTTTCATCATTATAAATCATTTATATGAATTTGGTCATATATTCTGCTTTAAAATGATATGAATCTACTTTAAAAATGAATGTCATGCATGTTTTTTATTAATTTATGATAATATTATCGCTAAGGAGGTTTAGAGATGGAAATAACTTTTTTCGGTACAAGTGCTGGCTTGCCTACAAAAGAGCGACACACCCAATCAATAGCTTTAAAACTCGAACCTTATTCTACTGACATTTGGCTTTTTGATGTAGGCGAGGCTACTCAGCATCAAATATTACATCATTCTATTAAATTAGGAAAAGTGAGTCATATTTTTATCACACATATGCATGGCGATCATATTTATGGTTTGCCAGGAGTATTAACTAGCCGATCATTTCAAGGTGGCGATGCAAAACCACTTACAATTATCGGACCTAAAGGAATCAAATCATACGTTGAATCTACACTTGCATTGTCATATGCCCATCTCACATATCCTATTGAAATTATAGAAATAATAGATGAATTAGAATTAGAAATCAATCAATTCAAAATTAAAGTATTACCTTTAAATCATGGCATTCCTAGTTATGGTTACCGTGTAGAATCACCTATAACACCTGGTAAATTAAACGTAAAAAAACTTCAAGACATCGGAATTGAACCAGGGCCTAAATATCAACAAATTAAAGAAAGTCAAACATTTGAACATAATGGTATCACTTATAACGCAAATGATTTTAAAGGACCTCATCAAATAGGACCTACAGTTGCTATATTTGGAGATACGAAACCATGTAAAAACGAACTGATATTAGCGCAAAATGCTGACGTTGTAGTTCATGAAGCTACATTTTTAGAAGGAGATAAAACACTAGCGAATAACTATTACCACAGCCATATAGATGATGTTTTAAAACTTTTGGAAAAAGCAAAAGTGAAGCATGGCCTATTAACACATATTAGTAATCGCTATACAAAAGATGATGTTCAATTGTTATTCAAACAATTATTGCATAAAAATCCACCTTCATTTCAATTTGTAGCAGATTTTGATTATTACACCTTTTAATGAAACATCACAAAAACTGATTCATACTCAAAACTCCCTCCAAAGTTTGCATCTTTTCAATGTTTACTATGAAGGGAGAGTATGTGTCTTTATTAAATTGTACTTTTTATGATTCGTTTTCATCTTGAGAAGACAATTCAATACTACGAGTCACTGCCGCCTTCAAACAATCTTCAAATATGCCTTCAATATCGTATTCAGACAATGCATTAAGTCCTGCTTGAGTCGTGCCACCTTTAGAAGTTATATTTTTTCTAAGCTGTTCCATACTTAAATCAGAGCGTTCAATCATTTTACTAGTCCCTATAATTAATTCTTGAATGGATTCTTCTACTTGTGATTTTTCAAGACCTAACTTAGTACCTGCTAAGACATATTTTTCAAAAACATGATATAAAAATGCCGGGCCGCTTCCTGTAATTGCGGTCACTTGATGTAGATGGTCTTCTTGAACTTCAATTGCTGAACCAAAAGCATTAATCACTTCTAATACTTCATCTTTTGACTTGGGTCCAAAGTTGCTTGAAAAACTCACACCTGTCACAGAATGACCTACATGAGCATTTGTATTAGGCATAATTCGTGCAATAGGATTGTCTACTGTCAACTTTTCACGTATATAAGTAATAGGCAATCCTGCCATGATTGAAATGAATTTTTGATTTGAATCAGTATGTTTACGAATACGTTCAGCAATTTGATCAAAATCATGCGGTTTTGATCCTAAAAAGACATAATCTGCATCTTTTAGAAGTTGTTCATCATCATAGCTATATTGAACACCTAGAGCGTCGCTATATGATTTTAACGCTTCTTCATTAGACCGATTGGTTAAATATATATTTTCAGCAGGTAAAATATTTGAATTGACGATACCCGTAAAGATTGCGTGCGCCATATTTCCAGCACCATAAAAAACAATTTTCATAAACTATTCACTTCCTAATTATTAGTCTTTGAATCTGATTCGGGACGATGCATTTGAGTCTCAATGATTATAGTCGTACTACATTGTCAAAATATCTCCATCTCAAACAGCACTTATCTGTAAGAGGGTAAATCAAAATGTCCCAAAATCTTTTAGTCATTATAATAATATTCAATAGGCGACATAACAATTTCTTTATCTAAGTATTATAATACCCTAATTTAAATCTGATAAAGCTGTTAAATATATTTATTGCCCTAATACGGTATTCTAATCTAAATGTTGCGTATATTTAAGTGTTTTAACAATCTTTCTAGCGGCATCAATTGCATGCGCGTCCACACCCTGATTAAAGTGAGTTATATTTTCTTTTAATTGATTGACATCACTAGCACCAACAATAACTGAGCCTAATGCATTAAACCTTTTTAAATAGCCAAATGTCAGGGCAGATAAATGAGCATCTTTTTCTCGTAGTTCTAATATAGTATCTTTTAATTCATCATAGTCGTAATCAAATATACCGTCTTCAAATTTTTGTGATAAAACTTTTTCGCTTTTTTGAGTTAACAGCCCTTTAAATAACGGACCACGCGCTAATACTTTAACTTCATGCTGATTGATTTCTTCGAGTAACATTTCAGGTCGATTATCAATAAGATTGAATTGAGACATGATCGTTTCAATTTGACTATGTTTTAAATAATAACGAATAACATTAGGTCTTATAGAAGATAAACCATAAGATTTAATAAGTCCTTCTTGTTTCAATTCATCAAATGCACTAATTGTTTCATCTAATGGGTCATCGATAGTCCCACCATGTAACATATAGAGATCTAATTGATCCAAACCTAATCGCTTCAGTGATGATTTAACATTTTCTTTTATATATTTTTTTGAAGGATCCCAAAACATGTCACCATTACTTTTCAAATGATTACCTACTTTTGTACCAATAATTAAGTCGTTACGTTGTTGAAACGGCTTTAATGCTTTTCCTACAATTTCCTCGTTAACACCTTTATCATAAATATCAGCTGTATCAAAGTAAGTAATGCCATTTTCTAAAGCTGTGTGAATAATAGCTTCAGCTTTTTTGAAATCAGTTCCTAAGCTCATACAACCTAAACCTAACTCAGAAATTTGTATTCCACTTTTCAATGTGTTTTTTTGCATGTTATAACACCTTCCGATAAAATTTAGTTATATCGTAATATTAGCAAAGTCGTTACACAAATGAAAAGGAGTATCTTTAAGATGAAATTTGAAGAAAAAACGTTATCTAAAGAAATGATTTATGAAGGAAAAATTATAAATGTTGAGCGTCACAAAGTCCTTTTACCTAATCAGAAAACATCTTATAGGGAAGTAGTTAAACATAATGGCGCTGTAGCCGTTTGTGCAGTTACACCTGAGCACCAAGTTATTCTGGTCAAACAATACCGTAAACCAATGGATGAAGTATTATTGGAAATTCCAGCTGGCAAATTGGAAATAGGCGAAAACCGTGAAGATGCTGCAAAACGAGAACTCGAGGAAGAGACTGGTTATAAGACTGATAAACTCACTGTAATTGGTGAAGTTTATGGCACACCTGGATTTTCAAATGAGAAAATCACAATATATTTTGCACAAAATTTACACAAAGGAGAAGCTCATTTAGACGAAGATGAATTTGTTGAAAAAGTACTATATTCTATGGAAGAAGTCAAATATGCAGTTCAAAACAATGAAATCAATGACGCTAAAACATTGATTGCTTTTCAATACCTCTTATCAAATTATAATCATTCTAATTAAAGAACGGATTAAAGTTGCTTTTTTTCTCAATTACTGGTATTTTATTAACCATAAATGATTTTAAATGATAATGATTATAAACTAAAGTAGGGAGTGAAGCTTCCGTGGAAGAACGTTTAAATCGCGTGAAGCAACAATTACAACAATCGTCTTATAAGCTTACGCCACAACGTGAAGCAACTGTACGCGTATTAATTGAAAATGAGGCTGATCATTTGAGTGCCGAAGACGTGTACCTCAAAGTAAAAGAAAAAGCACCTGAAATCGGCCTTGCAACTGTTTATCGTACACTCGAATTGTTAGCAGAACTTAAAGTCGTTGATAAGGTTAGTTTTGGCGATGGTGTGTCAAGATTTGACTTGCGTAAAGAAGGATCTGAACACTTTCATCATCATCTAGTCTGCATGGAGTGTGGTAGAGTTGACGAAATTGAAGAAGATTTACTGCCAAAAGTTGAAGAACGCGTAGAAAATGAATTTAATTTTAAAATACTTGACCATCGTTTGACATTTCATGGTGTATGTAAAGACTGTCAACAAAAGAGTAAAAATTAAAGATATCTGTATGCATTTTTTGAAGAACCGAGGACTGTATTATGAAAGAAACGCTAGAAGAATATTTAAGGTTTATTCAAATTGAAAAAAGGTTATCCCAGAACACAATTGCGGCATACCGAAGAGATTTGAATCATTATTTTAATTATCTTGAATCTCAAAAAATAACACATTTAGATTTTGTGGATCGCGATACGATACAATTATGGTTTGGTGTGTTGCATGATGAAGGGCGTTCGTCTAAATCGATCGCACGTTTTACATCAACAGTTCGTAGCTTTCATCAATTTGCACTTAGAGAAAAATACTCAAAACATGATCCAACAGTACTGATTGAAACACCAAAGTATGAGCGAAAATTACCAGATATTTTAACTGTCGATGAAGTCACGCGTTTATTAGAAACACCTCAACTCGATAAATTAAATGGATATAGAGACAGGACGATGTTAGAGCTATTATACGCAACAGGAATGCGCGTTAGTGAACTGATTCATATTGAAGTTGAAGATATTAATTTAATGATGGGCTTTGTGAAAGTTTTTGGTAAAGGTAAAAAAGAGCGCATCGTACCTCTTGGCGAAACGGTAATTGAATATTTAGAGTACTATATGCAAAATATTCGCCCAAAACTCCTTAAAAAAAATGTGACTCATACACTATTACTTAACGTGCATGGCAATCCGCTATCCAGACAAGGTGTGTGGAAAATCATTAAGCAGACTGGTTTAAAAGCAGGTATTTACAAAAGCCTAACACCTCATACATTAAGGCACTCCTTTGCAACGCACTTGTTAGAAAATGGTGCAGATTTAAGAGCAGTTCAAGAGATGTTAGGTCACTCTGACATTTCGACAACTCAGTTATATACACACGTTTCCAGTGCTCAAATCAGAAAAATTTATCAACAATTTCACCCACGTGCTTAATTCACATTTAATTGTGTTTTGGCCACATATACTATCTAACAAAACTAAAGAACCACTTTTCTTTTTATGAGTTAGTGGTTCTTATATATAAGTAAATACACAATGCTTTTTAAACCCTCATGTATTTAATGAATAGAATCTATCGGTTAAAAAGCTAACATTTGTAGCACATTTGTTCATTGTTATATAACACACTATGCCTTAATCTCATTCACGTTTCTTTTTGCGTTGATTCATCGCAATTGCACGAGCTTTTATGACTTCTGTGCGATCACGATAAATGTGATGATTTTTAATGATATTAGACTCAACAACGTATGGTGTTATACGATAATCAGGATAATACCTTTTAATGTTTGTAATCATAATGGGTGTCAAAGGAATTGCGACGGGTGTAAATGGATATAAATGTTCGCTTTTAAAGATAAGCCCCTTAAGTGTCTCCACATAGTCTTCACCAATAATTCCTAACATACTTATTTGTGCCGAACTACACACTAATACTATATTCAACGCTTTTTGGAATGACCGCTTTGCCCCTTTGTAGTTCTCTCTTCTGTAATGATAGCATCCAGTTGCTAACAGAATCAGACTCACGATAGGATCTCTTTTTGTAAATTTCGGCTCACTTTTCCAAGCCTCTTCTAATATATCATGGCAAAGAAAATAATGTTGCTCATTATGAAAATGATAGTAAAATTCCACCAAATCTTTTTCCAAATAAATCACTCCAAAAATTTTATGCTTCTTTAAAACATGCTATAATACTTTTTGATATTATGCATCTCACTCAAATAGAAATGAGGAATTGTAAAATGTATGAAGTTAAACTCGATGCGTTTAACGGCCCTCTAGATTTATTATTACATCTTATTAATGAATTTGAAATTGATATTTATGATATACCCATGAAAGAATTGACACAACAGTACATGCAGTATGTTCATGCAATGAAACAACTTGAAATTAATATTGCTAGCGAATATTTATTAACTGCTTCTGAATTGTTAATGATTAAGAGTAAAATGCTATTACCTAATAGTAATCAAGACGAATTATTAGAAGAGGATCCGCGTGAAGAATTAGTTGAAAAATTGATTGAATATCAAAACTACAAATCTTATGTGTTAATGCTTAAAGAAAAGCAACAAGAGCGTGATAAAATATATACGAAGCCACAATCTGATTTGTCACATTATGAAAAAAATGAAAATTTGTCTGATGATGTCTCATTAGATTTAACTGACTTAATCATTGCTTATCAAAAACTTAAGACACGGGTTGCTTTAAAAAAACCCACAACAGTTAATATCAAAAAAGAAACATATACGATCCAACAATCGACTCAATATATATATAAGCAACTCGAATGTTCAGACGCGATAACTTTTTTTGATTTATTTCATTTTAATGAGTCAACCGAACATGTTGTGACACATTTTTTAGCACTGTTAGATATGGCAAAATCGGGTTTTATTCAAATTAGACAAATCCAAGCATTTCAAAATATTGAAATCAGTAAAGGAGTTAATTATGTCAACAAACATAGTTGAAGCACTTGCTGCGATTTTATATACAGTGGGTGAAAATGGCATCGATGAAAAGCAACTTTTAGAAACGTTAAATATTAATCAAAAAGAGCTTGAAACTGCATTGAATACAATTCAGTTACCAGGTCTGGATATCCATCAATTTGGACAAGTCTATATGTTAACGACTAAAAAAGAATTAGAACCATACATTGAAGCTTTAATCGTCAATAAGGGGAAAACTAAATTATCTCAAGCCGCAATGGAAGTATTAGCGATTATTGCGTATAATCAACCCATTAGTAGAAGCGAAATCGAATTAATTCGTGGCATTAGCTCGGATGGCCCTGTTAAAACATTAATAGCGAAAGGCTTAATTGAAACAAAATCAACAGCCGAATTACGTGCGCAACAACTTTATACTACAGACTTGTTTTTAAATGTTTTCGGAATCCCAAATCTCGAAGCATTACCGACTACTGATGAGGATGAAGAAGAAATTGAAAGTTTCTTTAATAATCTTGTAAACCAAAAAGGAGAATTTGAATGACAAACGAATTAGAAAGATTACAAAAGCGTATTGCCAAAAGTGGCTATACATCGCGACGAAAAGCAGAAACATTAATTCAAGAAGGGCGCGTTAAAGTTAATAATGTTATAGTGACTGAACTGGGTACTAAAGTACGCCCGTCTGATCAAGTAAGTGTCGACGATGTACCGTTAGAACTAGAGGATAAACTTTATATTTTATTTTATAAACCGACTCAAGTCATTACAAGTGTTTCTGATGACCGTGGACGAAAGGTGGTTACAGATTACTTCGACGATTTAGAAACGCGTATTTTTCCAGTAGGACGCTTAGATTATGATACATCGGGTGTATTACTCTTAACAAATGATGGTGAGTTTACTAACCTTATGACCCATCCTAAATACAAAATCTCAAAAACGTACGTCGCTAAAATAGAAGGTTATATTCTAAGGGAACAAATTAAAGAACTTGAAAGAGGAATTCAACTTGAAGACGGTATAACGCAACCAGCGAAAGTGAAATTAAAAAAGCAAAATAAAGAGAAAAATAGTTCGTTAGTTGAAATGACGATTACTGAAGGGCGTAATCGTCAAGTACGTCGAATGTTTGAATATTTTGGCTTTAAAGTTCAAAAGCTCACAAGAACTTCATTTGGCCCGTTGGATTTAAAAGGGTTAGGTGCTGGCGAAGGACGGGTTTTATCACCGCATGAAGTCAAAACTTTACGTCAATTAGCTCAAAAGGGAGAAATTTAATAATTGCTTCAGTGATATAGATAATCGTTTAGAATTTTGGGTTTTATTATCTTGATGAAATGACTATATGTTATAATGTAAGTTGTTAAATAATATGTCACCATGTGTGGGAGGTAGATCATGATGACTAATAGAATTTTAGTCGTAGATGATGAACATCGTATTAGGAAGCTGCTAAAATTATATTTAGAAAGAGAAGGATATGAGATAGTTGAGGCTAGTGATGGTCGTGAAGCTCTAGATCTCGCACTTAAAAATGACTATGGTTGTATACTTCTAGATTTAATGTTACCTGAAATTGATGGTATTGAAGTTGCCGTACGCATTCGCGAAGCAAAAGATACGCCTATTGTTATGCTTACTGCTAAAGGCGAGGAGAACAATCGTGTAGAAGGTTTTGAATCTGGTGCAGATGATTATATAGTTAAACCTTTTTCACCTCGAGAAGTTGTCTTGCGTGTTAAAGCATTATTACGACGCACACAGTCCTCAGTTTCAGAGCAGAATGAACCTCATACACGTGATGTTATTGAGTTTCAGCACTTAACAATTGATAATGATGCACATAAAGTTTTAGCTGAAGATAAAGTAGTAAATTTAACACCAAAAGAATATGAACTCCTTATATTTTTAGCAAAAACGCCCAATAAAGTTTTTGATCGTGAGCAATTACTTAAAGAAGTTTGGCATTACGAATTCTATGGTGATTTAAGAACTGTAGATACTCATGTCAAGCGCCTTCGTGAAAAGTTAAACCGTGTTTCATCTGAAGCTGCTAAGATGATTCAAACTGTTTGGGGCGTAGGGTATAAATTTGAGGTACAATCTAACAATGAAACGTCTTAATAATGTTGTTGTGAAACTGTGGTTAACTATTATTTTAATAGTAACGACAGTTTTAATTTTACTTAGTGCAGCACTTATTACGTTTATACAATATTATTTCACACAAGTCACTGAAAAATCTTTATACGAAAATGCAGAAAACATTACCAAAGTCATCGAACATAGTGATGATAGAGCACTTGCTATTAAAAATAGCGAAACACTACTCGAAAGTAATATAGGCCTTATCATTTTGCCTGATAAAGCAAATGACATAAAAAAGGACGCTTTAAAACGTAAAATGCTTCATGAAATCAACAATAATAAAGAGTACCGCTCTGTTTTTGATCAAAATAAGCCTAAACTTAAACATGTCACTTTAAAGTATGAGGGACAACAACATACATATGTTTTATTAGGCTATCCTTCAAAAGCAATTCAAGGTGAGCCATCTGCAGTTTTTATTTATCAAGATTTAAATAGCATTGATGATACTAATAATTTTGTGACAATAATTATCCTAATTACTGCTATTGTGTTCTTAGCGATTACAACTATCTTTGCTTTCTTTTTGTCTACACGAATCACTAAACCACTTCGTCAGCTCAAAACACAAGCTAAAGAAGTTGCGCAAGGTCATTATGTGAAAAGGGTGCCTATTTATACTAAAGACGAAATAGGTGAGTTGGCCATGACATTTAATAAAATGAGCCGGCGTATTCAGAGTCACATTAGTGCATTAACGACATCCAAAAATGTGCGAGACACTTTGATTAATTCAATGGTTGAAGGTGTTCTTGGCATCAATCATAAAAGAGAAATCATTTTATCCAATGATTTAGCACATCAAATGCTATTAAAAATGACAAAAGATGATAAATTAGCATTTGATTCTCAAATTGATCAGACATTTAATAACAAGACTACTGAATACCAAGAATTTGAAATCAACAAGCAATTTTTTGTTGTGATTATGACTTATATTGAAAAAATAGAAAATAACGGTAATAGTGGCTTAGTTGTAGTCATAAGGGATATGACCAATGAACATCAAATTGAGCAAATCAAAAAGGATTTTATCGCCAATGTTTCTCATGAATTACGTACACCTATTGCCTTACTTCAAGGCTATACCGAATCAATTGTTGACGGTATAGTCACAGAACCTAATGAAATTAACGAATCCCTGCTCATCGTTTTAGATGAATCAAAGCGATTAAATCGCCTCGTCAATGAGTTATTAAATGTAGCTAAAATGGATGCTGAGGGAATCAATATAACTAAAGAATTACAACCCATCAATAACTTAATTCAAAAGATGGCATTAAAGTATCGACAACAGTCCCATGAATACAATTTAAAACTTCATTTTCAGCTTGATGGAGTAGCTGCACACGATTGGTATTTTGATTTTGATAAAATGGAGCAAGTTTTAACAAATTTAGTAGATAATGCCACTCGCTATACACAAAGTGGAGATGAAATTTCTATTATAGCTAAAGAAGATACTCATTATCACATTTTAGAAGTTAAAGATACCGGTGTAGGTATCGCAAAAGAGCATTTAGAATCAGTTTTTGAACGCTTTTATAAGGTAGATGCATCGCGAAAAAGAGGGAAACAAGGAACCGGTCTAGGTCTATTTATATCAAGAATGATTGTCGAGGCACATGGTGGGTATTTGGATGTTGAAAGTCAAATAAATGAAGGGACAACATTTATTATTAAATTGCCAAAGCCAATCAATATGGATTAAGCATCCTTTTTCGTTTCTAACTTGTAGGAGATAAATCCTTTAAATAATTTTTTTAGAGGGCTACTTTTCCTCCGTTCAAATTAGATTTTACGTTGCATAACAATTGTATTACAAAGGATATTTCTGTATTATAGTGCTATTAAATCATATGATTCATCTTCGGGGTCGGGTGTAATTCCCAACCGGCAGTGAAAAAAGCCTGCGACCCAAAAAATATTCTTGTATTTTTTGGCTGATCTAGTGAGAATCTAGAGCCGACAGTATAGTCTGGAAGGGAGAAGATGGAGGTTTATTTGTGTTGCTTTTTTATTCCTCCAATTCTAGTAAGATGAATGATTAGGAGGATGTATAATGAAACAAAAGCAAACACAAAAGTTAATAGTAGTGGGCATGTTAAGTGCTATATCGTTTATTTTAATGTTTATTAAATTCCCATTACCATT
The DNA here is from genome assembly GCF_003012915.1 of Staphylococcus felis. NCBI lineage: Bacteria > Bacillati > Bacillota > Bacilli > Caryophanales > Staphylococcaceae > Staphylococcus > Staphylococcus felis. The sequence goes on along the minus strand of NZ_CP027770.1, from coordinate 1,938,158 downwards.
TTTACCACCATATCTTACAATCGATTTGAGTGATGTTCCAGCACTCATTGCAACCTTTACTTTCGGACCTGTCGCAGGACTGTTAGTTGAATTAATTAAGAATCTACTGAATTTCTTCTTTAATATGAGCGACCCTATTGGCCCAGTCGCAAACTTTATCGCCGGTAGTAGCTTACTTTTAACAAGTTATTGGATTTATTTAAAACGAAAATCTACACGTGCTCTAATCATTGGATTATCAGTAGGTATTATTGTAATGACTATTGTTTTAAGTATCTTAAATTATTTTATTTTACTACCTTTATATGGAGCGATAATGAATTTGTCTGATATCGCTCATAACTTAAAAGTCATTATCACTGCTGGTATTATTCCTTTTAATATCATAAAAGGTGTGATCGTTTCGATTGTATTTGTTTTACTTTTCAATCGTTTATCGAAAATATTAAAGCGTTAAAAATATATAATTAATTATAGAAACATACCAAAAAAGCTGCATATAAATCCCAAAATCAGGACCACCCATAAAACGGGTGGGATGCTCACTAATAGATGTACATGATCTGGCATCATATGTCCTTCTATAATCTCCACACCTTTGTATTTGCACAATAACTTTATCATTTCAATAATTGATGGTCTGTATTGATTGTATATGATTTTTCTTCTATACTTTGGAGTAAATACAATATGGTATTTACACATCCATTTTGTATGTGCTAAACTCTTGGCTTTATTAGCCATAACAAATCCCTACTTTCGTTATTAATTTGGCTTGAACACCTTAATTATAACGCTATGCAGGGATTTTTTTAGTATAACTTTTGTTGCCCACCCGCATAGCAGGTGGTTTATTGTTTCGCACGTTTTACGTGCTCAACTGACTGAAGTCATTAATAATAGCGTAGAGATGATTCAATCATGAACTATGATTATGTTAAAGAAAAAGAATTTTATTAATAATCGAAACATAAAGATGTAAGGGGCTTGGACATTAACCTACTCCTAAAGAAAAGTAGAGGAAAATCATTTAAAAAATTCTTCTGCTTTTTATATAAATAATCATATTCTTTAAAAAATAAAACTTTTGCTTATAATTGGTCTCAGTCAAATGACCCCACAGGACATAAAAAATCAATACCAAAATGAAAATTATATTTAAGCCAATTAATACCCTAAAAATACTAACTTAAGAGCCAGTCATTTCTATATAAAATTAAAACAAGAAGATTTTCATTTTTTATTATGAAAATCTTCTTGTTTTGGGTTCTAAGACATATTCATATCCCAGGTCTTCTTCTATCTCTATGTGCTATACTATGTTGTAACGTTAGTAATAGTCTGTATTCAAAATAATTAAAAAAAGAACTTATCATGATGTATGTGAACTTAATGGTTTCTACTTCCTAAATTAAAGGTTAGGACATAGCAGCTTTCCCTTCTAAGAAACCGATAAACGGCGGTCAAACTCTATCCCAACCTTTCTCATTATATGCTTTACTTTTCAAGACTATTTGCTTTACATATATTTTGAAAAGATCTATATCAATCTGTACTAGATTATTAAATGAACTATTTTAATTTGAAAATTATTCAAATTTAAGAGCGTCTCCATCAAATGACTCTTCTTCGACTTTAATAGAGTCAGTAGGGCAACCTTCAAACGCATCTTCTAAATCTTCATATAATTCTTCTGGTACAGGCGTTGTACCTTGATTATCATCGAGAATAACATATGCGATACCTTCATCATCGTAGTCATAAATATCTGGCGCCGCCGCACCACATGCACCACATGCAATACAAGTATCCATATCAACGATTGTATATTTAGCCAATTTTTTCGCCTCCCTTTTCAAAGTACCTTACTAACATTATAATTTCATTGTAGTTATGTATACATCTTTTTTCAATATATTCATTTTAAAGAATAGGAGTATCTATGAATAATTTAATCAAATATGTACACCAACAAGCTATCAACTATAAAACAGAAAAAAGCATATATAATATTATCACAGGAAAAAAATCTCATCAAACATTTTTTGACGCTGTATCTCTTAATTTGCTCACTTTATTTAGCTGTGCCAATCATCTTCGTTTTGAACATTACAAAGATATCGTTGCTACAGCTCATACAAGTGATGTTAAAATACCTACAAGTAACGTAACGACTTATCACGAATTGCAAAATACGTTTATCACTTTGCAATTGCTTATTCAAACACTCTCAAATCGCAAACATCATCAGTCTATGTTTCTACCTATAACATCGAATATAACAATTCATAAGACGGTTAAACATTTATATCATCAAATTAAAAGTCAAAATGCTTTTCAGGATGTTGAAAATGAGATATACCTTTTATTTGAGTCATTATCTGAGAAACAACCTTTAAGTGTGGTACATTATTTTTTATCCGGTTATCAGGAATCAATGTACACTTTTACACAAGTTGGCGCAATACACCAACTTGACGAAGATACTTTAAATGTATACTACTATATTGACTTATTAAACCTCTATGAACTTATTCAGAATTCGCAACACTTTCCATATTTATCCAAATGCTTAGTTTATCCATACGTATCTCAAACCGTGTTTAATACTTATCGATATTTTCGACAAGAGTTAACTCTAAACGATATTGCTAGCAAGTTAAAAGTAACGACAAATACAATTGAAGACCATATACTAGACCTTTATATAAAAGGGTATCTAAGTGATTACACATTATTTCTAACACCGTTTCACAATGAATTCATAAAATATTATCAAAAATATCCATACCAAAAATTAAAACACTATAAATCTGTGTTTGACACGATGTCTTACTTTGAAATTAAACTCACTATTATAGGAATATCGAAAGGAGTTATTTATGTTAGTTGATGATTTAAAGCATTTTTTCGGATTTGATGAATTCAAGCCAGGCCAAGAAGATGTCATAAACTCTATAGTGGCTCATCAAAATACACTAGGTATTTTACCTACAGGTAGTGGGAAAAGTTTATGTTACCAACTCCCAACATATATTAATCAAAAGCCAACGCTGATTATATCTCCACTTATTTCTTTAATGGATGATCAGGTTATGCAAATGCGTATGCATGGAGAACATCAAGTTGTCGCTATCCATTCAGGTTTAGATGGTTCTGAAAGGCGAAGTGCATTTCGTAACATTTCTTCAGCCCGCTTTATATTTGTTAGCCCTGAGTTTATCCTATTACCTCAAAATTTTAAAAAAATAAAATCAATTCAATTCGGGCTCATTGTTCTTGATGAAGTTCATTGCCTTTCCGAATGGGGATTCGACTTTAGACCTCATTATATTCGCATTGGTGAAATTACGAACTATTTTAAAGCTACACCTATTTTAGCACTTACGGCAACGGCAACTGTTAATTTAAAAGATGATCTTGAAAAAGTGACAAATCAAACTTTTAAAATGATTGAATTATCAATGGATAGACCTAATATATCATTTTCAGTTCAACAGCTTTCGAGTTATGATGATAAAGTTGCACGATTACTGTCTCTCATAGAATTTTCCGGTCCAACTATAGTCTATGTTTCTTCTAAGAAAGTATGCTTAGATTTAGCAGAAAAGATATACGCTTCTGGTTTTTTAACCGGGATTTATCATGCCGACCTTTCTTATCAAGAACGCAATACTGTACAACAGCAATTTTTAGCTAATGAAATCCCTATTGTAGTGGCTACAAGTGCATTTGGTATGGGAATCAATAAACCTGATGTACGCACGATTATACATTTTCACTTACCATCAAATCCTTCGAGTTATATTCAAGAAATAGGAAGAGCAGGTAGAGATAATAAGCAAAGTCAGGCTATTGCCTTGTTTCAACCTGATGATCGTTTTTTAATGGAAACACTAGCAACTGGCAACTTAGTCACTCCTTCAGATGTCCAATTATTTCAAGAAGGGATTTTATTGAATCAAGACAAACAAGTCATTATAGAAGAATTAAAACATGTTTTCTCTTTAGATCAACTTAAGACACTATTTGACAATCATCTACAATTAAGAACTAAAGCCTATCAATATATGATGAACTTTGTGCTAACAAAACAATGCAGAAGAGCGACACTCCTTCATTATTTTAAAACGACTCCCAAAACAGCATCCCAATGTTGTGACAGTTGTGAAGCAATCGATGTTCTTACTATTAAAAATAGAAAGAAAGTCAAACGACAAATGGACTATAAAGAAAAATTAGCAAGTTTATTCGAATAGGTGCCAGTTAACTTTACACGTGCTTTTTAAACAAGCTATAATTAATGTATATCAGTTAATATAAACGGGTAATCTTTAGTATCATTCAACTTATATTTTAATGGTGTTCAAAAGATAATATGGATTGTTTATATAGAAAGGGTGGTAAACTTTGTCAAAAGACAATTTTAAAGACGAATTTGAAAAGAGCCGTCAAGAAATTAAACCAAAAAGCGATACACCACGGTCAACACAAAATAAGTCCGACGAAGAACAACAGCGTTTTGATAGGGAGCAACAACAATTCCCACCACGAAGTGCATCTAGACGTCATCGAAAACGTGATAATCAAGAAGGTGAAGCAGCACCTTCAAAACCATCAGATGATTTAAAAAAAGAATCTCACAAGTCATCTAAAAGACCAGGTGCTGCTGGCGGTGTGGTGAATAAAAAGAAAGATAAGACGGCTTCTGAAGATATACCCAAAAATAAAAAGCAAGAAGACAAACCGAAAAAGAATAAAGACAAAGCAGGATTAGCCGGCACTGTTGGCGCGGCTACTACCTCTTCAGCATCTACTACATCAAAAAAGAAAGATGAAAGAGAAAAGTCTCAAAAAGATGAAAATCAAGCAACTCAACAAAATCACAAAAGTTCAAAAAAAGCGTTAGCTGCCACTTCAGCTGGGACTGCAACAGGAAGTGCCGCTCATGAATCGACAAAATCACAAAACGATAAAGCAACTGAAGCTAAAGGTGATAAAGCAGCGACAACTGGTGCCGCTTCAACAGCAAAAGAAGACGAACCAAAAGAAAGTGTCGCAAATGGATCCGGAGGCGTTTTTTTCTCTCGCATATTACCCATTATAGCTGCAATTTTACTTTTGGGTACTCTAGCAATATTTGGTGGCATTTATCTTTTTAACCAAGATCATAACGACACTAACAATCAACAAGTTGCTCAAAAAGAAGATAGTCAATCACAACAAGCTAGCGACAACGATAAATCTTCAGCAGCAGACAAAGAAGACAACAATTCAAAAGAAGACAAGTCTTCTTCAAATCGTGATGATTCATCAAAAGACTCAGAGAATGGTTCAACTAATACTCAATCTGATAACAATGACCCCAATAATACTAACAATGTACAACAATCTCTGAATAATGATCAGCAAGCTAATCAATACCAACAAAACAACCCCTATGACCCAAATGCTCAACAAAACCAAAACGTTGGTAATCAGACACATACAGTAAGTGGCCAAGAAAACTTATACCGTATCGCAATACAATATTATGGTAGCGGTACACCTGAAAACGTCGAAAAAATAAGACGTGCCAATGGTTTAAATGGAAATAATATAAGTAACGGTCAGCAACTTGTCATCCCATAATATATAGTCATCAAACCTCATTAGGGGCTAGGACATAAATATCTCAGTAATCGAAAAACTTCAAGGGTTTCGTAAGAATTTACGAAAACTCTCGAAGTTTTTCCTTTAATTAGATGGTACGAAAGTGTCTTTTTTAAAATATAATAATGAAAGATGACATCCATAAATGAAGTATTGATGACGAGACTCCTGAGGCTGTCCAGTTATACGCTAAGACGCTTTTTGATTAAAAATCATCTTAGCGCTGTTTATTTTGGGATCGAGGTCCCAGCTTATTTTTCTTGTGCTAGCATAAGAAGATGCCATCTACAAAACCATAGCTATAATACTACGATGTATTTGAACACCTCAATTCACTACAGATAAAAATTTTTTCATTTAGTTCCTTAACAAAAGTTGTTATAATATTCACAGATGAAAAGACAAGATGTCTTATGATATACAGTGCTAGTATGAAAAATTAGGAGGCAAAACTGTTAACTAATGTAGCACAAAGGTAGATACTTTGTATTTTAGGACATGTAGAATATTTATAAAACAACCCTCAATCACTTATTAAAAATCTCACATGTAATAATAAAGTCCTAAAAACCTTATCTTAGTAACAGTATACGTTATGAAAACTGTTGAAAGTATTATTATTGGCGCTGGCCCATGTGGCTTAAGCGCTGCGATTGAACAAAAGAAAAAGGGGATTGAAACACTCATAATCGAGAAAGGGAACATTGTAAACGCCATTTACAATTACCCTACTCACCAAACGTTTTTCTCATCAAGTGATAAGTTAGGTATCGGTGACGTACCGTTTATAGTAGAAGAACTCAAACCAAAACGAAATCAAGCGCTTGTGTATTATCGCGAAGTTGTTAAACATCATCAGCTAAAAGTAAATGCATATGAAGAGGTATTAACCGTTAGAAAAATTGATGATCATTTTACTATTACAACAACAAAAGATGTCTATCAATGTCGCTTTTTGACTGTTGCGACTGGGTATTACGGACAGCATAATTCGCTAGATATAGAAGGCGCGACACTTCCTAAAGTTATGCATTACTTTAAAGAGGCACACCCATATTTTGATCAAGATGTTGTAATTATTGGTGGGAAAAACTCTGCAGTAGATGCTGCAATAGAGCTAGAGAAAGCAGGTGCTCGAGTGACTGTGATATATCGTGGTGACACATATTCTCCATCAGTTAAGCCCTGGATTTTACCTAACTTTGATTCCTTAATAAGACGAGGAAACGTCAAAATGCATTTTAATAGCTTAGTGACGCAAATTACAGAAGATAGTGTCACTTTTGAAACAAACGGCAAAGAGAAAACGATTGCTAATGATTATGTCTTTGCGATGATAGGTTACCATCCTGACTATGAATTTCTCAAAACCATTGGTATCGATATTCATACGAATGAATTTGGCACTGCTCCTGTTTATAACAATGAAACTTTTGAAACTAATATAGAAAACTGCTATATTGCAGGTGTAATCGCAGCAGGTAACGATGCGAATACCATTTTTATTGAAAATGGAAAATTTCATGGTATTCACATTGCCCAAGATATCATATCTAAAAAGCAAAGCCCTCTAGAATCATAGTGACTCATTAGTCGATGATTCAACTCTAATTGATTGAAATAAAGTTAACTTATTAGGCTCTATAGTAAATCGGACTGGTGTATAAATAATTTCATTTATTTGATTGTTCCATAAAGCCTCGTTTTTCTAGGCGCCTCAGAAGTCTCGGCTTAGGAATCAATCAAATGTGCTATATTTATTCACACCCCTAAGTTATAAAGTATGTTTTGCCAACTCAATTTTACTGATTTATGTTGTATTAAAAGAGGCATTAATGTTCAAGACTTTATAATCACACAACGAAAAAGGCGTTAAGCAATCCATTATTGCATAACGCCTTAATTTAATGCGACCAGTCCAATTTGACCGAGAGCCACTTATTAAAAGTATGCTTTATTTCAATCTTTTTTATATCAATTTCACAAAAATTTTCTGAATATGTAATACATTTATACGTAATACGCTTGCCAATAATTTTAAGACCTTCCCTCATGCATACTTATTCATAAAAATAACGCGCCAAATCCTCTTTATGAAATTGGTTACTTAATGCAACAAGTAATTTTAATCTCGCTTTAGGCCCATTTAACCCATTCGAAAAAATAACACCTTTTTGGTATAAATCATTTCCGCCACCATCATATGCATAAACAGGACTAACTATGCCATTAAACGAACGAGATACCACTACAATCGGTATTTTTTTCTTGAGACATGCATTCAATCCTTTGAGTGCAGCAGGAGGGATATTGCCTTGTCCTAATGCTTCAACTATTAAGCCATCAATTTCTTTTTCGGCGTAATATTCGAGTATTTCACTTTCCATACCCATATGCGCTTTAACTAGCGCTATATTTAACTCTGGGTTGATATTTTGAAGATGTCGATGAGGGTTAGGTTGGTGATGAAATTGAATCCCAAATTTTGTAATGATACCCAATGGCCCATGATTAGGACTTTGGAATGTATTTGTATTTGAAGTATGTGTTTTAGTCACATTTCTTGCTGTATGAATTTCATCATTAAAAACAACCATAACACCTTTATGATTAGCTTCGTCAGTTATCGCGACACGAATTGCAGATATAAAATTATAAAGGCCATCTGATCCGATTTCATTTGAAGAACGCATTGCACCTGTTAAAATGACTGGTTTAGTCGTTGAAAGTGTTAAATCAAGTAAAAATGCTGTTTCTTCTAATGTATCAGTACCATGAGTGATAATAAATCCATCATAATGCTTTGAGTTTTGCTGATTTTCAATTACTGACTTTAATGTTTTAACATGATTGATGGTGATATGCGGGGAGGGAACATTAAATGGCATTACCTCATCAATCAAAGCATACTTCTTAATAATATCTTGGTGTGTCGCAATAGGGTTAGTGGAATTAGTACTAACAGTATTAGACTCATCTTCAGACATACTTATCGTTCCTCCCGTATGTATCACTAATAACTTTTTCACTCTATCTCCTCCTCGATATTTGTTTACTTATTATGATAAGATAATAATAAACAAACAACAATAAGGAAGGTAAAGAATGACAGCTATAAATATCGCATTAGATGGCCCAGCAGCCGCTGGAAAGAGCACGATTGCCAAACGTGTAGCTTCAAAATTAGGAATGATTTATGTAGATACAGGGGCAATGTACCGTGCAATTACATTTTATTATCTTAATCAAAAACAAAACTTTACAAACTTCAAAGATTTAATTAGCCAAATTAATTTAAAATTAGGTTACGATGAAAAAAAAGGGCAACGTGTCTTTATCAATGATTCTGACGTAACAGATTTTTTGAGAGAAAATGATGTGACTGAACATGTTTCATACGTTGCCTCTATCGAAGAAGTTCGTTCATTTTTAGTGGACGCTCAAAAGCAACTCGCTAAGGAAAAAGGGATTGTCATGGATGGTCGTGATATCGGAACTACTGTACTTCCTGATGCTGAAGTGAAAGTATACATGATTGCTTCGGTAGAAGAGAGAGCTCAAAGAAGACTTAAAGACAACGAATTAAGAGGGATTGAGTCTACTCTAGAACAACTCAAGAAAGATATTTCTAAACGAGATGAATATGATATGAATAGAGAAATATCTCCACTTAAAAAAGCACAGGATGCTATCGAAATTGATACAACTGGACTTTCTATTGATGACGTGACAGAAAAGATAATCGATTTAACAAAGCCGTATTGTTAAATTTATTCTAACTAGTCTAAATTTCTTGACAATTCAACGCGTTTATAAGATGTTATTATTATGTAGTAGTATAAGGAGGCATTCATGATGACTGAAGAATTCAATGAATCAATGATTAACGACATTAAAGAAGGCGACAAAATAACTGGTGAAGTTCAACAAATTGAAGAAAAACATGTTGTTGTTCATGTGAATGGTGGGAAATACAATGGTATTATCCCTATAAGCCAACTCTCAACACATCACATTGAAGATGTTAATGAAGTAGTTAAAGTTGGCGATGAAATCGGGGCGTATGTGACTAAGATTGAAGTTGATGAAGAGAATGAAACAGGTAGTTATATTCTTTCAAAACGCCAATTAGAAGAAGAAAAATCATACGAATATTTACAACAAAAACTAGACAATGATGAAACAATTGAAGCTAAAGTAACTGAAGTCGTAAAAGGTGGATTAGTAGTAGACGTTGGACAAAGAGGATTTATTCCAGCATCACTCATTTCAACTGATTATATCGAGGACTTTTCTGATTATGAAGGCAAAACACTTGAGTTAAAAGTGGAAGAGCTTGACCCTGAAAACAACCGCGTCATTCTGAGCAGAAAGGCTGTAGAAGCTGCTGAAAATGCGAAGAAAAAAGAAGCGTTGTTGCGCTCTATTAAAGCTGGAGATGTTATCGAAGGTAAAGTAGCACGTTTAACAAATTTTGGTGCTTTTATCGATCTTGGTGGTGTTGATGGTTTGGTACACGTTTCAGAACTGTCACACGAACACGTAAAATCTCCAGAAGAAGTAGTTAGTATTGGCGATACTGTTCAAGTTAAAGTACGTTCTGTTGAACAGGATTCTGAACGAGTATCTTTATCAATTAAGGATACTTTACCAAGCCCATTTGAAACAATTAAAGAAAACTTTAACGACGGCGACATTGTCGAAGGAAAAGTGATGCGTCTAACTAACTTTGGTGCTTTCGTTGAAATTGGGGCTGGCTTGCAAGGTTTAGTTCATATTTCTGAAATTAGCCATGAACATATTGGAACGCCTAGCGAAAAACTAGAAGTAGGCCAAACTGTTCAAGTTAAAATCTTATCAATTGATAGTGAAGCAGAACGAATTTCTTTATCAATTAAAGCGGCGTTACCTAAAGAAGAAACAAACGAAGCTAACGAAGAAACAACTCAAAAATATACTAATCCTTCAAATGAGGAAGACAACAATCCAACACTTGGTGATGTCTTTGGAGATAAATTCAAAAACTTGAACTTTTAAACAAATTGATTCGTCAATAACTATAAAAAGTAAATACGTATTCGCACAGGCTTGAAATTTTGGATAATCCTTTCAAATTTCAAGCCTTTTAGTATGCCCTTCAGAGCTCATAACCCATACAAACTTTACAGTCTATGATATAAAGCATATAATGAATTGTCGCAATCAAAGAGTTGAGATGATTTGGAAGATAATGGATATTCTTGACATTCTTTTTAATTATAAACTAGCTCATGATATAATGAAATTAAATTTAAATGAATCAGTGCTTCTATGCGTTCAGATGATGCGCTAGAGCGAGAATGATATTGATAGAGAGGAAGAACTTTTATGACGAAACCTGTAGTTGCAATTGTAGGCCGTCCGAACGTAGGAAAGTCTACAATTTTTAATCGTATCGTCGGTGAACGTGTATCGATAGTTGAAGATACGCCTGGAATAACGAGAGATCGAATTTATTCGAGTGGCGAGTGGTTGACACATGAATTTAATATAATTGATACTGGAGGCATCGAAATTGGAGATGCGCCATTCCAAACGCAAATTCGTGCCCAAGCTGAAATTGCAATCGATGAAGCGGATGTCATCATTTTTATGGTAAATGTTCGAGAAGGCATTACTCAAAATGATGAATTAGTCGCACAATTACTGTATAAATCTAATAAACCAGTCGTCTTGGCTGTTAATAAAGTTGATAACCCTGATATGAGAAATGATATTTATGACTTTTATGCTTTGGGCTTTGGTGAACCATTTCCACTATCAGGTTCACATGGCCTTGGGTTAGGTGATTTATTAGAAGAAGTTGCCAAACACTTCAAGGTAGATGAGCCTGATCCTTATGACGATGATACAATACGCTTATCACTTATAGGACGCCCGAATGTTGGAAAATCAAGCTTAATTAATGCAATCCTAGGCGAAGAACGTGTTATTGTTTCAAATATTGCAGGGACAACTCGCGATGCAATTGATACCGAATATTCGTATGATGGACAAGATTATGTATTAATCGATACAGCTGGTATGCGTAAAAAAGGAAAAGTCTATGAATCAACTGAAAAATATTCAGTTTTACGCGCATTAAAAGCAATTGAACGTTCTAATGTTGTATTAATTGTATTGGATGCAGAAGAAGGTATTATCGAACAAGACAAACGCGTCGCAGGTTATGCTCACGAAGAAGGTAAAGCTATCGTTATAGTAGTCAATAAATGGGATACAATAGATAAGGATAGTCATACGATGAAGAAATTTATCGATGATGTTCGTCAAAATTTTCAATTCTTAGATTACGCTCAAATTGCGTTTGTTTCTGCTAAAGAAAGAACACGTTTAAAAACATTATTCCCTTATATTAATGAGGCGAGTGAAAATCATAAAAAGCGCGTTCAAAGTTCAACCCTTAACGAAGTCATCACCGATGCTATTGCTATGAATCCAACACCAACAGATAAAGGACGTAGACTCAAAGTATATTATGCTACACAAGTGGCAATTGAACCACCGACATTTGTGGTCTTTGTCAATGAAGTAGAATTGTTACACTTTTCTTATAAACGTTATATTGAAAATCAAATTCGAAATGCATTTGGTTTTGAAGGTACGCCTATTCACATTATTGCTCGTAAACGTAATTAACATATGGAGGGGTAGTTATGACTAACGTAACTGTATTTGGAACTGGGAGTTTTGGCACAGCGTTAGCAAATGTTTTAGCTGACAATGGCCACAATACTTTAATGTGGGGTAAAACATTAAATACAGTCAATGAAATTAATGAAAAGCACACGAATCATTCGTATTTACCTGATGTTACACTAAACACAAAAATTGCTGCAACAAATCAACTTGAAACAGCTGTTCAACATTCTGATATTTATCTTATAGCTCTACCAACTAAAGCTATACGCGAAGTCACACAGCAAATTGATTCACTATTAACAACTCAAAAATACTTTATACATGTTGCAAAAGGTATCGAAAACGAAACCTTCAAACGTGTATCCGAAATTTTAGCTGAATGTATTAGCCCTAATAATAATGCCGGTATTGGCGTTTTATCAGGACCTAGTCATGCAGAAGAAGTTGTTTTAAAACAACCAACGACTGTAGCTGCTTCATCAAGTAATAAGGAACTGCGTCAACTTATACAAGATTTATTTATGACCGACTACTTACGTGTATACACAAATGATGATTTAGTCGGCGTCGAATTAGGTGGCGCACTAAAAAATATTATCGCTATTGCAAGTGGCGTATTAGTAGGCCTTGGATATGGCGATAATGCAAAAGCAGCACTTATCACACGTGGTTTAGCCGAAATAACGAGATTAGGTGTCAAACTCGGTGCTGATCCGCTTACATTCCAAGGATTAGGTGGAATTGGGGACCTTATCGTAACTTGTACCTCGACGCATTCTCGTAACTTTACATTAGGCTATCAATTAGGGAAAGGGAAAACATTACAAGATATTTTAGATGAAATGAATATGGTAGCTGAAGGTGTAAACACAACCCAATCAGTATATAATTTATCAAAAAAAGTAAATGTGGAAATGCCTATTACAGAAGCACTTTATCGTGTATTATTTGAAAATAAACCTGTAGCCGAAGAAGTAAAATGCTTAATGGGACGCACTAAAAAATCTGAATAAAGGTATCAATTTAAAGGATTTTCTAGAATAAAACTGATTTTTTTATAAAAATCCCAATAAATCAACGTTTTTAATATATAAATCGTTGCAGTATATGATAACCATGTGTTAAAGTCATACCATAATGATAAATGCATATCATTATACATAACCTTTGAGGAGGTGAATTGAAATGAACAAAACTGACTTAATCAACGCAGTAGCTGAACAAGCTGATTTAACTAAAAAAGAAGCTGGACAAGCTGTTGATGCTGTTTTTGAATCAATTCAAAAATCATTAGCTAAAGGTGAAAAAGTACAATTAATCGGCTTTGGTAACTTCGAGGTACGTGAACGTGCTGCACGTAAAGGACGTAACCCTCAAACTGGAAAAGAAATCGACATTCCAGCAAGTAAAGTCCCTGCATTCAAAGCAGGTAAAGCATTAAAAGACGCGGTTAAGTAATTGTCTTATTAAAAAGCCCTATTTAGGGCTTTTTTCTTTTTTAGAAACAAACTAAACCAATATATTACGCCATATAAGCAATTTAACGATAAACACATACCATCTGATACCCAATCAACTTTACACACATCTTAAATAATTCAGATTTCAATTTTTACATGATAATGTTAATATAGAGAGTGATTAAAATTTGAGGTGTAGCATATGAATAGTTCTTTTAAAACGCTTGAAAATCAAATCAATATCATTTTAGCGCAACTTCCACAACCTAATAATTTAATAATCAATTATGAGTTTAGTCTTATTTTAGATAAGTTGAACATTCCCGAAACAGCAAAAACTGCTTGCTTGTCGATTGATACAGCTATGAAACATTTAGATCGCATTAGTTACTACAACTATGACCGTGATGCTATATTAATTGGTGATTTATTAAGCGCGCATTATTATCAATTATTATCAGAACTTGAAGATATCACATTTCATATGCGTATGAGTCAAACTATTATTAAAATTAATGAATTAAAGTCTCATATTCAACATTCAAAAAATGATTTATCAGATTATGAACTTTATCACACGATTTTCAAAATAGAAACAATGGTTATTGGCACACTTAATGATATATTTAACCTAAATCAAGATGTATCACATATATACGAACAAATCATGAATCAACTCAAAGTGGAGCACCTTACATATTTAGTTCATCATACGGAAGACGAAATTAGGGCAATTATTGATATTTTACAAAACAAACAATTTTTAATGGAGACGAAAATATAATGACAAATAAAGCAAATAAAGAGCAAGTATATAAGGTATTTCAAAATATCTCTAATAAATACGATAGTCTTAATAACATTATTAGCTTCGAACAACACAAAGTATGGCGTAAAAAGGTCATGAAATCCATGGACGTTAAACCTGGATCTATTGCTTTAGACGTTTGTTGCGGTACGGGTGATTGGACTATTGCTTTGAGTAAAGCTGTCGGTCATACTGGTGAAGTCACAGGTGTCGATTTTAGTGAAAATATGTTAAAAGTTGCAGAAGAAAAAACTGAAAACATAAGCAATATTCGTCTTGTGCAAGGAGACGCGATGGACTTACCCTTTAAAGACAACACTTTTGACTATGTCACTATTGGTTTCGGTTTGCGCAATATTCCAGATTATTCAAAAGCACTTTCTGAAATGTTCCGTGTATTAAAACCTGGTGGAATGGTTGTATGTCTTGAAACAAGTCAGCCTACATTTCCTATTTTCAAACAAATCTATAAAGTGTACTTCAAATTTGTTATGCCACTTTTTGGAAAGTTTTTTGCAAAGTCTAAAGAAGAATACGAATGGTTACAACAATCAGCTTTTGATTTTCCAGATCGAAAAACATTAAAGCGTATATTTGAATCAGAAAACTTTCAAAATGTCAAAATACGTAGTTTTACAGGTGGTGTTGCAGCGATGCACTTAGCTTATAAACCTAAATCGATTTAATAACAAAGGTGAGAATTCCATGTCGAAAATAAACGTGAATCAAGAAATTAAAAAAATTGAAAATATCTTAAAACAGTTGATTCAGAGTAATGATCCCACACTTGAGATAGCTTCCCATCACCTTCTATCTTCTGGTGGAAAACGTGTCAGACCGTTATTTGTTATTTTAAGTAGTCACATTGGTCAAGACAAAGGGAATATTGCTGCATATGATGTTGCTGCTGCATTAGAACTTATTCATATGGCCACACTTGTTCATGATGATGTCATTGACTATAGTGATAAACGACGTGGTAATCCAACTATTGAGAAAAAATGGGATAAACCCACTGCAATTTTAACTGGTAACTTCTTGCTTGCAAAAGCTGTTGAACACCTTTCAAATATTAAAGACTATCGGATTCATCAAGTTTTGTCTTCAGCTATATTAGAAGTATGTCGAGGAGAACTTTTTCAATTTCAAGATCAATTTAGAACAAAGCAATCCATTACTAACTATTTAAGAAGAATTAATCGTAAAACCGCTCTGTTAATTCAACTTGCTACCCAAGTAGGTGCAATGACATCAAACGCTGATGAAAAAACTATTCAAAAAATGAAAATGATTGGTCATAATATTGGAATGAGTTTTCAAATTGTTGATGATGTTTTAGATTTTACAAGCACTGAAAAGAAATTAGGTAAGCCTGTCGGAAGTGACTTGCGTAATGGGCATATGACACTTCCTGTATTGTTAGAAATGAAAAGAATACCAAGTTTTGCGGACAAAATTGAAAAGTTACATCCACATGCCTCTGAAGCACAATTTGATGAATGCATTAATCAAATTCGTCAATCACCTGTCATTCAAGATTCTTTAGATATTAGTCAGCGTTATCTACATAAAGCTGAAGTGCTGTTAGATTCAATTAACAATGATGATGTTAAACCGTTATTTAAAAAATTAATTAAAAAGTTACAAACTCGAATGCGATAATCAAGATATTTATTGAAAGCGCTTCAACTTAATGATAGGATAATAGTGGATACATCAGTAAAGGGGCAAACAGAAATGGAAAAAACTTTTGTTATGATAAAACCAGATGCAGTACAACGTAAACTAATCGGAAATATTATCCAACGTATTGAACAAAAAGGGTTAAAGCTAGTTGGGGCAAAACTTATGACTGTTCCAACTCCATTAGCTGAAGAACATTATGCTGAGCATAAAGAAAGACCTTTTTACAGTTCACTTATTTCATTTATAACTTCTGCGCCTGTTTTTGCAATGGTTATTGAAGGGGACGATGCTGTAGCTGTTTCAAGACACATCATCGGTTCGACAAATCCATCTGAAGCGACTCCAGGTTCAATAAGAGGCGATTTAGGTTTAACTGTGGGTCGTAATGTTGTTCATGGCTCGGATTCAGTTGAATCAGCTAAACGTGAAATTGCATTATGGTTTAAAGAAGACGAAATAAATACATACCAAGCACCAGATGAAACTTGGTTATATGAATAGATTCACACCTTTTAAAGATAAGAGCTGACTTTTCATGTCAATTCTTATCTTTTTTTAATGGCTCTCAGTCAAATTGGACTGGTCGCATTAAATTAAGGCGTTATGCAATAATGGATTGCTTAACGCCTTTTTCGTTGTATGATCATAAAGTTTTGAACATTAATGCCTCTTTTAATACAACATAAATCAGTAAAATTGAGTTGGTAAAACATACTTTATAACTTAGGAGTGGGAATAAATATAGTACATTTGATTGATTCCTAAGCCGAGACTTCTTAGGCATCTTGCCGTAACCGAAAATCCATTTTAAGATTGGGTAAGTTCAATCTTAAAATGAGTTGAGGTGAGGCACCTAGAAAAGCGAGGCTTTATGGAACAATCAAATAAATGAAATTATTTATACACCAGTCCGATTTACTATAGAACCTTTTTAATCCCAATTTCTTTAATACATAAAAGCGTAAAAATTTTTATATTTTTCTGTTAATTTGATGTTTAAAGTATGATATGATATTAATCATATTATTTATGCAAAATGGATGAGAATATGTGTTATTCTTATTAGTACTATTCCATAGAATAAGGAGCGTGTTATAACGTCATGAGATTTTTAACGGCCGGAGAGTCACATGGACCTCAACTTACAGTAATTATTGAAGGCTTGCCTGCGAATATGAAAATAGATATCGCCCAGTTAAATCAAGAAATGTTTAAGCGTCAAGGGGGATATGGACGTGGTCGTCGTATGCAAATAGAGAAAGACACAGTGGAAATCGTTTCCGGTGTACGACATGGAGTTACTTTAGGTAGTCCCGTGACGATTGTAATTAAAAATGATGATTTTACCCATTGGCGTAATATTATGGGCGCTTCTCCAATTAGCGATGAAGAAAAATCTAGTATGAAGCGTGTCATTACAAAACCGAGACCTGGTCATGCCGATCTAATTGGAGGGATGAAGTATAATCATAAAGACTTGCGAAATGTCCTTGAACGTTCCTCTGCGCGTGAAACTGCTGCAAGAGTAGCAGTAGGCGCTGTATGTAAGCAACTCTTGCAGCAACTAGACATTCAAGTTTTAAGTCGCGTAGTTTCTATCGGCAATATTAAAGATGAAAATAATTATGACATTCAAACTATCTATGATCACGCCGATCAAAATGATGTACGCATGATTGATGCCTCTTTAGTTCCCGTTGTTCATGATGTAATTGATCAAGCTAAAAAAGAGGGAGACTCAATTGGTGGTGTTGTCCAAGTGATTATTGATAATATGCCAATCGGTATAGGGAGTTATGTTCATTATGATAAAAAATTAGATGGACGTATTGCACAAAGTGTTACAAGTATTAACGCTTTTAAGGGCGTAAGTTTTGGGGATGGATTTAAAATGGCAGAAAAACCCGGTAGTCAAGTACAAGATCCTATTTTATACAATGAATCTGACGGATACACAAGAGCATCAAATCACCTTGGCGGTTTAGAAGGCGGTATGTCAAATGGTATGCCAATCATTGTAAATGGTGTAATGAAACCTATCCCTACGTTATATAAACCATTAGAGTCTGTTGATATTTTAAGTAAAGAATCATTCAAAGCGTCTATTGAGCGTTCTGATAGCTGTGCAGTACCTGCTGCAAGTATTGTTTGTGAACATGCAGTATCATTCGAAATTGCACGTGCACTTATAGAAGAATTTGAATCAAATGATTTCTCAAGATTACAGACACAAATTGAAACGCGTAGACAACTTAATATAACATTTTAACAGTAGGTGAGACGATGCAATTCGTAACAACATACCCAAATCGCAATTATCCAATCATAATTGAAAAAAATGCAAGTACTAAACTTAATGCGTTTCTCGAGCACTATCAGCACGTTTTTATTCTTGCTGATGAAGAAGTTTACCATTATTGGAAAACAAAAATTGATCATATCGTTCAATCCACTCAATCGCATTTAATACTTTTAACTTCTGGAGAGAAGTTAAAAAACATCCAACATTATAGTACAGTTATGGAAAAACTTCTGAGCTTTCAACCCACTCGCCAAACTTGTCTCGTTTCCATTGGCGGGGGGGCAACCGGTGATTTCGTAGGATTTTTAGCATCTACTTTATTAAGAGGTGTTGATTTAATCCAAATGCCAACTACTATTTTGGCGCATGATTCAAGTATCGGGGGCAAAGTAGGCATTAATGCTTCTCAAGGTAAAAATTTAATTGGCGCATTTCATCGACCAAGCGCAGTTTTATATGATTTAGAATTTTTAAATACATTACCTAAAAGTGAAATTTTAAGTGGCTATGCAGAGCTATACAAGCATGCATTACTTAAAGGCGAAAAAGCAACATTGGATATTGAAAGGCACTATAACAGCCTTAATTCTTTACTGTCGTTAAGTCATATTGAATCTTTTATATTTCAAGGGATACAGACAAAGCTCGAAATAGTACTTAAAGATGAGCTCGAAAAAGGCCAGAGACAATACCTTAACTTAGGCCACACTTTTGGACACGCCATTGAATATCAACATAAACTTCCACATGGACATGCGGTAATGATTGGTATACTTTATCAATTTATAGTTACTAACTTAATACATGACACTCAATTTGATATTCATCACTACTATCAATATTGTGTATCTATGAGTTATCCAGTTGAATACATTCATCAATTTTCATTCGAACCGTTATATACATTAATGCTTCAAGATAAAAAGAATAATTCAGATGGTATTCGCATGGTTTTATTAACTGAGCTTGGTTCTCCTACAGTTTGTACAGTTAATCAAGCCATTTTAAAACAAGCATTTCAAATACTAAAAAGTTTAGGAGAGGAGGCGTCATAATTAATGGTACATTTAAACTATACTAGTCCCTTAAAAGGCGAAATCACAATTCCTGGAGACAAATCGATGACCCATCGTGCAATTATGCTCGCTTCTCTAGCTAAGGGTCACTCTACAATTAATCAACCGCTTCTAGGTGAAGATTGTCTTCGAACAGCAAGTATTTTTAAAAAATTAGGCGTTTCAATAGATATTCAAGATGATCAAATCATTATTGATTCACCGGGGTACCATGAGTTCAAGACACCTCACCAAACACTTTACACAGGAAACTCTGGAACAACGACTCGTTTGATGGCTGGATTATTAGGAGGATTAGGGATTCAAAGCGTTCTTTCAGGCGATGTGTCAATCGGAAGAAGACCCATGAACCGTATACTTAAACCGTTGAAGCAAATGAATATCAATATATCTGCTGTTGAAAATAATTATACTCCGCTTGTCATTCAACCAAGTCAAGTACAAGGAATTGATTACACTATGCCAGTCGCAAGCGCTCAAGTCAAAAGTGCCATTTTATTCGCTGGCTTATTTGCGAATAGCAAGACCTCTGTACAGGAAATAGATGTATCAAGAAATCATACAGAAACGATGTTTAGTCACTATAACATACCAATCAAAAAGCAAGGCTTAAATATTACACTACCTAAAAACAGTATACAACACATTCAACCTCGTGATTTTGTTGTTCCAGGAGATATTTCATCAGCAGCATTTTTTATTGTTGCTGCACTTATTATTCCGGGTAGCGATATTACACTCCACCACGTAGGCATCAACCCGACACGTGATGGTATTATTGAAATTGTTCAAAAAATGGGTGGACATATTTCATTATTTAATCAGACTGATGGTGCTGAACCGACCGCTTCTATAAGAGTCCGCTATACACCTCATTTAAAAGGAATTAAAATAGGCGGTCAGTTAATTCCTCGCTGTATTGATGAATTGCCTGTGATTGCTTTACTCTGTACACAAGCTAATAGTTCAAGTATTATAGTGGATGCCGAAGAATTAAAGGTAAAAGAAACCAATCGAATTGATACAACAGCAATTGAACTTAGTAAGCTTGGACTTTCTGTAAAGCCAACTGAAGACGGCTTAACCATCGAACCTTCTAAAGTCTCAAAACAAAATGTGTTAGATAGTCAAACTGATCATAGGATAGGAATGACTTTAGCAGTAGCAGCCTTGTTGTCGAACAAACCTATAACCATTCAACAATTTGATTGCGTCAATGTATCATTCCCAGGCTTTCTACCTATGTTAAAACAATTAGAAAAAGAGGGATAGTATGCAAGATATTTATAAATTAATAGACGATATTAATTTACAAAAACTCGATCAACTTGATTCACGCGTTCAAGACGCCTTACAAACAGATAATGATGATGCTTTATTTATTTTAGGCGAAACATTATATCAATACGGCTTAACACCACAGGGTCTTGAAGTATTCCGTACACTTTATACTAAATATCCTGATGAAAGTGAAATCCTGATATATTTCATTGATGGATTAATCTCTGAAAACAAAACAGATGAAGCGTTAGAGCGCTTAAATGAAGTTGAAATTTCAACTGAACGTTTGTTACTCGAAGCAGATTTATATCAACAAATCAATATGATTGATGTCGCAGTCGATAAAATCGAACAAGCGTTAGAAATTTCACCATCAGATCCTATTATTCATTTTGCGCTTGCTGAATTACTTTACTATGATGGTCAATATTTACGAGCTTCAAGAGAATACGACATTGTTTTAGAAACTGGAGAATATGAGTTTAATGGCATCAATCTCTTTTCACGACTAGGTGACAGCAGTTTACAAAGTGGTAATTACTCAGATGCATTAAAATGGTTTGATGAAATTAGTGACGATGAGATGAAATCAGATGACTACCTCAAAAAAGCTGTCGCTTACGAAAAAAACGACCTCACACATGAAGCCATTAAAATCATACGCACATTACTCAACAAAGATCCAGATTTCATACAAGGGTATTTTTATTTACAACAGCTCTATGAAAATGAAAAAGATTACCCTAACGCTATTGAAATAGGTGAAGAAGGCTTAAAATTAAATCAATTCTACAAAGAATTAATGTATAGTACTGGTGCTTTAATGATTGAACATGGCGATCAAAATGAAGCTGTTCGTTTATTGCAACAAGCATTAGAGGTCGATCCATCTTATCAAGAACCACTACTGATGTTAGCTGATTTTTATAGAAATGAACACGATTATCACGCTTTGATTGGTCTCGTTCAATATGTAGAAGAAGAAGACATGGATCCAAAATTCATGTGGCAACTTGCGTATGCACTTGGAGAAGAAGAGCGCGATAAAGAGGCATTGCATTTTTACAATTTAGCTTTTGAATTATTAACTAATGATATAGACTTCTTAAAAGATTACTATTATTATTTAATAGAACTTGGACAAGTAAATGATGCTAAGCCTATACTATCCAAATTATTAGAACTTGACAGCACTAATGCAGAGTGGCAAGAAGAACAAATAAGATTACTTTAGGTGTTATAATGTTTGAAGAAACATTAGATTATGCAAAGAAATCATTTATAGAGTACCTACTCTTTCGCTACCCATTCAAATCTCGTATTAGTGTTTGGATTCTAAATTATTTAAAAAGTGACAGAGCTTTCCTTAATCATATTCATTTTGTTGATCAAATTGTTCCAGGGCATCCAACATTAGAAATGTCGATCAGTCATTCAAGTCAACACGCTATTCGTTACACCGATAACAACGTGACGCTTATTGATTCTAATGCCATTTTTAATACTATTTTACAAAATGACTGCCATGTCGACATTAAAATTCATTTTCCAAACTCTAAATATAGAGATCAACGTTTAGATCACTTATTGTTATACCAACTACTCAATGCCCATCATGATAAAGGGTATTTACAAGATGTGTATGATATTGAGATATCTCAATCCGTTAAGCGCTATTTGATTCATTATTTGAAGTCTCAGATTGACCTTACACTTATGATGAATGAGAAGCAGCAGTTTCAATATTTCTCTAAATTGTTAAACACGATTCAATTTAAAGAGTACGAATAACATTCATATATTTACTTCGATCTCAACCCGATAAAATGTGTCTTAAACGGCCTATTTTTATCGGGTTGACACTCTGTAATCGAAAGAATCAATTTGACAAAAAGAGACTCATTCAAGCTTTGAGTAGATTTTTAGTATAAGTTTCACTTTATTTTTGAGGAGTTAACACATGTCTGTTTATCAGTTATGCAATTTTATGATTTATAATCGTCTTTTTTTAATTTTTTTGTTTATTTGTAATCTTTTAGGCACGTTATATGGTTATTATTGGTATGCGCCTCAACTATCTCAATCACTTTGGTATTTTTGGCCGTTCATACCAGATAGTCCCACAGCCACTTTGTTCTTGGTCATTGCAATTTTTTTATTTTTAATGAATAAAAGGAGTTCTTTTTTTGAAACGTTAGCCTTTGTTACATTACTCAAATACGGCATTTGGGCAGTTTTGATGAATATTTTTATGTTTTATACTGATCAAACTATTTACTTGTCTGGATTGATACTTATTTTTTCTCATATGATTATGGCAATCCAATCCTTTTTATTTTTACCAAGATTTAAATTCACTATGATGTCAATCGTTTTAACGGTTATATGGGTATTTCATAATGATGTTATTGATTATGTATTTCATCAATATCCAGTCTATGCCTCCTTAATTGAATATGAATCAATTATCGGTTACGTTGCTTTTTGGCTTTCTATTTTACCGTTATCAATTGTCTTTTATGTTTATACCAAGAGAAGGGGTAAAAAGTTTGACCACACTCAATAGTACACGTAAAATATAGATTAAAGGAGTGAGCATTATGTCTTTTATGTCAATTATTATTTATATGATTATACTCATGATTTTACCAATGTACGCTCAATACAAAGTAAAATCTAACTATGAAAAATACTCACAAGTTAGATCTACTAGCGGCAAAACAGGTAAAGAAGTCGCTTTGGAAATCTTACATGCTAACGGTATTTATGATGTTGAAGTCAAAGAGGGCCAAGGCTTTTTAACTGATCATTATGACCCTAAAAATAAAGTGGTTGTTTTATCACCGGCAAACTTTAATCGCCCAAGTGTTGCAGGTACAGCGATTGCAGCGCACGAAGTAGGACATGCTATTCAACACTATGAAGGCTATTTCTTCTTACGCTTCCGTACAGCACTTGTTCCAGTTGCTAATCTAGGTAGTTCATTATCATACTTATTCATTATGGCAGGTTTTGTTTTAACAATGCTTCAAATGGCTATAGGAACAACTGCATTATGGATTGGTATTTTCTTAATGGCATTTGCTGTGTTATTCTCAATCGTAACGTTACCTGTTGAATTCGATGCAAGTAAGCGTGCAATGAACCAAATACAGCGTTTGAATATCGTTAATGAAAAAGAATATAAACATGCTGGTCGTGTTTTACGTGCAGCTGCTATGACTTATGTTGCAGCAACAGCAGTAGCAGTAGCAGAACTTGTTCGTTTTATTTTGATTGCACGTTCAGCAGAATAATTAAAGCAAGAATAAGGCACGTGTAATATAAATGTCTAAGAGGCAAAAGTTTAAATGCATAAACTTTTGCCTCTTTTTGTACGGTTATTCAAGATATTAAAAACTTCTAAATTGCTCACTTCTGGATATTTCATGTAAGATAGAGGAGAATATAATTTGAAAGGATTTGCTTCATTATGAAAACAATGCAAGAAATGCAAAACGAAGTCGATACATATATTTCTCAGTTTAAGGCGGGGTATTTCTCTCCACTTGCTAATTTAGCGCGCTTAACTGAAGAAGTCGGTGAGCTTGCTAGAGAAATAAATCATTTTCATGGTGAAAAGAAGAAAAAAGAAAGTGAAGCGCCTAATTCAGTAGCAGCTGAGTTAGGGGATAATTTATTTGTTTTATTATGTATTGCCAACTCGCTTGATATCGATATGACAGAAAGCTTTAACGAAACGATGCAAAAGTTTAATACAAGAGATAAAAATAGATTTGAGCGTAAATAAGGAGGATTATTCATTGAAAATTGGAATAACATGTTACCCTTCTGTAGGTGGTTCGGGTATTATCGCGACAGAATTGGGTATCTTAATGGCAGAGCGGGGCCATGAAGTTCACTTTATTACGTCTAACATGCCGTTTCGCTTGAACAAACCTGTTCCTAACATCACGTTTCATCAAGTAGATGTGAATCAATATGCAGTATTTCAATATCCACCTTATGACATTTCATTAAGTACGAAGATTGCAAATGTTATAAACGAATACGACTTAGATGTATTACATATGCATTATGCCATACCACATGCCATATGTGGTATTCTTGCACGACAAATGTCAGGTAAGGATATTAAAATAATGACAACATTACACGGCACAGATATTACTGTGCTCGGTTATGACCACTCATTAAGAAATGCAATCAAATTTGGCATTGAGAAAAGTGATATCGTCACAAGTGTAAGTCAATCATTAAAACAGCAGACAAATGAAATTATTGATGTTAATAAAGAAATTATACCTATTTATAATTTTGTACGTGAATCTGAATTTCCAACTGCTTATAACCCAAAGCTAAAAGAACTATATGGTATTAAAGATAACGAAAAAGTGATTATTCATGTGTCAAACTTTAGAAAAGTCAAACGTATTGATACAATTATCGATACATTCGCACTTATAAGAGCTGAATTACCCGCAAAACTGTTGTTAATTGGTGATGGCCCCGAATTACTCGATATGAGAATGAAAGCCAAAGAATTGAACTTAGTTGACGATATTTTATTCTTAGGTAAACAAGATTGCATGAGTCATTTCTATCAATTTTCAGATCTTGTATTGTTATTAAGTGAAAAAGAGAGTTTTGGTTTAACTCTACTGGAAGCTATGAATACAGGTGTACTTCCAATAGGGACACGTGCTGGTGGTATACAAGAAGTCATTAAGCATGAAGAAACTGGTTATTTAGTTGAAGTTGGAGACAGTGCAAAAGCAGCAGAATATGCTTTAAAATTACTAAGCAATCAGACATTGTATCAGTCCATGCAGCAAAACATGCTCAACGATATTCATAATCGTTTTCATTCTCAAATTATAGCTGATCAATATGAATATTATTATAAAAAAATGATAGGAGCTATTTAATGTGAATATTTCTTTACCTTTTGTACAAGCAATCCCCATCTTAAAACATATTCAAAAAAATGGTTTTGAGGCATATTTTGTAGGGGGATCTGTCAGAGATTTTATTATGAATCGTGAAATAAATGATGTTGATATTACAACGAGCGCTACACCTGATGAAATTGAATCATTATTTACGCATACTATTCCTGTGGGTAAAGAACATGGCACAATTAACGTTGTATGGGAAAATGAAAACTATGAAATCACTACATTTCGAACAGAATCTGAGTATATTAACCATCGTCGCCCAAGTGAGGTTCACTTTGTAAGAGATTTGTATTTGGATGTCAAACGCAGGGATTTCACAATTAATGCTATTGCCATGGATACTGAATTTAATTTATATGATTATTTTAATGGACAAACTGATATAAATAACAAAGTAATACGCACAGTCGGAAAGCCTGTTGATCGATTTTCTGAAGATGCGCTTAGAATTATAAGAGGACTAAGATTTAAATCACAGCTCGGATTTGACATCGATAGTTATACTTTTCGTGCAATGGAAGAGCATATTGAAGACATTCAATATTTATCGATAGAGCGTATCATCCTTGAACTCAAAAAATTATTGCTAGGTCAATATATTAACAAAGCAATCATAGATTTACACCACTTGAATTTTTGGGAGTTTATTCCATACTTTAACTTGATACAAATGAATGCATATCAAATGATTCATCCAATAACACTTGAACAATTTATTGCGATTACAACATATAAAAGCCAAGTGAATCAAGATATAAAGTGTTTAAAATTAAGTAATGCGAGTACCAACTATATTACTCAATTCAAAAACGCTTTAATTCAACTCAACTGTATAACTAACGAAAAGTCGCTATACCAATTTGTATATGACTTTGGAATATCAATCGCTTTAGATATTGAGCATCAACGCGAAAATTTAATGTGCAATCATATTTCTTTACCTTCACAATCAAATTACAATGCATCACTCATACAGCATATCTGGCAGTCACTGCCTATACAGAATAGAAAAATGTTACAGATTAACGGGAAAGATCTTATGGAAGTACTGAACAAAAACAGCGGTCCATGGCTAAAAAAAGTATTACGTGATATCGAATGTGCAGTTGTACAAAGCGAAGTAGCTAATCGTAAAAAAGATTTAATTGAATGGGTGAAATTAAATGTCAAAATATCGTGAAACAATTTTAAAATTAATCACAGATGTCGCACCAAATTATATATCTGGTGAAACAATAGCACAACAACTTAACATTTCTAGAATGACTGTCAAAAAAGCAATCGACCAACTTAAAGAAGAAGGGTTATCTATAGACTCAGTTCACAATAAGGGCCATCGTCTAAACACGTATCCACTAAATTGGTATAAAGGCATTTTAGACTCCATGCTAAGTCACAATACACTCGTCAAAACATGCTTTGTATATGATCGTTTAGACTCGACACAGTTAGTTGCCAAAAAGACGTTAATTAATACAGAAGAGCCCTTTTTAGTTATTAGTGATGAACAAACTGCTGGAACTGGCCGCTTTAAAAGACCTTGGCAGTCCCCAAAAGGGAAGGGACTATGGATGTCAATCGTTCTTAAACCAGATATACCGTTTTCTATGTTAACAACATTTAATCTCTTCATGTCTTTAGCTATTTGTGAAACGATTCAAACTTTTTCTAATGATCTTGTTCAAATTAAATGGCCAAATGATATTTATATTAAAGATAAAAAGGTATGTGGGTTTTTAACAGAAATGATTGCCAATGCGGATGGTGTAGAGGCTGTCATTTGTGGTATTGGTATTAACATTAATCACGATTTAGAAGATTTTGATTCGTCCATACATGATACCGCAACTAGCGTTAAATTACATCATCAAAATGAAAAGGTAAATCGCTATCAATTCTTAGATCAGTTACTTAAAAATATTGAACAACGCTACAATCAATTTTTGACGCAACCGTTTACTGCAATAAAGAAAGATTATATCGAATCATCAAATATATGGAACCGACGCCTTCGCTTTACCGAGGGTGCAAGACAATTTTGGGGATATGTTATCGAAATAGATGATCAAGGCTTTTTACATGTAGAAGATGAACACGGTACAGTGCAGCGATTAATGAGTGCTGACATTGAATTTTAAAATAGTATAGAAAGGAGGGACTTTATGTATCATCATACACGCTTTGCTGTTGTAGATTTAGAAACAACTGGGAATCATCTCGGTTATGATGAAATTATTCAAATTGGCATCACGTTTGTTGAAAATAATAAAGTAGTGGATACATATCATTCAATGATTAAAACTCATTTAGAGATTCCCACATTTATTCAAGCACTTACTTCAATAGAATCTGATATGTTAAGTGAAGCGCCGTATTTTAGTGAAGTTGCAAAAGATATCTATAACCAGATTAAAGATTGTGTGTTTGTTGCCCATAATGTTAATTTTGATCTTGTTTTTTTAAAAAAAGCTCTAAAAAAACATAATATTAACTTCCACCCTAAAAAAGTTCTAGACACTTTAGAAATATTTCAAATTGCATTCCCAACTGAAAAGAGCTATCAACTAAGTGAATTGGCTATATCTTTAAATATTCCATTAACACAGGCTCACCGTGCTGATGAAGATGCACATACGACAGCATTATTATTAATTAAAGCTTTTGACTTTTTTAAAACATTGCCGATAAATACCAAAAAGCAATTATATTACTTAAGTAAACATTTGAAATATAATTTAAATGATTATCTATTTGAAATGGTGAGATATCACGATAGTACAAATCAGATTCAAGGACTCAAACATTTTGATCATATTTATTTTAAACCTCAATCTCCACTAGAAGTTAAACCTATAGATTTTAGTGGGAATTTAAAAGATTTATATTTAATGATTATCAATAAAACGAAATATCAGTATCGGGAATCTCAACTTTAT
Source organism: Staphylococcus felis (assembly GCF_003012915.1). Taxonomy (NCBI): domain Bacteria; kingdom Bacillati; phylum Bacillota; class Bacilli; order Caryophanales; family Staphylococcaceae; genus Staphylococcus; species Staphylococcus felis. Next base: position 1,909,318 of record NZ_CP027770.1, on the reverse strand, counting down.
CTTTCTGAAATCATTTTCAACCAATTAATGAATAACGAAAAAACATTAGTTGAAGCTGAGACAGGTAGTGGTAAATCATTAGCGTATATTGTAGCAGCCATAATGTATTATATCGAAACAGGAGAACATGTGATGATTTCGACTAATACTAAATTGCTACAAAACCAATTGTTAGAACACGATATACCTATCGTTAATCGAGCACTAAAGTCTCAAATTAATGCCAAATTAATTAAAAGTAAACAAGACTATATTTCATTAGGACTAATCAGTGATATTTTAAAAGAAGAAACATCAAATTATGAAGTCAATCTTTTAAAAATGCAATTACTGATTTGGATATTATCTACCGATACAGGCGATATCCAAGAGCTTAACTTGCGAGGGAGCCAACAAATGTATATGGCTCAAAAAAACGAAACATATACTGCAACATTGAAAGACGGTCATTACTATAATTATATAAAGAATAATGCAGCAAAAATCCAAATCGGCGTAACAAATCATGCACATTTATTACATTCTTCATCTGAAAATTCGATATATCAATTATTCCGTCATTGTATTATTGATGAGGCACATCGCTTACCAGATTACGCACTAAATTGCTCAATTTCAGAGTTGAGTTATAGTGATATAAAATATCAGCTTGGTTTAATCGGGAAAACTGAACATGAAAAGCTACTTAAACAAATTGATATGCTTGAACAACAACGTATACTCCAACAATTGAATATACCACCCATTGATGTCTTTACGTTTAAATCTGACCTCAATGATATACACGAAACAAATGAACATTTTTTCAATGTATTATTTAGTTTAGTACAAGATAACCCAATATACGACGATGAAACATCGAAATTACACTTTGCATACGATTTAGATGCACGTCAAATCACACCTATCTTACATCAGTATATTACGAAGGTAAACCAAACTATAGAAAACTTTAAAGGGATGAAACACAAGGTAATTAAAGCCGTACGTAAGCATTTACTTTATATTAGAGACCAATTACGAGAGCTTGAAAAGAATATCGAAAAAGGGCATACTTTTTATATTTCACTTAAAAACATCAATCAAAAGTCTACCATCAGAATCCACACCAAAAATACATTAGTCAAAGATGTACTAACCAAAAAACTTTTAGAAAAATTTGATTCAATTACTTTTATTTCAGGTACACTCACATTTAATCATTCATTTAGCACTTTCGAAAAGTGGTTTGATTATAAAAATAAATTTAACACTTATCAAATCAAGCCAACTCATAGATTAAAATCAAATGGTCATATATTCGTACCCAATGATATCGAAAAGTACAATTATCAAAACCACGATCAATATATTGAAACGATGATTGAATATATTTCACGTTATGTGAATACTATAAAAGGAAAATGTTTGATATTATTTACCAGTTACCAAATGTTGTATACTGTAATGGATTATTTAAATCAAATGGCTGAATTTGAAGATTATGTCATTTTATCTCAACAACCTAATCAAAATTATAAAATAGTACAGCAGTTTAATCATTTTGATAAAGCAATCCTACTTGGTACGACATCTTTCTTTGAAGGATTTGATTACCAATCAGCAGAAGTCAAATGCGTAATGATCGCTAAGTTACCATTTATGAGCCAATATGCAGATAAACCTATGTTATTAAAAGATGAATTTAATAATATATTTAAAGATTATATACTTCCTGAAGCAGTAATCCGCTTCAGACAAGGACTGGGACGACTACTTAGGAATGAAAATGATAAAGGGATCATCGTTTCATTTGATAGTCGATTGTTACACAGTTCATATACACATTTCTTTTTAGATACACTTTCTCAATATCACACACATGAAGGAAGTGCAAATCAATTTGAGGAGATTTTAAATCACCTTAAAAAGAGTCATCACTAGACTTCAACATGTAGAAGTCTAGTATAAGTTTTGTTAAAATATAGTAAGTATTAATTTAAATAGGAGACTGGTTATGAAAACTACGATTAAAAATGCAAAAGATTACATTGGCCAAGAAGTCACTATAGGTGCTTGGTTGGCAAATAAACGTTCAAGCGGTAAAATCGCTTTCCTTCAATTGAGAGACGGTACTGGATTTATGCAAGGTGTTGTTGTTAAGTCTGAAGTTGATGAAGAAATCTTCAAACTTGCTAAGTCCATTACACAAGAGTCGTCACTTTATATAACAGGGGAGATCACAGAAGACAATCGCTCTGATTTAGGATATGAAATGCAAGTTAAAAATATTGAAGTTATCCAAAATGCGCATGACTATCCTATTACTCCAAAAGAACATGGCACAGAATTTTTAATGGATCATAGACATCTGTGGTTGCGTTCAAAAAAGCAACATGCTGTTATGAAAATTCGTAATGAAATCATTAGAGCTACATACGAGTTCTTTAATCACAATGGGTTTACTAAAATTGACCCGCCTATCTTAACGGCAAGTGCTCCTGAAGGTACAAGCGAATTATTCCATACTAAATATTTTGATGAAGATGCATTTTTATCTCAAAGTGGTCAGCTTTATATGGAGGCCGCTGCAATGGCTTATGGAAAAGTATTCTCATTTGGCCCAACATTTCGCGCAGAAAAGTCCAAAACACGCCGTCATTTAATTGAGTTTTGGATGCTTGAACCTGAAATGGCATTCACAACACATGAAGAAAGCTTAAAAGTACAAGAAAACTATATTGCTTTTATCGTAAATGCTGTACTTGAAAACTGTAAATTAGAACTCAAACTATTAAATCGTGATACATCTAAACTCGAAAAAGTAAAAGCACCTTTCCCGCGTATTACATATGATAACGCGATTGAGTTTTTACACAAAGAAGGATTTAACGATATAGAGTGGGGCGATGACTTTGGTGCACCACATGAAACAGCTATCGCAAACCATTATGACTTGCCAGTGTTTATCGTCAACTATCCAACCAAAATAAAGCCATTTTATATGCAACCAAATCCTGACAATGAAGACACTGTGTTGTGTGCCGACTTAATTGCGCCTGAAGGTTACGGTGAAATAATTGGCGGTTCAGAACGTATTAATGACTTGTCATTATTAGAAGCACGTATAGAGGCACATCAATTAGATATTGAAAGTTATCAATATTATCTAGATTTACGTAAATATGGCAGTGTGCCGCACAGTGGTTTTGGCTTAGGCTTAGAAAGAACGATTGCATGGATTGCTGGGGTGGAACATGTACGCGAAACGTCACCATTCCCACGTTTATTAAACCGCTTATATCCTTAATTAATAATCAAACGAATGACATGGGATAATGTTTGAATTTAATTATGATTTAAATGATAGAGTGTGAGACCAAGTTTGATGATTCGACTGTTAATCATTTGTATCAGTCCACTTGGTCTCTTTTTAATTGATAGTAAGAAGGACAAGGAGGTAAATGATGCATATTAATGAGCTTCAAAAACGCCCTTTAGTATTAAGATATGAATTGCTCGAACATTACAATGAATTAGGATTAGATGAAACAGACCTTATTATTTTCCTGAAAATCTTATATGCATATGACGTTTCTAACGAACAACCCTCTATCAATCTTCTTAAAAAAGGGACAAATGTAAGCGAGACAGAGATAACATCAATTATTCAAAAATTAATTCACCTCGGCTTATTAACGATGAGAGTTGAGAAAAATAATAATGGTAAATTTACTGAATATATTAACTTAGATGGATTTTACGAACAATTTGCACATATTTTAAATAGGCTTAACCAAAGTAATCAAAATAATAATGATAAAGAGAAATTTAAAGCTCTATTTCGCAAATTCGAAACGACATTTGGTCGCACACTCTCTCCTTTAGAAATTGAACACCTCAATCAGTGGATAGATATTGATGGCTATAGTTTAGAATTAATAGAAACAGCATTAAATGAAGCTTTAGCACATGATAAATTTTCACTTAAATATATCGATCGCATTTTATTAAATTGGAAAAAGAATAATGTCAATACACCTGAAGAAAGTAAATCGATACGCGAACAATTTAAAAAGCAGCATAATCAAAAGCCTAAAAAAATTGAAAACTTTCCAACTTTCAATTGGTTGAAGGGGGAAAATCCATTTGATAAGTAAAACGAAAGCTTTAGAAATGATAGATACCATTGATACGATGTTTCCTGATGCTGAATGTGAACTCAAACATAAAAACCCATTTGAGTTAACCATTGCTGTATTACTATCTGCACAATGTACAGATAATACCGTGAATAAAGTAACACATGATTTATTTCAAAAATATCACACGCCAGAAGATTATTTGTCAGTTGAATTACCTGAATTAGAGAATGATATTCGCTCAATAGGACTATATCGAAATAAAGCTAAAAATATACAGAAACTTTCTCGCTCCTTACTAGATCAATTTAATGGCGAAGTACCACATACTCATAAAGAACTTGAAAGTTTAGCTGGTGTAGGACGTAAAACTGCAAATGTTGTAATGAGTGTTGCATTTGGCGAACCTGCACTTGCTGTTGATACACATGTAGAGCGTGTTTCAAAACGTTTGGGTATTTGTCGTTGGAAAGATAACGTCAATGAGGTGGAGCGTCGTCTGACTTCTATTATTCCTAGAGAACGATGGACGAAAAGTCATCATCAATTGATTTTTTTTGGAAGATACCATTGTTTAGCACGCAAGCCTAAATGCGATGTTTGTCCATTATTTGATGACTGTAGAGAAGGACAAAAGCGCTACCGTGCATCATTACGCGCTTCGGGAGGTAGTGAATAAAATGGATTATTTAAATGCTATGAATGCACTCGAAATCACTTTAGATGAAATCGCAAAAAACAGAGCGATTGGTCAAGCGCAATCCATTCCATTATTAAATCAATACTACGACAATCTGCTAGCTTATATCAAATTCATTAATGGCATTCCTAACAATGAAAGATTAACGTTTGAAAACCTCAAAATCAAACCTTTTAATATTGAAGAGCGTTTACGATACATTCATGAAAGAAAACACCACTATATGGGATATCAACAAATGAAAACTGTTAAATCCGAACTGATTAAAATGAATGCTGCATACAAAGCCAAACATTCAAGTCTTTAACTGAATTGTCAAAGAGGCTACGATATCAATCCCAAAATAAATAGCGTTAAGATGCTTTTTAATAACAATGCGTCTTAGCGCTTCTTTTTATGATATAGCTTTGTATGATATGACTTCGCTTTCCAAGGGGACAGCCTCAGTCTATAGTCTTCGTCATGACTCACTGTTATATTTACAAAAACAGACACTTTCGTATCATTCAATTAATCACAAAAAAACTTCGAGATTTTTCGTAAATTCTTACGAAAACCTCGAAGCTTTTTCGATTACTGATATATCTCAGATTCTTGATATAACTTATCGATTAAATAAATTACTGAAGAATCCATTGTTTTGTTGGTTATTATTCTGTTGGTTATTATTTTGCTGAGATTGATTGTTGTTGTTACTAAAGTTATTTCCTGAGTTGTTATTATTACCAGAGTTAGTGCCATTACTTGATTCAGTAAAGTTACTTGTTGTATTACCATCAGGAGCTTGTGCGACATATAAACTTTTGCCACTACCAGCAACTGAATCTGGACGATTAAAATCAGAACCGTCTCTTGGGTTAATGTCACTCATAACATCTCTAAATAATAGTTGTGGTAACTTTTGCTCAGAACTTCCAACAAATGAGTTTTCACCGTATGCCTTTACGCTACTAAAGCCCATCCAAACTGACATCGAATATCGAGGTGAATAACCGGCAATCCAAACGTCTTTGGCAGCAGAATCAGGTAAATTGTATTGCTGATACGTTTCAGTACCATAAGTACCTGTACCTGTTTTAGCCGCTAAATTCACACCCGATACGTCATTACCATAAGCTGAACCATATGCTTCGAATGTACCTTTTAAAATTTCAGTAATCATATAAGCAGTATAATCATTCATCGCTCTATGGCTTGTATGATCAAATTCAATCGTATTGCCACTAGATTCAACTACTTTTCGAATTGAGTGTGCATTATTATAAGTCCCACCATTTGCAAATGAAGCGTATGCCGATGCAAGTTGGGTTGTTGAAAATTCAGATGATGAGCCACCTAAAACATCAGATGGTCCAATATTTGGATTTTCATATTCAAGTCCGACTTTTTTAGCAAAATCAGTCGGTGCATTATTGCCAGCTTGTTCTTTAACTTGTTGCCATGTTTTTAGCGCTGGGATGTTGAAACTTTGACGTAATGCATCATATATCGAAACAACACCATGACTCTGTTGATCATAGTTATGGAAAACACCACCATCTATAGAGTATGCCGATTCATCTTGAATTGAATGATTCGTAGCCCATTGCATATTGTCTATAGCAGGGCCGTATGCTAAGAATGGCTTCAATGTCGAACCAGTAGGGTGAACATCAGTTGCTTGATTTCGTTCAACGACATCTTTATAATTTCGGCCGCCAGAAATAGCGACTAAACCGCCAGTTTCACTATCAACAATTGTAGATCCTACTAATTGATCATCATTCTTATAGTATCCACCATTGTCAATTCGACTTTGTAAGGCATCTTGAATGTTTCTATCCATATTCGTATAAATTTTAATACCACTGTTTAAAACATCAGATAAATTTTTACCTTTAAATTCTGGATTATTCATTAACTCTTGTTTAATAAAATTCACATAAGAATCATACTGCGCTGTACTATCATCAGGCTTAATTTGTCGTTCTTCATTTGTACGTTCAACTAGATTCGTTGTAATTGGTGTGTTTTGCGCTTCTTCTTTTTCTTTTTCGCTAATTCGATTGTGATAAGCCATTAAATATAATACAGTGTCTTTACGCTTTTCAGCTTCTTCTGGATGATCGTATATATTATAAGTATTAGGCACTTGAGGCAAGCCTGCCAGATAAGCAGATTCTGCAAGATTTAATTCATCTAAATCTTTATCAAAATAATATTTAGCTGCTGCTTTAATTCCATATACACCATCAGAATAATATATTTTATTCAAATACATTTCAAAAATTTCATCTTTAGAATACTCTTGTTCTAAACGGTAAGACAAGTATGCTTCTTGCGCTTTACGCTCGATTGATTTTTGATCGGTTAAGAAGGTACGTTTGACAACTTGTTGTGTTAAAGTTGATGCACCTTGTGAACCAAAGCCACCTGTTACGTTTTTAATCACAGCACCAAACAACCGTTTATAATCAAGTGCGCCATGATCATAAAATCGATTATCTTCTGTTGCCAAAACAGCATTTTTCATAGTGTCAGGCACTTTATCTAAATCAACATGCTCCCGTCTTGCTCCATTATCAAGCGTCTTGACGAGTTGATCATCTTTATCATAAATCCTTGCCGGACTTGGATCTTGTAGTTTAGATTCATTAAATGCAGGGGCTTTCCAAGCATAATAAGCAAAAAGTAAAACACATAATAATGCAAGAATTACAAAAGCTAAAACAACAAAACTGATGACTTTAATGATCGTACGCTTAATATTTTTATTCTTTTTTTTATTAGACTTCTTAGTTGAAGCATTTGAAGTCCCTTTCTTTTGCGTCATACGCGGTCCTCACTTTCATCTAATATCAACTTATCAACTGCTTTTAGATAGTCTAATCTTGGTTGATACTGATAAGGAATATAGTACCCATTTTCTTGAATTTCTTCAACAGTTATTGACTTTTTTTCATTTTTTAAAAATCTCATCCAAAATGGAAGAAAGTCTTTAAAAGGTAAAAGATATACTTTATCTTGTGTTTTAAATCGTATGATTAAAAACGCAATGCCACCATGTTGAGCTATATGTTGCATATGTTTAACTTGGTGCTCATGAAGATTTTGAAGAGGGAATGACGTTTTATTTTTTGTTTCTTTCGCTTCAAAATCCAAATGATATCCTTTGTAAATTCCGTTATAGTCTGTTGTTGAAGGTGTTCTAAAGTAAGCTTCTTTGATAACAGCTTTGCTACGTTCTGGATAATCCACATGAACAATCTGGACGGGCGTTGGTTTTTTGTGTATCACTGCAATGTGACTTTTTAAATAAAATTGGTTTGCTTGTTCAATGTCCTTTTCTAGTGACATGCCTCGTCCACCATATTTTATTTTAGACGAGTACTTACTTTTTAAACTTCCGACTTGAGTCTGATTCTTTCTATAAGATTTGCCATTCGGATAATTCATGATAACACCTACATTCAATTCTAAAAATGGGTGAATAGAGTAGATGAGTCTATACCAATTGTTTAACATTAATAAATTCATTGCTCTATTCCAACATGGTTTAAGAAAATGATGAATCTAATCATCAAAACTTCTATAAACTGTTATAATTGTAACATAGATAAATAATATCCGTTACCATTAAATCATCTAGCACTGATATATCAATATATGTTTTTTGAATACACATAACCGAGTTTAAATCGAAAGTAGGGATGGAATATGATATTACAACAAATGGTTTCTAACCTTAATCAAGATTTATTATTAATTAAAGAACGCTATACACTTGCAAGAAATGGCTATCAATTCGATTTTGATAATGAAATCAAACCATTTGTTCAACGTGTTGATCATCATATGAGTGAATTCAAACGTTATGAACATGAAGTTCTTGGTATTCAATACTTTAATCAAAAACATTTCAACAACCTCATACAATTGATTGAAGACCTATCAATAACTTGCCACTATCCCAAAACAAGCTTAAAAATATTTATGAATCAATATAAAACTGTGCAACACCATATTCAAATGTTGCGATAGAAAGGAATTGAAATGATTAAATCGCTTTACATTACAGGTTATAAGTCATACGAACTTGGTATTTTTAATAATGATGCAAAAGAAGTGACATTTTTAAAGCAATTTATAACCCAAAAGTTAAGCCACTATATCGACGAAGGACTTGAATGGGTTTTAATACAAGGACAAATAGGTATTGAATTGTGGGCAGCTGAATGTGTGATTGAATTAAAAAAGGAATACCCTGACTTAAAGTTAGGCATAATTACACCGTTTTTAGACCATTTTTCAAAATGGAATGAGCATAATCAATTGCAATATCAAACAATTGTGGAACATTGCGATTACCAAAATAGCATTTATCAACAACCCTATGATGGACCATATCAGTTTCAGCAAGCAGACCAGTTTATGTTAGATCATACAGATTTAACAATTCTAATTTATGATGAGGAGCAAGAAGCGAGTCCTAAGTTCTTTAAACGGAAGTTAGTTGATTTTGCTGAAAAAACAAATTATACTTGTGATATTGTGACGTTTGACGAAATTACAAGCTTTATCAATGATTTACAATGGTCAAAAGAAATATAAATCAAATGAGGTGGAATGCATGTCAGATGTTTCGTTAAAGTTATCCGCAAAAGATATTTATGAAAAAGACTTTGAAAAGACTATGTTTAGAGGATATCGTCCAGAAGAGGTGGATGCCTTTTTAGATGATATTATTGCTGATTATCAAAAGATGGCAGACTTAAATAATGAAGTCATCAAACTATCTGAAGAAAATAATAAGCTTAGAAAAGAAGTAGAAGATTTGAGAATTAGAGTAGCATCAGGACGATCACAAGATCCTAAATCTTTTTCAAACCAAAGTGTGAATCAAAGTAATAATAACGTCGATATTCTTAAACGTATATCTAACTTAGAAAAAGCAGTGTTTGGCAAATAATCATTGCTTTTGTATGGGGAAATGATATAATTTTTAAGTGATATTTTGGGTGATCGCTATATTTTAATATAGAGGAAAGTCCATGCTCACACAATCTGAGATGATTGTAGTGTTCGTGCTTGATGAAACAATAAGTCAAGGCAATCAATGATTGACGGCAGTGAAAAAACCTAAGTCATAAGATATGGTTTAAGTAATTGTAAAGTGCCACAGTGACGTAGCTTTATTAGAAATAATAAAGGTGGAACGCGGTAAACCCCTCGAGTGAGCAATCCAAATTCGGTAGGAGCACTCGTCTGATGGAAATGAACGTACAGATGAGGGAAAGTAGATTTACTTTCCAGACAGATGATTACCACCTAAGTACCAGTGCAACTAGTACACGTTATGAGTACAAAGGAACAGAACATGGCTTACAGAAATATCACAACTAGTTTAGGCTGGGACATACCGTCTCAGCCTTTCATTTTAGTGAATAATAATATGTATACTATAAGGAGGGGCATATATGTATCAACTATTGGCAGTCTGTCCGATGGGGCTAGAATCGATTGTAGCAAAAGAAATTAGAGATTTAGGTTATGAGACACGTGTTGAAAATGGCCGAATATATTATCATGGCGATGTGGAAGCGATTGCTTTATCTAATCTGTGGCTTCGTACAGCTGATCGCGTTAAATTAGTGGTGGGAGAATTTGAAGTACATACCTTTGACGATCTTTTTGAAAAGGTAAAAGCATTACCTTGGGAACAGTTTATTCCAGCTGATGGTGCATTTCCTGTGCAAGGACGTAGTTTAAAATCTAAGTTACATAGTGTTCCAGACGTCCAAGCTATTACGAAAAAAGCAATAGTAGAAAAATTAAAGCAAACTCATCAAGTTCAAGGATGGTTAGACGAGTCTGGTGTAAAATACCCGATTGAAGTCAATATTTTAAAAGATAAAGCTTTACTTACAATTGATACGTCAGGTTCAGGTTTAAACAAACGTGGTTATCGACTTGCACAAGGTGAGGCTCCAATTAAAGAAACTCTAGCAGCCAGTTTAGTAAAGCTTGCAAATTGGACAGGCGATACACCGTTAATTGACCCTTTTTGTGGGTCGGGCACTATTGCAATTGAAGCATGTTTAATTGCTCAAAACATCGCACCTGGCTTCAATCGTTCTTTTATATCAGAACAATGGGACTTTATGCCAGACGGCTTATATGAACGACTACGAGCTGAAGCCGATGCGCAGGCAGATTATGATAAAGATATCACTATTTATGCATCTGATATAGACCCACAAATGATAGACATCGCACAACGAAATGCTGATGAAGTAGGTGTTGGTGATATTATTCAATTTGAAGTTAAAGATATTAATACTTTAACGATTGAATATGATGGACCTATTGGCTTAATCGGAAATCCACCGTACGGCGAAAGAATTGGAGATCGTGATGAAGTTGAAGAAATGTATCGTTATTTAGGCACACTATTAAAGCGCAATCCTAAATTATCACTTTATATCATGACAAGCCATAAAGAATTTGAATATCTTGTTAATCAAAAGGCTACTAAACGCCGAAAACTATTTAACGGATATATCGAAACAACTTATTATCAATATTGGGCAAAACAATAAATTATCAGTGTATATCATGTATCAACATGATTAAACCTAAAAAGTAAAAGGGGGGAAGTAATGAATCAACAAGCGTTTAAAAAAGGGATATTGTTTGCATTTATCGCATATTTCATGTGGGGAACTTTGCCTCTATATTGGGCACTAATTCACGGGATTAATGCGATTGAAACTTTAATGGTACGGATCATACTCTCTTTACTATTTATGATTATACTTGTACCGCTTTTAAAACAAACCAATCAATTGCTGCATGATATTCGATTTTTAGTTCGATACCCTAAAAAATTATTCATTATTGTTATAGCTGGATATATTGTAACGATTAACTGGGGAACATTTATATATGCAATTGAATCCGGTTATGTGCTTCAAACTAGTCTCGGATACTATATTAATCCATTAGTCAGCATCTTGTTAGCTATGATTTTTTTCAAAGAAAGATTTAGCCGTCTCGAATGGTGCGCAATTGCCTCAGCTGCAATAGGTGTACTTTATATGACAATTAAAGTAGGGGAAGTACCATTTGTATCACTCATATTGGCTTTAACGTTTGGTTTTTATGGATTACTGAAAAAATTAGTTCCTTTAAGTGCAATCAGTAGCATTACAATTGAAAATATAGTTACTGCACCCGCTGCGATTGGTTATCTGTTCTATATTTACCATCAATTCGGATTGAGTATAGGTTGGAACATGTCTTCATTTTGGTTATTATTTTCAGGTGCTGTTACAGTTCTCCCTTTGCTTGCATTTTCAGCAGGGGCTGTAAGAATACCGTTGTCGCTTATGGGGTTCATTCAGTACATAGGCCCAACCATTATCTTTATTTTAGGCATCATTGTTTTCAAAGAACCATTTAATATAGATCAATTTATAACTTTTTGCTTTATTTGGACTGGCATTATTATCTATATCATTTCCCAAGTCATTAAAATAAAAAAGCAACCTCAAATTGAGTAAGGTGGTTTGGACAAAAGGAGGCATCAATGCTTTCAGAGCAAGGTGTGCTATGTCCAAACCCACCCCTTCTCTTCGGCTAACTCATCTCCATAAGACAGACCTTTTAAAACGCTTCATAATGTTTGACATTTTACTGGCCTACGAATATAGACTTTGACCTTTGTGATAAATATAATACAATTAAAAGATATACTATGCACAAGGGGAATTATCAATGATAAATCAAAATGAATTGGACATCTTATATAAACTAAAAAAAGAAGTTGAAAAATCTGACCATCAATCACTAGTTACAATGATTAACCAAATTATTAAAAAAGTATATTTGAATCATTATACGCTTACGTTTGTAGGCCATTTTTCTGCTGGCAAATCCACACTTATCAACAATTTAATTGAACGCGATATTTTACCAAGTTCTCCCGTTCCAACAACAAGTAATACTGCTTTAGTTTCTGTTTCAAATGAAGAAGGTATTACAGCAAACTTAGAGGGACAAAAATATTCCGTACTCGAGAATTATGATGCAGTCAAACAAATGAATCGTGAAAATTACCACGTCGAATCAATTGATATACGTTTTAAATCAAACCTTTATCATGACGGTCTCACTTTCCAAGATACTCCGGGGGTAGACTCAAATGTAAAATCACATAGTATAAGTACAGAAAGTTTTCTCTATACAAGTAACATCGTATTTTATACTGTAGACTATAATCATGTTCAATCATCGCTTAATTTTCAATTTATGAAACGTTTAAATCAGTCTAATATTCCAGTTGTTTTCATCATTAATCAAATAGATAAACATAAAAATGATGAGCTCAGTTTTGAAATGTTTAAATCTCGTGTCCAAAAATCAATAATAGACTGGGACATTGACATTTTAAAAACTTTTTTTGTTTCAAAGTATGATGATGTTCATAATCAACTTGACTCACTTAAATCTTTTATTCATGAACAAGACAATAAGAGAGAAGCAATTGAAAGCTATGTTAAACGTATTACACAATTAATCACATCTAAGCAATCCCAATATTTGGATGACGAAATGGATATAATACTTGATCAGTTAAATATTGAAGCTCAAGAATTTGAACAAGCATATAGTACATATCAACAAAATGAAGCGGTTAGTGAAGAAGCCCAATTACTCAATGATAAACAAGCATTAAAACATTATCTAACTGAAAAAAGAAAATCGATTATAGATAACGCATATATTATGACTCATGATATGAGGGAACACATTCGTTATTACCTCGAAAGTACGACTAAGGACTTTAAAGTAGGTAGCTTTTTAAACAAAAAGAAAAAGACTGAAGCAGAGAGACAAAATCGTCTTGAACAGCTCATGACCAAATTACAAAGTAAAGTAGTTCAAAATATATTTAAACCAATGCAAGATGATATGTCTTTTTTAACTCGATTCAGTACAGATTCAAAATTAAATCAGCGTATATTAAATCAACATTTTGAGTTACCAACATCTTTAGTAATAGACTTAAATCAAACACAAATCAATATCAGCAACCAATATGTCCTTACATTTTCAGATGATTTAATGAAAAGCATTCGTCATGCAATCTTGAAGCATTTTGAAAAGCTTGATGATGATATACTAGAAAAGGTACACGCGGAAGAAAACACTGCATCTCATAGTGACATTGAAAAACTATATCAGCGCTATATTGAATTAGGAAATCTCAAACGATCTTTAGAAACAAGAAACTATAAACATTACTATATCCATATGGATGACTCATTAGATCAATTAATTGATCGACATCGAATCGAGTATAAACCTCAAGGCAAAGTTAAGATAGAAGAAGAAAATACTTCATCAACCAAAACCTTTACTAAAATAGAGTCAGCGTTTTCGAAATCTAAAGTTGTCTCAGCACTCAAAGATTTAAGAGATGTACCTTTATTTCAAAATACTATTAAAAATATTGAGCATTCACTAGATCGTATGGATCGTCAAATTATAAAAATCGGTGTGTTTGGTACATTTAGTGCAGGCAAGAGTAGTTTAATCAACGCACTTTTAGGCGCTCCGTATTTAATCAGTTCGCCAAACCCAACAACTGCCGCAACAACGGAAATTTCATATGGCAATCAGAATAGTGTAACATTCAAGACTAAAGAGGCACTTTTAGAAGAAATTAATAGTGTGACTGATATGATTGGGTTGCAATTTGAAACGATTACGCAATTTTTGTCTTTTAATACGTCCCAATTGAAGTTACAAATTGATAAAAATCGATTAGCTTTTATAGAGGCGATTGAAAAAAACTATCAATTATACGAGCAATTAATTGAAAAAGGAATACAACACTCCATTTCAAATGCCGACATTCAAAAATGGAGTGCCGAAGATGAATATGCTACGTTTGTCGATACTGTCCATATACAATTACCGATAGACTGGCTAAAAAACAAAATCATAATTGATTCATTAGGTCTACATTCCAATAACCAGCGACATACACATGAAACTGAAAAAATATTGACTACATCCGACTTAATTATATATGTCAGCTACTTTAATCATTCATTTACAGACAATGATAAAATGTTTATTCAACATATGAAAGATATGAACCAATTACTCGAACAACAAGCATTCAAAATGGTTATAAATGCTACTGATTTAGCGGAATCTGATAATGACAAAAAAGCTGTCATTCAATATGTCGAACAGGCATTAAGCGAAGTACAAATGTCACCGGAAATCTTTGCCGTTTCAAGTCGAAACGCATTGACTCACCATGATAAAGGAATTGAACAATTGACTGACAGTATACAGCACTTTGCTCATGTAGAATCTAAACAAATCTTAGAAAGAAATATCGTACATCAAATAGAATACATTCAACAAGCATACTTTAAAATGATTCAAGATTATGAAACAAATGCTCAAGAAACAGAAAACCATAAACAGGCATTACAACAATTGGCACTACCAAGTGTCTTTAATCAACAGCAAATCATTGATGCAACTTATCAAAAAGTATCAAATGAAATTGACACCCAAATTTATCATTTAAATGAACGGTTAAAAATTCAATTATTAGATGACATAAAGTCAGTTTTTAACAGCCAAATGACAAATACAGATGATTTCAAATATGAAAAGCAAGCTGCTTCAAAAATGTATTTAGATCAAATTCACCAAAAACTATATTTAGAACAGTCTTTAATTGTCGAGCGAATCAAACGTATTTATCAGCAAGAATTAGAGAGCAAACTTATTCCAACGCTAAAACAATTACATCAACACCACGTAATCATTCAACCTGATATTCAGTTTGACATTTCAGAAATTGACCAAATGTTATTGAAAATTGACTTAGAGTCGCTGATTCGTCAACTTCCAAAATCCTTGACAAAGAAGCGAATTTTACAATCACATTATCAAAAGGAAATACATGAATCGATTAAAGTAAGTACATTAACGCTTTTAGGACCACGCCTAAACGATTTAAAACATGCACTAGAATCGATATTAAATGAGTTCAAAGACCAGTCCGTCTTGATATTAAATCAACTTGAAGATGCAACACAAGAAGATATACAAAGCATTTTAACATTTGAATTAGATGATGCGTTCATTCAAAAACTCAAATCCATTCTACCAACCTTAACACACATTACATCATTCAAAGGAGATAAAAATGTCGAATAGAATATTATTAGTCGACGGAATGGCGATGTTGTTTCGTCACTTCTATGCATCTAGCATACATCAAAACTTTATGAGAAATTCTGAAGGTATCCCAACCAATGGGACACAAGGTTTTGTTAGACACATTTTCAGTGCATTAAAACAAATCAAACCTTCTCATGTTGCGGTCTGTTGGGATATGGGAACATTCACATTTCGCAATGAAACATTTGCATCCTATAAAAGCAATCGTCCAGAACCACCCGAAGAATTAAAACCTCAATTCACTCAGGTTAAGCATATTTCAGAAGTACTACAATTCTGTAATATTGGTATCAATCATTTTGAAGCAGATGATGTGATTGGCACTTTAGCAAATCATTTTGCCCAGTACCAAAACCATGAAATCTACATTATAACGGGCGATAGAGATTTACTACAATGTGTAAATCACAATGTCAAAGTTTGTTTAATTAAAAAAGGATTCACAGAATATCATATTTATGATCAAAAAAGATTTGTAGATGAATATCATTTAAATCCTATTCAACTCATAGATGTAAAAGCATTTATGGGGGATACTGCAGATGGTTATCCGGGCGTCAAAGGAATTGGTGAAAAAACCGCTATTAAATTAGTGCGTCAATATCATAGTGTCGAAGGAGTGCTCGAACATTTAAATGAATTGACAGCGAGTCAACAGCTCAAAATCAAAAATAATATTGAATCATTAAAAGTATCTCAATCTCTCGCCAAAATTCATAGTCATGTGCCTTTAGAGTTTGAAGACATCTATAACAAAATGGCATATCGTATAGACAAACATTCCATACTACAAACATGCCACGATTATGAGCTTCATGTATCAAGAAAATTTATCGAAAAATTACTATAATATTTGATGATAAATGCTTTTTTATCAAAAAGTCACATTATCTTGGTAACGTCTAAATAATTGTAATTAAGCTAACACTCATATAAAAAACCATTTCGATAGGTATTCATTTTTAAGGAATACGTCATATCGAAATGGTTTTTTCGATTGAGTGACACTTTAACACGAAACACATTTTTAATTGACTATTCTTTAGTCAATTGATATAAAGTTTGTTGTGCAAGGGCATTCGCTTCTTTATTTTGTGATCGTGGAATCCATTTCACAAAACAAACTACAAATGCCTCTTCTGCTAATTTTTGATATTTTTCTAAGTAACCTTTAAATTTGGGGTTTCTTATAAATCCACGTTGAATCGCTTCTTCTATCAGTTTTGAATCAGTATGAATTAATGCATTTTGAACATTTAGCGCTTTTGCTTTTTCAAGTGCCAATAATAATGTTTCCCATTCAGCACTGTGATTATCCATTTCGCCTAATGCACCTGAATATGTTTTACGGTAACCGTCTTCAACGATCGTGATTCCATATGCACTTAACCCAGGATTCCCTTTTGAAGCTGCGTCTAAATATATCTTTGCCATATTTTTCATCTCATTCCAATTTTTAAATTAAAAAACAATTACTGCACATGATCATGAACCTTTTCGCGACGATACATCGATTTAGCCCAATAACCAAATGGGACATTAAGAATTGTAGCAAGAAGTTTTAATAAATAAGTTGTAATAAAAATTTCTAAAATAACACTATTTGGTAGTGGACCGCCATAAAATGCAATTAACACGAATAACGCAGTATCAATAATTGAACTCAACGCAGTGCTACCATATGCTCTGATATAAAATGTGCGATCAGAACTAAAAATTTTACGAATAGTACTAAATATAAACACATCAATATGTTGACCGATAATGTATGCCAAAATCGAGGCAAATGCAATTCTCGGAACCACACCAAAAATAGACTGTAAAGCCGTTTGTGCTATATCAGCATCACTCGGTTTAAACGCTAACGATATCTGCATAACAATAATCATAATTAAAGTAGAAGAAAAACCGAGCCATACAGCTTTTTTGGCAACTTTTCTACCATAAATATCATTAAGGATATCTGTAGCTAAATATATTGATGCAAACATGACATTACCTAATGTTGCAGAAATTGTAAAAATATCTACAGTTTTAAGTACTTGTATATTTGCGATAATAGTCCCCATCGCTACCCAAGCATAAAGACCTTCCTTACCAAAAAAACGAAACATTAAAACCATTAGTAAAAAAGTACCTATAAAGGCACCTAATCCTAATAACTCATTATACATCAATTTAATTCCTCCTAAATTTTGATTACGCGGGTGTTTAGAAACCGCTTCAGATGATAACTCAATCATCATAAAGGAAATGCCTTTATTTTTCAATCTTTTATTTTAGATACACGCTAAGTATGAGTTAAACACTTCATTGTCTATTTAAATCGTGTTACTATTGTTTAGACATATAGTGTACTATACTTAATGAGAGGATGAGTGAGGTGTTAACTGACTCGAAAAGACAAGCCATTCAATCAATTGATAAGTTAATGAATCAATACTGTAATCAATGTCTTATCAAAACACACTTACGAAAAGAGAAAAGTAAAACTAAAGCTCATCACTTTTGTATTAGTGAATGTTCAATTGGCAAACAAATTCAACAACTAGGAAATGAATTACAGTAAACACCGACACAGGAGGCTACCTATGGAAGTTATCAAAGTAGAACCTACACCTAGTCCAAATACGATGAAAATCGTCCTTTCAAAAACACGTGAAGACAATAAGTCTCAAACCTATTCAGAGATTAAAGATGCTAATCCAAACTATATCAATACGATTTTAAATATAGAAGGGGTTAAATCTATTTTTCACGTCATGGATTTTATTGCAGTTGATAAGAAACCGAGAGCTGATTGGGAACAATTACTTCCTAAAATCACTGCGTCATTAAATGGAAAAGCATTAGACATGACACAGCACGCATCAAATGAACATTTCGGGGAAGTTCAAGTTCAAGTCTTAACATTTAAACAAATCCCTTACCAAATCAAATTAATGTCATCACTTGATGAATCGCGATTGCAATTAGAGGATCGCTTTGTAAATGCAATGTTAAAAGTCCAAAAACCTGATGATAATGTTATATTTTTAAGAAAATGGGTAGATTTAGGTGTACGATATGGTGAAATGGACGACATTTTAAAGGATGTTGAAGATGAAATCAATGCAATGTATCCTAATGACACCTTGGAAAGCTTAGTCGAACAAGCCCTAGAATCCGATACTTCTGCACCAATTAAAACATATGAACATGTATCGTTGTCACAATATCAATCGGCTAAAGATTGGAAAATGAGATTGAATATGTTGAAGCAATTTCCAACACCTACAAAAGAAGATTACAAATTATTAGACTGGGCTTTAACTGATGAGAAAGTTCCCATCAGACGAGAAGCTATTGTACTACTTGGTATGGTTGAAGATAGAGAGACGCTACCCTATTTATACAAAGGGTTAAATGATAAGAGTCCAGCAGTTAGACGAACAGCTGGGGATTGCATTAGTGACCTAGGATTTAAAGATGCTTTGCCAGAAATGGAAAAAGCGTTATCAGACCCTCAAAAAATTGTACGTTGGCGCGCAGCCATGTTTATTTTTGATGAAGGTAGTACCGAGCAACTCAACACACTAAAACAACACCAAAATGATCCAGCCTATGAAGTGAAGTTACAAGTACAAATGGCAATCGAACGAATTGAAAATGGAGAAAAAGCACTAGGTTCGGTTTGGAAGCAAATCGCCAATCGAAACCAATAAAATCAATATTTTTGAATAAGGAGTTTTTTGAATGAATGCATACGACGCTTATATGAAAGAGCTTGCTGCACAAATGCGCAGTGAATTAACAGGGAATGGTTTTGAAAGTCTAGAATCTGACGATGCAGTCACAAATTATATGGAGCAAGTAAATCAGGATGACACTACCTTTGTAGTCATCAATTCAACTTGTGGTTGCGCTGCAGGTTTGGCACGTCCAGCTGCAGTTGCAGTTGCCGAGCAAAATGACCGTAAACCTTCGAACAAAGTCACTGTGTTTGCTGGGCAAGACAAAGCTGCTACAGAAAAAATGAGAGAATATATACAACAAGTTCCTTCAAGTCCATCTTTTGCACTATTTAAAGGTACTAATTTAGTCCACTTTATGCCTCGAGAACATATTGAAGGTCGTGACATTAACGATATCGCAATGGATTTAAAAGATGCTTTCGATACACATTGTTAATTAATAGCATATTGACTTAATATACAGTGTTTTGAATAGAATTAATTATAGCGAGAAAATGAATTTTTATTGTTAATTTAATTTCATTTTCTCGCTTTTCGTTTTTTATTTTTAAATTACTTTAAAATCGTCTATTATATATATTAAGAGAAAGAGGTGATTGTCATGAATTCATTTGATTCTACTTATCATGACTTATGCAAGGAAATATTAGAGGTCGGAAATACTCGTGACGATCGTACAGCTACAGGAACAATATCAAAGTTTGGCCACCAAATGCGCTTTGACTTATCAAAGGGATTTCCATTACTAACAACCAAAAAAGTCTCTTTTAAGCTTATAGCCACAGAACTCATTTGGTTTATTCGAGGCGATACAAATTTAAGATATTTATTACAATATAATAATAACATTTGGAATGAATGGGCTTTTGAAAATTATATTAATAGTTCATCATATAACGGCCCTGACATGACGAACTTTGGACATAGAGCACAAACGGATTCAGCATTTAGAGATGTTTATAAAGCCGAAATGGAATCATTCAAATCTAAAATTTTAAATGATGATGCTTTCATGGCTAAATTTGGTGACTTAGGTAATGTATATGGCAAACAATGGCGTAATTGGATAGGCCCAAATGGTGAAGTAATTGACCAATTAAAAAATGTAATCGAGCAACTTAAAAATAATCCGAACTCAAGACGTCATATTATAAGTGCTTGGAATCCTGCTGAAATAGACTCGATGGCTTTACCACCATGTCACACATTATTTCAATTTTATGTTGAAGATCATCAATTAAGTTGCCAACTCTATCAAAGAAGCGCCGATGTTTTTCTAGGAGTGCCTTTTAACATTGCTAGTTACGCTTTATTAACGCATCTCATAGCGAGAGAGTGTGGTTATGAAGTGGGAGAATTTGTTCATACAATAGGAGATGCACATATCTATAGCAATCATATTGACGCTATACAAACACAACTAAAGCGAACAAGTTATAGTGCTCCTGAACTCATCATTCATTCAAACCGTTCTATTTTTGATATTGAATATGAAGATTTAGAAATCAAGAATTATCAATCCCATCCGTCTATCAAAGCACCAATTGCAGTTTAAAAGGAGATGTTTCATATGACACTATCAATTTTAGTCGCTCACGACCAAAATAGAGGTATTGGATATCAAAATCAATTACCATGGCACTTACCAAACGATTTGAAACACGTCAAAAATCTAACAACTGGTCATACACTGGTCATGGGACGTGCAACATATGAATCAATAGGTAAACCTTTACCTAATCGGCGAAATGTAGTACTGACTCGAAATAAAGACTTTCATCCAGAAGGTGTAGAAGTCATACATCATATTGACGAAATCAAACAACTAGACGGTCATGTCTTTATATTTGGTGGTCAAACACTATTTGAAGTATTGATAGATCAAGTTGATGACATGTATATCACCGTGATTGAAGATCAATTTCAAGTCGATACATTTTTCCCACCTTATCGCTTTGATGACTGGACAGTCGAGTCAGCCATAGAAGGGGTTGTAGATGAGAAAAACAAATATGCGCATACTTTTTTACACTTAGTAAGAAAGTAAACTTTGGAGGTACATGATAAATGCAAAAAATTATAGTTACAGATTCTACATCGGATTTAGATTCGTCTTTTTTAGAAGCACATCACGTCCACGTTATACCATTAAGTGTTACAATTAATGGCAAGACGTATGAAGATCAAAAGGATATATCTTCTGAATCATTCGTCAATTATTTAGAAGACGACACAAATGATTTAAAAACGAGCCAACCTCCTATAGGGAAATTCGTAGAAAAATATGAATCACTTGCAAAACAAGGATATGAAATTATCAGTATTCATTTATCTTCAGGCTTAAGTGGCACATACCAAACTGCGCTCCAAGCCAGTCAAATGGTCGACGGTAAGATTACTGTTATTGATTCTAAATCAATTTCACACGGCCTAGGTTATCAACTTAAGTATTTAATCAATTGGGTTGAAGCTGGTTTATCCACTGAAGAAATCATAAATAAAATTGCAAAATTACAAAAAAACATTAAGCTTTTTGTGATTATCGGACAACTTGATCAACTCGTTAAAGGTGGCCGTATTAGCAAAACAAAAGGAATCATTGGAAATTTAATCAAAATCAAACCGATTGGTGAGTTAGTTGATGGAAATCTTGAAATGATTCATAATGCAAGAACACAAGGAGCATGTATCAAACATATTGTTAATGAACTTTCACCATTTATTGGTAATGATACTGTCGAATCAGTTGGAATATCTCATGCGAATGCGCCTAGTTTTCTAGAAAAAATTAAAGAAAAGCTAGATGATACATTTAATATTCAACATTTTGACGAAAGTAGTACAACACCGGTTATTTCTACACATACTGGTACCGGTGCAATCGGATTAGTTGTTCTCAAAAATTCAACTCATATTTAAACGCGTGGAGGTGACTTTATGGCATATGCAACACTGGCAGGTGGTTGTTTTTGGTGCTTGGTCAAACCATTTACAAGCTATGATGGTATTAAAAAAATTACTTCTGGATATAGTGGAGGACATACCGAAAATCCTACTTATGAGGAAGTATGCTCAAATACAACAGGGCATGTGGAAGCTGTTCAAATAGAATATGATGATTCAGTCATTTCCTTTGGCTCTATCCTTGATATCTACTTTAAAACATTCGATCCTACTGACAAAAATGGTCAATTTTTTGATAGAGGCGAAAGTTACAGACCTGTGATTTTTTATCATGATGACAATCAAAAAGATGTCGCAGAACAAAAAATACAGTCATTAAATGCTCAAAATATTTTTGATAAGCCTATCGTGACACCGGTTGAGCCTTATCGGAATTTTTATCCGGCAGAAGACTATCATCAAGATTATTATAAAAAGAACCCAATGCATTATGAACAGTATCAAAAAGGCTCAGGACGTAAAGCATTTATCGAAAACCACTGGGGGACTCAATCATGATCAAAAAAAATAAAAGTGAATTAACAGATTTAGAGTATCTGGTGACACAACAAGATGGTACAGAACCACCCTTCGACAATGAATATTGGAATCATTATGAAAAAGGTATATATGTCGATAAAATTTCCGGCAAGCCTTTATTTACATCAGAAGATAAATTCGAATCAAATTGCGGATGGCCAAGTTTCTCTAAAGCAATAGATGATCAAGACATTATTCAACTAGTAGATAAATCATTTGGAATGATTAGAACAGAAGTACGATCAGAAGATAGTAACAGTCATCTAGGTCATGTGTTTAACGATGGACCAAAAGAACGCGGTGGATTACGTTACTGCATTAATTCGGCAGCAATTCAATTTATTCCTTATGATAAACTTGAAGAGTTAGGCTATGGCGATGTCATCAAGCTATTTGATTAACATATAAGGAGAGAACAAAATGTTTAAAAAATTATTTGGTAATCATAAAAACATGAGTAAAGACGTCAATATCTTTTCGCCCATAACTGGTCAATATGTCAAAATTGAAGATATTCCAGACCCTGTATTTGCTCAAAAAATGATGGGTGAAGGTTTCGGCATTCAACCTACTGAGGGATTAGTTGTCTCACCCGTTGAAGGTATTGTAGACAATGTTTTCCCAACAAAACATGCAATCGGTCTTAAAACTGATAATGGTCTAGAAGTACTTGTTCACATTGGTATTGATACCGTTCAATTAAATGGTGAAGGTTTCGAAATGTTTGTAAGTAGCGGCGATCGTGTCTCTGTTGGTGATAAGTTAGTTCAATTTGATATTGACTTTATTAATCAAAATGCCAAATCTACTATTTCACCTGTTATTATTACAAATACAGATAGTACAGAATCTATCGAAGTCCTTGATTCTGAATCACTGAAAAGAGGCGAATCTAAAGTGATAGATGTGAAGTTATCATAATGAAAGACGCTTCTTTCTATCAATTTGCACTAACAGTCAGGGGGCGTTCTGATGAGAAAGGTCACCTTGCCGAATTAATTTATGATGATCTTTCTTTCCCAAAGTATGAAACGTCTTTCAATGTACTTTCAGAACATATTGAAACACATGGTAACTATACAATACCAATGACAGTTTTTGATGATTTATTTGAAGAGTATCAAGAATGGCTTCAATTTTAACATACTGTCGAAAAAATACCATTTTACAATTTTGCCCATAATCTATATGAGTCAATTTCTACATTTATAAACACGTGTCTTGTTTTATATAATTTGTTTAAATTAAAAAAGAGAAATATTAAGTGATCATATCTCAACGCCATTCTTGATATAGAAGCAAGATCATGAATTCTGACATTTCAATGGAATTCAATCTTGCTTCTTTTTCACTCTATTCCAGAAAGGGGACAATTCATTTGAATCCAGATCAATCATCTCAGTCAGATGAAAAGAAAACCCATTACATAACGTTACGTCATTTTATTATAAGTATATTTATTACAATTATACTGACCTTATTGGTAACAAGCAGTCTTTTTTACCTTTACATTCAGTATAATCAGCAAAATCAAGTACAGGCTAATTCACAAAAACTCTCAAAGGTTTATGAACTTATAGCCAATGATTATTATAAAAAGCAAGATAAAGATGACCTGGTTAACCAAGCCATTAAAGGGATGACAAATAGTTTACATGACCCTTACACTGAATACTTAACTAAGGAAGAAACAGATTCTTTTAATGAAAATATTTCAGGTGATTTCGTCGGCATTGGTGCAGAAATGGAACAAAAAGGGGATAAAATTTATATAGCTACACCTTTAAAAGACTCACCCGCTGAAAAAGCAGGACTAAAACCTAAAGATGAACTAGTTAAAATTGATAACAAATCTATTAAAGGGCAAAAACTAAGTGCCATTATTCCAAAAGTACGTGGTAAAAAAGGCTCAGAAGTTCAGTTAACTATTCAACGAAACAACGATCAAAAAACGTTTAGTATTAAACGAGACACTGTTCATGTAGAAAGTGTTAAACATGAAAAGCACCAAGGTGTAGATGTCTTTAAAATTAGTAAATTTCAACAAGGTACTTCTGGAGAACTTAAACTGGCTATTCAAGATGCTTTACAAAAAGGCTCTAAGCACATCATTCTTGATTTAAGAAACAATCCAGGTGGCCTGTTAGATGAAGCTGTAAAGATGGCTAATATATTCCTAGAAAAAGACCAAGTCGTAGTCCAATTGGAAAAAGATGGTCAGAATGAGAAAATTCGCACCTCTAATGCGCCCCTTAAAAATATAGACCAAGTTAATGTATCGATATTACTTAACAAAGGATCAGCCAGTGCTTCGGAGGTTTTTGCAGGTGCATTAAAAGATCATAAGATAGCTCAAATTTATGGCGAAACGTCTTTTGGTAAAGGAATCGTGCAAACTACACGTGAGTTTAGTGATGGTTCCCTATTGAAGTTCACTGAAATGAAATGGCTTACACCACATCATCACTATATTCATAATAAAGGGATTGCACCTGATGTACAAATTAAGGGCGCAGCTTATGAAGATATTAAAGAAATCCCAAATGACCAAGTTTTTAAATTAGGAGACGATAATGTTAATGTTCGATCAATTAAAATTGGACTCAAAGCCCTGAACTATGATATAAACAACTTGAACAATTATTATGATGAATCTTTAGAGCAAGCTGTGATTTCATTTCAAAAACAAAACAACATTCCTGTAAATGGAGAATTTGATAGTGAAACCAATCGTGCCTTTATCGAACAGTTGGTTCAAAAGTCATCAAAAGAAGATTCAGTGCTAGACAAAATGATTCAAAAACTAAAATCTTAATTAACATGATTCATACACTTAATCAAAACATTTAATAAAGATTTATTTTGAGATCTTCATAAGAGGTTGGGACAAAAGCTTGAAAGATTTAAGATGCGTCGTCTAGATGTCAGTACCTAGCGTACCGTTTATTAGGTTTCCAGTAACAAGCGTTACAAAGTCCCGCCTCAACTACAATATGAGAATAGAGAGGATTATTATGGTAAAAATAGCATTCACTGGTGGTGGCACTGTAGGCCATGTATCAGTCAATTTAAGCTTAATTCCTACAGCTGAAGCAAAGGGGCATCAAACGTTTTATATCGGATCTAAAACTGGGATTGAACGTGACATGATTACTTCTCAACTCCCACATACACCTTATTATGTCATTTCAAGTGGTAAATTACGTCGTTATCTATCATTTGAAAATATTAAAGACATTTTTAAAGTTTTAAAAGGGATAGTTGATGCTCGTAAGATTTTAAAACGGGAAAAGCCAGATATTGTTTTTTCTAAAGGGGGATTTGTTTCAGTTCCAGTAGTATTAGCAGCTAAGTCATTAAACATTCCTACAATTATACATGAATCTGATTTAACTCCTGGTTTAGCAAACAAAATCGCTTTGAAGTTTGCCAAAAAACTTTACACGACCTTTGAAGAAACACTTAAATACGTGCCTAGTACAAAAGCTGATTTTATAGGTGCAATCGTACGTGATGATTTAAAAAATGGGAATGCTGAAAGAGGCTACCAATTAACAAAACTTTCTCCCCATAAAAAGACTTTATTAGTGATGGGTGGAAGTATGGGTAGCTCAAAAATAAACCAAGCTATTCGTAAGAACCTAGATACATTACTCTCAAAATACCAAGTTATTCATTTGACCGGTAAAGGGCTTAAAGAAAATGCTATCCAAAAAGAAGGATATGTACAATATGAGTTTGTTAAAGAGGAGCTCACTGATTTGTTAGCTATTACAGACTTTGTTATTTCTAGAGCAGGATCTAATGCCATTTATGAGTTTTTAACATTGCGTATACCTATGTTACTAATCCCTTTAGGCCTAGACCAATCAAGAGGAGATCAAATTGACAACGCCAAATTTTTTGAAGCACAAGGATACTCTATAATGTTAGATGAATCTGAACTCAACGCAGATACATTAAATGACTCTATTAGCATGTTAAGCCAAAATCGAGAGCAGTATTTAGAAAAAATGATGTCGTTTAATGAAAGTTATACAAAAGATGCACTACTTGAAAAGATTTTAAAAGATGCATTGAACTAGGGAGGATTTAGACTTTTGAATCACTGGAAAAGAATCTCATTATTAATTATTTTTACTTTAATCTTTTCTACAATAGCTTTATTTCATGAGTCACGCATTGGAAAATGGATTGACAATGAAGTATATACTTTTATATATTCTTCTGAAAGTTTCATATCAACTTCCATCTTCTTTGGTGCTACTCAAATTGGTGAAGTTTGGGCAATGATGACGTTATCATTATTAACAGTAGCATTATTGATGCTATATCGATATAAAGTTGAAGCACTATTCTTTGCGTTAACTATGATTTTGTCAGGTGTTTCAAATCCAATTTTAAAAAATATTTTTGATAGAGAACGCCCTACATTGTTAAGATTAATTGATATATCAGGTTTTAGTTTCCCGAGTGGACACGCTATGGGATCTACTGCTTTTTTTGGTAGCCTAATTTATATTTGTCATCGAGTCCTAAAAGGGAAATCCAAATCTTTCATCATTGCTTTATGCGCAATGTTAATTGTGTTAATTTCTACGTCCCGTGTTTATTTAGGCGTGCACTACCCAACTGATATATTGGCAGGCATCGTCGGCGGTGTCTTTTGTATTATATTGTCACAGCTCATACTTAGAAAACCATTACAGCTATAAAGTAACTTTTTATTATTCCAAAGTGTGGCATAACGCAACTACCTACGTAAACACCACTAACAACATCTTATATATAGAGAGAAGCCCAAGATACCTTTGTACCTTGGGCTTCATTACGGCTGTAAACAATAAGTATCTACTCTAAAATTTTTAGAATAGATACCATTGTAATAGTGAGAAATAAACAATGTTACATATAAACTCACTCATAAACGTTAAAAAATCAACGTATATTTTTACGGGCATATAAAAGGGGATATTTATTTGAAAATGATTAAATCAAAGAACGAATTGTAGTGGGGGGTCGTTAGTATTGATAATCATTTTCAATTACATTATACCTTATTGAGAATGATTGTCAATTAAAAAATGAGAATTTATTTTACTTTTTTTATTTCTTAAGTTGAAATATGATTATAGTGAGGTGACAACATGGTAAAAGTATTAATAGTAGAGGATGAACAAAACTTAGCTCGTTTTATTGAACTGGAATTAAAACATGAAAATTATGAGGTTGATATACAATATGATGGTCAATCAGGATTACATAAAGCCTTACAACAAGATTATGATTTAATTTTGTTAGATTTAATGCTCCCCGAAATGGATGGCCTTGAAGTATGTAAAAGAATTCGAAAACATAAAAGTACACCTATCATTATTATCACAGCAAAAGGTGAGATTTACGATAAAGTTACAGGTCTAGATTATGGTGCTGATGATTATATCGTTAAACCTTTTGAAATTGAGGAACTACTCGCAAGAATGCGTGCAAGAATACGTCGCTCATCTAACCAAATCACCCAATCTAATATCATTAATATAGATGGATTAACCATTGACAAAGACGCTTTTAATGTTACTTGTAATAATGAAAAGTTGGAATTAACTAAAACAGAATTCGACTTGCTTCTTTTATTAGCAGAAAACAAAAACCATGTCCTACATCGTGAACAAATTTTAGATCATGTATGGGGATATGAATCAGTAGTTGAAACAAATGTAGTGGATGTGTATATCCGATACTTACGAAACAAATTAAAAGCATACAACAAACAGAAATTAATCGAAACCGTTCGTGGTGTTGGGTATGTGATAAGGCAATGAAACAATCAACTTTAAAAACAAAGTGGACTTTGGTCACAACTATCATCACATTTTTAATTATTTTTATTTTTTGTTTACTCATCATATATGCCATCAGCAGCTTGCTTAAGCAAAATGAATTGACGAAAGCTGAAAACAGCTTAGATGATGTATTGAATTTATTAGACACTAAGCCATTCAATGATATCAGTGCAATTGAATATAATTCCGTAACGGATAGTTATCAAAAAGTGATTATATTCAATCAAAATGGGCATCAACTCGTAGAAAATTCAAATACAACTAATATTGAATATAGTCCACCTTTTAAAAAATATCATATTCGCAATATTAAAATCATAAATTCACAAAATAATTCTTATGTAGTTGTCTTTAGTCCAGTAGATACCGATTATTTCAGCGGTTATGTCGTCATCGTCCATTCACTTGATGTTTATGAAGATTTATTAAATTTTATTACTTATTTAGCTTTAATTTTTGGTTTAATAGCTTTATTTGTAACAGCAATGATAAGCTATATTTTTTCATCACAAGTAACAAAACCTTTGAATATTATTACCGAAAAAATGACTCAAATTAGGCGCGATGGCTTTCAAGAAAAGTTACATATTCAAACAAATTATGATGAAACAGATGCCCTTATCGATACTTTCAATAATATGATGATTAAACTTGAAGATTCCTTTAATCAACAGCGACAATTTGTTGAAGATGCTTCTCATGAATTACGAACACCGTTGCAAATTATTCAAGGTCATTTAAATTTAATACAACGATGGGGTAAAAAAGATCCCCTCGTCCTTGAAGAATCACTGAATATTTCTATAGAAGAAATTAATCGTATAACGAAGCTTGTAGAAGAATTATTAATGCTAACTAAAGATGATGTACGTTTATATGAAAATATAATAGAACAAGTAGATGTTAATGATGAGATAAAAAATCGCATTAAAGCTTTGCAAAAATTGCATAAGGATTATCAATTCAATTTTAAAACTAATCAAGAGAAAATTTTTCTAAACATCAACTCCTTTCATCTTGAGCAAATATTGCTTATTTTTATAGACAACGCGATAAAATATGACAAAATCAATAAAAAAATCATCATTGAAACTCGTTTAATTAATAATAGACTCATGATTTGCATAACAGATTACGGAATGGGCATACCTATCAAAGACCAAGCACATATATTCAACCGTTTTTATCGCGTAGACAAATCAAGGTCACGTCAACAAGGCGGCAACGGCTTAGGACTATCAATTGCCCAAAAAATTGTAAATCATTACAACGGCCATATTTCTGTAAAAAGTGAATTGGGTCAATTCACAACATTTACAATTACATTTAATGAAATTTAGGAAGCAACTGAACTGTCTTTTTGCCTTTAAATGTTCACAATTTAATGCTATCATTGAACTGTAAGCGTTTTAACTTTTTTCTGTGGAGGGTGGATTATGAAGAACGATAAACAGGTGACAGAGGCGCCTGTAAACTTCGGAGCCAATTTAGGATTAATGCTAGAACTATATGATCAATTTCTAGAGGATCCAAGTTCAGTTACTGAAGATTTACAAGTACTCTTTAGTACAATTAAAGATGGTGAACCTAGTGTCACATCTCAAACGAGTCAATCAAGTTCGGGGGATAGCACAATCAAGCGTGTTATGAGGTTGATTGATAATATTAGACAATATGGGCATTTACAAGCTGACATTTATCCTGTAAATAGACCGGAAAGAAAAAATGTACCTAAGTTAGAAATTGGCGATTTTAATTTAGATAAGCAAACGCTCGAAGGTATATCTGCAGAAATTGTTTCTGATCATTTTAAAGATATTTATGACAACGCATATGAAGCAATTTTAAGAATGGAAAAACGTTATAAAGGCCCAATTGCATTTGAATATACACACATTAATAATAATAAAGAACGTGTATGGCTAAAAAGACGCATTGAAACACCATATAAAGCAAACTTAAACAAAGAAGAAAAAGTTAATTTATTTAAACAATTGGCGCATGTGGAAGGCTTTGAAAAGTATCTCCACAAAAATTTTGTTGGTGCAAAGCGTTTTTCAATCGAAGGTGTAGACGCTTTAGTGCCTATGATTGCTCATACAATTAAACGTGCTGCTGAGGAAGAAATTACAAATATTCAAATCGGTATGGCGCACCGTGGACGCCTTAATGTATTAACTCACATATTAAGAAAGCCTTATGAAATGATGCTATCTGAATTTATGCATACAGATCCTATGAAATTCATTCCTGAAGACGGTAGCCTATCGCTAACTTCTGGTTGGACAGGTGATGTTAAGTATCATTTAGGTGGCTCTAAAAAAATTAGCGATCACGGAATCGATCAGACAATCACACTAGCTAACAACCCGAGTCATCTAGAAGTTGTAGCGCCAGTCGTAACTGGACGAACACGCGCCACTCAAGATAACACTCAACAACCTGGCCAAGTGTCCACTGAATATAATAATGGTATGCCAATCATTGTTCATGGTGATGCTGCGTATCCTGGGCAAGGTGTCAACTTTGAAACAATGAATTTGGGTAATTTAGATGGCTTTAATACTGGCGGTACAATGCATATTATTACGAACAACCGCATCGGTTTTACAACGGATCCTGAAGATGGCCGTTCAACAACATACGCTACAGATGTTGCAAAAGGGTATGATGTACCAATTATGCATGTCAATGCTGATAATATCGAAGCAACTATTGAAGCAATAGATATTGCTATGGAATTCAGAAAAACTTTCCATAAAGATGTTGTCATCGATTTAGTAGGGTATCGCCGTTTTGGCCACAATGAAATGGACGAACCTACTCTTACAAATCCTATCCCGTACAAAGAAATCAAAAAGCATAGTACAGTCGAGTACATCTATGGAGAAAAGCTTGTTGACGAAGGGATTATCGATAAAACTGAAATGGAAAACATCATCGAAAATGTGCAAAAAGAAATGCGCAAAGCACATGATCGTATTGATAAAAATGATAAAATGGATAACACTGATATGGATATTCCTGAAGAAATTTCAGAACCTATTTCAAGTAATGACTCCGAGTTATCTTTTGAACGACTCAAAAAAATCAATGATGCTATGTTGACTTATCCAGATCAGTTCAATGTATTAAAAAAATTAAATCGCATTTTAGAACAGCGACGTAACCCATTTGATGATGAAAAAGGATTAGTAGACTGGGCACATGCTGAGCAGTTAGCATTTGCTACTGTTATGCAAGAAGGTACACCTATACGCATGACTGGTCAAGATTCTGAAAGAGGTACTTTTAGCCATAGACACGCAGTTTTACACGATCAAGAAAATGGCGAAACTTATATCCCGTTGCAAAACGTACCTGATCAAAAAGCAACATTTGATATTCATAATTCACCACTTTCTGAAGCTGCTGTCGTTGGTTTCGAATATGGATATAATGTTGAACATCCAGAATCATTCAATATTTGGGAAGCTCAATTCGGAGACTTTTCAAATATGGCACAAATGTATTTTGATAACTTTATATTCTCCGGTAA
This sequence comes from Staphylococcus felis, assembly GCF_003012915.1. Taxonomy (NCBI): domain Bacteria; kingdom Bacillati; phylum Bacillota; class Bacilli; order Caryophanales; family Staphylococcaceae; genus Staphylococcus; species Staphylococcus felis. Next base: position 1,876,646 of record NZ_CP027770.1, on the reverse strand, counting down.
TGCAAAATGGGGTGAACACTCAGGTCTTACGTTCTTTTTACCACATGCATTTGAAGGACAAGGACCAGAACATTCATCTGCACGTCTAGAGCGTTTTTTACAGCTTGCATCTGAAAATAATATGACAGTTTGTAATTTATCAAGCTCGAGTAACTATTTCCATTTATTACGTGCACAAGCAGCAAGTTTAGGTACTAAAGCAATGCGTCCACTTGTTTTAATGTCACCAAAAGGACTATTAAGAAATAAAACAGTGGCTAAGCCAATTAAAGAATTTACATCCGGTAAATTTGAGCCGATTTTAATTGAATCACATGATACATCAAAAATTAAAAAAGTCATTTTAGCATCTGGAAAAATGTTTATTGACTTAAAAGAAAAACTACAAGAAGAATCCAATTCTGAAATTTTATTAATCGCGGTAGAGAGATTATATCCGTTCCCAGAGAGTGAGATATTAGATGTTTTAAGTACATTACCTAACTTAGAAACTGTCGCTTGGGTACAAGAAGAGCCACAAAACCAAGGCTCTTGGAATTTTGTATATCCTATCTTAAATCGCATAGTTGGAGATAAGTATACGTTAGTTTATCACGGCAGAAAGCGTCGTGCTGCACCATCTGAAGGTGATGGCGAAATACACAAACTGGTTCAAAATATCATTATTGAAAACAGCTTAAATATATAGGGGGCAATTTAAAAATGGCAGAGGTTAAAGTTCCAGAATTAGCAGAATCTATCACAGAAGGTACTATTGCAGAGTGGTTAAAACAAGTGGGGGATACTGTAGATAAAGGTGAAGCAATTTTAGAGTTAGAAACTGACAAAGTTAATGTTGAAGTCGTTTCTGAAGAAGCCGGAACTATTCAAGAACTATTAGCAGAAGAAGGAGATACGGTTGAAGTAGGTCAAGCAATTGCAGTAGTCGGTGAAGGTGGCGCTTCAGCTGAACAATCTCAAACTAAAGACTCAGATCAAGCATCTAAACAAAATGAAACAGAAGATAAGGAAGAAAAAGCTGAAAATCAATCCGACAAACAATCGTCATCTCAAACTTCAAATGAACGTATCAATGCAACACCATCTGCGCGTCGTGCTGCTCGTGAAAAAGGTATTGATTTGAGCGATGTGGCTAGTAAAGCAAACGATGTCGTACGTAAAGAAGATGTAGAAAAAGGGGCACAAAAGAAAAATTCTAATTCAGAACAATCATCTCAAAAATCACAACCACAACAACAAGCACATCCATCTAAACCTGTTATTCGTGAAAAAATGAGTCGTAGAAAGAAAACTGCCGCTAAAAAATTACTTGAAGTAAGCAATAATACAGCGATGTTAACAACTTTCAATGAAGTTGACATGACTAATGTTATGAACTTACGTAAACGTAAAAAAGAACAATTTATGGAAAATCATAACGGCACTAAACTCGGTTTTATGTCATTCTTCACTAAAGCCGCTGTTGCTGCTTTGAAAAAGTATCCTGAAGTTAACGCAGAGATTGATGGCGAATACATGGTTACAAAACAGTTTTATGATATTGGTGTTGCCGTTTCAACACCAGGCGGTTTACTCGTTCCAAATGTTCGCGATTGTGACAAGAAAAATTTTGCTGAAATTGAACAAGAAATTGCTGACTTAGCTGCTAAAGCTCGCGATAATAAACTGACACTTGATGACATGATGAATGGTTCATTCACGATTACGAATGGCGGTATTTTTGGCTCTATGATGTCAACACCAATTATTAATGGTAACCAAGCTGCAATTTTAGGTATGCACTCAATTATCACTAGACCTATCGCTGTTGATAAAGATACCATTGAAAATCGTCCTATGATGTATATTGCATTAAGCTACGATCATCGAATTATTGACGGTAAAGAAGCAGTTGGATTCTTAAAAACAATCAAAGAATTAATTGAAAACCCTGAAGATTTATTATTAGAATCTTAATACCATAATCAAATAAGCATTTGTACAATATATCACATCATATAATAAACATACTAAGATTAGCTGTGAAGAAATTTATGACGATAGATTTCTTCACAGCTATTTTTTATAGTTGTAGAGAGAAGTAGATCGAGCAGTCCCTTGGATCTTTGAATCCGCAATTTAAACTGATCAGCTTTACTCTCCTTTTGAAATTCGATTGAAGTATGTTGGGTTCTTGAAACCGTGTATAGGAAAATGAGATGAAAAAGGCTAAGTAAAGTTCAAAGCTTCTCAATTCTTTAAAGGAGGCTATATTTATCAATTACTTAGGTGTTGATATTAGTAAAAGAAGTAGTGTCGTAGCTCATTATCATAACGATCAATTTCAAAGAGAATTTACCATTCAAAATAATAAAAATGGTTATAATTATTTATTAAAGTATTTGAATGATTTAGACCACCTACAAATCATTTTTGAATCTACTGGTATTTATTCAAGAGGTATGACTCGATTTTGTCGCGTAAATCAAATTAATTATATTGAGATGAACCCGTTAGAAGCTAAATTCAGAACAAGTTCTTTAAGATCATGGAAAACTGATAAGTCAGACGCACATAAACTTGCGCAATTAGCACCTACTTTAAAAGGAATGGAAACCTTACCTATGTATGAAGCTATCTTCTTTGAGTTGCGAGAGCGTGTACGTTTTCATCTGGAAATTGAAAATAAACAAAATCGGCTTAAATTTGAAATTGTTGAACAGCTTCATCAAACTTTTCCTGGTTTAGAAAAATTATTTAGTAGTCGATATTCTATCATTGCACTTAACATCGCAGAACGATTTACTCATCCAGATATGGTGAGAAATATGGATATTGATACCCTTATTTCTTATATATTCAATTCGACTGATAAAGGTCTATCTATGAATAAAGCTGAAAATCACGCACACCAATTGGTTAACATTGCTCGGGAAAGCTATCCGAATGTCGATAGACATTCATTCCTTGTAGAAAAAGCACGGTTGTTAATTAGACAATTAAAACAATCTATACAACATCTTAAACAATTAGATGAAGACATGATTCAATTAGCGCAACAACTTGATTGTTTTGAACATATTCATTCAATACCAGGCATTGGAAAACTATCTGCAGCTATGATTATTGGAGAACTTGGAGATATTACGCGATTTAAATCGAATAAACAATTAAATGCATTTGTAGGCATCGATATCAAACGATATCAATCAGGTAGTACGCAAAGTAGAGACACAATTAATAAGCGTGGCAATAAAAAAGCAAGAAGATTATTATTTTGGGTGGTTATGAATATAATAAGAGGGCAGCATCATTATGACAATCATGTCGTCGATTATTACTATAAGCTAAGAAAGCAGCCTCATGAGAAAGCTCACAAGACTGCCGTCATCGCTTGTATTAATCGTCTCTTAAAAACGATTCATTATTTAGTAATGAATCAGAAATTGTACGATTATCAAATGTCCCCACATTAGCCAACCGTACAATCAAATACAGTGTAACACCTTATTCAAAAAAATTAAATTGAACGGGCTAATTTAGTAATGCTTATTTTAAACATAAAGACTTGACTAATCGTAGGAAAGAATTTGGGACATCAATCCCAAAATAATAGTGTAGAGATGGTTCAATCATGAATCATCTCTATGCTTTTCTTTTATCAATAATTCGTATTGTTTGGCTCGCATTTCCTAGGGGATGGGTCGAGCCCCGGTCTAGACGCTCATCCTATTCCCTCAGAAGTCTCGCCAACAATACTACGTGATATACATATAATTTTACATTAAAACACTTTAAAAAAAGACACTTTCATATCATTGAATGAATCATCTCATTATAAGAAAACTTCGAGATTTTTCAATTACTAAGAATGATGGCCCATCCTTTTTAAACTATCGATAAGCGCCATAAAATCTTGTAGACAGTTTACTAAGTACAACAGTTTTTAAGCATTATTTTTCTAAGATATGATACACTAACATTATATCCTCAATATCGATATGACATGACTTGGAAATGACAATAGTCATGATTTACTATATGCTCTGTTAGCAAGTTCATTTTATAAGTATGCTTCAATTATGCAACTTAAATATGATTTATACTAAAACCATATTAGGTTAGTAAATTTCAGGGGGAGTATTTTGTTATGACAGGTATTCGTAGTGTTACATTAGGAACTGAAAATATAGACAAAACCATTCATTTATTTCATAATATCATTGGTATGCGTTATGTTAAACGTGACACCACTGTTCAATTTGGTGATGTTTCATTAAATCCTGGCACACGCTTACAATTTGTTAAAATTCCTAGATCTTTGACACCTAATCAATCGCATTTTGAATCTATCGGTTTAAGAACACCGTCAGATCAAGGACTACAGGAATACAAAGATATATTCGAGCAAAATGATATCACATTTTCAGAAATAACTAAAATGAACGGTCATGCACATTTTTATATTCATGATCATCATACACAAAGGGTTGATATTTATTCAAATGAGCATAATAGCGGTGTGCAATTAGGTACGCCTGATGATAGCAGCTCTGTCAATCCGCTTCATCAAGTTCAAGGGCTAGGTCCTGTAATAGTAAGAACAAATGAAGTTTTGATTACAATAACTTTACTAACTAAAATCTTTAATTTTGAGTTATATGCTGAATATCAAAATCATGAGAACCAAACTGTCACTGTACTTCAAAGAGGACAAGGAGGACTTGGTTCCGAAGTGCATCTATATCAAGCGAAGACCCCCATACAATTATCAGAATATGGTATAATTGAGCAACTTGAGTTTACTGCTACAAATATAGATGAATTTCAAAATGCAATAGCACAGTTAAAACAGCATGATATCCCTTATCAAATGCTCCAAAATACACAGAAAAACACTAAAACAGTACGTGTTAGTGATACAAGTGGAATATCATTTTTATTAACTTTAGATATGAAAAAGGATGATTAATATGTTACATGAAACATGGAAAGAAAAACCGGCTATTAAACACGTAAAAGTCGTGCATACAGATGCTAGTAAATTTACTGTCAAAGATATGCTTACTATCGGTAAAACATATCCTGTAGTAAATGAAACAGAAGAGTATTATCAAATAATTGATAACTCAGGGCATGTCGGTGGATATTATAAAACTTATTTTGAAGAAATTTAATATTTAACAAATGAATACACATTGAAAAAAAGCGGGGATATGATATATCCACGTCTTTTTCATGTTTAAACAGAAAGGTGATTTAAAAATGCAACAACTTAACACTCATTATATTAACTCTGACAAAACGGTTTATGAAGATGCTAAAAAAATGTTTGATTTAAATAAAAATATTTTACTCAAAGGACCCACAGGCTCTGGTAAAACAAAATTAGCAGAAACATTAAGTGCTGATGTTAATTTGCCAATGCATCAAGTAAATTGTTCTGTTGATTTAGACGCTGAAAGCTTACTCGGTTTTAAAACGATACAAACTTCAGACAGTGGACAACAAGAAATTGTTTTTATAGATGGGCCTGTTATTCAAGCGATGAAAAAAGGACATATTTTATATATTGATGAAATAAATATGGCTAAACCTGAAACACTGCCTATTTTAAACGGTGTTTTAGATTACAGACGCCAATTAACAAATCCTTTTACAGGGGAAGTCATTAAAGCTGCTTCTAGTTTCAAAGTAATTGCAGCAATTAATGAAGGCTATGTTGGTACTTTACCAATGAATGAAGCACTTAAAAATAGATTTGTAGTAATCAATGTAGAATATATTGATGGGGACATATTAAGTGACGTAATTAAAGCACAAAGTTTATTGCAAGATGAACAACTGATTTCACAAATCATTCAATTCAATGCTGACTTACGTACTATGACACAACAAGGACAACTTTCAGAAGAAGCTGCAAGTATTCGCGCTCTGATTGATATGAGTGACTTAGCTACTGTCATGCCTATCGAAAGGGCTATCAAACGTACAATTATTGATAAATTAGAAGACGAACGTGAACAACAAGCCATTCTCAATGCCGTTGAACTTAATTTTTAAAGGATGATTATTTATGAGTGAGCGTTTTATAATGTTTAATGATGAACAACTTGATGCTATGAAAGTGATGATGCTTCAAGATTTAGCACGTTTATTATTAAAAAACAAAGATGTTAATGTAAAAATCCACAAATTCCCTTATTATGATGCGATTGATAATGAGTTGATATGTAGTTCATTTTGGGCGCATCGACCCGAACGCATTGAACACACCGGACTTAAAACGGATGTCCTATTAGCAACTTATAGTTATTTTAATATGGATCCACAGATAGTTAATGAAGTGCTATCTAATTCTGAAGCGTTTTCACACCCTAAACTATATTTTCAACTTTTCAAAATGATAGAAGAAATGCGCATCTTAAATCTCATCACCTCAGATCGCCCGAAAGCTAGAGCAATGGTTAATCTTAGAAAAAGGACACGACTTCAATATTGTGAAACGCAAATAAAAGTTTATCAAACCAAAACTTTATTTACGGAATTATTTTTCCTTAATCTTGAAAAGTCATTTTTAACAGAAAATTTTTATGATGTTCCTATGATACACGCTAGTGTAAATGATAAATTACATTTAATTTATCAATATTTACCTGATTCATTTAATCTTACCTCTAGCGAAGACACTCTGTTTTTAGTTCAACGTATTATGTTTCAAGTTGATCATATATTACAAGAAGACATGTTAAACGAATACTATCATATACCACGTCATGTTTATACAGCATTATCCGATATGACACTTGATGATATTAAACGTATGGACGCTGCGAATGTAGATGGTCAAACTGATGAATCTGATGAAGATACACATTCGGAAAATGTTGCATCTAAATCTAGCGATAGTGAAACGGCTGGTGGCGCTTACTTAGAAACTGAACTACACGAAGGCGAAAATAGTGAAGTCATTTCCGATAATGATACCGCACGTGAAGGAGACGCTTCTGACGATATGACTGATATGATGGCTAAAAAGGGGAAAGGACTCAGTAATGATGTTAAAGATAACGAAGAAGGCGGATTCTCAGGCATTTCAACGCCTACACTTTTATTAAATGGCATCAACCAATATGTCGATATTCAATGGCATACACCTGAGATTACCCCACAGCATTTTGAAAGCTATCAACAAGTCAAAGCAGATGTTCAATTTGAAACCAAAGATTTAATTCAAATTATCAAAAAGACGATAGATCGAGAATATCAAGATATACGTACGAACTTAACAAAAGGTCGACTTCAAAAAAATCTCATCAATTGGTTTATTGACGATCAATATAAGTTATTTTATAAAAAAGCTGATTTAAGCCAAACATTTGATGCTACATTTACATTGCTTATTGATGTATCTGCCAGTATGCATGACAAAATGGCAGAAACTATTAAAGGTGTAGTACTCTTTCATGAAACGTTAAAAGCGTTAAATGTTAAGCATGAAATCCTAGCATTTAGTGAGGACGCTTTTGAAACAGATGAAACATATCAACCCAATATTATTGAAGAAATTATGACTTACCATCGTTCGATATATCATGGCGAGGCACCACGCATCATGTCTTTAACACCACAAGATGATAATCGTGATGGTGTTGCAATCCGTGTGGCAAGTGATCGATTACTTAAACGCTCCGAAACACAAAAATTTCTAATAGTTTTTTCGGACGGTGAACCGTCAGCATTCAACTATAGCCAAGATGGTATACTGGATACTTACGAAGCTGTCGAAGCATCACGTAAGCTAGGTATCGAAATTTTCAATGTCTTCTTAAGTCAAGAACCGATTACGGAATCTATCGAACAAACTGTTCATAATATTTATGGGCAGTACGCTATTTTTGTTGAAGGTGTATCACATCTTCCAAGTTTACTTTCCCCATTGTTGAAAAAGTTATTACTCAAATCATTTTAGTAAACTAACGCGCAAAATGGCTATACAATTTTCAAATTTTCAGAAATCTTATAGACTTCTAATTTTATCTGTGATAGAATAAATCATGTTTACTAGCAAGGAATTTAAGGAGAAGGTTTATGAACAAAAATACTATATTTATTGGCTTTATGTTATTTGCAATTTTCTTTGGGGCAGGTAACTTAATTTTCCCACCGAACTTAGGTTTATCAAGTGGTGAATATTTTTGGCCAGCTATTATTGCATTTGTAATAACAGGGATAGGTTTACCACTTTTAGCAGTAGTAGTTGGTGCATTAGATAAACAGGGGTATATAGGCGCTATTAACAAAATTCATCCTGTATTTTCAGTTGTTTTCCTATTAGCAATTTATTTAACTATTGGTCCTTTATTTGCTATTCCAAGGACTGCATCAACATCATTCGAAATGACAATCACTCCGATTATCAATTCAGGCAACCCGCTTTGGTTGTTTATTTTTACTATTGTTTATTTCATTATTGTCTTATATTTATGTTTAAACCCAGGTAAAATTGTTGATCGTATAGGGGCTATTTTGACACCATTACTTCTTGTAACGATTTTAGCTATGATTATCAAAGGGTTTGTAGACTTTAGTGGAAATGCAAAAAACGTTGCAGATCCTGAAGTGTTTTCAAGTAACTTATCTGGTTTCTCAAAAGGATTCACAGAAGGTTATTTAACAATGGATGCTATTGCTGCTATCGCATTCTCGATGATAGTCGTAAATGCAGTTAAAGCTACAGGCATTAAGCACGCAAATGAGATTTTCAAACAAACTGCAATGGCTGGTGTTATTGCTGCAGCTGCTTTAGCGTTTATCTATATTTCTCTTGGATTTATAGGTAATCATATGATTATTTCTGAAGATACGATGAAACAGCTTGTTGATCAAAACCAAAACATTGGTACATATTTATTGGTTACAATGGCTAATACAGGATTTGGATCATTGGGTAAATATTTACTTGGTATTATCGTTGCATTAGCTTGTCTTACAACAGCATGTGGACTTATCGTATCAGTAAGTGAATATTTCAACAGTATTTTACCAAAAGTCTCATACAAAGCTTATGTTATTATTTTCACAGTTATCAGTTTAGTACTATCTAATCTCGGATTAAATGCAGTTATCAAACTATCAATTCCAGTATTGTCAATTATTTATCCAATTGCAATCACGACCGTGTTAATGATTTTAGTAGCGCGTTTTATTCCTACTAGACGTGTTGTACAACAAGTGACGGTAGGTGTTATTACAATCGAATCCATTTTATCTGTAATTAACAGCAATGGTTGGGTTGAAATACATTTCTTAAATCAATTACCATTACATGCTTATTCACTTGAATGGTTCCCAATTGCCATCATTGTGTTTATCATTACATTTGTTATTAGTAATATAACTAAAAAATCTAGCATCATCGTATACGAAAAAGAATAAAAAAAGGTGGCAAGATATCTTTGAAACCCTATTTTATCGATAGAAAGGGGATTCAAATAAAATATTTTGCCACTTTTACTATTCAACTGAACTTTATTATTTGTCAAAAGCACTATCACGCTGATTTTCCGCTACATTTAGACGTTTTCTTAAGTCTCCTTCTAAATCTTGCAAAGTTTTTTCAGCTTCTAAACGTTTTTGCTTCCCATCTGCTTGAATTTGTAATGTCTCTTCAATAGTTTGAATAATATTATCTTGTGTTGTTTTTAATGTTTCAATATCCACAATACCACGCTCATTTTCTTCAGCAGTCATACGTGCATTTTGCTTTAACAATTCTGAATTTCTTAATAAAATTTCATTTGTTGTATCAGTTACTTGTTTTTGTGTTTGTGCTACTTTATTTTGACGTTGCAATGTCAAGGTGATTGCCATCTGATTCTTCCATAATGGAATACTAGTTAGGATAGAACTTTGAATTTTTTCGACTAATGCCTGATTAATATTTTGAATCATGCGTATTTGAGGTGCCGTTTGTAACGTGATTTGACGTGATAATTTTAAATCATATATTCTTTTGTCTAATCTATCGTTGAATTGTTCCATATCTGCAACATCTTGAACAGCCATTTGATTGTCTGATTGCCTTGCTTTATCTCTTAATTCAGGTAACAAAACCTTTTCTATTTCCTCTTTTTTCTGTTCTGCAGCTGCAATATAAATAGTGATGACATCATAGTAATCTTTGTTTTGATTGTATAGTTCATCAAGCATATGAATGTCTTTAGACAATAAGGTCTTATTTTTATCTAAAGTAATAGATATACGATCTACCTGTGCACTGACAGATTGCATTCGGGAAAATAAGTGTTGCATTGAATTTTTAGATCTCTTAAAAATTTTCTTTAAAAAATGATCGTTTTTTTGTGTTAACTCATCAGGATTAACTTCCTTTAATTTTTTCATAAGCGCATCCAATGTTTCTCCAATTGGGCCTGTATCTTTAGATTGTATCTCATCTAACATTTGATGAGAAAAATGGGAGAGATGCGACTGGGCTTTTGCACCATAATTTAATAAACTATCATGATCTAACGGTTTAATTTGCTGCGCTAATGTATTGATTTTATCTATATCTTGCTGAGAAAATTGAGGCTTTTGATTAATATTCTCATCAGTCCCATAGTTTTCGTTATGATTTAGTTCTGAGCTCTCAATACTATTAAAATAGTCATCTAATGGGTGAGAGGATTGAACGTTTGATTTTTCACTCATTTATCTGACTCCTTTCTCGAACGCCTCTGTTTGTATATTTGATTCAGTTTCATTTCAGTATCTAATTGCTCATAATCTGAAGCATTGATTTGTTTTAAATCAGCAATAAGTGTTCTACGTACTTCCTCTAATGTCAATCTCGTTTGTTGAAGTGTTTGACGTTCATCTTTTGACTTCAAAGGCATTTTAGAAAGACGTGTGTAGCTTTCTATCAAATTTAATGCATGATCAATATGAGAATAATAAAAGCTTTCGATATTAAAAAAATGAAACGGTCTATGTTTAACTGATTGATTTATAGTACGCGCTAGTCGATATATATCATTAATCAGTCTAAAATCTTGAATGGATCGTATTTTTATAAATGATTTAAGTATACGCTTTGTTTTCCCCTGAGCCATCATGATTTGATGTTGAATATAACGATAATCTTTTCGGGTAAGATTCATTTCTTGGAGATATGCACGTGATGTTAATCTTTGTGTTGGGATATAACTCAACACAAATCCGCCAATCCCGATTAAGACATCAAATATTAACCATACATCTATTGTGAAAATACTAGTTGTAAAAACAATCAAAGACACTGGTATTCCAACTAAAGTACCAAAAATGCGTGATAGATTATATCTCATCATAATCGTCCTTTAAGATATAGCTCTAAAATTTTTAAATGTATGATTCACTGCCTCTTCATCAATTGTATAACTTGACACCGATGAAGCTGGGGAAGCACCGTTTGTAACCGATTTAATAAATGATTTTAACTCATCTACATCGCCTTGAGCATGTACTTCTACATAATCATTAACATTCGCAACTGTTCCTACAATGCGATACTGTTTAGCAATGCGTTCCGTAAAATAACGAAAACCCACGCCTTGCACACGCCCATATACTTTTATTACATATTGTTTCAATATAACCACCTCTTACTTTTAATTATACGGACTTTCGCTTTAAAACTCTAATAATTGAGTAGTATAATATAGACTATGAGGTTTTTAACTTGATTTTTATTTCTAAAACGATTACCTTGAAGATTATTGATACATTATTTGGAGGCTTTATAATGTGGAAGTTAGTTAAAATACGAGCTGATTATGAAGGCTGGTGGCTATTTGATGACTGGACTGAACATATTGTTGAGGAGCAGCATTATGATTCTTATCAAGCATTTATAGACGCTTATACTCAAATTATCAAGCGCTCAATGAATTTTTATGATAATTATATTTTAGGCAAATACAATATCTATGCGTTTTATAATAATTGTGATTTGAATTTTTGTGAGCATTGTGATGAAAATTTACAAATTTTTTATAGTTATATTACATTAGAAAATGAACAAATTTTTTATAATCTGCCAGTCATTGACTAATTGAAAATTTTAATTTCTGTATTGCAAATAGAAAGTGGTTACATTATAATAGGATATAAGCAATTGTATTATTCCATATTGCAAAGAATATTTAGCTTTTATGAAGTGTGAATTAGTATTTTTTGTAATATGCGAATAATTGCATATTGAATTTTAGTCTTGGAGGTTTCACAGATTATGAAACAAAGTACAGTAAAATGGTTTAACGCTGAAAAAGGTTTTGGTTTTATCGAAGTTGAAGGAGAAAACGATGTATTCGTACACTTCTCAGCTATTAACCAAGAAGGATACAAATCATTAGAAGAAGGTCAATCAGTTGAATTTGAAGTAGTTGAAGGCGACCGCGGTCCTCAAGCTGCAAACGTTGTTAAACTATAATAAATAGATGCAATGTTGACTAAAAAAAACAGTGAATGGTGATTCACTGTTTTTTTTATTTCATTCAAATCATATCGACCGTTATTTGATGGTTCTATAGTAAATCGGACTGGTGTATAAATAATTTCATTTATTTGATTGTTCCATAAAGCCTCACTTTTCTAGGCGCCTCACCTCAACTCATTTTAAGATTGAACTTACCCAATCTTAAAATGGATTTTCGGTTACGGCAAGATGCCTCATAAGTCTCGGCTTAGGAAACAATCAAATTTGCTGTGTTTATTCGCACCCCTAAGTTATAAAATATGTTTTACCAACTCAATTTTACTGATTTATGTTGTATTAAAAGAGGTATTAATGTTCAAGACTTTATGATCACACAACGAAAAAGGAGTTAAGCAATCCATTATTGCGTAACTCCTTAATTTAATGCGACCAATCCAATTTAACTGAGAGCCTATTTGATATCATTAATGATTAATTGACGTAAACTTTGACGCTTGATAACCTCACGGGCTTTGCCATTTTGTACAAAATAAACTGCAGGCTTCTGCATTTGATTGTAATTAGATGCCATACTATAATGATAAGCGCCTGTTGTTAAAATAGCGATATAATCTCCTCGTTGAATTGTAGAAGGGCATTGCGCTTCATGTATAATGATATCTCCAGATTCGCATAACTTCCCAGCAATGGTTACCGTTTCATCAACTTTATCGTTACGATTAACGAGTAAAGCTTGATATTTTGCATCATATAAAGATGTACGTATATGATCACTCATACCACCATCAATTGATACATACTTATTAACTGAAGGAATTTCTTTAATTGTTCCTACTTCATATAATGTTATACCTGCTTCTGCAACAATCGAACGTCCAGGCTCAACACTCAGTTTAGGTAGGGGATACTCAAGTGTGTGACAAGTCGATTTTATACTTTCTATTATTTCAGGTATGCCTTTTTCAATGTTAAATGGTTGATCATTTTCTGTATATTTAACACTGAATCCACCACCTAGATTTAATAATTCAATTGCAATATTCTTTTCTTTTAGCCAAGTTAAGACAATCTTTGCAGTTTCAATCATACCTTTTGTATCTTCAATTTGTGATCCTATATGAAAATGGATACCCTTCAAATTTAAATACTTCGATTTTTGTATTTGTGATACCGCTTTTTCAGCCAAGCCATATTTGATAGAGAGTCCAAATTTACTCTTTTCTTGGCCAGTTTGAATGAATTCATGCGTATGTGCTTCAACACCAGGATTAACTCTTAATAAAACATCTACTTTTTGAGAAGCATAGCTATCAATCAAATCAACTTCATCTAAAGCATCTATCACAAAATAGCCAATGTCATGATCTAATGCATATTGAATTTCATCTCTCGTTTTATTATTGCCATGAAAATGAATTCGTTTAGGATCAAACCCAGCCTCTAGCGCTGTATATAGCTCTCCCATAGACACTACGTCTAAATCAAAATTTTCTTCCTTTGCCAACTTGACCATTTGTATGCATGTAAAAGCTTTAGAGGCATATGATAACTCATAGTCGACATCACTTTTTCGAAATGCCTCATGATAACGTCTCATTTGTGTTCTGATTTGTTTCTCGTCATAAACGATTGTGGGTGTTCCAAAACTTTGAGCTAGCAACTTTAAATTTGTGTCCTGCATCGTTAATTCACCGTATTGATTATATTGTACTGTCATGATAAATACTCCTTTTTTAATGAATCGAGATTTAATGCACTGAGTTGTTCAGAATTTGCGCCGACCCCTTTGAATGTGTAATCATCAATTCGAAGCGTCTCATTATAAATGATGACTTCATCACCTGGTGACACATATTCATCAACTTCTACAAACATATGACTCATCATTAGTGCTCGAATAGGGTAGATTCGCTCGTTAATCATCACTTCATGCTTTGAGCGACTTCGCAAAATACCATCTCCATATCCAATATCAACTACCGCTAATTTTGTATTATTTTGTACTGCCGTATAAGCAAAACTATAACCGCAATGTTCACCTTTATGAACTGTTCTGACTTGTATTACGTTGGCTTTTAAAACAAGTGACTGAGAAATAGCATCTCTTTCTAAATTAGAGTAGGGACGAGAACCATATAAAGCTATACCTACACGCGCATGAGTATGCCTTTCAAGTAAGTGTCCTTCTCTAAAGTAACTTGCGCTATTTTGTGAATGAATCATTTCAAATCGATATCCTTCCTCATATAGTGATTCCACAATGTTCAACCAATCGTAACGCTCGGTTTCATACTCGGAACATTCAAATTCATCAGCATAACCAAAATGTGTCCACAATCCAGTAATTTTCATTTTAGAATTTTGATTGTCACTGTGTTCATTAAGAACTTGTTTTATTTCATCAAGAGACTTAAAACCTGAACGATGCAACAGATTCTCATATTCTATATGAACATGAATATCATATAGTTCGTCGCTATAACGATGATAGAACAATAAAGAAGGCAAAGTCATGTGTATCCCATATTGTCTCAGTTTTTCGAAATGAGTCGTTGCATTCATTAAAAATACAACCGCATTTGGGGCTATTCTTTTGACTTTTATAGCTTCATCAAGTGAAGTCGTGCTAAACGCTTCGATACCCGCTTCTAAAAATTGTCGAACAGCAAATTCAAGGCCATAATTATATGCGTTATTTTTTACAACAGCCATTATTTTTTGATTTCCCACAACTTGTCGAATATTCTTCTGAAAAATCGTTGTATCAACTTGCCAAGTAGCTACCATATTACACCTCTTTATAATTAAAAAGTAACCGTTCGTAATAGTTTGCAACATCAATTAAAATCTTTTCATCAAAGTTTAATGTAGGCGTGTGTAAACCTGATACGAATTGTTTTTCTTCATTTTTTACACCTACAAAAACAAAATACGATGGCGCTATTTGACGATAAAAACTAAAATCTTCTCCAAATAGGTAGGGTAATTCTTGTTCTATAATTTGCTGATGATTGAAACGAATGCTATCTAAAACATATTTTTTCAAAGTGGGATCATTAACAGTAGGAGGATAACCCTCTGCAAATTTGACATCACATTTAACATTAAATAATTGTTCAATACTTAAAGCTATTTTTTGCATTTGATTTTGAATCATGTGCAAGTCATTTAAATCATATGTACGTATTGTACCTTCTAAATATCCTTGACTCGGCACAGTATTAATTGCTTCACCTGCATTAAACCTTCCAATATGTACAATATTATGTTTCAAGCCATTTAGATGATACTGTTGTATTTGTGATAATTGTATCAGTAAATGTTGCAGACCTTGACCAGCTGAATAACCTTGCTCTTTATTAGCGACATGGCTTGACTGTCCATTTAAATAAAAACGATATTCTGTCGCACTTGCAGTAATTTCATGATCTTTCACAATATAATGTCCTTCATTTTCAAAAGGCATGATATGTATACCATATATTGCTCCAATTTCATATGGGTCAAATACACCTGACTGTATTAGTAAATTTGCACCGCCACCAGATTCTTCAGCTGGTTGGAAAATAAGAATCACATTATGTGGAAGTTGATTTTGAATTTGTAATTGTTTACAGCGTTTCGCAAATAGCATCAATGCCACAGTATGTCCATCATGGCCACATGCATGCATTTTATTCTCAACTTGACTTCGATAATGAATGTCATTTTCTTCATGAATAGGTAAAGCATCAATATCTGCACGAAAAGCAATTGTTTCATTAGAATTACCATCTAAATACGCAACTAACCCTGTGGCAAGAGGGCATTCATAATCAATATTCATCTCATCTAAAAAGCCTTTAATGTATTGCGTTGTTTGAAATTCTTCTAAACTTAATTCTGGATGTTCGTGTAAATAACGCCGATGTTGAATAACAAATTCGAGTTCGCTCATATTTTCACCTCAATTTAATATAAAAAGGCAGTGAGAAGGGGATACATCATCAAAATATATACCTTCTCCCACCTAAAGTTAAAGTCCATCCATTATGATGATTGATCTAAAGTTCGTAGTGCAGCAACTATTTCTCTTTTCGAATTTTCTACATCACTTGCATTTTTTATCACTTTAGCGGGAGTTCCTGCAACAACTGCTCCAGCAGGTACATTTTGAGTTACAACTGCACCTGCAGCAACTATTGCCCCTTTACCAACACGTACACCTTCTAAGATAACTGCATTCGCTCCAATTAATACGTTGTCTTCAATAACAACTGGCTCCGCACTAGGGGGCTCAATAACGCCCGCTAACACTGCTCCAGCGCCCACGTGTACATTTTTACCAGTTGTTGCACGACCACCTAATGTTGCATTCATGTCAACCATTGTGCCTTCACCGACTACTGCTCCTATATTAATTGTAGCCCCCATCATAACAACAGCTCCGTCACCAATTGTTGCATGCTCACGGATAAATGCACCTGGTTCAATTCTTGCGTTTGTATTCATAATATCTTTTAAAGGTATTGCTGAATTACGTCTATCCATCTCTATTTCCAAATCTTTGATAAGCATTTGATTTTCTTCATAAAATGCTTTCCATTCTGATGCTTCACAAAATATCACTTTTGAGTTATCTG